>NZ_JAKSYM010000226.1 GCF_022829545.1 Methylobacterium sp. J-030 | reverse complement strand
CGACGGCAAGCGGCAGAACGAGATCATGAACGTGGTCGCGAAGGAGCTGTCGGATTCCGATATTGCGAACCTGGCGGCGTATTACTCAGGCATCCAGGTCGACGTGCTGCCGCCGGGCTGACCCGCGCGTCTCCCTCCCCCGCAGAGGGGGGAGGGGGAGCCGCGACGCGGCTCAATCGTCCATCTTCAGCGCCGCGATGAACGCCTCCTGCGGGATCTCCACGCGCCCGAACTGGCGCATCTTCTTCTTGCCTTCCTTCTGCTTGTCCAACAGCTTGCGCTTGCGCGAGATGTCGCCGCCGTAGCACTTGGCGGTGACGTCCTTGGACAGGGCCTTGATCGTCTCGCGGGCGATGATCTTGCCGCCGATCGCCGCCTGGACCGGGATCTGGAACAGGTGGCGGGGGATCAGGTCCTTCAGCTTCTCGCACATGGCCCGGCCGCGGGATTCGGCGCGGGTACGGTGGACCAGCATCGAGAGCGCGTCCACCGGCTCGGCATTGACCAAGAGCGACATCTTCACGAGGTCGCCCTCGCGGTAGTCGGAGACGTGGTAGTCGAAGGAGGCGTAGCCCTTCGAGATCGATTTCAGCCGGTCGTAGAAGTCGAAGACGACCTCGTTCAGCGGCAGGTCGTAGACCACCATGGCGCGCTTGCCGACGTAGTTGAGGTCGATCTGGACGCCGCGGCGGTCCTGGCACAGCTTCAGCACGCCGCCGAGATACTCGTCGGGGGTGAGGATCGTGGCGCGGATCCAGGGCTCCTCGATCAGCTCGATCTTCATCACGTCCGGCATGTCGGCCGGGTTGTGCAGCTCCTTGACGGTGCCGTCGCGCATCTTCAGGCGATAGACCACCGAGGGCGCGGTCGAGATCAGGTCGAGGTTGAACTCGCGCTCCAGCCGCTCCTGGATGATCTCCAGGTGGAGCAGCCCCAGGAAGCCGCAGCGGAAGCCGAAGCCGAGCGCGGCCGAGCTTTCCATCTCGTAGGAGAACGAGGCGTCGTTGAGCCGGAGCCGGCCCATGGCTGAGCGCAGGTTCTCGAATTCGGCGGCGTCCACCGGGAACAGGCCGCAGAACACCACCGCCTGGACCTCCTTGAAGCCCGGCAGCATCGCGGTGGTCTGGCGCTTGTCCTCGGTGATGGTGTCGCCGACGCGGGTGTCGGCGACCTCCTTGATCGAGCCGGTGAAGAAGCCGACCTCGCCGGGGCCGAGCGCATCGATCTCGGCCATCTTCGGGCGGAACACGCCGATCCGGTCGACGCCGTGGACCGCGTCCGCGCCCATCATGCGGATGTTCATGCCCTTCTTGAGCACGCCGTCGACGATCCGCACCAGCACGACGACGCCGAGATAGGCGTCGTACCAGCTGTCCACGAGGAGCGCCTTGAGCGGCGCGTCGCGCTCGCCCTTGGGGGCCGGCAGGCGGGTGACGATCGCCTCCAGCACCGCCTCGATGTTCAGCCCGGTCTTGGCCGAGATCGCCACGGCCTGGGAGGCGTCGAGGCCGATCACCTCCTCGATCTGCTCCTTCACCCGCTCGGGCTCGGCGGCCGGCAGGTCGACCTTGTTGAGGACCGGCACGATCTCGTGATTGGCGTCGAGGGCCTGGTAGACGTTGGCGAGCGTCTGCGCCTCAACGCCCTGCGAGGCGTCGACCACCAGCAGCGAGCCCTCGCAGGCGGCGAGCGACCGGGAGACCTCGTAGGCGAAGTCGACGTGGCCGGGCGTGTCCATCAGGTTCAGGACGTAGTCCTTGCCGTCCTGCGCCTTGTATTCCAGACGCACGGTCTGCGCCTTGATGGTGATGCCGCGCTCCTTCTCGATATCCATCGAGTCGAGCATCTGCTCGCTCATGTCGCGCAGCGCGACGGTGCCGGTGGCCTGGATCAGCCGGTCCGCGAGCGTCGATTTGCCGTGGTCGATATGCGCGACGATCGAGAAGTTGCGGATGGTGTCGATCGGGGCTGTCATCGGCATTCCGTTCGGGCGCGCGCCGGCGCGCACCGTCTGACGTCTGGGCGGGTTCGGATGAAGCGGCGCCCGCGCGAGATAGCAGCGCGACGGGACAGCGCCAAGCGCAGCCGCGCCCCGCGTGCCATCCTGTCGCCCGGGGCGGAGGCGCACGAAAGACGGGGGCCGGATCGATCCGGCCCCCGCCTGGGCAGGTGCAAGTGTTGGCTCTGCCGCGCGGGCCGCCTCAGCGGCCGCGGTCGCGGATCAGGCGCTCGATCTCGGCCTCGCCGTGGGAGCGCGCCTTGGCCTCGGTCGGATGCTTCCGGTCCGAACGCTGGTGCAGCTTCCCGTGCTTGCGGATGCTCCACTGGAACAGGGAGCCACTCTCGCCGACCGGTTCCACGTCGAGGCTGAAGGGGTAGGTGTCTGTCTGCGTCTCGCTCATGGGGCCGATATGGGGCAGTCGGCGGCATTTCGCCATGCCTTTTCGCGAAGTCCTTGCGCGACGACCTTGTGCTCCTACCCCTGCGCACCGTTCGCGCGCGCCTGCGCGGCCATGGCGACAAGGCTCTTGCGCAGCGCACCCATGTCGGCGACGCGCTCCGGATAGACGACCCGGGCGGTACGGTCGACTGCCATCAGATCCATGCCCTCGGGGTCGAGGCCGGTGAGCCGCCAGGGCAGCCCGGCGTCGGCGCCGCCGCCGACCGCATAGAGCGCGAGCGCGTCGGCGTGGTCGGCGTTCATGTGCTCCACGGCCCCGCGCTCGCCGGCCACGATGGCCTCGGCGCCGGTGAGGTCGAGGAGCAGTTGCTCGCGGGTCAGCGTCGCGGCCTTGGCGAAGCCGCCGTTGAGGTGGCCCGCCTCGGGATCGAGGGCGAAGAAGCCGAAATCGGGGAAGTCAGCATAGAGCTTAGCCTTCGGATGGCGGGCGAGGAAGCGTTCCCGCGCCCGGACCTCGCCGGTCTGTGCTGCGCGCCCGACCACGGTCAGCCGGGGATGGGCGAGGGGATCCCCCTTGCCGGTCTGGGCGAACAGCAGCGAGCAGCGCGGGTTCGCAAGCAGATTGCGGGTATGGGCCGAGAGTCGCGACAGCAGCATCAGCGGCGTACCGTCGGCATCGGTGGCCATCGTCACCAGCGAGGCGAACGGCGTGCCGTCCGGATCCAGCGTTGCCAGCGCCCCGGAGCGGACGCCGCGCAGCAGGCTCCGGGCGAGGCCGATCGCGTCGAAGGGCGCCTCGTCGGCCGGCAGCGGCCGGGCGGGCCCCCGTGGTTCGGATACGTCTCCGCCGGTCTCGCCCATGCCGTTCCTCCCCCTGGCGAATTGCCGCCGCGCGCGCCGGCCACGTTAGCGGGGCTCGGGCCGGCGCGCGAGGGATTCGGGCCGCGTCAGATCGGCCGTTACGGCCAAGCTCTGACCGCCGCTCGCTTTTTCCGATCGGGCGTACTAAAGCACCTGTCCCTTTGCGCGCGCCGGGCTGCGCCGAAACCGCCCGGTTCGCGTTCTCGTCTGCCCCTCGGGGGCCGGGACGCGGCGCGGCCTGTGCGTAAAGCCGGGACCGCGCCCGAACCCGTTCAGTCAGGGACCGCGCATGCCGACCATCGCCCTCGTCGATGACGACCGGAACATCCTTACTTCGGTGTCGATCGCGCTCGAGACCGAAGGCTACCGCATCCAGACCTACACGGACGGTGCCTCCGCCCTCGACGGCCTGCGCCACTCCCCGCCGGATCTGGCGATCTTCGACATCAAGATGCCGCGCATGGACGGAATGGAGCTTCTCCGACGCCTGCGGCAGAAATCGGACCTTCCCGTGATCTTCCTGACGTCGAAGGACGAGGAGATCGACGAGCTGTTCGGCCTCAAGATGGGCGCGGACGACTTCATCCATAAGCCGTTCTCGCAGCGCCTCTTGGTGGAGCGCGTGAAGGCGGTGCTCCGCCGCTTCGCCAAGGAGGCGCCGGGCGCCACGCCGCGCGGGGCCGAGGAGGTCGCGGCCCGCTCGCTCGAGCGCGGCTTGCTGATGATGGATCCCGAGCGCCACACCTGCACATGGAAGGGCGAGCCGGTGACGCTGACAGTCACCGAGTTCCTGATCCTCCAGGCGCTCGCCCAGCGCCCCGGCGTCGTGAAGAGCCGCAACGCCCTGATGGACGCGGCCTACGACGATCAGGTCTACGTCGATGACCGGACCATCGACAGCCACATCAAGCGGCTGCGCAAGAAGTTCAAGGTGACCGATCAGAGCTTCGACATGATCGAGACGCTCTACGGCGTCGGTTACCGGTTCAAGGAGGCGTGATCTTCGGGATCCGCCGCGTGACCGCCCGCACACAGACCCAGACCGGGGCGGCAGAACCCAGCAGCTCCCTGGCCAAAGCGCTCGCCCGCCCGCTGACCTGGCCCCGCGCCCTGTGGGACGCGATCGGCCAGCGCGCCTCGTCGAGCCTGACGCGCCGCATCGTCGTGCTCAACCTCGTCGGGCTGATCGCGCTGCTGGTCGGGTTCCTGTACCTCAACCAGTTCCGTCAGGGCCTGATCCAGGCGCGGATCCAGAGCCTCGCCATCCAGGGCGAGATCATCGCGGGCGCGATCGCGGCCTCGGCCTCCGTCGATACCGACACGATTCGGATCGATCCCGACAAGCTGCTGCAGCAGCAGGCCGGCGAGGCCGCGGAGGAGGAATCGCAGCCGCTCGCCTTCTCGCTCAACCCCGAGAAGGTGGCGCCGCTCCTCTCGCGGCTCGTGACGCCCACCGGCAACCGAGCGCGGGTCTACGATCAGGAGGGCGGCCTGCTGTTCGACACCCGCACCCTGTTCAAGCGCGGCGATGCCGGCCGGCCGGACCCGCTGGGATTGCGGCCGCACAAGCCCGGAATGCTGGAATCGGCCTTCCAGACGGTCCAGACCAAGCTGAGCGGCCTGTTCCGCAGCCGCGCCGAGCCCGCCGAGGAGACCGGCCCGCAGAACGGCCATTCGCTGCGCGAGGTGCAGGCGGCACTCGGCGGCAACCGCGGCAGCCTCGTGCGCCGCAACAAGCTCGGCGAGACCACCGTCTCGGTCGCCGTGCCGATCCATCGGGCCGGCTCGGTCCGCGGCGCGCTGCTGATCTCGACCCAGGGCGACGCCATCGACCGGGTGATCGCCTCGGAGCGGTTCGGCCTGCTGCAGGTGTTCCTAGTCGCCTCGGCCGTGATGGTGGTTCTGTCGTTCCTGCTCGCCGGCGCCATCGCGGGCCCGGTGCGCCGCCTCGCCGAGGCCGCCGAGAAGGTGCGGATGGGCATCAAGACCCGCGAAGAGATCCCCGACTTCACCGAGCGCACCGACGAGATCGGCCACCTCTCTGGGGCACTGCGCGACATGACCCAGGCACTCTACCGCCGGATCGACGCCATCGAGAGCTTTGCGGCGGATGTCAGCCACGAGCTGAAGAACCCGCTGACCTCGCTGCGCAGCGCCGTCGAGACCCTGCCGCTCGCCAAGTCCGACGATTCGCGCGGCCGGCTGATGGCGATCATCCAGCACGACGTGAAGCGCCTCGACCGCCTGATCAGCGACATCGCCGATGCCTCGCGCCTCGATGCCGAGCTCGCCCGGGCCGAGGCCAGGCGGGTCGATCTGCGGCGCCTGCTCTCCACCGTCGTGTCGGTCGCCAACGAGCGGCGGCGGCCGAAGGACTGCCTGATCCAGCTCGACATCGAGGGGACCGCGTTCGACAGCGAAGCGCCGTTCACGATCATCGGCCACGACAGCCGGCTCGGGCAGGTGGTCAACAACCTGCTCGACAACGCTCGCTCGTTCTCGCCCAGCGACGCGAAGGTCCGCGTCGTGCTGCGCCGGGTGCGCGGCGAGGTCGAACTCGTCTGCGAAGACGAGGGGCCGGGTATCCCGGAGCATGCCCTGGAGCGCATCTTCGAGCGTTTCTACACCGACCGTCCCGAGCAGGGCTTCGGTCAGAACTCGGGGCTCGGCCTGTCGATCTCGCGTCAGATCGTGCAGGCCCATCGCGGTACCATCCGCGCCGAGAATCGCCCCGGCGCCCCCGACGAGGACGGCGAGCCCACCGTGCGCGGCGCGCGGTTCGTCGTGCGTTTGCCGGCTGCCCCGCGCCAGCTCCACGCGTGACCATCACCCTCCACGGCGCCTGCTGCACGCTCGGCGGCGGGGGCATCCTGATCCGCGGCGAGTCGGGCATGGGCAAGTCGAGTCTGGCGCTGTTGCTCGCCGCCTCGGACGACGGTGCCTTGGTGGCCGATGACCGGATCGTCTGCGTACTCTGCAACGGGCGCATCGTGATGCGCGCCCATCCCGCACTCGCCGGCCGCGTCGAGGTGCGGGGGCAGGGCATCCTTTCCGTGGCCGACCTCGGCCTCGCGTCCGACGACGAGGCGGAATTGGATCTCGTCGTCGATCTCGTCGCCGCGTCGCCGCGGCTCCCGGCGCCGCCAGAGCCGGCGGACATTCTGGGCATACCGGTCCCGCGACTCATCCTCGACCGGGGCGTTCGCGCCGCCGGCCTGGCGCCGCTTCTCATTCGTGCGGCACTGCGAAAGCCGCGGCCGTGACTTCGCAGCCGCACAGCGACTCGAATCGCGCACCGGTGGTGCCGCCCCATGGCGTATGCGGGTGAGCCGTGCCATGATCGCAGCAATGTCCGGGCAAAAAAGTCGCGTTCGCCTTGTGGGGGGCTGTGCGATGCACAACATGGCGGCATTCACAGGACGTTGGAACACGTGTCGATGATTGGCATGGTGCTCGTCACTCACGGACTCCTGGCGACCGAGTTCAAGGCCGCTCTGGAGCACGTGGTTGGCCCGCAGGATCAGATCGAGACGATCACGATCGGGCCGGAAGACGATATGGAATTGCGGCGGCGGGACATCATGTCCGCGGTCTGTCGCGTGAATACCGGGGAGGGCGTGGTCGTGCTGACCGACATGTTCGGTGGCACGCCCTCCAACCTCGCGTTGTCCTGCATGAACGGCGGCTCAGTCGAGGTTGTGGCGGGCATCAACCTGCCGATGCTGATCAAGCTGGCCAGCGTCCGCGACGAGGAGAACCTCGGCGACGCCGTGCTGCACGCCCAGGAGGCGGGCCGCAAGTACATCAACGTCGCCTCCCGCGTGCTGGCGGGCAAGTAGAGCCCTTTCAGGTCTCCAGAATTGCCGCCTCGGGCGCGGGACGCCGCGAACCCGCCGTGATCCCCACCGAAGCCGCGATCACGAGGCCGATCGCCAGCCACTGGACGGGGCTGATTCGCTCCCCCAGCAGCGTCAGCCCGGCGCAGGCCGCGACCGCTGGCTCCAGACTCATCAGCACGCCGAAACTTTTCCGGTCGAGGCGCCGCAGGGCGACCATCTCGAGGGAATAGGGCAGGGCGCTCGACATCACCGCTACAGCGAGACCGGAGATCAGGATTCCGGGCGCAAGCAGCCCCGATCCGCCCTCGGCCACGCCGAAGGGCGCGACCGCGAGGGCGGCGGTCAGCATCCCCAGGGACACCGCTTGGCCGCCATCGATACGCCCGGCGCGCTGGCCGAACAGGATGTAGAGCGCCCAGGCCGCCGCCGCGCCGAGGTCCAGGGCGACGCCGACCGGGTCGAGCCCGTCCGTCGTGGTGATCGGCAGGAGCAGCATCAGACCCAGTACCGCGAGGCCGATCCACAGGAAATCCGAGGCGCGCCGCGACGCGATGAGCGCGACCGCCAGCGGGCCGGTGAACTCGATGGCCACCGCGGGCCCGAGCGGGAGGCGTGCCAGGGCGAGGTAGAACAGGAGGTTCATCACCCCGAGCGCCGCGCCGTAGAGCGCGATCCAGCCCGCCTCAGCCCGCGGAAGGCTCCGCCGCCAGGGCCGCCAGACCGCGATGAGGATCAGCGCCGAGAAGCCGACCCGCAGGCACGCGGTGCCGGCCGCGCCGACCGCCGGAAACAGGCTCTTGGCGAAGGTCGCACCGCACTGGAGCGAGACCATGCCGGCTACGAGGGCGCCGATCGACAGGACCGTATCGCCGACGCCGAACCTGTTGCGTAACACGAGGCATTGCCCTTCAGAATCGCGATTCGACGAAACGATAGCTGGTGCTGCGTCCGCCGGCCTCCCCACGCGCGAGCAACCCTCGCGTGACGAGATCGTCGATATCGCGCAAGGCTGTATCGTGCGAACACTTCGCGATCTGCGCCCATTCCGACGGGGTCAGCTTCCCCTGGGAGCCGTCGAGGCGACGCGCGAGCACCATCCTTTGTCGCGGATTGACGGGATCGGCGCCGGGTGATCGCCAGATCTCCTCCATGCATGGCGTCAATCGACGCACAGCACGCGTCGATTCCACGATCTTATCGCCGCATAGCTTCAGGGTTGCGCAAAGTAGCGCGGCGCGCTCACAGGATGAACCGGCTCAGATCGGCGTTGGCGGCCAGATCCGCGACGCGGGCGCGCACATAGGCGGCATCGATCGGCACGGTCTCACCGGAGCGGTCGGTGGCGGTGAAGGAGATCTCGTCGATCACCCGCTCCAGCACCGTCTGGAGACGGCGGGCACCGATATTCTCGACGGACGAATTCACCTCGACGGCGACCTTCGCCAGGGCGTCCACCGCATCGTCCGTGAAGGTGAGGGTCACGCCCTCGGTCTCCATCAAGGCGACGGTCTGCTTGATCAGGCTCGCCTCCGTCGAGGTGAGAATCTGGCGGAAATCGTCCACCGTCAGCGGCTGCAGCTCCACGCGGATCGGAAGGCGGCCCTGCAACTCCGGCAGGAGATCGGCCGGCTTCGAGACGTGGAAGGCGCCAGAAGCGATGAACAGGATGTGGTCGGTCTTCACCGGCCCGTGCTTGGTGGCGACCGTGGTGCCTTCGATCAGCGGCAGCAGGTCGCGCTGTACGCCCTCGCGGGAGACATCACCGGAGGAACGGCCCTCACGGGCGCAGATCTTGTCGATCTCGTCCAGGAACACGATGCCGTTGTTCTCGACTTCGCGGATCGCCTCGCGGGTGAGCGCTTCATCGTCGACCAGCTTGTCGGATTCCTCCGCCATCAGCGGCGCGTAGGCGTCCCGCACGACGATCCGGCGCGGCTTGCCGCGCTGGCCGCCGAGCGCCTTGCCCAGCATGTCGCCGATGTTGATCGCCCCCATCGACGCCCCCGGCATGCCGGGGATGTCGAACATCGGCAGGCCCGCGGGCGCGCTCGATGCGAGCTCCAGCTCGACCTCCTTGTCGTCCAGTTCGCTGTTGCGGAGCTTTCGGCGGAAGCTGTCGCGTGTCGCCGAACTCGCTGTCGGCCCGACCAGCGCGTCGAGGATCCGGTTCTCCGCCGCCGCCTCGGCCTTGGCCTTCACGCCCTCGCGCTTGGTCTGCCGGGTCAGGCCGATCGCCACCTCCACGAGGTCGCGCACGATCTGCTCGACGTCGCGGCCGACATAGCCGACCTCGGTGAACTTGGTGGCCTCGATCTTCAGGAACGGCGCGTTGGCGAGCCGGGCGAGGCGCCGGGCGATCTCGGTCTTGCCGCAGCCCGTGGGCCCGATCATCAGAATGTTCTTGGGCGCCACCTCCTCGCGGAGTGGCCCGGTGAGCTGCTGGCGCCGCCAGCGGTTGCGCAGCGCGATCGCGACGGCGCGCTTGGCGTCGTGCTGCCCGACGATGAAGCGATCGAGTTCGGACACGATCTCGCGCGGAGAGAACGTCGTCACCGCTGGTCCATCCTTATTTCCGGCCGCGTCCCGTGGCCCAACGCCGGGAATGGGGTCCCGCGCGCGCCCGCGCAAGGGGCTGCATGGGGACGTATGGCCGCCTCAGTGTCCCGAGAGCGACGGCGCGCCGCCGGGCTTGTCGTGCGTCCCGAACCGCTCGACCAGCGTCGCGCTGGCCGCGTTCAGGCCCACGACCTCGACGATGCGCCCCCGCGCCCGGGCCTTGAGCACCACACGGTCGAGGGCCGCCACCGCCGAGATGTCCCAGAAATGCGCCGCCGTGACGTCGATGACGAGGCGCTCGACGGGCTCCAGCAGATCGATCGCTTCCCAGAAGGTGCCGGCGGAGGCGAAGAACACCTGTCCGGTGACGCGGTATGTTCGGGTGCGCCGATCCGGCGACAGCTCGGAGGATACCGCGCTGAGCCGCGCGACCTTCCCGGCGAAGAAGACGCCCGACAGGAGCACGCCGACCAAGACGCCGATGGCGAGGTCCTTGGTGGCTACGACCACGAGAACCGTCGCCAGCATCACCGCCGAGGAGGGCAGGGGGTTGGTGCGCAACCGGGCGAGCGAGCGCCAGGAGAAGGTGTTGAGCGAGACCATGATCATCACGGCGGTCAGCGCCGCCACCGGCACGACAGCCAGGAGATCCTGCAATGCGACGAGCAGCAGGAGCAAGAAGGCTCCCGCCACCAGCGTCGACAGCCGGCCGCGCGCGCCCGAGGAGACGTTGATCACCGACTGGCCGATCATCGCGCAGCCACCCATGCCGCCGAACACGGCGGACGCCATGTTGGCGACGCCCTGGCCCATGCATTCCCGGTTCTTGTCGCTGCCGGTATCGGTCATGTCGTCGACGATCTGCGCCGTGAGCAGGCTCTCCAGCAATCCCACGGCGGCAAGCGTCGCCGCGTAGGGCAGGATGATGCGCAGGGTCTCCAGGGTAAGCGGTACGTCCGGCAGCGCGAAGCGCGGCAGGGACGACGGCAGGGCGCCGAGATGCGCGACCGTTCGGACGTCGAGATAGAAGACGGCCGTGACCGCCGTGAGCACCGCGATCGCCACCAGGGGCGACGGCACGGCCCGGGTGATCCGCGGAAAGCCGTAGATGATCGCGAGTCCCAGGGCGATCAGCCCGTAGGTCGCCGGCGTGACGCCGGTGAGTTCCGGGAGCTGGGCCAAGAAGATCAGGATCGCCAGCGCGTTGACGAAGCCGGTCATCACCGATTGCGAGACGAACCGCATTAGCCGGCCGAGCCGGAGAAGGCCGGCCAGGATCTGGAACAGGCCCATCAGGATGGTGGCGGCGAACAGATACTGGACGCCGTGCTCGCGCACGAGGTCGACCATCACCACCGCGGTGGCTGCCGTGGCGGCCGAGATCATCGCGGGGCGCCCGCCGGCGAACGCGATGGTGCAGGCGATGACCACCGAAGCGTAGAGGCCGACCTTGGGATCGACCCCGGCGATTACCGAGAAGCCGATCGCCTCCGGGATGAGGGCGAGGGCGACGACGATGCCCGAGAGGGTATCGCCGCGGAGATTGGAGAACCACCGGCCGTGAAGGCCAGTGGTTCCGGACAGGTTGCGCTGCATGAGGTGAACAATCCGCACGAGGCGCGCGTCCGCATCGGAAGCGGACGATCAGGGCGACTCGGATGCGTGGTCCGGCGGATCGGCGGCCGGAAGAGCCACCCGGGCTTTCACCGGGTCCTTGCGAATGCCGTGTTCCTACGGCGCCCCGCGCTGCAACGCAATATCGACCCCGGCCGTGGCCGGGCTCAAGCGGCCCGGACCTGCGTCACGAAGCCGGCGACCTCGCCGCCGAGCCCGTTCGAGCGCCGGGCGATGTCGGCGGCGGCCTCCAGCACCTGTGCGGCGCTGATCCCGGTCTCATGCGCGGCGCCGAGCACCAGCGTCATCGTCTCGGTGACCGACCGCGTGCCGTTCGCCGCCTCGGCGATGCTGCGGGCGATCTCCTGCGTGGCGACCTGCTGCTCCTCGACCGCGGCGGCGACGCCGAGGGCGATCCCGTGGACCTGCTCGATCGTGCCGCCGATCTCCTCGATCGCCATCACCGCCTCGTGGGTCGCGGTGCGCATGGCGGCGATCTGGCCGGCGATTTCTTCGGTGGCCTTGGCGGTCTGGGTGGCGAGATCCTTCACCTCGGTGGCCACCACCGCGAAGCCCCGGCCGGCCTCGCCCGCGCGGGCGGCCTCGATCGTGGCGTTCAGCGCCAGCAGATTGGTCTGCCCGGCGATGGTCGAGATCAGCGACACGACCTGCCCGATCCCGTCAGCGCTACGGGCCAGGGCCTGGACGCTGGTGCGTGTCCGCCGGGTCGCCTCGACGGCGCTCTCGGCCGCGGTCGACGTCTGGCTGACCTGCATGCCGATCTCCCCCGCCGTGGCGGCGAGTTCCTCGGTGGCCGCCGCCACGGCCTGGACGTTGTGCGAGGTTGTTTCGGCGGCGCGCGTCACGATCTGCGACTGGGCTCCGGTCCGCTCGGCATTGCCGGCCATCGTGGCGGCGGCCCGCTCCATCCCGGCGGCCGCGCCGGCAAGGTGACCGACGAGGCCGCCGATGCTGCCCTCGAACCGGTCGGCGAGGCCGGTCATCTCGACGCGCTTGCGCGTCACTGAATCGGCGTCCAGTCGCTGATGCTCCCGGCGCAGCCCCTCGGCCTTCAGCAGCGTCTCGTTGAGGATCTGGGTGCTCGCCCAGATCGCGCCGATCTCGTCACGGTGCGGCCTCACAGCCGGGAGCGCGTGATCGCCCCGCGACAGGCGCTCGATCGCCTCCGCGACCGCCCGCAGCGGCCGTACGATGTGGCGCTGTCCGACGAGCAGGCCCAGGGCGCAGCAGACCAGCGTTCCGATCAGAGCGAGGCCCAGGAGGAGCAGCGTCCGCGCCTGGAAGAGCGCCTGGGTGTCGCCCTTGATCGCCGTCATCTCGGCGCGGCCCTGGCGCACCAGCGCATCGATGCTCGCCTGGAAGGCGCGGCGGTTGCTCTGGTTGGCCTCGTTGAAGCCAAGATCTGCGGCGGCGCGGGGGCTGACGGTCTCACCGGCCTCGGCGAGGGCGGTCCGCAGGGTGCGGAACGCTTCGAAATTGCGGTTCATCGTGTCGAACAGCGAACGCTCGGACTCGCTCAGCCGCGGCGCCCAGTCGCTCCGCAGGGCCTCCATTCCGGCCAGGCCCTTCCGGATGCCGGTGGCGTATTTGGCGGCCTCGACGCGGTCGGCGGAGGCGTAGACCCCCCGGGAATCCATCGTGACCTCGGCGGCGAGGCGGTTGAAGTTCGCCGCGTCGAGCGCGCGGACGGACGCACTTTCGACGTTCGTCAGGGCGGTCTCGAAGCTCTGCAGCGTCACCACGCTCACACCCGCGACCACCAGAGTCGTCAAGCTACAGGCGCCGACGAAACCCAGAAGCTTTCCGCCGATATTCATTGTGCCCCAACCCTGATGGTCCGTTTGGATGCAAAATATCGCCGATTATTCAAGAGGTCGTTAACCGCTCGGAGCGGGTGAATTGAGACACCAAGTAAAGCGCTACTCCCGTCGGACAGGCCGCCCAAGAGCCCCCTATCACGCACCGTCGAGCGCTTCGATGACAAGATTGCCGTTGGTGTAGACGCAGATCTCGGCGGCAATCGCCATGGCGCGGCGCACGATCGCCTCGGCGTCGAGATCGCCATCCTCGAGAGCCCGGGCAGCGGCGAGGGCGTAATTGCCGCCCGAACCGATCGCCATGACGCCGCTCTCGGGCTCCAGCACGTCGCCGGACCCCGAGAGGAGCAGGCTGACCTCGCGGTCGGCGACCAGCATCATCGCTTCCAGGCGGCGGAGGTAGCGGTCGGTCCGCCAGTCCTTGGTGAGTTCCACGCAGGCCCGGGTGAGTTGCCCGGGATATTGCTCCAGCTTGGCTTCGAGCCGCTCGAACAGCGTGAAGGCGTCGGCCGTGGCACCCGCGAACCCGCCGATCACCGCGCCTTTGGCGAGGCGCCGGACCTTGCGGGCGTTGCCCTTCACGATGGTCTGGCCGAGGCTGACCTGCCCGTCGCCGCCCAGCACCACGCGGCCGCCCTTGCGGACCATCAGGATGGTGGTCGCGTGCATCTGGGGTACCGCGCCCCGGTCGTCGTACCTGAATGCGTCCTGGCTCAAGGCTCGGCTCCAATCTCGATCGCGTCGAGATGGGGAACGCGGCCGGCCGCGTCCAGCGGGATCTTCCGCCGTCCCGCGGCAGAGGCGGCGCGCCGTGCCCTACTCGGCGACCGCTTCGGGAGTCTGAACCGAACCCGCATCCTCCAAGATCGAGCGAGCCGCAGCCTCGGCCAAGAGGGCGTAGCCGCCATCGGCCATGTGCAGGCCGTCGGAGGCGAAGAGCTGCTTGGTCGTCAGCCTCCCCTGCTGCACCCACCCGTGCATCAGATCGGCGCGCCGGATGACCGGAACGTCGAGCTCCTCACCGATGCCGCGCACGGCGTCGAGGAACCGGGACGCTCCGGGCGTGGATTCAAGCTTGGGGCACCATTGCGGCTCCATCAGCACCACGTCGATGCCCGCCTCGCGGATCCGGCGGATCGCCGCCAGCGTGACCTCGCGGAAATGCGCCACGGGCACGCCGCGCAGCGGATCGTTGCTGCCGGTCTGCCAGATGACGAGTTGCGGCTCGGCCTTGATCACGTCCCGGTCCAGGCGCGCCAGCATGTCGTCGACGTGCTCGCCACCGATGCCGCGGTTGATCACCGCCACATCGATCCCGCGCAGCGTCTTGCGCAGGTCGGCCTGCAGCCGCGCCGGATAGGCGTTCGCGGGGCTCGACGCACCGATGCCCTCGGTGGACGACGAACCGAACGCCACGATCTTGAGCGGCGCGCCGATGGCGATCTGGCGGGCGACATGGGGAAGATCCGGGCTCTCGCGCAGATCAATGCCGAGGAGATCGAGCGATCCGGGCAACAGGTCCGCGTAGGCCAGCACGGCGGTGGGCAGAACCAGCAGGCCGCAGAGCACGCCCAGGCGGCGCAGCATCCCGCGCGCCGGCCGCGGAACGGCCAGTAAACTCGAGAACGTCAATTTCGCTGGCTTCGACACGGGACCGACAGCTCCGGCACTCGCGGATGACGGATACAATCTGACATAGGGATCCGAAAAGGGCCGTTCGGCTCATGGTGTTAAACTGAGATGAATTCGTAACACAAAATTATGGACCGACCCCAGCACTGCGGTCCGATCGAGGCCGGCTGGGCTCATCGACGCGAACCCGGCACGGACGATGCGTAACGATCCGTGCGGATCTCCGAGAGGGCGGCGGAGACCGCGGTTCCGACTCCGGACATGACGTCCGGACCGGCCGCGACCGGCGTTGCACCGTCCCAGGGTCGACCGCGTGCGCATCGCGATCCTCACACCCTCGACCGATCCCCGCGGCACCGGCGTTCACGCCATCGCGCTCGGCGAAGCCCTGTGTCGGCTCGGCCACGAGGCCGTGGTCCACGCCCCGGATCCGACCGGCCGCGGATTCTTTCGCGATGCCGCCTGCCCGGTGATCTCGGTTGCCGCCAAACCGGTCTGCGGATCCGCGGCGGCGCTGGTCGGTGCCCGGATCGCCGACTACCTGACCCATTTCTCGACGCCCGCAGCCTGCGACTTTGACATCTTCCACGCCCAATGCACCATCAGCGGCAACGCGCTGGCCACGCTCACGCGCCGCCGCCTAATCCCGGGCTTCGTGCGCACGGTGCACCGCACCGAGCCGTTTTCGGACCCGCAGCTCGCCCGATGGCAGGATCGGGCGATCGTCGATGCCGGGCGGCTGCTCTGCCTCAGCCGGACCTGGGCGGCGGCGCTGGCGGGCGAATACGGTGTCCAGGCCGAGGTGATCGGCAGCGGCGTCGACGGTCTCCTGTTCGGGCCGGAACCGGGCCCGGACGACGGCGCCTTGCAGAAGCGTCTCGGGCTCGGCCACGGCCCGATCTTCCTGAGCGTCGGCGGGTTCGCGGCGCGCAAAAACAGCCTCGCCGTGATCGCGGCGTTCGCGCAAGTCCACGAAGCCGTCCCGGCGGCGCAGCTCGTCGTGGCGGGGGAGGCCACGACCCATGAGGCGACCGGGTACGAGGCCCGCTGCCGGGCCGCGCTGGAGCGCGCGGGCCTCGCGGTCGGTCCGGGGCGGCCGGTGATCCGCACCGGTCCGGTGGCCCAGGCGGATATGCCGGCGCTCTACCGGCTCTGCGCGACCCTGGTCTTCCCGTCCCTGGCGGAGGGATACGGTCAGCCCGTGCTGGAGGCCATGGCGTCGGGCACGCCGGTGATCGTCTCCGCGCGGCCGCCCTTCACCGAGTATCTCGCCCCCGGCGAAGCCCTCGCGGTGAACCCGGAGGATGTCGCATCCATCGCGGCGGCGATGCGGGTGAGCCTAGAGCCGTCCCGGCGCGCTCGGCTGCGCAACGCCGGCCTCGAGATCGCCCGGGCGCATGCCTGGGCGAGCTGCGCGGCCCGTCATCTGCCGACCTACGCGGCACTCCTGCCGGGCGCCGCGTCCGTCCCCCGGCCGGCCACGGGCTCGGCCGCCTGGAACACCCTGCGGATGCCGACCGATGCCTGAGATGCGCTTCCACATCCGTTGGCCGGACGGACTGCGCGAGGCCTGCTACTCGCCCTCGCTCGTCATCAAGGACCACCTCGCGGTCGGGCAGGACTACCCGATCGACGAGTTCGTGAGCCTCAGCCGCCTCGCCCTTGGCATCGCCAGCGAGCGCGTGCGCGCTCGTTACGGCTTTCCCTGCGGCCGGGCCCAGGCCCAGCTCGCCCGAATCGAGGACGCCGCACGACGCCAGGATGGAGGAACCGTCCACATCGAAGCCTTCGAAGAATGAAGCTTGTCGGCTGAGGCCCTGTGGTTGGAGACAGAGCGCGCCGGAGCGGGTTGTGGCGCGGTGCCCTCGTCCAGGGCATGGGCGGAACGAGCTATGACCGGTTCGTCCGTGACCACTCTTTCTGCGAGCCCGCCGTGATCGCCGAGCGCGCCTTCCGCCCGATCCGGGACGCCTCGAACTGCCTGATAGGCTACCCCGGTTACGAGCCCGGCCCAGGAGAGCGGCCGGGCGAAGACGCCTTGAGCGCCCTCCGCCGGAGAGGACACCGGTTCGGCTCAAGAGCGCGCGTCGTCACAAAGGCCTAGGGCCGCGCACGATCGCAGCGCGCACGGTACACGACACGAGACTGCGAAGCCGCAAGGCGGTCATCCTACCCATCCCCTCATCCTGAGGCGCCGGAGCGAAGCGCAGGCCTCGAAGGAGCCCTCCAGATGGCTTTGCGATCCCTTGAGGCCTCGTTCGAGGCTGCTGCGCAGCACCCCAGGATGGGTGTTGGTTGGGAACACCCGATCGATCCGCCACAGCGTGCGGCCGTGTACCGTGTGCAGCGCGATCGATCACGGCCCTAAGACGGTTTCGCGCTGCCCGGATCCGGTTCGAGGGCGATGATGATCCGCCGATCCCCCGCGCGCCGGGTGAAGCCCGTGGCGTCGAGATGTTCGAGGAGCGGGATCGAGAACTTGCGCGAGATCCCGAGCGTCGCGCCCGCCTCCCGGGCCAGGAAGCCGGTCTCGGGCGTCGCCGCGGTGGGAAAGGCGTCGGTCAGGCGCGTCCGGGCGCTCGCCACCGCGTCGCGGTGGAACAGGACCGCACGGCGCTGCACGCGGTCGACGGCCCGGATCACGGTTCCGGCGCCGACCAGATAGGTCAGGGCTTCCCGCCGCCGCACGTCCCGGCCCACGGCCTCGCTCTCGTCGGGCGGGTTCAGGCCGGCGCGGCGAAAGATCTGCTCCAGCCGGCGGGCGGTTTCGCTCTCGTTGCGGGCGGGGTCGAAATCGGCCCGCCGCCACAGGGTGCCGGCTTGGCTCACCGACCCGGTCGCGGTGAGGTCACGCAGGGCCGTCGCGATGAGCGTATCCGGAAGCGCGAGCGAACGGGACAGGCGTTCGAGGGCGATCCCGTGCTCCATGGGGTTGTCGCGATGATGCTGCGCGAGCGCCGCCACGATCCCGGTCCGCAGCGCCTCGAAGGCCGCAGCGCCGATGAACCGGTCGCCGACCTCGCGAGCGCCGGATGCGCGCAGCATCATCCGGGCATGATCGGGTGCCGTGCCGGCGAGCCGGGCGAGGTCCGCCAGGGGAACCCCGCCCGCGCCGACCTGTCCGAGGCGGACGGCGATCGTCTTCGCCGGCTCGCCCGAGGCCAAAGCGGCGAGATCGGCCATGGTCCCCGGATCGTTGCGCCGCCGGCGCCGGCTCGACGGATCAAGGATGCGGCCGCCCGCAATCGTAGCGGCGGGCGAGTCGAGCCGCAGGATGAACGGCTCCCGGGCCGGCACGGCGACGGGGTCGGCGAGATGCAACTGCGCCTGCGTGCGCGCCCCCGGCTCCAGGGCGTCGCGATCGAGCAGGCGCAGCCGCGCCTCGACCTCGGTGGTGCCGAACAGCAGGCGGCAGACGGTGCCGCTCGCCAGCGGCCCATCCGCGCTGGCGGCAGCCGTGATCGCGACGTCGAGCCACGAACTCGACGTGAGCAGGCCGATCGGCGCCAGGGCCTGCCCGCGGGCGATCTCGTCGAGGCCGACGCCGCGCAGCGCCACCGCCGTGCGCCGTCCGGGCTCGGCCCGGTCCACGGGACGTCCATGAATCTGGAGGCCGCGCACCACGGCGCTCCGGCCCCCCGGCACGATCTCGACGCTGTCGCCGACTGCGAGCGATCCGCGCCGCAGGGTTCCGGTGACGACGGTGCCGAAGCCCGCCCGGGAGAAGACCCGGTCGACCGGCAGGTAGGGGAAGCCGTCGTCGGTGGCGGTTTCCACCTCGCCGAGCTGCGCCGCGAGGGCCTGCGCGAGGTCTTCGAGCCCCGCGCCGGTCATCGTCGATGTGGGGATCACCGGACCGGCTTCGAGCCCGGCCCGGGCCGCGGCGGCGGCGATCTCGGCCGAACGCGCCGTGATCGATTCGGCGGAGGCCAGATCGGATTTGGTCAGGGCGAGGACGCCGCGGCGCACGCCGATCAGCCGGGCGATCTCGAGGTGTTCGACGGTCTGCGGCTTGATGCCTTCCTGCGCATCGACCGCCAGCAGGACGGCCCGCATGCCGGTGGCTCCGGACACCATGGCGCGCACGAAACGTTCGTGGCCGGGCAGATCGACGAGGTCGATCTCCCCCTGCGCAGTGGACAGGAACGCGAAACCCGGCACGATCGAGACGCCGCGGGCCTGCTCCTCCTTGAGCCGATCGGTCTCGATCCCGGTGAGGGAGCGGACCAAGGCGGTCTTGCCGTGATCCACGTGCCCGACAACGCCCACGAGAAGTGTCTTCAACGCTGCCACCGACCTGACCATCTCCGCGGCGCTGCCGTCCACGCGGAGCGCACCTCTCATAGCGTCGGGAAACCCGCCGTGCCGGCTCATCATCGAGCAGAAGGCCGCCGGACGGTCGGGGCCGGGGCAGGCGCGGCAGATGGATTGTGGACAATTTGTTTTGCCATGGTCTTTCGGTTTGGGAAAGAGCCAATTTCACGCAGTGCAACATGATCGTCACGAGGAGCTGCTGATTGAGCTCGGCTTGCGCCGCCGCGAAGCGTCTGTTTTCGCTGGATTGACGCTGGCCGACGGCGCCATGATCGAGGATGGCGCGACAGTTCGCTGCAACCGGGCGGCTGCCCCGCAGCTTTAGGCAGCCATGATCACGAAGAGGAGAGCATGAGCGACAGCCCACGCAACGCCGCCGAGCCCCGCGAAGTCGAGCTGAAGCTCGTCTGTGCGGGGCCGGATCTGACGGTGCTCGCCGCCCATCCGCGGCTTCCGGGTGCGGCGGACGTCGAGCCCCGGCAGTTGGTCACGACGTATTTCGATACGCCGAAGCGCGATCTGCATGCGGCCGGCCTGTCTCTGCGCGTGCGCGCGACGGGCGGCCGTCACATCCAGACCGTGAAGGCCGGGGCGGGCGATGTCGGGCTGTTCGACCGCGCCGAGTGGGAGGCCGAGATCGCGGGCGACGCGCCCGATCCGGGCGCCTGGGCCGGGACGGCCGCCGAGGCGGTCCTGCGCGAGGCCGATGCGCCCGTGGAGCGGCTGTTCTCGACCGTCGTCATGCGCCGGGAATTCCCGGTCACCCAGGGCGAATCGCGCATCCTGGTGACCCTCGACGAGGGCCGGGTCGAGAGTCCGGCGGGGGATGCTCCGCTCTGCGAGATCGAGCTGGAGCTCAAGGACGGCGATCCGGCCGAGCTGTTCCAACTGGCGATGGCCCTCGCCGAGACCGTGCCGCTGCGCTTGAGCGTCCACGCCAAGAGCGCGGTCGGCTTCGGACTGATCGACGGCAGCAGCCGGTCCGTCGTCAAGGCCGCGGCGATCGAGCTGCCGGAGGATGCCAGCGCCGGCGAGGTGTTTCGCCGGGTGGCGCGCGCCTGCCTGCGCCACATGCGGCTCAACGAGACGGCCTTCTTGGAGGGCGGGCAGCCGCCGGAGGCGCTTCACCAGATCCGCGTATCCCTGCGCCGGCTGCGCTCGGCGCTGTCGCTCTTCGCCCCCATGCTGGAGGGCGATCTCCGGGCCGCCGGCTTCGCCGACGAGATCAAGCGCGTCACCGAGCCGTTCGGCCACGCCCGCAACCTTGATGTCTTCCTCGGGACGACCTTGCCGGACCTCGCCGTGGAGCGCCCGGACGCGGCCGGGCTCGAAGGGCTCCGCGAGCGGGCCGAGAGCGAGCGGGAGCGCGCCTATGACGGGGTTCTCGCGATCCTGCAGAACCCGCAATGGCGCAGCCTGATCATCGATTTTGCCGGATGGGTCGAGACTGGGGCCTGGATCACGCAACCGGCCGCCGCCGAGGATGGGAAGGACTTCGCCGCCCGCGTGCTCGATAAGGCGCGCGGCCGGCTCAAGAAGCGCGGCCGCGGTCTGAAGCACCTCGACCCCCACACCCGGCACCGCGCCCGGATCGCCGCCAAGAAGCTGCGCTACGGCGCGGAGTTCTTCTCGGGTCTCTATCACAAGGAGAAGGCGCAACGCCGGCAGGCGAAGTTCGGCGACGCGCTGTCGGACCTGCAGGACCATCTCGGGGCGCTGAACGACCTCGAGACCGCCCGATCGATGACCGAGAGCCTCTCGGGGCCGCCGATGCCGGGTTCGGATGAGGCGGGGTCGCGGGATCTGCTCAGGGACGCCGCCGATGCCCGGTCCGACCTCCTCGACGTCAAGCCGTTCTGGCGATGAGCGGAGTGGCGCTGCCGGTCGACGGGCGAGCGAGGCCGGCGGTTCGACTCAGGTCCTGTACGAGCGGGGCGGACGCTTCGGTCCCGCGCGCGTAAACCCTGCGCGCAAACTGAAATCGCCGCCGGCACGAGGATCGGGCCTGGGGGGCACCCGAGCATCGGTCCGGCGGCGAGACGACGGAGGCGGTTCTCGCTGGGGGGACTTGTCCCACCGTCCATCGACCGCGATCGGTGCGGCTACCGATGAGTCGCACGACGATGTTGCCGAAGCATGTCTGTCGGCGCGTGACACAACAGAAGTTGCAATATTCGGCCCGCGTGCTGCATCGCAGGGGTCGGGCGCGTCGGATTGCCCGTCCGCGTCGCGTCGGGTTCCCTCGGCGCCGGGCTCTGCTATCCCTCTCGCGTTCCTGCATCCGTCCGGCCCCGGCACAGCCTCCATGAGCCTCCTGCGCGACCTCCTCGGCCAAGTGAGCCGCACCATGACGGCCTATGTCGGCGACAAGGCGCTGATGCTCGCGGCGGTCTCGGCCGCCGCCAACGTCATCGTGGCCGATGGCGAGGTGGCCGGCCCGGAATTCGACGCGGCCCTCCACGGCCTCAGTGCCGATCCCGTCCTCATGAAGGGTTACGACGCGCTGATGCTCGAGACCGAACTCTACGAGGGGATCGCCCGGGCGCGGACCCGCCTCGGCCGGGCGGAGAACCTGCGCCATGTCGCGGCGATCATCGAGCGGCCCGCGACCCAGCGCGAGAACGTCTTCCTGATCGCCGCCGACGTCGCCGATCAGGACGGGATCAGCAACATCGAGGCGAGCGCACTCGGCGAGATCGCCGCGGCGCTCCAGGTCGATGGTATCGGCCTCCTGCGCGCCAACCCGGTGCGGCGCCCACTGGCGTGACTGGCATCGGCGTTGCTGTGACGGCGCGCCCGGCGCAGAACGGCGGGCGGATCGACGACATAGGCGTGACACGGCGCTCCGCCGTGAGAGGAACCGGCATGGCCGAGACGAACCCGAGCACGACTCACAACCTGCGCGCGGACGGCGCACGACTCTGGTCCACCATCCTGGAGACGGCCGCGTTCGGCGGGACCCCGGCCGGCGGCATCAACCGCCTGACGCTCTCGGCGGAGGACGGCCGCGTGCGCGACTGGTTCCGGGACGCCTGCACGGCGGCCGGGCTCGAGGTCTCGGTGGACGCCCTGGGTACGCAATACGCTCTGCGGCCGGGCCGCGACATGAGCCGCAAGCCGATCGCCTTCGGCTCCCACCTCGACACGCAGCCCACGGGGGGCAAGTTCGACGGCGTGCTCGGCGTGCTGGCCGGCCTCGAAGTGATGCGCAGCCTCAACGATGCCGGAATCGAGACCGAGGCGCCGCTGCTCGTGGTCAACTGGACCAACGAGGAAGGCTCCCGCTTCGCCCCCGCCATGATGGCCTCGGCGGCCTATGCCGGGGACTTCACCACCGACGCGATCCTGGCCAAGCGCGACGCCGCCGGGACCACGGTGGCGGAGGCGCTCGATGCTATCGGCTATCGCGGGGTCGAGGCCGTCGGCGCGCGGGAGATCGGCGCTTTTGTCGAGCTGCACATCGAGCAGGGGCCGATCCTGGAGGCCGAGGGCAAGACCATCGGGGTGGTCGAGGGCGGCCAGGGCATCGTGTGGTTCGACGGGGTAATCACCGGCTTCGAGAGTCATGCCGGCACGACACCGATGCCGCGCCGCCGGGATGCGCTGCTGGCGCTGTCCGAATTCGCGCTGGCCGCCGAGCGCGTCGCCCTGGCGCACGCCCCTTCGGCGGTGGCCACGATCGGCGAGGCCGCGATCCTGGCCCCGTCCCGCAACGTCGTGCCGGGCCGGGTCGCCTTCACTGTGGATGTGCGCGATCCGCGCTCGGCCACCCTCGACGCCATGGAAGTCGCGCTCAAGGAGGCGGCCGGCGAGATCGCCGGGCGCCGCCGCCTGGAGATCCAGCTCAACCGGATCTGGCGCAAGGAGCCGGTCCCGTTCGACCCCGCCATCGTAGCGGCGATCGACGCGGCGGCCGAGGGCCTGGGCCATGCCCGGCGGCGCATCATCTCGGGGGCCGGTCACGACGCCTGCAACCTCGCCGCCACGGTGCCCGCCGCGATGATCTTCGTGCCCTGCAAGGACGGGGTCAGCCACAACGAATCCGAATCCGCGACACAGGCCGACTGCGCGGCCGGCGCCGACGTGCTGCTCCAGACGGTGCTCCGCCTCGCCAACGCACCGCGTCGGGATGGCCCTGGAGCTGTCTGATGAGGCATCGCACGGATGTCTGGTCGTGTAAGACCGCGGAAAATACGCTAAGGGCCGCGCCATGAGCGCGCGATCCTCCCGCGACGCCCGGGGACGGCCGCTCGTCGCGGTCACCGGCCTCGGCGTCGTCTCCTCCCTCGGCCGGGGGCAGGCCGAGACCTGGGCGGCCATGACCGAGGGTCGCTCCGGCATCCACGCCATCGCGCGGTTCCCCACCGAGGGCCTGCGCACACGCATCGCCGGCACGGTCGATTTCCTCGACACCGAGCCCCTGGTGGCGCCGCTCCTGTCGGAGCGCTTCGCCGCCGTGGCGGCCGAGGAGGCGATCGCGCAGGCCGGGATCGGGACGGCGGGCGACTTCCCGGGCGCGCTGTTCATCGCGGTGCCGCCGGTCGAGATGGAATGGCCGCAGCGGCAGGCCCTGGCCGAAGCCGCAGGCGGTGACGGCCCGGTCGATTATGCCGGCCTCCTCCGGGCCGCCGCGACGCGCCGATTCGATGCCTGGCACGACCTGTTCATCTTCGGCACCGTCGCCGACCGCATCGCCGAACGGTTCGGAACGAAGGGCTCGCCGATCTCGCTCTCCACGGCCTGCTCGTCCGGCGCCACCGCGATCCAGCTCGGAGTCGAGGCGATCCGGCGTGGTGAGACCGCGGCGGCGCTCTGCATCGGCACGGACGGTTCGGTGAACCCGGAATCGCTGATCCGCTTCTCGCTGCTCTCGGCGCTGTCCACCCGCAACGACGATCCCGAGGCGGCTTCGAAGCCCTTCTCCAAGGACCGGGACGGCTTCGTGATGGGCGAGGGCGCGGCCGCCCTGGTGTTGGAAGAGGCCGGATCCGCGCGGGCGCGGGGCGCCACGATCCTCGGCTACGTGCTGGGCTGCGGCGAGAAGGGCGACGGATTCCACCGGACCCGCTCCAGCCCCGACGGGGCGCCGATCATCGCGGCCATCCGGGCGAGCCTGGAGGATGCCGGGCTCGAACCCGACGGGATCGACACGGTCAACGCCCACGGCACCTCGACGCCCGAGAACGACAAGATGGAGGCTCTGGGCCTTGGCGCCGTGTTCGGCGACCGCGCCGCGTCCCTGCCGGTCACCTCCAACAAGTCGATGATCGGCCACACCCTCACCGCGGCCGGCGCCATCGAGGCGGCGGTGTCGCTCATGACCATCCGCCACGGCCGCATCCCGCCGACCATCAACCACCGGGTGCCGGACCCGACGATCGCCCTCGACATCGTCGAGACGGCCCGGGATCGGCCGGTGCGCACGGTGCTGTCGAATTCCTTCGGCTTCGGCGGCCAGAATACATGCCTCGTCCTCGGCGCCGAGCCGGCGTGAGCGTCGCTTCGCCCCATCGCCGGGTCCTCGTCACCGGAGGCGCCTCCGGGATCGGCGCGGCGATCGTCCGGACCCTGGCCGATGCGGGCTTCGCGGTGGATTTCACCTATCACTCGTCCGCCGAGGCCGCCGAGACGCTGCGCACGGAGCTCTGCGCGGCGCATCCCGACCGCAGCTTCGCGGCCCGCGCCCTCGACCTCGCCGACCGGTCGGCGCTCGACGCCTTCTGCGAAGCCGCGGAGGAAAGCGACTATTACGGCCTCGTGCACAATGCCGGCCAATCGAGCGATGCGCTCGCCGCCATGCTCGATCAGGATCGGGCCGAGGCCGCCATGCAGGTCAACTTCTTCTCGCTGACCCGCCTCGCCAAGGCGCTGGTCCGCACGATGACCCGGGCCCGCGCCGGGCGCATCGTGGCGATCGGGTCGGTCGCCGCCCTGCGCGCCAATGTCGGCAACGCCGCCTACGCGGCCACCAAGGGGGCGCTGATCGCCTATTGCCGCACGCTGGCGATCGAGTCGGCCAAGCGCGGGGTGACCGTCAACGTGATCGCCCCGGGCTTCGTCGACACCGCCATGATGGCGCGCTACGCCGCCTATCGGGACGGGATGGAACGGCAGATCCCCGCCGGTCGTTTCGCGCGGCCCGAAGATGTCGCGGCGCTCGCGGCCTTCCTGATGGGCGAGGGGGCGTCCTACATCACCGGGGCGGTGCTGCCGGTCGACGGCGGCCTGACCGCGATGATGGGCGTCCACCGGGCCTGACCCGCGATGCCGAACCGGACGATCCCGCCGATGCGCGCCAGCCTCGCCCTCCCTGCCGTCTTCTTCGTCGCGGCGATGCTCCCCGGGCCGGCCTGGGCCGAGGCCGAAGTCTACCGGGTCACGGGCTTGGCGCCGGGCGAGGCCCTGAGCATCCGCGTGGAGCCGGACGCCGCCGCCGAGCAGATCGGCGAGATCCGCGTCCGCGCCCTGGTGTTCGGCTGCACCAACGACACGCCGAGCCGCACAACGTGGTGCCGGGTCAAGGCCGGCCGGACCCTCGGCTGGGCGCGGCGGCGGTATCTGGCGCCGGAATGATGAAAGACGAGATGCAAGCCCTCCAGCTCTTCGGCGACCGCGACCTGCGCCTGACCGAGATCGAGCCTGCGCCCGCCCCAGGCCCGGGCGAGGTGCGCGTCCGCATCCGCGCGGTCGGCCTCAACTTCATCGACGTCTGGGGTTTTCGCGGCATGGCCTTCGCCAAGCGGAGGCTGCCCCTCGTCGTTGGCGCGGAGGCGGCGGGGGCGATCGAGGCGGTCGGGGAGGGCGTCCCGGACCTCGCCCCCGGCGACCGGGTGGTGCCTTACGGCGCGATGACCTGCGGCCAGTGCCGCGCCTGCCGCGAGGGGCGGGACAACCTCTGCGAGGACGTGTCCGGCGTGATGGGCTTCCATCTCGATGGTTTCGCCCGGGAGCTGGTGACCCTGCCCGCCCGCCTCGTCGTGAAGGTGCCGGACGGGGTGAGCGACACGGATGCCGCCTGCGCGGGCATCGCCTTCGGCACCGTGCAGCACATGCTGTTCGACAACGCGCGCCTGGGGCCCGGCGAGAGCGTGCTGGTCCATGCCGGCGGCTCGGGGATCGGCACCGCGGCGATCCGCATGGCCAAGGCGATCGGCTGCACCGTCTACACGACGGTCGGCGACGACGAGAAGGGCCGCAAGGCCGCCGAACTCGGCGCCGACCACGTGATCAACTACCGGACCGAGCGGTTCGAGGGCGAGGTCCGGCGCTTGACCAAGCGTAAGGGCGTCGACGTGGTGTTCGAGCATGTCGGCGCCGATACGTGGAACGGCTCGCTGCTCTGCCTCAAGCGCGGCGGGCGCCTGGTCACCTGCGGCTCGACCTCCGGCGTCTCGGCGACCATGAACCTCATGCAGCTGTTCCAGCAGCAATACCGAATCACCGGCTCGTTCGGCTGCTCCCTCGCCAATATCCGCCAGTCCCTCGACAAGATGGCGGCCGGGATCCGGCCGGTCGTGGACACGGTCTACCCGCTCGCCGCCTTCGCGCAGGGGCTGGAACGGCTGGAATCCCGAACGGTCTTCGGCAAGATCCTCGTCAGTCTGTAGCGCGTTTGCGCCTGCGCGTTTCGCGCTGCGGCAGACTTGGCGTAAACGGGCCGCACGGGTGCGTGGGGGCGGCCCGGATCCTCCCGGGAACTCGAAGTGCTGCGTCTCGCCCTCGTTCTGAAACGGTCCTGGCCGCGCCTCGCGGGCTACGCCATGATCCCGCTGATCCGCGCGCTGGTCTGGCTCGCACGGCTCATCGGCCCGGCGCGCGCGACCGCCTTCGGTGCCGGGATGCTGCGCCGAATCGGGCCACTCCTGCCGGCCCACCGTACCGCCCTGACGAATCTGCGCGCGGCCTTTCCGGAGCTGCCGGAGGCGGAGCACAGGCGGATCGCCCTGGAGGCGTGGGACAATCTCGGGCGCGTGGGGGCCGAATACGCCCATCTCGACAGCCTGTTCGATTACGATCCGGCGGCGACGGGTCCGCTGCGGACCGAGGTCGCCGGCATCGAGCACTTCTTCGCCCTGCGCGACGACGGTGCGCCGGGCCTGATCTTCTCCGCGCATCTCGCCAACTGGGAGTTGCCGGCGATCTGCGCGGCCCGGTTCGGCCTCGACGCGACCGCCGTGTTCCGGCCGCCCAACAACCCGGCGGCCGCGCGCCTCGTGCAGGAGGTCCGCCGCCGATCCATGGGCGGCCTGGCGGCCTCGACGCCCGGTGCCGTCTTCGCGATGCGCGACGTGGTGGAGCAGGGCGGTCACCTCGGCCAGTTGATCGACCAGCACTTCACCCGCGGTGTCGTGGTGCAGTTCCTCGGACGGCCCTGCCTCGCCAACCCGTTGCTCGCCAAGTTAGTCCGACACTACGAATGTCCGGTCCACGGCGTCCGGGTCGTCCGTCTCCCGGAGGGCCGGTTCAGGCTCGAACTGACGCCGCCGCTGGATCTGCCGCGGGCCGCGGACGGGACGATCGACGTGCCCGCCGCCATGCAGGCGATGACCGCCGTGGTCGAGGCCTGGGTGCGCGAGAATCCCGGGCAGTGGCTGTGGATGCACCGCCGGTGGCGCCCCGATATGTTGCCCCATGCCCGGAAGGGGACGGCCTCGCCCGCGACACCGGTACATCCGTCTCAAGCCAACGTGATTTCCCAGACGGCGGACCACACGCTCTGATGGTCCGATGACGCCTCGGCATTGCGCCTGGATCTGCGACCGCCGCGCGCTGTGCGCGGCCGTGCTGCTCGGCACCGCCGCGACGGCCTCTGCGGCGCGGGCGGAGCCGGTTCGTGCGGTCGTGGAGCTGTTCACCAGCCAGGGCTGCGGCGCCTGCCGCACCGCCGAGCCCGTGCTGCGCGATCTGTCGCGCCAGCCCGGGGTGATCGCCCTAACGCTGCCGGTGACCTACTGGGACTATCTCGGCTGGAAGGACACGCTGGCGTCGCGGCCCCTCACCGAGCGCCAGCGCGGCTACGCGCGGGGTCGCGGCGGCCGGCAGGTTTTCACGCCGCAGGCGGTGGTGGATGGCAGTGGCGTCGCGGTGGGCTCGGACAGGGCCGCCCTCGACCGGCTGATGCACGATGGGATCCAGCACGGCGGGTTGCCGGTTCCGGTCCGCAGCGAGGCGCGCGGGGACCGGATCTGGGTCGAGATCGGGGCCGCGCCGGACGCCAAGGCGGAGCTGCGCGGCGAGATCTGGCTGGTCCCGGTGCTGCGCCGCCGGGCGATCGCCATCCAGTCCGGCGAGAATGGGGGCCGGACCGCGACCTACGTCAACGTCGTGCGGGGGCTCCAGCACCTCGGCCACTGGAACGGGCAGGCGCTGACCCTCGACGTGCCCGACACGCAGGCCGACATCGCCGATGCCGACAGCTGGGTCGTGCTGCTCCAGGGCGGGGCGGACAACCGGCCCGGCCGCATCTTCGGGGCCGCGAAGGGGCCGGGGCTTTAGAGTGCTCTTGCGGCGAACTGCATTGCGGTTCGCCGCAAGAGCGCGCGTGACGATCGACGCCTGAAGCCGCGCACGATCGGGCACCGCTCCAGTCCGCGGACGGCGGCGCCTAATCCAGGCTGATCGGATCGATCTGCCGGCGCCCCTCCCGCCGGTGCCGGGCCTTCGAGTCGCGCGCGAGGTCGGCGAGCTTCGCATCGAACCGGTCGGACAGGCGGCCGACGAGGCCGATCGTCGCGTCGATCGCCCGGCTCACGAGTGCGACGGTGCCGATCACGGCGGCGACGATGAGGCCTTCGATGGCGCGCACGATCCGGTGAACACGATGCATGGAGGGATGTCTCGGAGTTTGCGGCGCGGGCTGCGCCTTCGCTGACGCGAACTAGCGCCCTCCGGCACCGGCAGCATGGGACCAAAAGCGGCGCTGCTCGGACGGTACGGCGCGGAACAAATTCGGATCGCCGCCCGGTGGCTCGCCCGGACCCGGCGGGTGTCGCGCGAACCGCCGGGCTGGCAAGCCCGTTGCCTGCGATACGGCGGCGCTCCCGCGCCAGTTGTCTTTCCGAGTGTCGACCATGCGGCGGCGCCACCTCCTGTCCGGCTTGCTTGCGGCTCTCGCGCTCGCGAATCGCCGCGCCGAGGCGGCCGATCAGCAGGACGTCGATGTCCTTCTCGTGCTCGCCGTCGACGTGTCGCTGAGCATCAGCGAGGCACGCTTCGACCTCGAACGGCGCGGTTATGCCGAGGCCTTCGCCGACCCCAGGGTCCTGCGCGCCATCGGCGACGGGCCGGCCGGCCGCATCGGCGTCGCCTTGTTCGACTGGGCCGGCCCCGGGGAACAGCGCGTCGCGGTCGACTGGATGATCATCGGCTCCGCCCAGGATGCGGTCGTGTTCGCGGCGCGGCTCGCCGCCGTGCCGCGCCCGTTCTACGGGCGGACCGCGATCGGCTCCGCCCTGGGCTTCGCCACCGACCTGCTGGCGCGGGCGCCGTTCCGGACGGAGCGGAGGGTGATCGACGTCTCGGGTGACGGTACCGGCAATGCCGGCCGCTCGATCGCGGACGCCCGGGACGCGGCGGTCTCGGCCGGCATCACCATCAACGGTATCGTCGTCCTCACCGATCCTGAGGGCATGCCGAGCTTCCTGAAGGATCACACCAACCCGGCCGGGGGCCTCGTGGCCTATTACCGGAATACCGTCATCGGCGGCGAGGGGGCGTTCGTGATGAGCGCCGAGAGCTTCGAGGCGTTCGGACGCGCCATCGTCGCGAAGCTGATCCGCGAGATTTCGTGACGCGGCCGCGGATCGCGTCACCCGCGGCGCTCGCACAGCACGTTCGCGGGCGCTAGATTCATCCCGCACGCGCCCGTCGAGGCGCGGCCAGGGAGGAACCGAATGCGGATCTCGGCCGGCGGGCTGACCGCCTATGTACGGGACATCTTCGTGCACGAGGGCTGTGCCGAGGCGGAGGCCGAGCGGATCGGTCGCTTCCTGGTGGCGGCGAACCTGACCGGCCATGACAGCCACGGGGTCGTCCGGGTCCCCCGCTACGTCGAGTGGCTGCGCACCGGCGAGGTCGAGGCCGGCCGCACGCCCGAGATCGTCACCGACGCGCCGTGCTTCGCCCTGGTGGATGCGCAATACGGGTTCGGGCAGACCGCCGGCCCCTTCGCGGTCGATCTCGGGATCGCCAAGGCGCGGGCGAACGGCGTGGCGATCGTCGCCCTGCGCCATGCCGGGCATATCGGCCGGATCGGCGAATGGTCCGAGCGCGCCGCCGCGGCCGGGCTGGTCTCGGTCCACTTCGTCAACGTGGCGGGGAGCCTGCTGGTGGCGCCCTTCGGCTCCGTCGAGCGCCGCTTCTCCACCGCGCCGTTCTCGGCCGGCTTCCCGGTACCCGATGCTGACCCGATCATCCTCGATTTCGCGACGTCGCTGGTGGCCGAGGGCAAGGTTCTGGTCGCCTCCCGGGGCGGCAAGCCCCTGCCGGAGGGCGCATTGATCGAGCCGGATGGGCGCCTCAGCGCGGATCCGGCGACCCTGTTCGGCCCCCTGGAGGGGGTCGAGCGCGACAACCAGCGCGGCGCGGGCGCGATCCGGGCCTTCGGCGAGCACAAGGGCTCGGGGCTGGCGCTGATGTGCGAGCTGCTGGCCGGTGCGCTCACCGGATCCGGCACGGCCGGGCCGGGCAAGCGCCGGATCTGCAACGGCATGCTCTCGATCTACGTGACGCCCGCGGCGCTCGGGACCGAGGATGTCCTGGCCTCCGAGGCGCGCACTTATCTCGACTTCTTCAAGAGCGCCCGCCCGATGCCCGGCGCCGAGGTGCTGCTGCCCGGCGAACCGGAACGGCGCATGCGGGTCCAACGCCTCGCGGAGGGCGTGCCGCTGCCGGAACCGGTCTGGGCGACGCTCCTCTCCGCCGGCCGGCCGCACGGGCTCGACGGGGATGCCTATCGCGCCTGATCGGGCGGCGGACCAACGTCATTGCGGCGACCCCCGGCCACAACGGGGGCGCCACGCCAAGCGGGGACGCCACCCCGCGTTTCGGGAGGAACACGATGCCAAGGCTGCGCTGGCTCATGATCGGCCTCTGCATGGCCGCCAACGCGATCAACTACATCGATCGCGCGAATCTGGCGGTCGCCGCCCCCTCCATGTCGAAGGAGCTGGGGCTGAACGCCACCGATATGGGCCTGATCCTGTCGGGGTTCTTCTGGACCTACGCGATCATGCAGCTGCCCTTCGGCTACGTGGCCGACCGGGTCGGGGCCCGGCTCTCGCTGGTCGTGGCGGTGCTGTGGTGGTCGGCCTGCACGGCGCTGACCGCCGCGGGCCGCGGGTTCCTGTCCCTGCTGGGCCTGCGCATGCTGCTCGGCGTCGGCGAGGCGGGCGCCTATCCGTCCTTCGCCAAGGTCGCGGCCTCGTGGTTCCCGCGCAGCGAGCGGAGCTTTGCCAGCAGCATCTTCGACAGCGGCTCCCGGGTCGGCTCGGCGCTCGCGATCCCACTGGTCTCCTGGGTGATCGCGACGCTGGGCTGGCGGGAATCCTTCGTCGTCACCGGCGTGCTCGGCTTCGTCTGGGCCGTGTTCTGGATGTGGCTCTACCGCGAGCCCGAGAACCACCCCGCCGTCTCGTCCGAAGACTTGGCCCGGCTCCGGGCCGCCCAGGAGCGGCCGAAGTCCGTTGATGCCGCCGAGGCGCAGAATCAGGTCCCGTGGCTGTCCCTGTTCCGCTACCGCACGGTCTGGGGCATGATGGCCGGGTTCTTCTGCCTGAACTTCGTGATCTACTTCTTCATCACGTGGTTCCCGACCTATCTCGTGAAGGCGCGGGGCTTCTCGCTGGCCGAACTCGGCACGCTCGGCAGCCTGCCGGCTCTGGCCTCGATCCCCGCGGGCTGGCTCGGCGGCTTCGCCTCGGACGCGCTCTACCGCCGGGGCTGGAGCCTCACGGCCGCGCGCAAGACCTGCCTCGTCGGCGGCATGCTGATGTCCTCGGTGATCACGCTCTCGATCGTGGCGCCCAACGTCTACGTGGCGCTGCTGTGCTTCGCGGTGGCCTATGGCAGCCTCGCCTTCACGGCGGCCTCGATCTGGGCGCTGCCCGGCGACGTGGCGCCGACGCCGGCCCATGTGGCCTCGATCGGCGGCATCCAGAACTTCGCCTCGAACGTCGCCGGCATCGTGACCACCACCTTCACCGGCGTGATGCTCACCGTCACGCAGGGCTCGTTCGTCATCCCGCTGATCGTGGCCGGCGGCTTCTGCCTGCTCGGCGCCTTCATCTACCTGTTCGTGGTCGGCGAGATCGCGCCCCTGCCGGTCCGGGAGGCCCGCGCCCCGGCCTTGCGGCCCGAGGCGGCCCGATGAGCGACCCGACGCCTCTTCAGGAGAGACCGATGTCCGCCTATCCCGTCATCACCCTGCGCCCGGACGACGGCGTCGTCGTCGCCCGCGGCGCCATCGAGCCCGGCACGCCGGTCGCGGAGGGCGTAGTCGCCGCCGAGCGGATCCCGGCCGGCCACAAGGTGGCGGTCCGGCCCCACCGGAGCGGCGAGGCGGTGACCAAGTACGGCCAGATCATCGGCTTCGCCAAGGAGGAGATCGCGGCCGGCCGCCATGTCCACGTCCACAATCTCGGGATGGGCGAGTTCGCCCGGGATTACGCGTTCGGGGTCGATGCCAGGCCGACGCAACACGTCACGCCGCCCGCGACCTTCCAGGGCATCCGCCGGCCGGACGGGCGCGTGGCGACCCGCAACTATGTCGGCATCCTCACCTCGGTGAATTGCAGCGCTCACGTCGCGGATCTCATCGCCGACGCGTTCCGGCGCCACCCGATCCTCGGCCTCGATCCGCTGGCCGCCTATCCGAACGTCGACGGCGTGGTGGCGCTGACCCACAAGACCGGCTGCGGCATGGCGATGGGCGAGCCTCTCCGGCTCCTGCGCCGGACGCTCGCGGGCTATGCAAGGCACGTCAACTTCTCGCACATCGTGATGATCGGGCTGGGCTGCGAGGTGAACCAGATCGGCGCCTTCCTGGAGGAGCAGGGGCTCGGCGACCGGATCCGCAGCATGAACATTCAGAGCCTCGGTGGCACCCGCAGGACCGTCGAGGCGGGCATCGACTTCGTGAAGGGAATTTTGGACGAGGCGAACGTCGTCCACCGCGAGCCGGTGCCGGCGAGCGAGCTGATCGTCGCCCTGCAATGCGGCGGGTCGGACGGCTATTCCGGCGTCTCCGCCAACCCGGCGCTCGGGATCGCCAGCGACCTCGTGGTGCGGAACGGCGGCACCGTGATCCTGTCGGAGACCACCGAGACCTACGGGGCCGAGCACCTGTTCACCCGCCGCGCCGTCAGTCCGGAGGTCGGCCAGAAGCTCGTCGACCTGATGCGCTGGTGGGAGGAGTACACCCGCAAGGAGGGTTCGGAGATCGACGCCAATCCCTCGCCTGGCAACAAGGCCGGCGGCCTGACCACGATCCTCGAAAAGTCGCTCGGCGCCATGGCCAAGGCCGGGAGCACCAATCTCGTCGACGTGCTGCGCTACGCCGACCCGGTCACCGCCAAGGGTTTTGTGTTCATGGACACGCCCGGTTACGACCCGGTCTCGGCGACCGGGCAGGTGGCGGGCGGGGCGAACCTCGTGTGCTTCACCACGGGCCGCGGCAGCGTGTTCGGCTGCAAGCCGGCGCCCTCGATCAAGATCGCCACCAACTCGGCCATGTACCGGCGGCTCGAGGAGGACATGGACGTCAATTGCGGCACGATCCTCGACGGGGCGGAGAGCGTCGAGCAGGCCGGGCGGCGGATCTTCGAGCTGATCCTGAAGGTCGCGGGCGGGGAGCGCACGAAGAGCGAGCAGTTCGATTTCGGATCGTCGGAGTTCGCGCCCTGGCAGATCGGCGCGACGGTGTGAGGATGAGAGCATCGTGCCGGAGATCGGAAACGCGGAACACGACACGAGACCAGGAAGCTTCGGGAGAGCTGTCCATCTCTCCACCCCATCCTGAAGTGCCGGAGCGAAGCGCAGGCCTCGAAGGAGCCCTCCAGATGGACCTGCGATCCCTGGAGCCCTCCTTCGAGGCCCGCTGACGCGGGCACCTCAGGATGAGGGTGTTGGGTGGGATCAACGGATGGTCCTGCCGCGAGGTGCTGTCGCGTCCTGTGGATCGGAACCGGCCCGATGCTCTAGGTTCTCGTTTGGGCATCACCTTTCTCCCAAGGCCAGCAGCCATCTTTCGGGATGATGCCTACAGATCCGTCCGTACCACGCCCGGGAAATCCAGGATGAAGTCGGGCCCGAAGGCGGTCACCGGCGTGTGGAAGCCCGCCGCGACCGCGCCCGAGGCGAGGCGCCGGGCGACCTTCACGGCCGTCCAGGCCGTCAGCGTGTAGCCTTCGGGCGTCTCCATCCGGCTTGCCGCCCTTCGCCCGGTGCTATCCCAGGCCTCGGCCAGGAACGTGCTGCGCGCCGTTTCCCGGGCGGACTCGGACGGCCCTGCGGGAAGCCGGTCGATGCCGCGGTTGATCAGGCGCTGCGCGGTGCCGCCGGCGATGATCTTTCGGAGGCCTGCGGGCAGGCCGGCGGCGGCCGCCATGGCGGGAAACGCCTCGAAATACACGTCGATGTTCGGGACGTGCGTCGAGTACCACGCGCTCGACACGTCGCCCCAGCCGAGCCCCACGGTGCGCCGCGGACCGCGCCCAAAATCGGCGCTGGCGCGGGGCGGGCTCGGCAACTCGACGATCCGGCCGTCCCGGCGGACCCGCGTGCCCCAGGCGATGCCCTCGACCATGGTGCGGGCCGTGCCCCGGCCGAACCCGCCGAACCCGCCGATCGAGATCCGCAGATGCGTCGCCCCCGGAAGCCGCCGTGCCGTGTGGGCGGCGAGGCAGTCGCTCGGCACCACGTCGAAGCCCGCCGCCGGCAGCAGCACGATGCCGGCGGCCTTCGCCTCCGCGTCACGGGCCGCGAGCGCCTCCAGCACCGAGATCTCGCCGGTAATATCGACGTAATGCGCCCCCGCGGCGAGGCAGGCCTCGGCCATCGGCCGCGCCGTCTTCGAGAATGGGCCGGCGGCGTGGATCACCGCCGCGACACCCGCGAGCGCGGCCCGCAGGCGTTCCGGCTTGTCGAGGCCGGCCGCGCGTGACTCGAGGTTGAGCCGCCCGGCGAGCGGACGCAGCTTGTCCGGGTCGCGCCCGGCCAGGATCGGCCGCAGGCCCTGCGCGATCGCGTGTTCGGCGAGCAGCGTGCCGGTGTAGCCGGTGGCGCCGTAGATGAGGATCGTGCTCATGGCCCGGGTTCTGCCATTGCACCCGCTTGTGTGGAAGCGCGTCGCGCGCCGCCAAAATTCTCGCCAACGACGCTTGAGCTGCGGCACGCCGGGTTGGCCAATACCCCCGGCGCGATGTGATTCGCTCGGGAGCGGCGTGACGATGAAACGAATCCTTCGCCTGAAGGCCGCTGCCGGCGCGGGTATGCTCCTGGCTTTCCTGGCCGGCCAGACTTGGGCCGCCGACCGGGTGTTCCAGATGGCGGCGCAGCCGGATCTAAAACCGGATCTCGCCGCGATGCCGCAGATCGCGGGGCCGGTCGACGACGCGGAGCGGCGGATCAACGCGGCGCTCAAGCGCCTCGACGGGAACGTCCGCAAGGCGGCCCGGTCCTGTCAGGCCGATGGTGGCGCGCGCAGCGCCTGGACGCGGACGATCCGCACGCCGATGCGTGGCCCGCGCTTCCTGAGCGTCGCGATCAGCGACGACATGTTCTGCGGCGGCGCGCATCCCAGCACCGGCCTGATGGCGATCGTGTACGACCAGACGACCGGTCTACCGGTCGATTGGACCAAGCTGCTTCCGCCGGCGCTGACCGGTACGGTCGCCCTGTCGGAAGGCATCGACGGCACCAAGATGGTGACGCTCGCCTCGAAGCGGCTGCACGCCCTCTATCGCGAACGCTACCGTCCGACCTCGGGCGATGCGAAGCGCGATCGCGACGACGACGCGTGCCGGACGGTGGTGCAGGACACGTCCATGGGCGATCCGCCGGGCATGATGGCGTGGCTCGACGCCAAGGCGGGCGGCCTCGCGGTCCAGTTCGACCTGCCCCATTACGCGCAAGCCTGCGCCGATACGGTCGTCATCCCGAACGCGGTTCTGCGTCGTGAGGGCGCCCAGCCGGTCCTGACAGACGCGATCGAGGCCGCCCATGCCACGCCGTGACGGCCTGGTCGTCGGCGGTCGGCCGGGGCTTAAACGACCGCCGGGAACGGCGTAGCCTGCTCGTCGGGCGGATGAGCCGCCGCAGTCGGGGTATGATCCATGGTCGCGTCCCGCATCACCGACCGCGCGGACGACCCGTTCGGCGCCTTCGCCGATTGGCCTGAGCTGTCGCCCCTGCGGCTGGCGGTGGTTGCGGCCTGTCGGCGGCCCGAGCCGGACTGCGTCGCGCCACTCCTCGATCAGGCGCGCCTGCCCGCCGAGGCCGCGGCGCGCGTCGCCGCCACGGCCCGGCAGCTGGTCGAATCCCTGCGGCGCCGCGGCAGCCGTGGCGGGGTCGAGGGCCTGATCCACGAATACGCCCTGACGAGCGAGGAGGGCGTCGCGCTGATGTGCCTCGCCGAGGCGCTGCTGCGCATCCCGGACGCCGCCACCCGCGACGCGCTGATCCGCGACAAGATCGCGGGGGGCGACTGGGCTTCCCATCTCGGGCACAGCCCGTCGCCCTTCGTCAACGCGGCGACCTGGGGCCTGCTGGTCACCGGTCGCCTCGTCGCGACCCGGGACGAGGCGGGCCTGTCCGCCGCGCTCACCCGCCTGATCGCCCGCGGCGGGGAGCCGCTGATCCGCCGGGGCGTCGACCTCGCCGTGCGGATGATGGGCGAGCAGTTCGTCACTGGCCGGTCGATCGCCGAGGCCCTGCGCAACGCCGCAGCGACGGAGGCGAAGGGCTTCACCTTCTCGTACGATATGCTGGGCGAAGCCGCCGTCACCGCCGCGGATGCGGCCCGGTACCTCGCCTCCTACGAGGACGCGATCGGGGCGATCGGCGAGGCCTCGGCCGGCCGCGGAGTGCTGCGCGGTCCGGGGATCTCGATCAAGCTGTCGGCGCTGCACCCGCGCTACGTCCGGGCGCAGCGCGGTCGCGTCCTGGCCGAGCTGGCGCCGCGCGTCCGGGGCCTCGCCCGGCTCGCCAAGCACTTCGACATCGGCCTCAACATCGACGCCGAGGAGGCCGACCGGCTGGACCTGTCCCTGGACATCCTGGAGATGCTCGCCCTGGATCCGGAGCTTTCCGGCTGGGACGGGCTCGGCTTCGTGGTCCAGGCCTATGGCAAGCGCTCCCCGTTCGTGATCGACGTGCTGATCGACCTCGCCCGGCGCAGCCGCCGGCGCCTGATGGTGCGGCTCGTCAAGGGCGCCTACTGGGACAGCGAGATCAAGCGCGCACAGGTGGACGGGCTGTCCGACTTCCCGGTTTTCACCCGGAAGGTCCACACCGACGTGTCGTATCTCGCCTGCGCGCGCCGGCTGCTCGATGCTCCCGATGCGGTGTTTCCGCAATTCGCCACCCACAACGCGCAGACCCTCGCGGCGATCGTCGAGATGGCGGGTCCGGATTTCCGGCTCGGCCAGTACGAGTTCCAGTGCCTGCACGGGATGGGCGAGCCGCTCTACGAGGCGGTGGTGTCCGGTGCGGACCTGCGGCGCCCGTGCCGGATCTACGCCCCCGTGGGGACGCACGAGACGCTGCTGGCCTACCTCGTCCGGCGGTTGCTGGAGAACGGGGCGAACACCTCGTTCGTGAATCGCGTCGCCGATGAGTCGGTGCCGATTGAAACCCTGATCGCCGATCCCGTGGTCCTGGTGGAGGCCATGCCGGTGCCGGGCGCGCCGCACGCGCGGATCGTGCTGCCCCGCGACCTGTACGGACCTGCCCGGGCCAACGCCGCCGGCCTCGATCTCGCCGACGAGGCGGCGCTCGCCCGGCTGGCCGATGGGCTCGCGGCGAGCGGCCGGACCGCGTGGCGGGCGGAGCCGCCGGGGGGCGGCGCAGCCGAAATCCCCGTGCGCAATCCGGCCGATCATCGGGACGTGGTCGGCGTCTACCGAGGGGCTTCGGCGGCCGACATCGATCGGGCGCTCGTGCGCGCCGAGTCCACCGCCTCGGCCTGGGCGGGAAAATCGCCCACCGAGCGGGGCGCCAGCCTGCGGCGCGCCGCAGACGCGTTCGAGGCGCGGATGCCGTCGCTGATCGGGCTCGTCGTGCGCGAGGCGGGCAAGTCCTACGGCAACGCGGTCGCGGAGATCCGCGAGGCCGTGGACTTCCTGCGCTACTCCGCGACCGAGGCTGAACGGACGCTCCATCGGGATGACGAACCGCTCGGTCCCGTGGCCTGCATCGCGCCCTGGAACTTCCCACTCGCGATCTTCGTCGGGCAGGTGGCGGCCGCCCTAGCGGTGGGCAACACGGTCCTGGCCAAGCCCGCCGAGCAGACGCCGCTCACCGCCGCCGAGGCGGTGCGGGTGCTGCACGACGCGGGCATTCCGGAGACGGCGTTACAACTCCTGCCGGGGGACGGCACGGTCGGCGCCGCACTGGTCGCAGACGCGCGGGTGCAGGGCGTGCTGTTCACCGGCTCGACGGCGGTCGCCAAGGAGATCCAGCGCCGCCTCGCCGAACGGCTCGGCCGCCATGGCGAACCGGTGCCCCTCATCGCCGAGACCGGGGGCCAGAACGCCCTGGTGGTGGATTCCTCCGCCCTGGCCGAGCAGGTGGTGGCGGACGTGATCGCCTCCGCCTTCGATTCGGCGGGTCAGCGCTGCTCGGCCCTGCGGATCCTCTGCCTGCAGGAGGAGATCGCGGATCGGATCCTGCCCATGCTCAAGGGCGCGATGCGCGAATTGGCTGTCGGCGATCCGCGCCGCCTGTCCACGGATGTCGGACCCGTCATCACCGCCGAGGCGGCCGCGGGGATCATGCAGCACGTGGCGGCGATGCGCGCCCGGGGCTTCTCGGTCGAACAGCTCGCCCTCCGGCCCGAAACGGACCGCGGGACCTTCGTGCCGCCCACCCTGATCGAGGTCGACCGCGTGGGGGACGTCGCGCGCGAGGTGTTCGGGCCGGTTCTGCACGTGCTGCGCTACCGGCGAACGGACCTTGACGCGCTGCTGTCGGACGTCGACGCAACCGGCTACGGCCTCACCTTCGGCCTGCACAGCCGCATCGACCAGACGATCGCCCGGGCGCTGGGCCGCGTCCGGGCCGGCAACCGGTACGTGAACCGCAACATCATCGGCGCGGTGGTCGGTGTGCAGCCCTTCGGCGGGTCGGGCCTGTCGGGCACGGGGCCGAAGGCCGGCGGTCCGCTCTACCTCGGCCGCCTCGTCCGGAGGGCGCCGGACCGGGCGCTCGACGGGCTCGCTACGGACGGCTTCCCGCTCCCGTCCTATCTCGCGTGGCTGACATCGGGCGGGCACGGCGCCGTGGCGGATCGCCTGTCGCGCGCGCGCGTCCCGGCCTTGACCGAGATCGCCCTGGCGGGACCTGTCGGCGAGCGCAACCTCTACGCCCTGCGGCCTCGCGGCCGGGTCGCCGCCCTGGCGGAGACGGAAGCGGGACTGCTGGTTCAGATTGGGACGATCCTGGCCTGCGGCAACGACGCCGTCGCGGTGGGCGCCGAACGCCACCGCGCCGTCCTTCAGGCACTCCCTGTCGATGCGGCGGCGCGGGTCGAACGCGTGCCGGACCTCGACGCGGCCGGCGACGTCCGGGCCATTCTGTTCGAAGGCGACGCGGCAGGTCTGTCGGTCCTCAGCAGGGCGGTCGCCGCCCGGCCCGGTCCGATCCTGTCGATCCAGGCGCGCACGCCGGAAGCACTGGCGCGCGGCGACCTCTACGCGGTGGCCGGCCTCGTCGAGGAGGTGTCGACCGCGATCAACACCGCCGCGGCCGGTGGCAACGCCAGCCTGATGAGCGTCGGCTGAGGGCGGGCATTCTCGCCCCCGGGCGGCGACAGACGGAGCCCGGACCCCCGCCTTCAGGCGGCGCGGGACCAGCGGATATCGCCGAGGCTCTCGCGGAAAGCGAAGCGGGCCAGGTGATCGGCCACGACGTTTTCCAAACGGGTGAGGTTGACCGGGTCCGTGCTGTCGATGCGCATCACCAGCGCGTCCGGCTCGGCATCGAAGGTGCAGACGCGATCCTCGCCGAACGGAACGGTGCCGTGCTGCGGAGTCGCCTCGACCTTGAACTTGTGGCTCCAGTGCCGGCAGAGCTGCTGCAGGTAGCGGCTCGCCTCGGTGGTGTGCACGCGGGCCAGTGAGGTAGGCATTCCGTCGATCTCCAAATGGACGTGATTCAGCCTGTCGTTGACGGTTCGTCGCTCAATCTCGCACCTGCGAGATAGGAAGGCCGCGGAGCAATTGCCATGCCGGGCTGCGACGGACAGTCCTTGCCGTTATCACGCAACGTCGAGCCGCCGCGTTAGCAGGAGCTTAACGCCGCGGGGACCCACCAAGGATGTCGGCGGGCCGTGTCCGTCCTGCACCGGCCTCGGTGCCGAATTATGGCGCGGCGCACAAATCCTCAGGTCGCGGATCCGGGCTCGTGCGCCGCCTCCGCGATGACCTTGCCCGGGTTGAGCCTGTGCTCGGGATCGAGGGCGTCCTTGAGCTTGCGCATCAGGTCGAGGCCGACCGGATCGCCGTAGCGGGCCAGTTCCGCGCGCTTGATCAGGCCGACCCCGTGCTCTGCCGCGATGGAGCCACCGAGTTCGTGAACGATGTCGTGGACGATGCGGTTGAACCGGCCCCACTGCCCGAGAAAGTCCGCCGCCGGCATGCCGACCGGCTGCGACAGGTTGAAGTGGATGTTGCCGTCGCCGAAATGGCCGAAGCCGCAGGGGCGCAACTCCGGCAGTGCTGCGAGGCAGGCCGCGCCGGCCCGCTCCAGGAATTCAGGCAGGCGCGACAGCGGGACCGAGACGTCGTGCTTGATCGAGGCACCCTCGCGGGTCTGCGCCTCGGGAATGCCCTCGCGCAGCCGCCAGAGGGCATCGTTCTGGGCGCCGCTCGCGCCGATCACGGCGTCGGAGACCGTGCCGGCCGCGAGGGCGTCGCCCAGGGCCGATTCCAGGGCGCCCTGCATGTCGGCCTCGGGCCGCGCCGAGGCGGCCTCGATCAGGGCGTAGGCGCCGTGCGCGCCCGACAGGGGCGGCACCGTGCCGGGAACGTGGCGCAGGACGAGGTCCAGCGCGAAGGGAGGCAGGTATTCGAACGCCGTCAGGTCGCGATCGAGCCGTCCGCGCAGATCCACGAACAGATCGAGGGCGGCCCGCGCCGAGGCCAGGCCGACGAAGGCGACGCCGGTGGAGCGCGTTTTCGGAAACAGCCTCAGCACCGCCGCCGTGACGATGCCGAGCGTGCCCTCCGAGCCGATGAAGAGCTGCTTGAGGTCGTAGCCGGCATTGTCCTTGCGGAGCGCCCGGAGCCCATTCCACACCCGCCCATCGGCCAGGACCACCTCGAGCCCGAGCACGAGATCGCGGGCGTTACCGTAGGCCAGCACCGCGATGCCGCCCGCGTTGGTGCTGATCCCGCCGCCGATCCGGGCCGAGCCCCGCGACGCGTAGGAGAGCGGGAATAGCATCCCGGCGGCTTCGGCGGCCTCCTGGACATCCTGCAGGATCATCCCGGCCTCCACCGTGATGGTGGCGTCCACCGGATCGACGGCGCGCAGCCGCGTCATCCGCTCCAGGGACAGGACCACGCCGCCCTGCGGGATGCCGCCGCCGGTGAGCCCGGTATTGCCCCCGAGCGGCACCACCGCCAGGCCGGCCTGCGTGCAGGCGCGGACCGCGAAGGATACCTCGCCGGTGGAGGCGGGCTTCAGCACCGCAACCGCCGAGCCGGTGAACAGCTTCCGCGTCTCGATCAGATAGGGAGCGAGATCCTCCGGCTCTGTCAGCACGTGGCGCGGGCCGAGGCCGTCGCGCAGCGCGGCGAGCAAGGTGTCGGAGGTGGTCGCTGTGGGTGTCATCGCGAAAATTTCGTAGACCCAGAGGCGCTATCGGCAACCGGCCGTATGGCGCGCGGCGGCGGGCACCTTACAACGGTCGCATCGATTGCGGGCATGTCCCGCCCGACCCCGGACGTTCCACCGCAGGTGCAGAGATGCTGTCCGTCATCCAGAACCCGCCCCGCATCGCGCTCCCGATCGTCGGCAGCAGCGATCTCTTCCCCGTCCGCCGGGTCTACTGCGTCGGCCGCAACTACGCCGCCCATGCCCGGGAGATGGGCGCCGACCCGGACCGCGAGCCGCCGTTCTTCTTCATGAAGCCCGCCGACGCCCTGCAGATCGTGGGTTCCGAGCCGACGCCGCATCCCTATCCGTCCAAGACCCGGAACTACCATTTCGAGGTCGAGATGGTGGCGGCGCTCGCCGGCGGCGGCACCGACATCTCCGCCGCGGATGTCCTCGATCAGGTCTATGGCTACGCGATCGGCCTCGACATGACCCGGCGCGATGTCCAGGACGAGGCCAAAGCGCTGTCGCGGCCCTGGGACACAGCCAAGGCGGCTGACGGTTCCGGCCCGATCGGTGCGTTGCATCCGGCCTCGCTTGTGGGCCACCCGGCGCGGGGGGAGATCACGCTGTCGGTGGATGGGCAGACGCGCCAGAAGGGCGACCTCGGCGACATGATCTGGTCGGTGGCCGAGCAGATCGCGTATCTGTCGGGTTATTTCGCGCTGCAGCCGGGGGACCTGATCTTCACCGGCACGCCCTCGGGCGTCGGTCCGGTCGAGCGCGGCCAGCGCATGGTGGCGGCGATCGCCGGCCTCGGCGCGATCACCCTGGACGTCGTCTGAACCGGCGATACGGATCGACATGCTCCTCGACCGACGGCTGCTGCGGCGCCTGTTTCACCTCGGGGCGCTCGCCACGCGGGGCATGACGCTCGGCGTTCGCGGCATCGCCATCGATCCACACGGCCGCGTAGCGCTGGTGCGCCACACATACGTCAGCGGGTGGCATCTGCCGGGCGGCGGCGTCGAGCGCGGGGAGAGTGCCGCCGAGGCGATGATCCGCGAGTTCCGCGAGGAGGCGGAGATCGTCCCCGCGGTGCCCCCGCGCCTCGTCGGTCTCTACCGGAACGTCGCCGCGGCGCCCCGCGATCACGTCGCGCTGTTCGTCCTGCCGGCCTTCACCGTGCTTCGCCCGAAGGCGGCCGACCGGGAGATCGCCGAGTGTGAATTCTTCGCCGCCGATGCGCTCCCTGACGGTACGACCCGCGGCACCCGCACCCGCCTGGAGGAGATGCGGCTGGGCCTCCCGCCGGACGCGCATTGGTGAATCGTCGTGAGCGGGCGAAGAGACGCTTGCGTCGCCCGGCGGAATGGTGTTTAGAGAGCGCCGCCGGGGCCGCCGGCACGCAAGTCCGGGTGGCACGGTCTAGTGAGCGGGTGTAGCTCAGGGGTAGAGCACAACCTTGCCAAGGTTGGGGTCGAGGGTTCGAATCCCTTCGCCCGCTCCAGTTTTCCCAACCATCGAAACGCTTTGTTAGGCCGCAGCACTGCGGCCTTTGTCGTTTCATGGCGGCTTCGAAAGCGGTAAGCGGCAGGCCTTCCGCGCGTTACCTTGATTGCGATGATTGAAGCCTTCGGGCCTCGGGGGTCGGCAGGGGCGTGCAGCCTGCGAACACGCAGTTGCGCGCGGCCGGTCGCCCGGGAGGTGTCGGTCCCATGGGCCGAAGGGTAAATCGGTCGTCCGGCGCCGGGCCGGTTCGTCGCGTCGGCCGGGCGCGGGACCATGCGGAGCGTCGGCATCCGGCCGATCACGGCCAGAGCCGTGCCGATCACCACCCGTCATCGCTCAAGCTGCGATCAGGCAGCACGATCAGGCTCGACGCGCGATCGCGCTGACCGGCAGCGTCCGCCGTCTCACAAGACGGCCCTTCAGGCCCGACGCAGCAGGCTCGGCGAGCGGAAATCCGAGCCGCGGCTCTGAGAGGCCCCGGCGCGGGATGCCGTCATCCGCTGATCCCCCTGCCGGATCTGTTCGATCAGTTGCGGCTTGGCATAGTAGTAGCCCTGCGCGCAGCGGATCTGCGTGGCGCCCAGCAGGTAGGCGACCTCCTCGAAGGTCTCGACGCCCTCGGCCACCACCGACATGCCGAGCGCCAGGCCCAGCGACTCGATCGCCTTGAGCACGATCTGGCTGCGCGGCCGCTTGTCGATGTCCGTGATGAAGGATCGATCGATCTTCAGTTCGTCTGCGGTGATCTCCGCCAGCGCGGCGAGCGACGAGTAGCCCACGCCGAAATCGTCGATCGAGACCCGCGCGCCGATCGCGCGGATGCGCGGCAGGACCTCCCGCTGGAAGCGCCCCTTGGTGAAGAAGGCCTCCTCGGTCAGTTCGAGCACGAAGCGCCGCGCCAGCCCCGTCGCCCCGAGGGCGTCGCAGAAGGCCGACATGAACGGTACGTCGCAGGCCTGCTTGGCGGCGATGTTCAGGCTCACCGAGACGTCGGGCCCGAACACCTCGTCGATGTCCGGCATGGTCCGCACGGTCTCGTTCAGGACCTGGAGCGTGATCTCGTTGATCAGGCCGAGCTCGATCGCCAGTCCGATAAAATCGCCGGGGGCCTGGATCATGCCCAGTTCGTCCCGCCAGCGCAGGAGAACCTCGACGCCCGACACCGCGTGCGTGCGCATGTCGACCTTCGGCTGGAAGGCACAGCAGAAGCAGCGGTCGCGGATCGCGAGCCGCAGGCGCTGCTCCACCGCCATGCGGGCCGTGGCCGCGTGGCTCATCGTCTCCTCGAAGACGCTCACGCCGCCCTTCACGCCGCCCTTCACGCGGTACATGGCGTTGTCGGCCTGCCGGCGCAGGATCTCGTAGGTCGTTCCGTGTTCCGGAAACAGGCTCAGGCCGATCGAGGCCGAGGCGAAGATCTCGTGATCGTCGATGAAGAACGGCTGCTTGAGGCGGTCCGAGATATCGAGCACCGCCGACAGGGTGGAGGCCCGGTCGGTCACCGGGCTGAGCAGGAGGACGAACTCGTCGCCGCCGATCCGCGCGATCATGTCGCTCGGGCGCAGGGCGCCCCGGATGCGCTCGGCGACCTTGCGCAGCAGGGCGTCGCCTGCGGCGTGGCTGTAATAGTCGTTGATGTGCTTGAAGTTGTCGAGATCGATGAAAGCCAGCGCGAACCGGTCGTCGGGGCCGGCACGGTGGATAAGCTCCTCGATGCTCTGCTCGAACATCGTCCGGTTGGGCAGACCCGTCAGCGCGTCGATGAAGGCCCGCGCGATCAGGTCGCGCTGTATCGCGTGATGGTGCGTGACGTCGGTGATCGTGGTGAGCGTGAAGGTTGCCGCCTGGGTCGCGACCGGGCGTGCCTGAGCCTCGACGACGTGATCGCCGATCTCCTCGATGATCGCGGCGTCGGGGCTGTCGAAGGCGCTGGCCGGGAGGTCGTTGACCGCCCGCGGCCCGAGGGCCCTGGCCGTGGCGTTGGCCAGGATGCACAGCCCCCGCTCGTCGTGGACCACGATGCCGATCGGGATCGCCTGGATGGCGGCTTCGAGGAGATCCTGGCGATCTTCGGACGCGGATGTGCTCACGTCAGCCCTGCTGCCACAACGTCTTGGGCGCGCGCAGGCCCTGCTCGGCGGCGGCGTCGCCGGCCTCCAGGGGGCGCCGGAGCAGGCGGCGATGCACTTGGTCGAGCGCGGCACCGTGTCCGCCCTCGGCGCCCGGCTCCCGGGCCAGGCGGGCGCTCCCGGACGATTCCGCATCGAGCCCGCTGGGCTTGCTCATGGTCGCCCCGCGCCAGCGTTCCACCACGGCGCCCACGAAGGCCGCGCCCGGGATCGTGTCGCCGTGATCGGAGGCGCGCCCGCTCATGTCGTTGCGCGGCTGACGCTCCGGGGGCAGGGCGGCGAACTTCATCCGCACCGGCATCGGCACGCCCTCTCCGAAGGCGATCACCTCGCCGGTGCCGAGCGACGGCACGAAGGTCAGAAGATTGACGGCGTCGGAGACCGCCGCGGCCAGGAACGCCTGATCGCGATCGTTGGTCATCCGCATGGCGAACAGGGTGCTGCACTGCGACATGATCGTCGCGTCGAGTTCCGCGGGGCGCTGCGTGACCAGGCCCAGGTAGACGCCGTGCTTGCGGCCCTCGCGGGCGATCCGCGACAGGGCCCGCCGGGTCGGGGTGAAGCCGACCGAGCGGTCGGCGGAGGCGTAGCGGTGCGCCTCCTCGCAGACGAACAGCAGCGGGATCGCGCCCTCGCTCCAGATGCCGAACTCGAACGCGAGACGGCACAGGACACAGACCACGGCGTCGACGACCTCCATCGGAAGTCCGGCGAGCTGCATGATCGTCATGGGGCGCCCGTCGGGATCGAGCCGGAACAGGTGTCCCAGGATCTCGCCCATCATGTCGCCGCCGACATTGGCGTTCTCGAACATGAAGCCGTAGCGCGGGTCGTTGCGGATCGCCTCGATGCGCGTGATCAGACGATGGTAGTGCATCCGCCCGACGCGGTTCTCGAGGCGGCCCATCCGCTCGTCGATCAGCGCGATCAGGTCCTGCAGCATGTAGGGAACCGGCGTATCGACGGTATAGCCGGCGCTCTTGCCGATGGCGCGCTTGACGACCTGCCGGTCGCTCGCCTCCTTGTACTGGGCGTATTTGCTCTTCGCCAGGGGAATGACTTCCGCGAGGATCTCGATCTCCTCGTCGATCGGCGAGCGGCCGCCATAGATGACGTCCGCGATCTCCTCGAGGTTGAACAGCCAGAAGGGCAGCTTGAGATTGCGCGGGCTGATGACGCTGGCGTGGTCGCCGAAGCAGGACGCATACTCGTTGTGGACGTCCAGCAGGAAGATTCGCACCGCCTGCTGCGCGCGCATGACTTGGTCCAAGATGACCGCGACGCCGCTGGACTTGCCGACGCCGGTCGTTCCCAGCACCGCGAAGTGTTTCGTGAGCAGATCCTCGACCTTGATGCAGGCCGGCGTGTCGGGATCCTGATACAGCGCACCCACCACGGCCATATGGGCCGCCGACACCTGATACAGCACGCGCAGATCGTCCCGCGGAAGCAGCTCGACCGCGTCTCCGATGGCGGGGTAGCAGGTCACGCCCCGGCGGAAACGCTTGATTCCATCAACCGACTGGATCTCGCCGAGCAGGTCGATGCTGGCATAGGCGCCCGGCTGGCGGGACCGATCGCCGCCCGACGAGAGCGTGGTGATGATACCGATCAGGACGGCCGCGCCGGCCTCGATCCGGACGAAATTGCCGACCGTCGCCCGCACGTTCGGCCGGCCGTTCTGTCCCGCGACCTCGAGATGAACCTTCGAGCCGTCGATCGACGTCACCGACCCCATCCGCGCCGCGGGAACCGCGTTCAAACCGATACCATCACTGTCCAGCATCACGTGTTTCCGAGGCTGCCATCAAACGTGCCGCGACGGTACGAGCGGCAGATTAAAAATCCGACAAAGACGGCGTCCTGAAGGTCCGATGATTAATCGTTTCTTCCGCCATTACATGACGAAGTTGAAGCATGAAAATATTATCAGTCCGGAGAGAGAAACGTCCTCTGTAGGGCACCCTATACGCATCGTGTGAAACGTTGGAATTGACGCACGCAAGAGTTGTAATCTCGATCCGCAGGTAGCAAACTCCGGCACCGCCGCTTCGCGGGTCGTGAAATTGTCTTGCTGCCACTTCCAGTTGATACCGTTGCGGCGAGCGGTGTAGGCGGTTCGTGCTGCACCCCCGGCGCAACCAACACGCCCTGGCGCCCAGCGGGAGTTCGCACGCCGCGCACGCTGTGGCCTGCAAGAGTGGATCGATTCGCGGCCAGCGGCCTCACGCGATCGGGGCGACGCCGTTATGTCAGTTCGGGTGACCCCGTTCGGGCCGACGCTAGAGCCGTGCCCGATCGCGTTGCCCATGGGACACGAACCAGACAGCGATACCTCGGAGCGGCTGTCCTACTCGACCCCCTCTTCCTGAGGTGCCGGAGCGCAAAGCAGGCCTCGAAGGAGCCCTCCAGGGATCGCGCCGCTGGCTGGAGCCGTCGTTAGAGGTCCGCTGACGGAGGACTTCAGGAGAACCGGGCCGGGTAGGTTCACACGATGACGCTATCCCGAAGTCACGGTCGTGTACCGATTGCGTTGCAATCGTGTGGTGCTCAGCCGGTGTTGTGACGCGCACTCTTGCGCCGAGCCGGTGGCGACCGCGGCGAAGAACGCCCTAATCGCTCTGTGAATCGGTGAAATGCTCGCGCTTCCAGCACTCGCCCGAGATCCGAGCGCCGTTTGAACTCATGAACGCGTAGGGCGAGGACTCGACCACGGCGCCGCCGCGGGCGCGGATGATCCAGCGATAACCGTCCTCGCAGGGCACGATCTCGACCATGTGGGTGGGTAAGGAGTGCATCGACATGCGCCATTAACGTGTCTGCGGACGCTTTCGCTCCGGCACGTTCGTGTGCAGGGTTACCGAAACCCGCCGCGTTGCGCCCGCCACCGGTCGCGGCGTGTCGCGGGAACGCCCGGTGCCGCCATCCGTTCGGGTCGTCGAGCGGGTGGCGTGAGCCCCTCGTTGATCAGCAAGGACGCGGTATGGCGATCAAGGCCTTGAATGACCGGAAAAAGCTGTCGAACGACTTCAACGAGGCCAACGACGCCTTCATCGACGAGGTCCTAAGCGCCCTTCAATCCGAGAAAATACCCCTGGATCTGGCCCGCGCCTATCTCGCACACCCCGTTGCAATGATGCACACCGACGGGGCCCAGGCCGTGGCCGACTACTTCGAGCGCATGCTGGCCCAGCGGCCGAACATCGACTGGACGCCCGGGAGCTGACCGGCCTCGGCTCTGAAAGGAAGCGCGGATGACCGCCGACGAGATCCAGGATCTGAACCGTGCCCGCGCGGCGCTGGCACGGCAGCGGAACGCCATCGCCCGCAGGATCGGCGGCCTCGACGTGGCGCCGATCTCCATGTCGGAGGACCTGACCCGGACCCTCCTGGCCATCGAGGCCGTGGACCGCGCCCTGGTCGATGCCGGCCAGCCGCACGTCGATATCGGTCAGGCGCCGGAGGCGTAGCGGAACAGGACGCCGGCTCATGCCCTGAGCCTACGGGATCGCACGTTCCCTTGCGCCACGCTCCCGCGCGGGCGTAGAGGCTCGAACGACCGGAGGAGACCCGACGATGACCGACCGCCTGCCCGGCTTCAACACGCTGGCGATCCATGCGGGCGCCGCCCCCGACGCCGCCACGGGCGCGCGGGCGACGCCGATCTACCAGACCACGAGCTTCGTGTTCGACGACGTCGACCACGCCGCCTCGCTGTTCGGGCTGCAGGCCTTCGGCAACATCTATACGCGAATCACCAACCCGACCAACGCGGTGCTGGAGGAGCGGATCGCCGCCCTCGAAGGCGGCACGGCCGCCCTGGCGGTCGCCTCCGGCCACGCGGCCGAATTCCTGACGATGCATGCCCTGATGCAGCCGGGCGACGAGTTCATCGCCTCGAACAAGCTCTACGGTGGCTCGATCAATCAGTTCAATCATTCCTACAAGAATTTCGGCTGGTCGGTGGTCTGGGCCGACAACGACGATCCGGCCGCGTTCGAGGCGGCCATCACCCCGCGCACAAAGGCGATCTTCTGCGAGTCGATCGCCAATCCGGGCGGCGTCATCACCGACCTCGCGGCGCTGTCGCAGGTCGCCAAGAGGCACAACATCCCGCTCGTCGTCGACAACACCATGGCGACGCCGTACCTGATCCGGCCCTTCGAGCACGGGGCCGACATCGTGGTGCATTCGGCGACCAAGTTCCTCGGCGGCCACGGCAATTCGATCGGCGGCCTGATCGTCGACGGCGGCACGTTCGCCTGGGCGGGGGATGCCCGCTATCCGATGATGAGCGCGCCGCGGCCGGAATATTCCGGGATGGTGCTGGCCGAGACCTTCGGCAATTTCGGCTTCGCCATCGCCTGCCGGGTGCTGGGTCTGCGCGATCTCGGGCCGGCGTTGTCGCCGTTCAACGCCTTCCTGATCCTCAACGGCATCGAGACCCTGCCGCTGCGGATGCAGCGCCATTCCGACAACGCCCTGACGGTCGCCCGGCACCTGTCGCAGCACCCGGCGGTGTCGTGGGTGAGCTACCCGGGCCTGGAGACCGACCGCTACCATCAGCTCGCCCGGCGCTACACGCCGAACGGCGCCGGCGCGGTCTTCACCTTCGGGCTGAAGGGCGGCTACGAGGCGGGGGTGAAGCTCGTCTCGAATCTGCAGCTCTTCTCGCACCTCGCCAATATCGGCGACACGCGCTCGCTGATCATCCACCCGGCCTCGACGACCCACCGCCAGCTCACCGATGCGCAGAAGACCGCCGCCGGGGCGGGTCCGGACGTGGTGCGGCTGTCGATCGGGCTGGAGGATCCTGCGGATCTCATCGAGGATCTGGACGGGGCGCTCGGCACCTGAGGCGGCCGCGATCGGATTCGACGAGCGGACTGCCGGACGCACGACTGCGCGGACATGCCGGTTCGGCCTTCTGGTTTCCGGGGCGCCGCTGCGTCATGAGCGGCTGGCCGTCTGGAAGGTGTCACGATGCCGAGTGCCGTGATCGAGACCGACGTCGATCCCGTCACGCAGGAGGAGGCTGCTGCCGTTCTGGCCGACCTCGGTCTCACGGTGTCCGACGCCGTACGGCTGCTGCTGATGCGTGTCGCCCGCGAGAAGGCGCTGCCGTTCGAGCCCCTCGCGCCAAATGAGACGACGATCGACGCGATGCGTGAAGCGCGCCCGGAAAGTCTGCCGCGTTTCGACGACGTGGCCGCGCTGATGGCCGCCGTGAAGACGGACGATTGAGCACACGGGCCAGCGCAAGCGCGATGTCGAACGAGGATGAAGGGGTGCCACCGCGCGACGCTCGCGGTCGATCTCGCGGCTGTCGTGGAACGCCTCGCATCCGATCTGCCGCTTGAGGCGCGACACTAGGATCATGCCCTGGTCGGAAATTGGCACGACCATCGGGACTGCCACATCAAACCGGATCTCGTGCTGATCTATCGTCTTCCCGATGCCGCGACGATCCAACTGGTTCGTCTCGGATCTCACGCGGAGCTTGGTCTCTGATCCGCGGCCAACTCTTCGACGACGATCGTCAAGCCAAATGGGCCCAATCCGCGCGGATTCGTGCAACCGGTGCCTTGTTCCGGATACGAAATCCGCAACAAGGCTGCCAGCGATCGGCTGACGTCGCCGTCAGAACGCCTCCGCCTCCAGCGCCATGGTGCTCTCCGCCCCGGCCTTGATCCGAGCCAGCCGCAGGCCCGTCTCCGGCAGCATCCGCTCCATGAAGAACCGGCCGCCCACGAGCTTCGACTCCCAGCGCGGGGAGGGCGCTTCAGCCTGCTTGATCAGCGCGGCCTTGGCGATCCGGCCCCACATGTAGCCCAGGGCGACCAGTCCGAAGAGATGCATGAAATCCGTGGCGCCCGCCCCGGCGTTGTCGGGCTTCGAGAACGCGTTCTGCATCAGCCACATCACGGCGCCCTGGAGGTCGTTCAGCCCGGCCTGGAGCGGCTTGACGAACGGCGCCAGGGCGGGATCCTCGCCGTGGTCCTTCAGGAAGGTCTGGACCTCGCCGAGGAAAGCCATCATCGCCCGTCCGCCGTCCTTCGGCAGCTTTCGGCCGATCAGGTCCATCGCCTGGATGCCGTTGGCGCCCTCGTAGATCATGGCGATGCGGGCATCGCGCACGAACTGCGACATGCCCCATTCCTCGATGTAGCCGTGGCCGCCCAGCAACTGCTGCGCCTCGACCGCGTTGGCGAAGCCGCGGTCGGTGAGGACGCCCTTCACCACCGGCGTCATCAGGCCGAGATAATCGTCGGCCGCCTGCCGCTCCTTGGCATCCTCCGAGCGGTGCAGGATGTCGGCCTGGAGCGCGGTCCAGAGCATCAGGGCGCGAGCCGCCTCGTTGAAGGCGCGGATCTGCAGCAGGGTCCGGCGCACGTCCGGATGCACGATGATCGGGTCCGCAACCTTGTCGGGCGCCTTGGCGCCGGTGAGCGCGCGGCCCTGGAGCCGGTCCCGCGCGTAGGCGGCGGCGTTCTGATAGGCGACCTCGGACTGCCCCAGCCCCTGGACGCCCACGGCGAGCCGCGCCTCGTTCATCATCACGAACATGGCGTTGAGGCCGCGATTCTCCTGGCCGATCAGCCAGCCGGTCGCCCCGTCGTAGTTCATGACGCAGGTGGCGTTCCCGTGGATGCCCATCTTGTGCTCCAGGGAGCCGCAGGACACGCCGTTGCGGGCGCCCAGCGATCCGTCCGGGTTCACCAGGACCTTCGGCACCACGAACAGCGAGATGCCCTTGGTGCCGGCGGGCGCGCCCTCGATCCGCGCCAGGACGAGGTGGACGATATTCTCGGCGAGGTCGTGCTCGCCGGCGGAGATGAAGATCTTGGTGCCGGTGATCCGGTAGGAGCCGTCGCCGTTCGGCACCGCCTTGGTCTTCAGGAGACCCAGATCCGTGCCGCAATGCGGCTCGGTGAGGTTCATGGTGCCGGTCCAAGCGCCCTCGACCATCCGGGGCAGGTAGAGCGCCTTCTGCGCCTCGGTGCCGTGCACCAGCAGGGCCGCCATCGCCCCCTGGGTCAGGCCCGGATACATGCCGAAGGCCAGATTCGCTCCCGAGGCGAATTCCTGGATCGCCGTATTGAGCGTGTGCGGCAGGCCCTGGCCGCCATACGTCTCGGGAACCGAGAGGCCCATCCAGCCGCCGCTCGCGTAGGTATCGTAGGCAGCCTTGAAGCCGGTCGGCGTGCGCACGCTGCCGTCGGACGCCCGTCGGCAGCCCTCAAGATCGCCCGCCCGGTTGAGCGGCGCCAGCACCTCCTCGGCCAGCTTCGCGCCCTCGCGCAGGACCGCCTCGACGACGTCGGGCGAGGCGTCGGCGAAGCCCGCGAGGTTGTCCCGCGCGTGGAAGCCCAGCACGTCGGAGAGCAGGAACAGCGTATCGTCGACCGGTGCGCGGTACTGCGGCATCGTGAGGCTCCCCCGTCTGCGCGAATCTCTCGGTGCGATCCGCTTTCAGCAGAGCATGTAAACGCCCGGCCACCCGCGGAGCAACGCTTCCGTCCCGCCGCGCGGCGTCACGCCCCGGAGCCAGCGGCGTCTTCGCCGCTATTACAATTACCGGGTCAGTAGAGCCTTAACCTCGTGTTTACCAAGAAAGTTAATGATCAAACTCGAACGATCTGGGGCGCGTTCCGTGGATACCCGTTTGGGAACCAGCGCGCACCGGACCGAACGCCGACCGCTGCCGACGACAGGCCCCCGATGACCCGCACCGCGATGCCGCAGCTCGACAGTTTCGATCCCGAGGTGCTCGACGCCGCCCGCGACGTCGCCGCCCGGGCGGGTGTCCCGCTCGAGACCTGGATCGCCTCGGTCGTGCCGCAGGCACAGCCGAACCTGTTGGGCAACCGCCGGCAGCGCCGCCGGCTCCGGGCCGAGCAGCTCGACCGGCCGGCCGCCCGGCCGGAGGCCGCGGTCCGCACGGATGCGGGCCTCGACCTGATCGGCGCCCGTCAGCGGGCCCTTCCCGTCGAGGAGCGCCCGGCGCCCGTCGCCGAGACCTACAACGACGGCATCGCCGCCCTCATGAGCCGGCTCGACGGCCTCGACCGGACACTCGACGCGGACCGGCGCGAGGCGCAGATCGCCGAGGAACAGCGCCTCGCGGAGATCGAGGCCCGGATCGAGCGCGTCCTGAAGGCGGCCCCGGTCCAGCAGGTCACCGAGCGTCTCGGGGACATCGAGCGCCGCATGTCGCAGCTCGGCGAGCAGGTCGCCGCCACGCGCCAGCCCGGCCGGCGTGCGCGCCCCGCGGTCGCCGACATCCGCAGCGCCGTGCAGGACATCCGCCAGCGCCAGCGAGAGCTGTCGCAGGAGGCGGCCGGCGACGCCGCGCCGATGCCGGCCGATGGCGGCGTGGTCGCGAGCATGCGCCAGGACCTCGCCCGCCGCCTGGAGGTGCGCACCGAGGATGCCGCCGCGACCTCGGCGGCCCTGTCCGAACTTCAGGTTGAGACCGTCCGCCTCCGGCGGGCGATCGATCGGATGGCCACGAGCCACGACGTGGGCGCGCTGGAACAGGCCGTGACGGCGCTGACGAGCGGCCTCGAACGCGCTCAAGCCGGCGCCGACCTCACCGCCATCGCGGCACCGATGGAGGAGATCCGGCTTCAGGTCGAACTGCTGGCCGAGGACATCGCGGAGCATGTCCACGCCCGCATCGTGGAGGATGTCCGCCGCCTGGCCGAGCGCCTCGACGATGTCGCGGCGACCGGTCCGTCGGATCCCGAGGGGCAGACCCTGGCCGCGCTGTTCACGGAACTCGCCGAGATCCGGCAGCTGATCACGGCGCTGGCCGATCCGGAGCGGCTCCAGAGCTTGGCGGACAGCCTGCAGGTCGTCAGCGCCCAGGTCGTTCAAGTGCAGCGGATCGGGGCCGGCCCGGATCTGCGCCCGCTGCTGGAGGAGATCCGCGGCGAGGTGACGTTCGCCGCGCCCGCGGCGCTCGCCGAGCAGATCCAGATCCTGGCCGAGAAGGTCGACCACCTCTGCGCCCTGCAGGATCGGTCCGAGGCGGCCGACGCAGTGACGCACGCCCAGCCCGGCGAGATGGCCTCCATCCAGGCCATGCTCCACACCCTCGCCGAGAAGGTGGACGAGGCCGGCGAGCACGAGGGGCTCGACGCCCTTGAGAAGCAGGTGATGACCCTGGCCGACAGGCTGGACACGCCCCAGGGCGGCGATCCGGCGCTGGCCGGGCTCGAGCGCACCATGGGCGATCTGCTTGCGCAGGTTGCGGCCCTCCGGGAGTCCGCGCCGAGCGAGGCCGCGGTCGAGCGTGCCGCCCGCAACGCGGTGGCGCAGACCCTGAGCGGATCCGGCATCGCCGCTGGTTCGGGGGAGATCGGCCTCCTGCGCGCCAGCCTCGCCGACATGCAGGCGCGGCAGGCCGCCTCCGATCAGCGCCTGGGCGCCACGCTGGAGGGCGTCCAGACCGCCCTCGAACGGCTCCTCGTCCGCCTCGGTCCGGCGGAGGCGGCCGAAGCACGGGCTCCGTCCCTCGGCGAGCGCCTGCTGTCCTCGACGAGCCCGGAGGTGGCACTCTCCGCGGCGGATCTGAACCCGGCCGGCCGGATGACCGGGGCCGAGACCCCGCTGCTCGCCGACGATCTCCTGGAACCCGGAAGCGGCCGGCCGGTGCGGACGCCGCGCGGGGGCCGTGATTCGGCGAGCCGGCGGTCTGCCAAGGATCCGCAGGCCGAACCGGTCCGCGTCCGGCCCACCGTCGAGACCGGCGGTGAGAGCGACATCAAGACGAGCTTCATCGCGGCGGCGCGCCGCGCCGCGCAGGCCGCGCAGGCGGAACTGGCCGCCGAGGCGCCGAGCGACCGCCGCGACACCCGCGCCGCGAAACCGGCAACTGCGCCGATAGCGGGCGAGCCGGGCCGACTGGGCCGGTTGCGGAGCGAGATCGACCGCCGGCGCCGGCCGCTGCTGCTCGGGCTCGCCGCAATCGTCCTGGCGCTCGGCGCCTTGCAGACGGTCAAGCTCCGCGCCCCGGACGAGCCCCGCCCGGTCGTGGCCGCGGGCCAGTCCGCGAGCAGCGAGGCGACCGGCGATCCCACTGCGAAAGCTGCAGCCAAGTCGGAGACCGGTGCGGCTTCCAAGGAGGCTTCGAAGGACGCCAAGGACACGGCCAAGGATGGTTCGAAGGAAGCCGCCAAGGTCGCGGCAACCGAGGTCTGGAAGGATGCCCCGGGGGCCAAGCCGCCCCTGGCCGATCCGACCACCACCCAGGCCCTGCCGAACCCTGTGCCCGCCGAGGCCCGCGCGACCGCCGCGAAATCCGCGCTGCCGCAGGTTGCGGGGATGAACACCCTGCAGGCCGATCTCGGCGGCGTGCCGGCGGGCCTCGCCAAGGTCAAGGCGGCGGCCCTCGAAGGCGACGGTCCGGCGGTCTGGGACCTCGCCACCCGGGAGGCGGACGGCCGTGGCATGCCCCGCGACCTCGCGATGGCCGCCAAGCTGTTCGAGAAGCTCGCCGCGGCGGGTTACGCGCCGGCGCAGTACAAGATCGGAGGCCAGTACGAGAAGGGGGCGGGCGTGGTCCACGACCTCGACAAGGCCAAGCTCTGGTACGGACGCGCCGCCGAGCAGGGTCATGCCCGGTCGATGCACAACCTCGCGGTGATCTTCGCCGAGAATCCGGCCGCCAACGGCAAGCCGGACTTTGCCTCCGCGGCCTCGTGGTTTCGCCAGGGTGCCGAGTACGGCGTCCGTGACAGCCAGTACAACCTCGGTGTGCTGTACGCCCGCGGCATGGGGCTGACGCAGGATCTGGTGCAGTCCTACGCGTGGTTCGCGGCGGCCGCCGCCCAGGGCGATGACGATGCGGCCAAGAAGCGCGACGACGTTGCCAACAAGTTGAGCACCGCCGAACTCGCCAGCGCCAAGAGCCTCGCGGCCGCCTTCAAGCCGCGAAAGATTGACGCGGCGGTCAACGAGCCGCCGAGCGCCAAAGCCGGCGTCACGGCCCCGATGTCGCTGCTGGGCGCCCCGGCCCCCAGCTCCGTCGCTTTCACGGGCGCGCCGAAGCGCTCCTAGCGGAGATTGAGGGAGCGCGGCGCCGGACAATCCGAGCTTGACCGCGCTCCCGCGATGCGGGAACGCTCCGCCCGGGCGGCGTCGGACCGGGGTTTGACCGCGTAGGTCGCCAGCCCTTGCCGTTGCCTGGAGGAAGGATGGCGCGCCGGAACACCGTCCCGATCGGCGCCCTCGTGCTCGGCGTGGCCGGTCTCATCCCGTTCCTGGGATTCGCGGCTCTGGCGGTCTCTGGCAGCGATGGCGGCTTGAGCAGTCTCGGCTTGGCGCCGCGCACTATCCTGTCGGCCTACGGGGCGGTGATCGCCTCATTCCTCGGCGGCATCCGCTGGGGTGCCGCGGCGGCGCGCAATGCCGGCAATGCCGACTACCTCGTGGCCATCATCCCCTCCCTCGTGGCCTGGGCCGCGATGGCGGCACCCGCACCCTGGGATCTGCGCATCCTCGGAATCCTCGTCCTCGCCTGGGGCCTGATCGACCAGGATCTGCCCCGCCGCGGCCTCGCGCCGCTCTGGCTCGGCCGGCTGCGGCTGGTGCTGTCGGGCGTTGCCGGGGCCGCGTTGCTGGTGGCGGCTTGACCCGATCGGCGCGTCGCGCAAACCAGCGCCATTCCAACCGCGCCCTCCACCGTAATGCCGGCGCGAGGCGGAGGCCTCCGGGAAGCACCGCGATCGCTGGACCCCGCCTTCGAAGCCCGCTGCGCGGTCCCCGCAGACGAAGCGGGACGATCTGAAGAGCCCCGCGACGCTATAACCGGACGGATCGGCGCACACCGTCGGTACCTGGCCAGGAAAAAGGCGGGCGTTTGCTACGCCCGCCTGTCTCACATCGGATCGGCGCCGATCTCAGGCGCCCATGGCGGTCTTCAGGTTCTGATCGACCTTGTCGAGGAAGCCCGTGGTGGAGAGCCACTTCTGCTCCGGCCCGACCAGGAGCGCGAGATCCTTCGTCATGTGCCCGGCCTCGACGGTGTCGACGCAGACCTTCTCGAGGGTCGCCGAGAACTTCGCCAGATCCTCGTTGCCGTCGAGCTTGGCCCGGTGCGACAGGCCGCGGGTCCAGGCGAAGATCGAGGCGATCGAGTTGGTCGAGGTCTCGCGGCCCTTCTGGTGCTCGCGGTAGTGGCGGGTGACGGTGCCGTGGGCGGCCTCGGCCTCCACGGTCCGGCCGTCGGGCGTCATCAGGACCGAGGTCATGAGGCCGAGCGAGCCGAAGCCCTGCGCGGCCGTGTCCGACTGCACGTCGCCGTCGTAGTTCTTGCAGGCCCAGACGTAGCCGCCCGACCACTTGAGACACGAGGCCACCATGTCGTCGATCAGGCGGTGCTCGTAGGTGATGCCGAGCGGCTTGAACTTCGACTCGAACTCCTCCTCGTAGACCTTCTGGAACAGGTCCTTGAACCGGCCGTCATAGGCCTTGAGGATGGTGTTCTTGGTCGAGAGATAGACCGGGTACTTGCGCGCCAGCCCGTAGTTCAGTGAGGCGCGGGCGAAGTCGATGATCGACTGGTCGAGGTTGTACATCGACATGGCGACGCCGGCCTCGGGGAACTTGAACACCTCCTTCTCGATGACCGTGCCGTCGTCACCCTCGAACTTGATGGTGAGCCGGCCCTTGCCGGGCACCTTGAAGTCGGTGGCGCGGTACTGGTCGCCGTAGGCGTGGCGGCCGATCACGAAGGGCTGGGTCCAGCCGGGCACGAGGCGCGGCACGTTCGTGCAGATGATCGGCTCGCGGAAGATCACGCCGCCCAGGATGTTGCGGATCGTGCCGTTGGGCGAGCGCCACATCTCCTTGAGGCTGAACTCCTTCACCCGCTGCTCATCGGGGGTGATCGTGGCGCACTTCACGCCGACGCCGTGGCGCTTGATCGCCTCGGCGGCGTCGACCGTCACCTTGTCGTTGGTGGCGTCCCGGTGCTCGACGCCGAGGTCGTAATATTCGAGATCGACGTCGAGATAGGGGTGGATCAGCTTGTTCTTGATCTCGGCCCAGATGATCCGGGTCATCTCGTCGCCGTCGAGCTCGACGACGGGGTTCGCTACCTTGATCTTCGCCATGGACCGATGCCTTCCGCGTTGTCCCCGCGCACGGCATGCAAGGGCCGTGCGGTCGCCCGCCCGGACGGGCCGGGCGGAAATTCGCCCCGCGACATAGCGCGGCCCTTCCGGCGACGGAAGGCGCGGGCTGTCATCCGGGCGGCTTCGTCACCCGGCCCTCGACGGGCGGGGGCCGGCCATGCCAGACGGCCCGCATGACGAGCCGAGACGCCCAGGGCGACGCCCCCAGGAAGGTCACCGAACTCCCGCCGGGAATCGCCCCCGCGGTGATCCTCGTAGAGCCGCAACTGGCCGAGAATATCGGCATGACGGCCCGCGCCATGGCGAATTTCGGCCTGTCGGAGCTGCGCCTCGTCAATCCGAAGAACGGCTGGCCCAAGAAGGGCGTGCGCGAGGCGGCCTCCGGCGCGACGCATGTCCTCGACCGGGCAACGCTCTTTAACAGCGTCGCCGAGGCCATCGCCGATTGCCACTACGTGCTGGCCACCACGGCGCGCGAGCGGGGCCAGATGAAGCGCGTCTTCGCTCCGGAGGAGGGCATGGCCGAACTCGTGGGGCGCCCGGGCCAGCGCACCGCGGTGATGTTCGGCCGCGAGCGGGTCGGGCTCACCAACGACGAGGTTTCGCTGGCCGACGCCATCGTGACCTTCCCGGTCTCGCCGGATTTCCCCTCGCTCAACCTCGCCCAGGCGGTGCTGCTCGTCGGCTACGCGTGGCGGCAGGCGAGCGGCCGGGCGCAGCTGCCATTTTCGGGTGAACTGCTCTCACCGCCGGCGACCCGCGCGGCGCTGGTGGCGCTGTTCGGCAGCCTGGAGGCCGCCCTCGACGCGGCCGGGTTCTATCCGCCGGAGAAGCGCGAGATCATCGCCCGCAACATGCGCGACATGCTCCATCGCATGGGCCTGACCGAGCAGGACGTGCGCACCTTCCGCGGCGCGCTGCGGGCGCTGACCCGCAAGGATCCCTGACTATTCGGCTGCCGGCTTCATCTCCGGCGGCTTGCCGCCGCCGAAGCAGCGTCCCACCGCCTCCCAGAACGCGGCCTGCTCCTCCGGCGTGCAGGCGGCGATCCGCGCCTCGACCTTGGCGCGGCCCGCCACGGCGTCCGGTGTTGCAGCGACTTCCGCCTCGCTCGCGTTTTGCGCCTCGGCCATAGGCCATCCTCCGTTTTCGAACGAAAGCTCAGCTCGGCCGTGCGGTTCCGTCTTGCGGCACAATCGGGCATGGAGGGCGGCTCGGGGTAGGGTGGAGTTTCGGGTGCGGCTCAGCGTGGACAATCTGGCCTGCCGCCGCTCGGGGCGCCGCATCTTCGCGAACCTGTCCTTCGCCCTCGGGCCCGGTGACGCCCTCGCGGTCACCGGACGGAACGGGGCCGGCAAGTCGAGCCTGCTCGCCATCCTGTCCGGCCGGCTGCGGCCGGATGCCGGGCGGGTCGCGGTCGCCGATGTCGGCGAGGCGAGCCTGCCCGAATGCCTCCACGCGGTCGGCCATCGCGACGGCTTGAAGAGTTCGCTCACGGCCGGGGAGAACCTGCTGTTCGCCCAGCGGCTTCTGGGTGCCCCGCGCCTCGCCCCCCGGGAGGCGCTGGAACGGCTCGGCCTCGGCCATGCCCACGACCTGCCGGTGGCCTACCTCTCGGCCGGCCAGCGGCGGCGGGTCGCGCTCGCGCGGCTCCTCGTCTGTGCCCGGCCGCTCTGGCTGCTCGACGAGCCCACGGCGGCCCTCGACACGGCCTCGCAGGCGGTGCTGGCCGACTTGATGGCGGGGCACCGGGCCGGCGGCGGCCTCGTGATCGCAGCGACGCACCAAGCGCTCGGCCTCGCCGGGGCCGCCGAACTGCGCATCGAGGGCGCTGCGGCGGTCCAGGAAGTGGACGTGCTGGAGGAGTGGGCGTGACCCGCGCGCTCCTCGCCCTCATCGCCCGCGACCTGCGCCTCTCCGGCCGCGTCGGCGGGTCCGGTGCCCTGTCGCTGGTCTTCTTCCTGATGATCGTCGCCCTGGTGCCGTTCGCCCTCGGGCCCGACCTCAACCTGCTGTCGCGGATCGGCCCGGCGATCCTGTGGCTCTCCGCGGTGCTGGCGACGCTGATCGGCCTCGACCGCCTGTTCCAGGCCGACGAGGAGGACGGCTCCCTCGACCTGATGACCGCCGCGCCGGTGCCGCTCGAGCTGGTGGTGCTCGGGAAGGTCACGGCGCACTGGCTGACCACCGGGCTGCCGCTGGCCCTGGCCGCACCGCTCTTCGGCCTGCTGGTCGCCCTCGACGGCACCGCCATGGGTGCCACGGCCCTGACGCTGCTCGCCGGGACGCCGGCGCTCAGCTTCATCGGCGCGGTGGGGGCAGCGCTGACGGCCTCGATTCGCCGGGGCGGCCTGATCCTCGCCGTTCTGGTGCTGCCGCTGATGATTCCGACGCTGATCTTCGGCGTCTCGGCCGCGCAGGCGGCGAGCGGGGGGACGGTACCGTTCCTCGTGCCCCTGGCCGTGCTGGCCGCGCTGACGCTGATCGCCGCCGTGGTCGGGACGCTTGCGGCGGCGGCGGCTTTGCGCTGGCCGGAGTGATCCACGACCTTCAAACACTCCGTGCCGCTGTTATCGGGCCAAAGGTCGTCACATCAATTTTCTAAGATCTAATCCATGGGATTTTCGGCTAGTATCTTTAAAAAATAGTCGTATTCCCCGTCGATGTCTTCGGTGCCTCGGAATGTCGATACCTCGACATGATTGTCGTCAAAGCATTCTATTTCGAGTCGCAGCCCATACAGCGTCGCATCGACCCTGATCGTGTCCGGCCGATCCCTTGCAAGCCGGAAGGAAATTTTTGCCTTCTCTAAAGTTTTTAGCACGTCGAAGATTGTATGATTTTCCATACGCCTCCCTCCTCCGCGAATCGATTCTGGCGTGTGGGCGACCCTGGTGACTTTGGCGAACGCTTGGCTTACCGCTATTGTTCGGCTGCTGATCTCTCGATCGCGCTGGTGTCTTTCCTGTTCGGATCGTTGACGCCTTCGACGCAACCGAAATGAGGGCCGTCACATGGACGTCGATCATTGTTGGTCCGGTCCGCCGGCGGCGTTAATGGGTATAGCAGCCTTCTGAAATGGAAAGGCCGTGGGTTGCCAGTGGCGACCGAGCTTGAAACGGTCTGCTTCGGTGCGCTCGTTCTCCCAGAGAAGCTTCGCCAAAGTCATGTGATCGCCCGTCTGCAGGGCCTCTCCCACCGCAACCCAGCTCCGGAGGTAATCAGATATCGGCTCACCATCGATCGCTTTTTGCTTCTCGTATCGTTCCCTGAAGCTCGGGGTAATCAGATTCCAATGTTTTCTGGCAATCGCAAGTTCGCCGAGCGCTGCGTTTGTGAGGCACATCCAGATATGATCTTTGTTGAAGCTATAACCTCGCATTTCTTGGGATAGAATAAAGGTTACAATTTTCTCGATTGAATCTATGGATCTGAGAAGCGGAAGGACTTCGGTCTCAACCTGAACGACGAAATCGCCAGCGATCGTCGGGTCGTCCCAATCCCAGACACCTCCCTTGCCAGCGGGTTTGAATTGACGTGATCGACCGATCATACCGATTGATCGACCATAACCTCCAAAATCGAACTTATCCCCGCGAATATATAACTCAGTGAGTCTCCATTCTAGCGTAAAGTACCCCCGACTGGGGCGATCATAGATTCTAATCTGCCTCGCGATATGCCCAACACCTTGGAGGCAGAGAAATTTGCCCCCCGTAAAAGCAACATCGCAGTTTCGATTGATCAAAGGATCAGATAGCGCTCGAATTTTCTGTGCTGATGTACTAATTAATTGGGCCATTTCCTGGGCCTCACTTGTATCATGATAAATCGGACCACTTCGGGAAATTTGCGTTTTGCTGCCTTGATGGAGGCGACGGCCTTTTTAGGTGTCCATCCCTCCCGTCTGGTTTTTGGATCGTAGATACACGCGGTGTCGATCCGAGGCCTTTCGAATACGTCTGATCTCTTGCTGCCTAGAAGTATCATCTTTCCTTTGTCGTCGAGGTCGGCTAATATGAGTTCTGCAACAAAACTTGGATCATGCATCTCGTTGATGATGCGCGCGATCTCAATATGAATCATGGTACCCAGCTGGGTCGCATTTGCATACCCACCTTGCGCTGTCACACGCGCAGTCACCTCATCCACGATGGCCTGCACTTCTCCAGCTCTTGGACAGGCGTCATCCAATTGACCTTGGCTGAGCCGGCCGATCCACATCGGCATACTCATCTGCGGTTCGTCCCCGAATTTATATTCTTGCGCTGTAAGCCCCAAAACGGTGCCGTACCCATCCTCACGAGCGGAGAGGTACGTCAGGAGCTGCAACCCAAGCTCGAAGGTTGCGATGACGGGGGCGGCGATCAGAGGTAGGGCGGGGGCGAAGGCCTGTTGAACGATTTGCTCAGCGACGAGACCGGTTGGTGTAAAGGTGGTCCGCGATAGGACTTCGCCCGTTTTGCCGTCTCGGATCGTCTGCGTTTCCCCGGAGGTCTCGAAGACCCGGCTTTCGCCGTCCGGCGCCGTGACGGTGTGCTGTTCGTCGAAGGGCCGTCGCCCCGCATGAATCCGGATCGACAGGACGCGCGTCCCATCCTCCAGCGTCGTGCTCTCCGTGAGCGGGGGCGGATCCTGAGCTGACGGCCCGTCGGGTCGATTCTCTCGGAGCGAGGCCCACTGAGCGCCGATGGGTGCCGTCACCCACTCGCCGCCATTAGGCTGTCCCGCTGGCGCGCGCGGCTGCGTCTCCCAATTTTTGGCCTGGAACTGCCGCTGCAGGCGGATCAGCTTCGTCTCAACGGCGAGGCCAGCCAGAACGTGGCGCAGAATGATCGCTTCGCTGTGCGCTTGAGACTCGTCACGCATGGTGCCCCGCCATACCGCTCTGTTGCGGTTGTGAGAACATAACAAGAACATAGGAAAAAATGTCAAGATCTAAGAAACGTGGCGCGATCAGACGGCGTTCGACTGTTCCGCGTTGACGCGCCGCGCCCCCCTCACTATAGAGACCGCTTCGCCGAGGGGCCGCGCTTTCGCGCGCGTTGCGTCTCGGCTATCGCCAGACAACCTGACGCGACGACCGATTTCCGGCTGAGCCGGCCCGTCGGCATCGCCCGACGAAGAGAATGAGGATTCCATGGCCAACACCGCTTCGGCCAAGAAGATGACCCGCAAGATCGCCAAGCGCACGGCGATCAACCGCTCGCGCCGCTCGCGCATGCGCACCTTCGTCCGCAAGGTTGAGGAGGCGATCGCCGCCGGCAGCCAGCAGGACGCGCTCGCCGCCCTGCGCGCCGCCGAGCCCGAGATGATGCGCGCCGCCCAGCACGGCATCGTTCACAAGAACAATGCCTCGCGAAAAGTCTCGCGGCTGGCCGCCCGGGTCAAGGCGCTCGCCGCCTGAAACCACCCCCACAGTCAATGCGCCTCAAAGCCCGGCTCAGCGAGCCGGGCTTTTTTCATGCCTGCGCCACCAGCCGACGCGCGCGGGCCGCTCGGGAACCATTAACCCTATTAAAGAATCGGTATCGTTGCAGAGTCCAGGCGCGCCGTGTACGTTAACAAAACCTGGAATAGATCAAGCAAAACGGTGCGGTTTCGGGATTCTCGCGAATCATTCCGATTCGCTAAGACTCTAACGGGGTCGCTCGGGGCGAGCCGAAAGACTTTCGGATGGGAATCCGCGCCATCCCCACAAGTCCCACTGTTAAAGGAACCGTAGGTAATTGTTGATAGGCTCTCCCAATCGGCAAAAGTTCCTCGTGATGGGCTTGACTCCGTCCGGCGGACTCGGTCCCGCCCGGTCGTGCGGGACTGTCAGAGCGTAAATCTTGCGTAGGCGCGGCCTGCGGGATTCCGGGGCAGCGTCGGGAGAGCCAATGATGCGTGTCGACGGGACGGTGGCGAGCGACGACGAGGGCGGCCGCAACAGCGGTGGCACCATGGATTACGGATCCGCCTGGGCGCGCGTGAAGCGCCGGCTCCGCGCCGAGCTGGGCGAGGACGTGTTTGCGAGCTGGTTCGCCCGCCTCGAGCTGGAGGCGGTCGCGGGCGGCACGGCCCGCCTCACGGTGCCGACACGCTTCCTCAAGAGCTGGATCGAGTCCCATTACCTCGACCGTGTGCTCAACACCTTCAAGGCCGAGGTCGAGGAGATCGCGCGCATCGAGGTCGGCGTGCGCGGCACCGGCGCCCCGGTCCGCACGGTCGCGACGGGCGCGCCGAAGGCGAACCCCGCCAGCGGGCCGCTAGCCCGGCTGCACGCTGCCGGCTCGCCGGTTCCGGTCGCCGCCGTCGCGCCGGAGCCCCGTGCGGCGGAGGCCGGCGGCGATCTCAGCGGCACGCCGCTCGATGCCCGGCTGACCTTCGCGAGCTTCGTGATCGGCCGCTCCAACGCCCTGGCGCACGCCGCCGCCGAGCGCGTGGCCAACCACCAGGGGGAGGGGGCGCTGTACAACCCGCTCTATCTCCACGCGGGCGTCGGCCTCGGCAAGACGCACCTGCTGCACGGGATCGGCCACGCCGCCCGGGAGGCCGGGCGCCGGGTGATCTACCTGACGGCCGACCGGTTCATGTACGGCTTCGTCAACGCCCTGAAGACGCAGTCCGCGCTTGCCTACAAGGAGCGCCTGCGCGGCATCGACCTGCTGATCCTCGACGATGTCCAGTTCATCCAGGGCAAGTCGATCCAGGCCGAGTTCGGCCATACGATCAATGCGCTGATCGATGCCGGCCGGCAGGTCGTGGTCGCCTCGGACCGGCCGCCGACCGAGCTGGAGGCGCTCGACGAGCGGGTCCGCTCGCGCCTCGGCGGCGGGCTCGTGGTGGAGATCACCGCCCTCGACGAGGCCCTGCGGGTCTCGATCCTGTCGGCGCGGCTCGCGGCCGTGCGCGCCTCGCATCCGGGCTTCGATGTCTCGCCGCAGGTGGCCTCCTACGTGGCCCGGGCGATCACCGCCAACGGCCGGGATCTCGAAGGCGCCGTGAACCGCCTGCTGGCGCATGCCACGCTCACCGGCACCGCGGTGACGATGGAGACGGCTGAATCGGCGATCCGCGATCTGGTGAAGAACCGCGAACCGAAGCGCATCAAGATCGAGGACATCCAGAAGCTGGTGGCCTCGCGCTACAACGTTTCGCGCTCGGACATTCTGTCGGAGCGGCGTACCGCCGCCGTGGTCAAGCCGCGCCAGATCGCCATGTACCTCTCGAAGGTGCTGACGCTGCGCTCACTCCCTGAAATCGGCCGCCGATTCGGCGGGCGGGACCACACGACGGTGCTGCACGCCGTCCGCAAGATCGAGAAGCAGATCGGCGAAGATTCGGTGCTCGGCGATGAAGTCGAGCTGCTGAAGCGGATGCTGCAGGACTAGCTGATCCGCGTTCCCCGGCCGGACTTGTACTGGCCGGGGACTGCCTCGCGAGCGCATGCAGGTGCCGTGTGCGCGGCACGATCCCGCGAGATCGATGCGCCTCCGAGAAGATCGCTGCCAAATCCTCTGCGCTGTCACGCGTCCTCAGCCGGCTCCCCGCGATGGGGGCTGGCCGAGGGCGCGCGCGCCGTGGCACACTGGTGCGAACCCAGACGGCCCTGTAAGGCCGCGTCGCCGCGAGGCGAGGACCGACACCCCGGGGAGTGCTGATGACGGACGCCTTCATCTACGATCATGTGCGCACACCCCGCGGACGCGGCAAGGCGGACGGCTCCCTGCACGAGGTCACGGCGTTGCGCCTCGCCGAGACGGCGCTCCGCGCCCTCAAGGACCGTACCGGGCTCGATACCGGCCTCGTGGACGATGTGATCCTGGGCTGCGTCGACCCGGTGGGCGAGGCCGGCGGCGACATTGCCCGGGCGGCGGCGCTGGTGGCGGATTACGGCGCCCACGTGCCCGGTGTGCAGATCAACCGGTTCTGCGCCTCCGGCCTCGATGCGGTGAATTTCGCGGCCGCGCAGGTCATGAGCGGCCAGCACGCGATGGCGGTGGGCGGCGGCGTCGAATCGATGAGCCGCATCGGCATCGGCGCGTCGGGGGGCGCCTGGCCGGTCGATCCGGCGATCGCCATCAAGTCCTACTTCATGCCGCAGGGCGTCTCGGCCGACCTGATCGCCACCAAGTACGGCTTCTCCCGGGACGATTGCGACGCCTACGCTGTCCGCTCCCAGGAGCGGGCTGCCAAGTCCTGGGGCGAGGGGCTGTTCGATGGCTCCGTCGTCCCCGTGCGCGACGTGAACGGCATCACCCTGCTCGACCGCGACGAGCACATGCGCCCCGGCACCGACATGCAGTCGCTCGCCGCGCTGAAGGCCTCCTTCGTCCAGATGGGCCAGATGGGCGGCTTCGACGCCGTCGCGACCGACGCGCATCCCGACGTCGAGGCGGTGGACCACGTCCACCACGCCGGCAATTCCTCCGGCATCGTGGACGGGGCAGCCGCGGTGCTGGTCGGCTCGAAGGCCGCCGGCGAGGCCACGGGCCTGCGTCCGCGGGCGCGGATCCGGGCATTCGCCAATATCGGCTCCGACCCGGCCCTGATGCTCACCGGCCCGGTCGATGTCACCCGCAAGGTCCTGGCCAGGGCCGGGATGAGCGTGTCAGATATCGACCTGTTCGAGGTGAACGAGGCCTTCGCGGCGGTGGTCCTGCGCTTCTACCAAGCCTTCGACCTCGATCCGGAAGCGGTCAACGTCAACGGCGGCGCCATCGCGCTCGGCCATCCGCTCGGGGCGACCGGAGCCATGATCCTCGGCACGGCGCTCGACGAGCTGGAGCGGACCGGCAAGGAGCGGGCGCTGGTCACGCTGTGCATCGGTGCCGGCATGGGCACGGCGACGATCATCGAGCGGGTTTGACCGACGCATCGTCGGGGAGCACTGCCGGCGCATCGCCTCATGTCGGACGCACCATCTTCCGGAAAAAGACGATGCGTCACAATCATCTACGGCCCTGGGCCGGTTCCGATATCCGGCACGATGCTGTAGAGGCGCGGGCGACGACCGGCCCGCATCCGGGCCGGACGATAAGACCATGGGAGACAAGCCCTTGAACCGCCTGATCGCGACGCTGTGCCTCGGCGTCACACTGAGCCTGCCGCTCGCCGCCCGCGCCGACGAGGCGGCGGATCGCGTCGCCGCCGCCACGACGCTTGTGAACAAGACCCTGATCAAGAACCTGCAGGCCGGCTTCAACGTCGCGCTGGAGAAGACCGTCGCGCCGATGCCGGAGGCCCGCGCCGAGGCCGTGCGCAAGGAACTCACCGACGAGTTCGAGAAGCAGCGCGGTATCATGGTCGAGGGTCTGTCGAAGGAATACGCGGAGAAGTTCAGCCTCGCGGAGCTGAAGCACCTCGACGAGATCTACTCCGACCCGACCTACCTCAAGTTCCAGACGATGAACGCCGATCCGAATTCCGCCGTGACGGCGATCTCGCAGAACTCGGTGACCAAGCTGCTGAACATGCTGGCGGTGGCCTCCGCCACCGACAATGCGCCGAAGACCGGCGCTCCGCCGATGCCGCCGGCTGCGGCGCCCGCACCGACGCAGAAGTAGGCCGATGGCCGCCGCGCGCGCCCGGCTGGCCTCAGGCCGCGCGTGCGGCGGCTATGGGCGCGAAGCCGGCGACCGGGGGCAGCGCCTCCAGCATCGGCTTGGCGAAGTGGTAGCCCTGCATCAGCGTGATGCCGAGGGCGCGCAGCGCTTCGCGTTCCGCCGCAGTCTCGATGCCCTCGGCCAGTACCGTCACGTCGAGCGCCCGGGCGATGGCGACGACACCCGACACGATGGCGTGGCGACCGGCATCGGTGTCCAGCCCGCGCAGCAGATCCATGTCGATCTTGATCAGGTCCGGGCGGAAATTGGCCAGCAGGCTCAAGCCCGCGAAGCCCGCGCCGAAATCGTCGAGCGCCGTGAGGAAGCCCTGCCTCCGATAAGCGGCGACGATCCGCTGCACATGCGCGATGTCTTTGAAACGCTCCTGTTCGGTGAATTCGAACATCAGGCGCTGATGGGCGAAATCGACGCGCCGCGCCGCCTCCAGCGAGGCGCGGATACAGGCGACCGGCTCGTAGACCGCGTTCGGCATGAAGTTGATCGAGAGCCGGGTGCCGCTGTCCCGCGGGAAGAGCCGTCCGGCGAGCTCGATCGCTCGGACACGGGCGGCTTGGTCGAACTGGTAGCGGTTGTCGTTCGTCACCCGCCCGAGCACCGTCGGCGCCGGCTCCCCGTTCGGGCCGCGCACCAGGGCCTCGTAGGCCCAGACGGATCCCGTGCCGATATCGACGATCGGCTGGAAGGCCATCGAGAATTCGAAGTCGAGGGCGGTGCCCGCGCGGCAGGCGCGACACCCGGTTTCCTTCGTCATGACTGCGTTCCGTCGGTGCCCCCCGACTGGCGAACCCTGCCTGAACGCACTCTACACAACCTTAACGCAACCGCTTTGGCATCTCGCCGACGCTTTCCAGGGAGGACGGCACGATGACGCTGACCGATTTCCGGTTCGAGACCGATGCCGACGGCATCGCCCTGGCGACCTGGGACATGCCCGGCCGCTCGATGAACGTCATTACCGAAGGCGTGATGGACCAGCTCGAGCAGATCATCGAGCAGGTCGCCTCCGATCCCGCGATCAAGGGCTGCGTGATCGCCACCGGCAAGGACAATTTTTCAGGTGGTGCCGACCTCACCATGCTGCAGGGCCTGGGCCTCGCCTACGAGACGCTCAAGGCCGGGCAGGGCGAGGAGGTGGCGATGCGCCACTTCTTCGAGGCCTCCCGGCGCTTGTCGCTGCTGTTCCGGCGCCTGGAGACCTGCGGCAAGCCCTTCGCGGCGGCGATCCAAGGCCTGTGCCTGGGCGGCGCCTTCGAATTGGCCCTGTCGTGCCATCACCGGGTCGCGTCGGACGACGCGAGGACCCGGGTCGGCCTGCCGGAGATCAAGGTCGGCCTGTTCCCGGGCGGCGGCGGCACGCAGCGCGTCGCCCGGCTGATGCAAACCGGCGACGCCCTGCAGATGCTGTTCAAGGGCGAGCAGATCCGTGCGCCGATGGCCAAGGGCATGGGCCTGATCCACGCGGTGGCGCCGCAGGCCGAGATCGTCGAGCGCGCCAAGGCCTGGATTCGTGAGGGCGGCTCCGCGGTGGCGCCCTGGGACGTGCCGAAGTTCAAGGCGCTCTCTGGCAAGGTTTATTCGCCCGCCGGCATGATGATCTGGCCGCCGGCCAACGCGATCTACCGGCGCGAGACCCACGACAACTATCCGGCCGCCAAGGCGATCCTGGCCTCGGTGTACGAGGGCCTGCAACTGCCGATGGACCTCGCCTTGCGGGTCGAGAGCCGGTACTTCGCGCATATCCTGCGCAGCAAGGAGGCGGCGGCTATGATCCGCACGCTGTTCATCTCCATGGGCGAGCTGAACAAGGGTGCACGCCGGCCGAAGGACGTGCCGGCGACGAACCTGCGCAAGGTCGGCGTGATCGGCGCCGGCTTCATGGGGGCGGGGGTGGCCTACGTCACCGCTCAGGCCGGGATCGAGGTGGTGCTGGTCGACCAGTCGGGCGAGGCCGCCGAGAAGGGCAAGGCCTACGCCCACACGCTGATCACCGGCCAGATCAACAAGGGCCGCGCCAAGACCGCCGACCGCGACGCGCTGCTCGGCCGCATCCAGGCCACCGCCGACTACGCTGCGCTCGCCGAATGCGACCTCGTGATCGAGGCGGTGTTCGAGGATCCGAAGGTGAAGGCCGAGGTGATCCGGAAGGTCGAGGCGGTGATCCGCCCCGACGCGATCTTCGCCTCCAACACCTCGACGCTGCCGATCACCGGGCTCGCCATGAGCTCGCAGCGGCCGGACCAGTTCGTCGGCATCCACTTCTTCTCGCCGGTGGAGAAGATGATGCTGGTCGAGATCATCAGGGGCGAGGCGACCGGCGATGCGGCGCTCGCCGCGGCCCTCGACTACGTGCGGCTGATCAAGAAGACCCCGATCGTCGTCAACGACGCCCGCGGCTTCTTCGCCAACCGCTGCGTCGGGGCCTACATCCTCGAAGGCCACAAGATGCTGGCCGAGGGTGTGCCGCCCGCCATGATCGAGAGCGCCGGCCGTCAGGCGGGCATGCCGGTCGGGCCGCTCTCGCTCAACGACGAGGTCGCCCTCGATCTGGTGCTCAAGATCGCCAAGGCCACCGAGGCCCAGGTCGGGGCGGGGGCGGTCGATCCGGCGCAGAAGGCGATCCTGTCCGCGTTGGTGGAGAAGCAGGGCCGCCTCGGCCGGAAGAACCGCAAGGGCTTCTACGATTATCCCGAAGGCGCGCCGAAGCGCCTCTGGCCCGGTCTGAAGGACCTGCAGCCGAACCGGCTCGACCCCGAATCCGTGGACTTCGACGAGCTGAAGCAGCGGCTTCTGGTCGTGCAGGCGCTGGAGGCCGCCCGCACGGTGGGCGAGGGGGTGGTGACCGACCCGCGCGAGGCGGATGTCGGGTCGATCCTCGGCTTCGGTTTCGCACCGTTCACCGGGGGGGCCTTGTCCTACATCGACTTCATGGGCGCGGCGGCCTTCGTCGATCTGGCCCGGAAGCTGGAGGCCGCGCACGGTCCGCGGTTCCGGGTGCCCGACACCCTCGCCGCCATGGCCGAGCGGGGCGGCACCTTCTACGGAGACGCTCAGAAGCGCGCCGCCTGAACTCAGGCCGCGGGACGCCCGATCGCGGCGTCCGGCAGCCCGGCAAGTTCCTCCAGCAGGACCGTCCGCGCGCAGGCGCCGAAGGCCCGCATCAACCGTCCCCGCGCGTGATCGGGCGGGAACAGCAGCGCGAAATGTACCGGCAGGGCGGGAGCGAAGGGCCGGATCGCGATCGGCGAGACCTTCGCCTCCTCATGGGCGGCCAGCGGGTTCATGATGCTGAGCCCGAGCCCGGCCGAGACGAGGGTGCAGATCGAGGCGCCGAGCCCCGCCTCGGCGGTGATGGTCAGCGCGACGCCGGCCGCCGCGAACACGGCCTCGGTCCGATCGCGCAGGGCGCTGCCGAGCGCGGCCGCGACGAAGGGCACCTCGCGGAAATCCTCCGGGCCGAGCGCCGTGCGCGCGGCGAGCGGGTGGTTCCGCGGCAGCACCGCCACGCAGGCCCGCGTCTCGACGTGATCGCTGGCATCCGGGATGTCGCCGTAGAGCATCGTAAGCGCGGCGTCGCAGAAGCCGGTGGCGATCCAGTGGTTCACGGTCGCGTCGTCGCCCGAATGGATCGCCACGATCACGTCGGGATGCGCGGCGCGGAAGCGCACCACCGCCCGCGCCAGGAGGCCCCCGGCCAGCCGGGGCATCGCGGCGACCCGCAGCCGCTCGGCGCCGAAAGCGCGGATGCGCGTGGCCGCCGCCTCCAGGCTGGTGAGACCGACGAAGGCCCGCTCCACCTCGGCATGGAAGCGCGTGCCGTCGAGGGAGGGCACGACCCGGCTGCCGCTGCGGTCGAACAGCGGCAGGCCGGTGATCACCTCGAGCTGCGCGATCAGGCGGCTCACCTGTGGTTGCGAGGTGTGGAGCCGGCGGCTCGCCTCGGTCATGGAGCCGGCGGCCACCACGGCCCGGAAGGCCTCGATGTGCCGAAAGGTCATGCGGCGTGCGGCCATATCAGATCCGTATGCTCGGGCCATGAATCGGCATTGGACGTCGGCGCGCCGCCGCCCCTAGGATCATCCGGCAAAGCTGGGATGCCGAGTCGGGCATAACCGGGGGGTTCGGATCGTGTCGAGGACGCTTTCGCTCGTCGTGGCTTCGTTGTGCTGGGCCGGGCTCGCCGCGCCGTCGGCCGCGGAGGGGCGCCTCGACAAGATCCGAACGACGGGCCAGATCAGTATCGGTTTCCCCGACGCGTCGCCGCCTTTCGGCTTTCTGGACCAGAACGCCAAGCCGGTCGGCTATTCGCTTGAGATATGCGAACACGTCGCGCAGAAGCTGAAGGGGGCGCTCGGCCTGCCCAAGCTCGACATCCGCCATGTGCCGGTGATGTCGGCGACCCGGATCCCGCTGATCAACAACGGCACGATCGATCTCGAATGCGGCACCGCCAGCAACCTGTCGGAGCGGCACAAGCTGGTCTCCTTCGCGCCGACCACCTTCGTGGCGCAGGTGGTGCTGGTGGCCAAGAAGGACACGCCGGTGGACGTGAACGACATCGCCTCGTTCCGCGGCAAGGCGATCTCGGCGCAGGCCGGTGGCGAGACCCAGCGCGTCGCCACGCGAATCAACGTGCGCGACAAGCTCGACATCCAGGTGATGCCCGCCAAGGACACCGCCGAGGTGTTTCTGCTGGTCGAGACGGGCCGCGCCGCCGGAGCGATCAACGACGATGCGCTAGCGCACGCCACAGTTGCGGGGGCGAAGCGACCTGCGGACTACAAGATCGGCACCACGGGACTCGAATTCGCGCCCTACGGCATCCTGGAGCCGAAGGACGATCCGGCCTTCAAGGCGGCGGTCGACAAGGCGGTGGTCGAGCTGATCGAGGACGGCACCGTGGCGCAGCTCTACAGCCGCTACTTCGAGCAGCCGATCCCCCCGAAGGGTATCAACCTCGAACTGCCGATGAGCGACGTGCTCAAGCGCGCCCTGGCCAACCCGACCGATTCCGGCGATGAGGCCGCCTATCGTTAGGACGGCCGGCGCGTTCGAGATGCAAAGTGACATGACTCAGGTCGCCGAATCCCCAGCCGTCGTGGATCTGCGCAGCGATACGGTGACGCGGCCGACCGAGGCGATGTTCGAACGGATGCGGTCCGCGCCTTTGGGTGATGACGGGCTCGACGCCGATCCGACCGCGGTTGCGCTGGAGGACACGGCGGCCGCGATGCTCGGCAAGGCCGCCGGCCTGTTCGTGCCGAGCTGCACGATGGGCAACCTCCTGACGATCCTGGTGCAAGTCCAGCGCAGCGAGCAGGTGCTGCTCGAAGCCCAGGCCCACATGCTCAACACCGAGCGCGGGGCCGCCACGCTCACGGGGGCGTTCCTGCTCGGGATCCCGGGCGTGGACGGCGCCATGGATCTCGATCGCCTGGAGGCGGCGCTGCACCCGTCCGCGAGCCCGCTCCGGACCGCCCTGATCGCTCTGGAGACCTCGCACAACGCCGCCGGGGGCACGGTGCTGCCGCCCGCCCACATGGCGGCGGTGGCCGAGATCGCCCGGGCACGTGGCATCCCGGTCCATCTCGACGGAGCCCGCCTGTTCAACGCCGCGACGCATCTCGGCGTCCCGCCGGCCGCCCTCGCCGCGCATGTCGACACGGTGTCGCTCTGCCTGTCGAAGGGGCTGAGCGCTCCGATGGGCGCAGTGCTCGTCGGCGACGGGCCAGCCATCGCGGCGGCCCGGCGCCTGCGCAAGATGATCGGCGGAACCCAGCGGCAGGTGGGCGTCGTCGCGGCGGCGGGCCTGGAGGCGATCACCGCCATGGGCGCGCGGCTGGGGGAGGACCACGCGCGCGCCCGGCAGCTCAGCGATGGGCTGAATGCCCTCGGGCCGCGCCTGTCGGCGAAGGTGCCGCAGACCAACATCGTGCAGGTCGATCTGGCGCGGACCGGCCGCGACAGCGCCCGCTGGGTGTCGGATCTCGACGCCGCGGGGATCCGCACCCGGCCGCTGGGCCCGATGCGGCTGCGGCTCGTGACGCACCGGCACATCGCGGCCGCCGCTATCGACCGCGCCGTTGCCGCCTTCCGGACCTGCCTCGACGCGGCCTGATCTGCCTCAGGCCGCTCCGGCGACCCGCGCCTTCATGCCGAGCATGCGGGCAAGCAGCACGACATCGGCGGCGTTGTCGGAGAGCAGGTCGGTGATGTCGCCGACCTCCAGCGCCTTCACGTGGCGGCAGCGCACGCCGCAGCGGCCAGCCGTGCAGGTACAGCGCAGCTGCGGGCCGCCGGGCCGCTCCTCGAGGCTCACGTCGTACCGGTTGCCGGTGGATCCCCGCATGGCAAAGTGCAGGGCCGCCGGTGTCTGCGGGACGACTGCCATCGCCCGCCCGCTGATTGCCCCCGGGGCCCGTCGCGGTACGGCGGGGCCGCCGACCGCCCGCATGATCGGCAGGCCGATCGCGGCGGCCAGCGCGTGGACGTCGGCGGCCTCCCGCTCGCGCATCGCAGCCAGCGCGATCGCGGCGCAGGCATAGGCGTCCTCGCCGGCATCGTGGTGCTCGAACTGGATGCCCAGCCGCCGGGCGACCTTTCCGAGCCCGCAGCCCTCCGGCGCCGGAAACACCCGGCGCGCGACCTGGACGGTGCAAAGATAGGAGAAATCCGGCACCGGCAGGCCGGCCCGCACCAGCCCGGCGCGCAACACGCCGATATCGAAGCTCGCATTGTGCGCCAGGATCAGACCGCGCCGCAGATCCGCCAGATACGGCGCCATCGCGGTGGCGAAATCCGGCGCATCGGCGACATCGGCCGGCTGGATGCCGTGAACCCGGATGTTGCCGGGCGAGAAGCGCATCTCGGGCGGCCGGATCAGGTGGCTCTTTCGGCGGATCACACGGCCATCCGCGATCCAGGCGAGACCTACCGCGCAGGCGCTGTCGCGCCGCTCGTTGGCCGTCTCGAAGTCGAGGGCCAGGACCGTCATCTGGGGGCGACCTACCGGGCGGGAGTTCTCGGGGTGTTCGCCGAGCGGTCTAGGCCGACCGGACTCGGGCATCAACCCTGCGCCACCATTCCGAGCCAGTCGTCTTCCGAGACGACCCGGACGCCGTGCTTCTGCGCGTCCTTCAGCTTGGAGCCCGCCCCGGGGCCGGCCACCACCAGATCGGTCTTCGCCGAGACCGAGCCCGAGACCTTGGCACCCAGGCGTTCGGCGACGGCCTTGGCCTCGTTGCGGGTCATCTTCTCCAGGGTGCCGGTGAACACGACGGTCTTGCCCGCGAAGGCCGAGGCCGAAGCCGGCCGCTCCATCGGCTCGACGTCGACCTCTTCGAGGAGGGCGGCGATGGCATCGGCGTTGTGGGGTTCGGAGAAGAACAGGATCAGCGCGTCGGTCGCCACCGGCCCGATCTCGCCGTCGTCGGCGAACAGGCGGTAGGCATCCCCGGGGCGCTGCGCCGCAGCCCGGGCGAGGGCGGCCCGCACACGGTCGGCATCGCCGTAATGCTGGAGGAGATTGTCCCGCTGCGGCGCGCTGAGGCGAGGGCGTGGTCGATCGGACGGTGCCTCGCCGTCATCTGGGAAGCCGAGATCCAGCAGGCGGTCCCGGGTCGTCCCACCGACCCTTGGTACGGCGGTCAGCTCGACCCAGTCGTCTCCCGGAGGCACCGCGGCGGCCTCGCAGATCGCCGCGATCAGCGTCGGCATGTCGGCAAACCGCTTGGCCAGCGCCTTGGCGGTCGCCTCGCCGATCTGCGGGATGCCCAGCGCGAAGAGCAGCCGGTTCATCGGCACCCGGCGCCGGGCCTCGACGCCGGCGAGCAGGTTCTTGATCGCCTTGTCGTCCTCCTCGCCCTTCTTCTTGGCGGCTTTCTTCGGTGGCTCGGCAGCCCCGGCTTCGGCGCGCCGCTCGGCCGACAGCGCCTCGCGCCGGGCCACGATGGCGGCCTTCAGCCTGTCGAAGTCGAGCCGGAACAGGTCAGCGGGCTGGCGCACGAGGCCCGCCTCGAACAGCACCTCGATGTAGGTCTCGCCAAACCCCTCGATGTCGAAGCCGTTGCGCGACACGAAGTGCTTCAGCCGCTCCACCCCCTGCGCCGGGCAGATCAGGCCGCCGGTGCAGCGGCGCACCGCGTCGGGGCGGCCGGTGCGCGGATTGACGGCGCGGACCGCACGGCTGCCGCAGGCCGGGCAGGTCTCCGGGAAGACGTACGGCTGCGAATCTGCGGGGCGCTTGGTGAGATCGACATCCATCACCTTCGGGATGACGTCGCCGGCCCGGACCACCGTCACCGTATCGCCGATGCGGATGTCGCGGCCGTCGCGGATCGGCTCGCCATCGGCGCCGACGCCCTTCACGTAGCCCTCGTTGTGGAGCGTGGCGTTGGATACCACCACGCCGCCCACCGTCACCGGCCGCAGCTTCGCGAGCGGGTTCAGAGACCCGGTACGACCGACATTGATGACGATGTCTTCCACCAAAGTCGTCGCCTCCTGGGCGGCGAACTTGTGGGCGAGCGCCCAACGGGGCGAGCGCGAGACGAAGCCGAGCCGCTTCTGTAAGCCGAGGTCATCGACCTTGTAGACCACGCCGTCGATGTCGTAGCCGAGCCCGGCCCGATCCGCCTCGATCCGGCGATAATGCTCGAGCATCGCCTCCACATCCGTGAAGGTCCGGGTCAGCGGATTCACCGGCAGGCCCCACTCCCCGAAGCGCCGCAGGACGCCGGTCTGCGTCTCGGCGACGGGCGCCGAGAGCTCGCCCCAGGCATAGGCGAAGAACCGCAGCGGCCGGGACGCGGTGATCCCGGGATCGAGCTGGCGCAAGCTGCCGGCGGCCGCGTTGCGTGGGTTGGCGAAGAGCGGCTTGGCCGCCGCGTCCTGCCGCGCGTTGATGGCGGCGAAATCGGCGTGCGACAGGTAGATCTCGCCGCGCACCTCGCAGATCTCCGGCCATCCGGAGCCCGCCAGCGTCCCGGGGATGTCCTGCACGGTCCGGGCGTTGGCGGTGACGTTCTCGCCGACCTCGCCGTCGCCGCGGGTGGCCGCCGTGTCGAGGCGACCGTTCACGTAACGGAGCGACAGAGACAGACCGTCGATCTTCGGCTCGGCGGTGAAGGCCAGCGGCGTGTCCGCCGGCCAGCCGAGGAAACGCCGCACCCGGGCCACGAACTCGGCCACCTCCGCGTCGTCGAAGGCGTTGCCCAGCGAGAGCATCGGCACGGCGTGCCGCACCTTGGCGAATTTCTCCGAAGGCTTGGCGCCCACCGACGTGCTGGCCGCGCCCGTCCCGGCGAGGTTCGGGAAACGGGTCTCGAGGGTCTCCAGGGATCGGCGCAGGCGGTCGTACTCCGCGTCCGAGATCTCGGGCGCATCCTCCTGATAGTAAAGCCGATCGGCCTCAAGGATCGCCTCTGAGACGCGCGCGTGCTCGGCGCGGGCCTCCTCGGCGGTCAGGTCGAGATCGGGCGTATCGGGTTTCACGGCGGCCATGGCGGGGTTCTAGCGCATCGGCGGCCCGCCGGGAGTCGCCGTTTTCCCTCACCCACGGGGGCTCAGCAGATCGCCGCGGCCGGCTAGCCGGAATGCCCCCAGGAAGACCGCCGCGACGAACAGCGCCACCCCCGCCAGCGGCAGGATCGGCGCCAGCCACCCGGCCAGGGCGGTGCCGGCGACGGAGCCGAGATTCATCGCCGCCATGTAGACCTCGAACTGCGTCGCCGCGCCCGCGCGCCCCTGGCTGGCCTGGAGCAGGGCCGGCATCAGCGCGACGATCAGCAGGCCGGGCAGCGTACTCGTCAGGGCCAGGATCACCGGTCCGGCCGCGCCGACGAGGTCCGACGCGATCAGCGCGCCCGCCAGCAGGAAGGTGCCGGCGCTGGCGATCAGGAGCACGCGCAGCGGCCTCACGGGTCCGGCCCGGTCGGACCAGAACCCGACCGCCAGCGCGCCGGCCGTCCCGCTCGCCAACGCAAGGCCGGCCTGGAGGCGGGACAAGGCGGCCGGATCCCACGCCTGACGCTGCAGCAGATCCACCGAGAAGGGCAGCTCGAACAGGCCGAGCGCGCCATCGAGGCTGAAGCAAAGGGCGAGGAGACGCAGCGCCCGTGGTCGGCGGAGGCTCGCGATCAGGCGGCGCAGGAAGCGGCGAAAGGGCAGGCGCCGCGGCGCCGATCCGCGTCGCGCCAGCGTGACGAGCGCATCCGCCGGCGCCTCTCTGACCAGCAGGATCGGCACGCTCGCCAGCACGGCGGCCGCGAGGAGCCAGCGCGCGCTGACCGCGAAGCCGTAGGCCGTGAGCATCCACCCGAAGGCGGCCGCGCTGAGGCTGCTCCCGGCGACGAAACCCGCCCGCGTGCAGCCGCTCACCCGGCCGAGTTCGGCGGCGGGCACGTGGTCCATGATCATTCGGTCGCAGGCCGTGTCGAGCAGGGACGCGCACAGGCTGTGCCCCAGGAAGATCAGGCCGAGCCAGCCGATGCGATCCTCGGCGCCCCACAGCAGAAGCGCCAGGGCGGCGTGGCAGCCTAGGACCGCCGCGACCGCGAAGGCCCGGCGCCGCCCCATCCGGAAATCGCCGGCCCGATCGACGACCGGACCCCAGAGGATCGGCTGGAGGGTCCAGGGGAGGCCCGCAAGGGCGAAGTGGAAGCCGATCTCAGCCGCCGACACGCCCCGGGCGGTCAGATGGTTGGCCAGCGCCGTGAGCGAGAAGCCGGCGATCACGCCCTGATAGAGGTAGGTCGCGAAGAACACGCCGTAGCGGGTGCGGCGGCCGGCGAGGCTCGGCGGCTCGCGCAGGGATGCCTCGACGGGAAGCGCGGCCGGACCGCTCACCTGCGGCGGACCTTGCCCGTTGCGCGCCGTGGCGCGATGCTCCTCATGCCGTCGTCACCGGATGCGCCCCCGTGCCCCCATCATCGCGCGACCTTATTCCCTGCGTCAGGCGGCCGCGAGGCGGCGCTTGAGCGCGGTGGACGTGTGGCTGGTCGATCTCGCCGTTTCGGCGGACGGGCTCGATCGATGCGCGCCGGTGCTCGACCGATCGGAGCGTGAACGCGGCGACCGGTTCCTGCGGCCCGTGGATCGCGCGCGCTACATAGCAAGCCATGCGGCGCTCCGGCTGGTTCTGGCGGAAGCGTGCGCCTGCGCGCCGTCCGAGATCCGCCTGACCGCGAATGCCACCGGCAAGCCGGAACTCGCGCGCGCCTTCGGAAGCCCCGCGGCGTTCAACCTGTCGCATTCGGGAGCCCGCGCCCTCATCGGTCTCGCGGGCCCGACAGCCATCGGCGTCGATATCGAGCTGATCAGGCCGATCCCGGACGCGGTGCGGATTGCGCGGACGCATTTCGCGCCCGACGAGGCCGCCGCCCTGGCGAGTCTGCCGCCCGACGCGATCGAGGCCGCCTTCTTCGGGCTTTGGACCCGCAAGGAGGCGGTGGTGAAGGCGCAGGGCACCGGCCTGAGCCTGCCCCTCGACCGCTTCAGCGTGACTGTGCCCCCCGCGGCCCCGCGCCTGCTGCGGGATTCGGCCGGATGGACCCTCGCTGCGGTCGAGGCCGGTGCCGGCTATGCCGCCACCGTGGCGGTTCGGGCGGACGACACGACGATCCGGCATCATACGCTTTCGCCGGACTGGCCCGACCGGCTCGGCTTAAAGCGACGAGACCGCGCTTGCAGCCCGGCTAAGGCACGGCTATAAGCCCGCTCGCCGGCCCTGGCAGCGATGCGGGCCGGCCTTCGGAGTGTAGCGCAGTCTGGTAGCGCACCACGTTCGGGACGTGGGGGTCGCAGGTTCAAATCCTGCCACTCCGACCAAGAATTCCCGAGACCCCGTCATTCCCGGGCCATCAGGGCCGGTTCGGAACGATTGGACGCTGTCGCGTGCCGTTGCGTCGGTCCCTCGGGACGGGTAGGCCGCAGCGGATGGGAGCGCCATCCATGGCATCGCGATCGCCGGGGCGCTCCGCTGGCAAGACAGGCAACGCCCGGCATTGGTCCGGCTTCGCGCGCAGCTTCATCGCCGCCGTGACCGTCCTCGGCCTCGCGGTCATCGCCTTCGTGGCCCTGCTCGATCCCTACGGCCTGCGCGCCGCCCCCGGGCATCCGCCGGGCCCGATCATGGACGCCAACCAGCGGCTCTCCTATCCCCAGATTGCCCGGGGCGGGTCGTTCGACGCGGCGATCTTCGGGACCTCGACCGCGCGGCTGCTCGATCCGGAGGCGCTCGACGCGGCCTTCGGCGTCCGGTTCGCGAATCTCGCCGTGAACGCCGCGACGCCGGACGAGCAGATCCGCCTGGCCGAGCTCTTCCTCGCACGCCATCCCGTGCGCGCGGTCCTGTTCGGCCTCGACGGGACTTGGTGCGCCGCCGATCCGCCCGCGCGCACGGCCAACGCCTTTCCGGATTGGCTCTACGCCGAAGGTGCGCCCTGGGGCGTGCTGCGGCAGGTGAACCTGCGCGCAGTCACCGTGGCGGCGCGGGTCGGGCTTGCGTGGATCGGTCTGGCCCGGCCCCGGATCCGGCGGGACGGCTACGCCGTCTTCACGCCGCCGGAGGATCGCTACGACCCGGAACGCGCGCGCGCCCATATCCGCGCGGGCGCCGCAGATCCGGCGGCCGCCTCCGACCCGGAGGATGCGCCCATGCCGGCGCTCGCGCGCCTCGACGATCTCCTCAGCCGCGTACCCGCCAGAGCGGTGAAGCTCCTGGTCTTCACACCGGTGCATGCGGCTGCGCAGGGTGCACCCGGCACGGCACGGGGGCGGCGCGAGGCGGCCTGCAAGCGCCGGGTCGCCGCGATCGGTGCCCGCCGCGGTGCCACCGTGGTGGATTTCCGCATCGCCTCGCCGCTCACCACGCGGGACGCGCATTACTGGGACGCGCTGCACTACCGCCTGCCGGTGGCCGCCCGGATCGTCGCGGACCTGAAGGACGCGGTGGCGGCCGGCGCGGACGATCCGGCCGGCACCTACCGGGTGCTGGCACACCCGTGAGGCAGCCTCATGCGACGGCGCGCTCGGCCCGCGCCCAGCCTGCGCGGGTCTCGCTGCAGTAATCGGCGTAACGTCCCTCTCGGATCGCCGCCCGGGCGCCGGCCATCAGGTCCTGATAGTAGGCGAGGTTGTTCCACGTCAGCAGCATCATCCCCAGGATCTCGTTCGAACGGACGAGGTGATGCAGGTAGGCGCGCGCATAATCCCGCGTCGCCGGGCAGGTCGAGGCCTCGTCCAGCGGTGCCGTGTCCTCGGCATGGCGGGCGTTGCGCAGGTTGACGCGGCCGTGGCGGGTGTAGGCGAGGCCGTGACGGCCGGCGCGGGTCGGCATCACGCAGTCGAACATGTCGATGCCGCGGGCCACCGCGCCCAGGATGTCATCCGGCGTGCCGACGCCCATCAGGTAGCGGGGCTTGGCGGCGGGCAGGTGCGGCTCCACGGTCTCGATCATCGCGAACATCACCGCCTGCGGCTCGCCCACCGCGAGGCCGCCGACCGCGTAGCCCTTGAGATCCAACTCGGCCAACGCGCGCGCGCTCTCGATCCGCAAAGCCGGGACGTCGCCCCCCTGCACGATCCCGAACAGCGCCCGTTCCGGCTGCTCTCCGAAGGCGACCCTGCAGCGCTCGGCCCAGCGCAGGGACAGGTGCATCGCCTTCTCGATCGCCGCGTGGTCGGCCGGCAGGCGCACGCACTCGTCGAGCTGCATCTGGATGTCGGAGCCCAGCAGCCCCTGGATCTCGATGGACCGTTCCGGGCTCATGTGGTGCGCCGTCCCGTCGATATGCGAGCGGAAGGTGACGCCCTGCTCGTCGATCTTCCGCAGAGCGGAGAGCGACATCACCTGGAAGCCGCCGGAATCGGTCAGGATCGGCCGGTCCCAGTTCATGAAGCGGTGCAGGCCGCCGAGGCGGGCCATCCGCTCGGGGCCGGGGCGCAGCATCAGGTGGTAGGTGTTGCCGAGCACCACGTCGGCGCCAAGGTCGCGGACCTGCCCGGGATACATCGCCTTGACGGTCGCGGCCGTCCCGACCGGCATGAAGGCCGGCGTCCGGATCGTGCCGCGCTGTGTCGCGATCGCGCCGGTGCGGGCCGTGCCGTCCTGCGCCAGCAGGCTGAAGCCGAAGGGAAGGGGATCGGTCATGTCAGGTCCGCGCGCGGCCCCGGGAAGAGCAGGCTGGCGTCGCCGTAGGAGTAGAACCGGTAGCCGGCCCGGATCGCGTGCGCATAGGCGGCGCGCATCGTCTCGAGTCCCGAGAAGGCCGAGACCAGCATGAACAGCGTCGACCGGGGCAGGTGAAAATTCGTCACCAGGGCATCGACGACCCGGAAACGGTAGCCCGGGGTGATGAAGATGTCGGTCGGCCCCGAGAAGGCCGAGAGCATCCCGTCCGGGCTCGCGGCGCTCTCCAGCAGGCGCAGGGCGGTCGTGCCCACCGCGACGATCCGGCCGCCCGCGGCGCGCGTCGCGTTGAGCGCGTCGGCCGTCGCCGCATCCAGGATGCCGATCTCCGCATGCATCCGGTGGCCCTCGGTATCCTCGGCCTTCACCGGGAGGAAGGTACCGGCCCCGACATGCAGCGTGACGTGGTGGCGCCGCAGCCCGGCGGCATCGAGGTCCGCGAGCAGCGCCTCGGAAAAATGCAGGCCCGCGGTGGGGGCCGCGACGGCGCCGGGGGTGCGGGCATAGATCGTCTGATAGTCCGTGGCGTCCCGCGCGTCGGCGGCGCGCTTGCCGGCGATGTACGGGGGCAGAGGCAGGACACCTTCGGCCGCGATGGCGGCGTCGAGCGCGGGCCCGGCCCGGTCGAAGTCGAGTACGATCTCGCCGGCCTCGGCCCTCTCGATCACCGTGGCGGTCAGGTCGCCGAAGCGCAGCGTGTCGCCGGGGGCGAGCCGCTTGGCCGGCCGGCCGAAGGCACGCCAGCGCGCCGGCCCCTCGCGCAGGTGCAGCATCGCCTCGGTGCGCTGTCCGGCTGCGCCGGGCCGCGTCCGAACGCCGTGAAGCCGCGCCGGGATCACCCGTGTGTCGTTGAGCACCAGGGCGTCGCCGGCCCGCAGGGCGCCGGGCAGGTCGCGCACGGTCCTGTCGGACAGCGCCGCGCCCGGCTGCACCACGAGCAGCCGTCCGGCATCCCGCGGCTCGGCCGGGCGCAGGGCGATGCTGGTCTCGGGCAGGTCGAAATCGAAGAGGTCCACGCGCATCGCGGGCTGCGTGCACCGAACCGCAGGCGGTTTCAACCGCGGAACCCATGCCGATCGCGGCCGTTTTCCGCGTCACCGAGACGCGAGATCCCGCAACGATGCCCTGGTACGCCGTCCGCCCCCGCGATGAAGCCGATCCGCGGTGGCCTCTGCCGGGGAAGCCCGAGATCGTCCTGAAGGCCGAGGATCCCACCGAGGCGCGCGCGAAGTTCGAGGACGCCTATCCGAGCCAGCCCTTCGGCAGCCCGGCCGTGCCGGTGCCGAATGCGGGCCCGGGCAGCTTTCGCGGGGATCCGGACGCGTTGGTCGTCAGCGAGACGGGCGAGCCGTCCGCCCCCCGGGCGTAGGCACCGTGGCGACGCCCGGCCGCCCCCGTCGCGTGACCCTGGACGGTCAACTGCTCGGCTACTGGGAGCGCGAGGCCGCGCGCCTGGAAGCCCTAGCTTCGGCGACATCCTTCGCGTGGCAGCGGCGGCGGCTTCTTCGCAAGGCCGAGGCGGCCCGCGCCAGGGCTGCCACGAGCCGCCAGCGTGAGGCAGCCCGCGGGACCGAGTCCGGATCGGTCGAGACTTAGCCGAGGCTAAGACCTTTTCGGAAGCGTCGAACCTTTGCCGTGGCCTGGGCCGAGGGTCATGCCGTATGGCCGCGCCGACCCTCCTTCGGCGCCGACCATGGACCGCACCCAGAAAGCCGCCCTTTTCAGCGCGGGCATCGGCCTCGCCGTCACGGCCCTGAAGTTCTACGCCGCTTGGCTCACCGGCAGCCTTGCGCTCTATTCGGATGCCCTGGAGAGCATCATCAACGTGGTGGCGGCCATCGGCGCCTTCGTCGCCCTGCGCGTGGCGGCGCGCCCCGCGGACGAGGACCACCCCTACGGACACCACAAGGCCGAGTTCTTCTCCGCGGTGATCGAGGGCGCGCTGATCGTCGTGGCGGCGCTGATGATCCTGCGCGAATCGTTTTACGGGGTGCTCGCGCCCAAGTCCCTCGACGCTCCGGCCATCGGCGTAGCGATCAACGCCGGGGCCGGCATCATCAACGCGGCCTGGGCCGCGGCCCTGATGCGCTGGGGGCAGCGTTGGCGTTCGCCCGCCCTGATCGCCGATGCGCGGCACGTCTTCGCCGATGTGGTCACGTCCTGCGGCGTCCTCGTCGGGGTCGGGGCCGTGCTGGCGACAGGCTATCCCGTCCTCGACCCGATCGTGGCCGGGCTGGTGGCGCTCAACATCCTCTGGTCCGGATTCCGGATGGTGCGCGAATCCGTCGACGGACTGATGGACCGTGCCGCGCCGCACGAGATGGTCGCCCAGATCCGGCTGCTGATCTCGGAGCACGGCGAGGGGGCGCTGGAGGCCCACGACGTGCGCACCCGGGCGGCCGGGCAGGCCACCTTCATCGATTTCCACCTCGTGGTCCCCGGCGCCATGAGCGTCGAGGATTCGCACGCGATCTGCGACCGGCTGGAAAGCGCCCTAGAGACGACCATTCCCGGGGCGGTGGTGACGATCCATGTCGAGCCCGGCGAACTGGCCAAGGGCCGCGGCGTACCGGTGCTCTGATCAGCTCCAGGCGTGGAGCGGCGGGTCGACGCCGTTCAGCGCGTGGTTGCCGATGACGGCGTATTTCCAACGGACCGGGTCGTGGAGCGTGTGGGTTCGGGCGTTGCGCCAGTGCCGGTCGAGATTCTCGGCCGCCAGGGTGGAGCGCGTCCCCGACAGCTCGAACAGCTTGTTGGACGCCGCCAGGGCGGCCTCGGTGGTCAGCACCTTCGCCTCGGCCACGGCGAGTTGCGCAGCCGCGACACGCCCCGGGTCCGGCCGAGCCACGGCTTCGTCGACGAGAAGGCCCGCCCGGTCGAGCAACGCCTCCGCGGCGTGCTGGCGGATGGTCAGGTCGCCGATCGCCTGGATCGTGTAGGGATCGTCGGCGGCGCGCTCCAGCCCGCTGTCGATCCAGGGCCGGGCCTTCTCGCGGACGAACCGGATCGTATCGTCCAGGGCCTCCCGGCCGATCCCGGCATCAACAGCCGCCTGAATGATCTGGAACACGGCGCCATTGGCGGTCGGCGCGTCGTAGCCCTTCCAGGCCGGGACCAGATGCGACCTGGGCACCCGAACATCCGCGATCAGCACGGTGCCGCTCGCGGTGCCGCGCTGGCCGAAGCTCGACCAGTCGTCGATGACGGTCAGGCCCGGCGCGTCCCGCTCGGCGATGGCGTACCAAGGCCGCCCCTCGGCATCGAGGGCGACGATCGGTACGAGGTGGGCGAGGAGCGCACCGGTCGCGTAGAATTTTTGCCCGCGCACCACGACATGGTCGCCCTCATCGGTGAAGCGGGTTTCGAAATCGGCGGCCTGCTTGGTGCCGCGCTCCGAGAAGGCGTTGCCGAATCGGGTGCCGCGCAGGATCTCCCCGAACAGCAGCCGCTTCTGCGCGTCATCCGACACGGTCCGGATCGCCGCGACGATCCCGAGGTGATTCTAGCGCGATCTGCGCGATGGCTGGGTCGGCCGCCGCAATGATGGCGACGACTTGCGCCAGGGTCCGGTAGGACACTTCGGGCCCGCCGAAGGCCCGCGGGACGTTGATCGACCACAGGCCGCTCTGCGAAAAGGTGTCGAGTTCGGCCAGCGGCCGCACGGCGTCGCGGTCACGCTCCGAGGCGCCGACGCGGAACTCCGCCGCGAGCCTGAGGGCGATGTCGAGCGCCTCCGTATCGCTTCCGATGACATGGGCCTGGGTCGGTGGGCGTTCCGGACCGGGCACGCCCCGGTCGCCCTGCGGTTCGAGAGTCCGTGCATTGACGGCGATGTTCATGGCGCACTCCGGATGGACAGGGGAACGGGACGGTCAGGCTGCCTCGGCGCGGCGGGCGCGGGCGGCCTCCAGGGCACGCACCCGCGGGATCACGTGCGCGCCGAAATACGCGACCTCCTCCTGAAAGTGCAGGAAGCCGAGCAGCGCCAGATCCGCGCCGGCATCTTTCAGATCCAGGATCCGCTCAGCGATCTGATCGGGCGTGCCGATCAGGTTGCTTCTGAAGCCGTCATTGTACTGGACGAGATCCTCGAAGGTGGATTTCGCCCAGTTGCCTTCGCCCTCCGGTGAGGCCTTGCCGGCGTTTTTCACCTCGTGGCCGAAGGCCTTCACGGCCTCCGCGTCGGCGTGATCGACGATCTCCTGAAGGACGGCGCGGGCCTCCGCCTCGGTATCGCGGGCGATGACGAAGGCGTTCACGCCGATCCGCGGAGCGTTGCCGCTCTGCGCCGCCTTGGCACGGATATCGTTGACCTGGGCGCGGATGTTGTCGGGCGTGTTGCCGTTGGTGAAGTACCAGTCGGACACCCGGGCCGCCATGTCGCGCGCCGCTCGGGACGAGCCGCCCTGGAAGATCTCCGGCAGCGGCTGACCCGGCTTCGGCTTCAACGTGTAATCGGTGTAGCGATAGAAATCGCCGCGGAAGGTGAAATTGTCCTGGGTCCAGATTCCCCGCAGGCTGCGGATGAATTCCTCCGAGCGGCGGTAGCGCTCGTCGTGGTCGAGCCACGGCTCGCCGATGGCCCGGAACTCGCCCGAGAACCAGCCCGACACGATATTGACCGCAACGCGGTTCTCCGTGAGCTGCGCGATCGTGGCGATCTGCTTCGCGGCGAGTGTCGGGTTCCAGGGGCCGGGCAGGATCGCGGCGATGACCTTGAGCCTGGTGGTGGCGGCCAGCAGGGCATGGCTGAACGCCACCGATTCGTGCTGATATTCGGCGCCGTAGCCGGCCGTGAAACGAATTTGCGTCAGCGCGTAGTCGAAACCCGCCGCCTCGGCGATCTGCGCCAGCGTGCGATTGTACGCGGCATCCCAACTCGTCCTCTGCGGGATCTTGCTGATCACCAGGCCGCCCGAGACGTTAGGGACCCAGTAGGCGAAGCGGATCGGCTCTTGCTCGATTTGTGCGACGTGATGGCTAGACATATGGCGTTCCCCGGACCGTGCGGCGCCCTGCGCCGCATCCTCTTCGGTCGATCGCCGCAAACTGAATACGTGATTCAGATAGCGGCCGATCGCTTAAGACGTCCGAAAGTATTCTCAGGGACACGTCGCGGGTCAAAGGAACGCGTTACTTTTTTTAACGACGCTCCGGCGAGGACATTCTTCGCGCAGGCCTCATCGGAGCGGATTTGTGCTATGCCGCGTGGGCCGTGTCCGTTTCGTGCAGGCGGCGCCACGCGAACACGGAGAAGACCGCGATGAGGCAGCCGGCGAGGCCAAACCACGTGAATGCGTATTGCAGGTGGTTGTTGGGCAGGTCGATCCGCAATTGACCGCCCCGGGGCCACGAGGTCTGGCCGGGGACCGCGTCGGCCTCGATGAGATAAGGCGCGACGTCCGAGACGCCACGGGCGCTGGCGATGCCGGCGATGTCCCGGTTGAACCACTCGCCGCGCGCCGGATCCGGCTCCGGCACGAACAGGCCGCGGGCCTCGCTGGCGCGCAGGATGCCGGTGACCGTGGTGGGCCCCTCGATCAGACCGTCGCGCCTGTCGGCCTGGGCCTTGAGTTCGGTGGGAACGAAGCCGCGGTTGATCAGAACGATCCCGCCGTCGTCGCGCACCAGGGGCGTCAGCACGTAGTAGCCCTGCAGCGCCCGGCCCGGCGTCTCGCCCGGGGCGAGCCCGTGCACGAGGGTTTCCTTGTCATTGAGGAAGCGGCCGGAGACGCGCACGTGCCGGAACTCGTCCCGGTCGGGAACCCAATCCGCGGCCTTCGGCGGCGCTACCGGCTCCGCCTTGGTCTGGCGGAGGAGGCGGGCGATCAGATCCTCCTTCCAGGCCCGGCGCTCGATCTGCCAGGTTCCGAGACCGAGCAGGATCGCCAACGCGATCAGCGCGGCGAGTCCCGGCGCGACGAGATCGCGCCATGCGCCCCTGGCCGCCGCCGTGCTCACAGCTTGAGGCGCCCTTCCTCGGCCTTGTTGCTGTACTGCAAGGCGATCAGCAGGCCCTTCAGCGGCCGGACGAGGATCAGGCTCAGGCCGACCGAGAGCGAGATGGCCACGAGGGCGTGGACCCAGATCGGCGGCTCGTAGGTGACCTCGAGCCACAGGGCGATGCCGACGACGATCAGGCCGACAATCGACATGACGAAGAAGGCCGGCCCATCGGCCGCATCGAAATGTGTGTAATCGAGCTGGCAGGCCTCGCAGGACGGGCGCAGGGCCAGATACCCCTTGAACAGGTGGCCCTCGCCGCAGCGCGGGCAGCGACCGCGCAGCCCCGTGGGGATCGGCGGCGGCGGCGAGTAGGTGCGTTGATCCACGGGCAGACTCCAGTCCGATCCGGAGGACGGCGACGGTGCCGCGCCTGGATCGTCCACCGCGATATGGGGATTCGCCAGGTCCCGAGACGAAAAAGGGCGGCCAGAGCCGCCCTTCGCAGGTCCGCCATGCAACGGCGGGATGAGCCTCAGTGCGCGGCGCTGTGGAAGACGCCCGAGCCCCACACGTAGATGGCGGCGAACAGGAACAGCCACACGACGTCGACGAAGTGCCAGTACCAGGCGGCGAACTCGAAGCCGAGGTGTTGTTTCACGGTGAACTGACCGGCATAGGCGCGGAACAGGCACACGGCCAGGAAGATCGTGCCGATGATCACGTGGGCGCCGTGGAAGCCCGTCGCCATGAAGAAGGTCGACGAGTAGATGCTGCCCGCGAAGCCGAACTCGGCGTGGCTGTACTCGTAGGCTTGGCAGGCGGTGAACAGAACGCCGAGGACGATGGTCAGCCACAGCCCGTACTTCAGGCCCTTGCGGTCACCCTCCAGCAGCGCGTGATGCGCCCAGGTGACGGTGGTGCCCGAGGTCAGCAGGATCAGGGTGTTGAGGAGCGGCAGGTGCCAGGGGTCGAAGGCCTCGATCCCCTTCGGCGGCCAGACGCCGCCGGTGAACTCCACGCGCGACACCTGGATCGGGTCGGCGGTGTAGAGCGCAGCCTCGAAATAAGCCCAGAACCACGCGACGAAGAACATCACCTCGGAGGCGATGAACATCATCATGCCGTAGCGGTGATGGAGCTGGACGACCCGGGTGTGATCGCCGGAATTGGCCTCGTGCGCCACGTCCTTCCACCACGAGAACATGGTGTAGAGGACGCCGATCGCCCCGGTGCCGAAGATGTAGGGGCCCGGCGTCAGGGTGCCGATCTGCAAGCTCTTCATCCAGAAGACGGCGCCGAACGCCATCAGGAAGCCCGAGAAGGCGCCGATCAGCGGCCACGGACTCGGGTTCAGGATGTGAAAGTCGTGATTCTTGGCGTGCGCCTCGGCCATCGTCCCGTCGCTCCTCACCCGCCGCCCTGTGCCGTTCCCGGCATCCGGCCTGACGCTGCTCGCTCTTGGCCGGGCGCGGCACGAACCACGCCCAAGCTTGTCTGCACGTTTAGTCGCTGCGGCCCCGTGTTGTCACGCGCCCGCGATCAGAAATCCCGCTTCGCCCCGGTGGCGGCCGAATTGGCTACCGCGGCGGTAACCGGCTGGCCGTTCTTGGCCGCGAAGTAGGTGTAGGACAGCGTCATCTCGGTGAAATGCGCCGTGTTCGAATCGTCGCGCACGGCCGGATCGACGTAGAACACCACCGGCACGTCGAGGGTCTCGCCGGGCTGGAGCGTCTGCTCGTTGAAGCAGAAGCAGGCGATCTTCACGAAGTAGCCGCCCATCAGGCCGGGCTGGACGTTAAACGTCGCGACAGCCGAGGACGGCTTCGTCCCGGTGTTCTGTATCCGGAAAAAGACGGTCTTGGTCTCGCCGAGCTTGGCCTCGACGCTGTTCGTCTCGGGAGCGAACTTCCAGGACAGGCCCGGCGCGACGTTGGTGTCGAAATGGACCACCATGCTGTCGTCGGCCCGGGCCGCGGAGGCGGCGAGCGCCGGGCCCTGGCGCGGCGTGCCGTCGTAGCCCGTCGCCTTGCAGAAGGCGTCGTAGAGCGGGACCGAGGCGAAGGCGAGGCCCACCATGCCGACCGCAAGGCCGGCGCAGGCCAGCGCCGTGCGGTTGGCGCCGCGGCCCGGATTCGGTTGCGGTGCGGCCATGAGGGTCTCCTTACAACGGCCGGCTGAGGATCTGCGGTCCGAGCTTGACGATCGTCAGCACGAAGAACAGCAGGACCCAGGCCCCGAGCGCCAGGGCAATGGCGATCGAGCGCTTCCGGCGACGCCTCTCCTCCTCGGGCGTCAGCGGACGGTACTGGATCTCGGGATCCTGCATGGCGCTCAGCCCAGGACCGGCCTGAACAGGCCAAAACTCTGCTCGGCCAGCAGCGCGGAGAACAGAGCGAACAGGTAGAGGATCGAGAAGCCGAACATGCCGAGCGCGGCGCGCCGCTCGGCCTCGCCCTCGCGGTTGCGCAGGACGCGGATGCTGAAGGCCACCATCCCGACGCCACCGACCAGGCCGATCACCGCGTAGACCAGGCCGCCGAAGCCCAGCGCGACGGGCGCGAGCCCGAGGGGCGCGAGCAGCAGGGAGTACCAGACGATCTGGCGGCGGGTGGACGCGGGGCCGGCGACGTTCGGCATCATCGGGATGCCGGCGCGGGCATATTCGTCGGCCTTGATCAGGGCCAGCGCCCAGAAATGCGGCGGGGTCCAGATGAAGATGATGGCGAACAGGATCAGCGACTCGATCCCGACCGAGCCGGTGACCACGGCCTGGCCGATCACCGGTGGCAGGGCGCCGGCGGCGCCGCCGATCACGATGTTCTGGGCGGTCGCCCGCTTCAGCCACATCGAGTAGACCACCGCGTAGAACACGATGGTGAAGGCGAGCAGCGCCGCGGCCAGCAGGTTGGCGGCGAGGCCCAACACGACCACGGAGGCCACCGAGAGGAACAGGCCGAAGCCCAGCGCTTCCTCGGAGGTGATCCGGCCGGACGGGATCGGCCGCGTCGCCGTGCGGCTCATCACGGCGTCGATGTCGGCATCCCACCACATGTTGAGGCAGCCGGAGGCCCCGGCACCCACCGCGATGGCGAGCAGCGAGATGGCGCCGATCATGGGCTGAACGTGGCCCTGCGAGACCACCATCCCAACAAGAGCGGTGAAGATCACGAGGACCATCACCCGCGGCTTGAGGAGCGCGAAATAGTCCGGGACGTCCCCACCGGCCGCCGAGAGGGCGGGGGCCGGGGCGTTGTGTCCGATGCTGGTCGTCAGGCTCGTCATCGCGTCTGCCGCTGCTGTGCCGGCGCCCGGCCGCGCACGTCACGGCCGAGTCGTGTCTCGAATTCGACGTGTTCAAAGGGACGGCGTGAGCGGGGCCCAGGATGCATCCCTCGGCCCGTGCGGATCGCCCTCGACGCTCGACCTCGAGCCTCGCCCTTGCCGGGAGGTCGGAAAACCGGCCTCCGGGGAAGGGCGAGGGCCGCTGATGCGGCCCTCGCCGGGTGTCTATCAGTGCGCGCCCGGCTCGTCGACGATGTGGGGCAGCGTCTCGAACTGGTGGAACGGCGGCGGGGAGGGGAGCGTCCACTCGAGGGTGGTGGCGCCTTCGCCCCACGGGTTGTCGGCAGCCCGCTCCTTCGAGCGGAAGGCCAGGACCACGCCGATCACGAACACGAACATCCCCAGGCCGAAGATGTGGCCGCCATAAGTCGAGACCTTGTGCCAGCCCGCGAAGGCGTCCGGATAGTCGGCGTAGCGTCGCGGCATCCCGGCGAGCCCGAGGAAGTGCATCGGGAAGAACAGGACGTTCGCGCCGATGAAGGCCAGCCAGAAGTGCAGCTTGCCGGCCCATTCCGGGATGACGTGACCGGTCATCTTCGGGAACCAGTAGTAGACGCCGGCGAAGATGACGAACACTGCGCCGAGCGACAGCACGTAGTGGAAGTGCGCGACGACGTAGTAGGTATCGTGCAGATACTTATCGACCGCGGAGTTCGCCAGCACGACGCCGGTCACGCCGCCGACGGTGAACAGGAAGATGAAGCCCACCGCCCAGTGCATCGCCGCGGTGAAGCGGATGGAGCCGCCCCACATTGTGGCGATCCACGAGAAGATCTTCACGCCGGTCGGGACCGCGATCACCATCGTGGCGAACACGAAGTAGGACTGCGTCTGGAGCGACAGGCCGACCGTGTACATGTGGTGCGCCCACACGACGAAGCCGACCACGCCGATCGCCACCATGGCGTAGGCCATCGCAAGGTAGCCGAACACGGGCTTGCGCGAGAACGTCGAGATGATGTGCGACACGATGCCGAAGGCCGGCAGGATCATGATGTAGACTTCGGGGTGACCGAAGAACCAGAACAGGTGCTGGTACAGGATCGGATCACCGCCGCCGGCCGGATCGAAGAAGGTCGTGCCGAAGTTGCGGTCGGTCAGCAGCATCGTGATGGCGCCCGCCAGAACCGGCAGCGAGAGCAGCAGCAGGAACGCGGTCACCAGCTCGGCCCAGGCGAACAGCGGCATCTTGTGCAGCGTCATGCCCGGGGCGCGCATGTTCAGGATGGTGGTGATGAAGTTGATCGCGCCGAGGATCGAGCCGGCGCCCGAGAGGTGCAGGGCGAAGATCGCGAAATCGACGGCGGGGCCGGGATGGCCGGCGGTCGAGAGCGGCGGGTAGACGGTCCAGCCGGTGCCGGCGCCGGACGCGCCGGGCGCGCCCTCGACGAACAGCGAGCACAGGAGGGAGCAGAAGCCCGCCACCGTCAGCCAGAACGAGATGTTGTTCATGCGCGGGAACGCCATGTCGGGCGCGCCGATCATGAGGGGCACGAACCAGTTGCCGAAGCCGCCGATCAGCGCCGGCATCACCATGAAGAACACCATGATGAGGCCGTGGCCCGTGACGAACACGTTGTAGGTCGCGGGGTTCGAGAAGTACTGCAGGCCAGGCTGCTCCATCTCCATCCGGATGCCGAAGGAGAGGAACGCGCCGATCATGCCGGCGCAGAACGCGAAGAGCAGATAGAGGGTGCCGATGTCCTTGTGGTTCGTCGAGAGGAACCACCGGGCGAAGAACGAGGGCTTGTGGTCGTGGACCTCGTGGGCGTCGGCATGGGCTGCGGCTGTAGCCATGGATACGGGTGCCTTGTGAATCGGATGGGTTCGGGGTCGACCGGGGCTCAGCGCGCCTCGGCGAAGCTCGTGCCGTTATCGATGCGGGCGTACTTGGTCTTCGCCTCCTTCAGCCAGTCGGCGTAGGCCTGCTCGCTGACCACGCGGACCACGATCGGCATGTAGGCGTGCCGCTGGCCGCACAGCTCGGAACACTGGCCGTGGAAGGTGCCCTCCTTGTCGGCCTTGAACCACATCTGGTTCAGGCGGCCCGGCACGGCGTCGATCTTGAAGCCGAAGGACGGCATCGCCCAGGAATGCAGCACGTCCGCGGCGGTGACCTGGATCTTCACGATCTTGCCGACCGGAACGACCATCTCGTTGTCGGTCTGGAGCAGGCGGGGCTGCTTATCTTCGTCGATATTGGCATCGAACGTGAAGCCGCCGCCGGCCTCGGTCTGCGGGTACTCGTAGGACCAGTACCACGCGTGGCCGATGACCTTCACGATCATGTCGGCCTTCGGATCCGAGAGCTGCGTGCGCAGCAGGCGGAACGACGGGATCGCCACCGCGACCAGGATCAGAACCGGTACGATCGTCCAGGCGATCTCGATGGCGGTGTTGTGGGTGGTGCGCGACGGCGTGGGGTTTCGCTTCTCGCCGAAGCGGAAAATGCACCACAGGATCAGGCCGAGCACGAAGACCGAGATGGCCACCGACAACCAGTGCAGGCCGATCTCGAAGCTCAGGATGTCCCGGGCGTTCTCGGTGACCGGGATCTGGCGGCTCATCTCCCACGGCACAGGCTGGCCGAAGCCGGCTGCCTGGGCGTTCACTGTCGGGAAGAGCAGGGCGCCGAAGGTGGCGAGGCTCCAGAGTGACCGGTTGATCGTCCGCACCGTCCGCATCTGCCTCTCGTGGCTCCCCTGATCTGTGGCTCCCGCCGGACCGCCTCACTCACGCGAAGGGCGAGATTATACCGACTTGACGGAGTACCGGTTGTGTCACCCGGCATTATCCGACCGGGGCTTCAGACCACAAGGACCGCCAGGGTGCAACCGCACAAGCGTCGCATCGCGCGCTTTCCGGCAGTTTGTGCGTTGCCCAAACGTGGTCTTTCGCTGGTTTGCCGCCGCAGCTTTGCCTCGCGCGCGGCAATCGATACGTAGGGGCCTCGCGATCGGAGGGCTGCATGTCGACGGAGGCCAGGCCTCATATCATGGCGCTGCCACCCTGCTCGGTGAGCGCGCCGATGCGGATCGTGACCTATACGGGCGACGCGGCGCGGTTCGGTGAACGCGCGCTCGCGGTCGAGACTCCGATCAATCTCGTCTACGGCAGCGTGCCGCACGCGGTGATGATGGCGACGCCGGCCGATTTGGAAGATTTCGCGTACGGCTTCAGCCTCACCGAGGGGATCGTCGAGGGGGCCGAAGAGATCCGCGAGACGCGGGTCGAGGCTGGGCCGGACGGCGTGCGGCTCCATGTCGAGCTCGCCCCGGGGCGGCTGCGCGAGCATCTGGCCCGCAAGCGCGCAATCAGCGGGCGCACCGGATGCGGCGTCTGCGGTATCGAGGATCTGGCGGAACTGCCGCGGGCCGAGATGGGCGCGGTTTCGGATCTGCGGGTGTCGCTGCCGGCGATCGCCCGTTCGCTCGCCGGTCTCGACGCCGCGCAGCGCCTCGGGGCCGAGACCCGAGCGGTCCATGCCGCGGCCTGGGCTGCGCTCGACGGTGCGCTCGTGGCCGTGCGAGAGGATGTCGGCCGCCACAACGCCCTCGACAAGCTGATCGGTGGTTTGATGCGCGCCGGAACTGCGGCCGATCAGGGTTTTCTGGTGATCACCAGCCGCTGCTCGTTCGAGATGGTGGAGAAGGCCGCACGACTCGGCGCCGCCGTGATCGTGGCGATCTCGGCGCCGACTTCCCTGGCGCTCGACCGCGCCCGGGTGCACGGGATCACGCTCTGCGCCATCGCCCGCGCCGATTCGGTCACGGTGTTCACCGGCGCGGAACGGCTCGTGGCGGCGTAGCGTATTACTGCGCCGCCGGCTCCTTCTCCGAGGGGCCGGGAACGATGGTCGCGCCGCCGATCACCCGAACGGGCTTCCTGTCGGCCGGCGGATCCTTCCACTCCTTGGCCGTGGACTTGGCCGCATCGGCGACGGCGGGGACTGACGGCTTGGCCGCCTCGTCCGGACGCTGGGCAGGGCTGGCGGAGGGAGCCTTCTCGATCGCCGCGGACTTGTCGATCGCAGCCGACTTGGTTTCAGGCGCCGGACCGGTCTTCGACTCGGTCGTGGCGGTCTCGGCCGGAACGATCTTCGGGGCGGGTGCCTCAGGAGAGGTCCGATGCGACGCGCGCAAGTCCGGGTTTCGCACCGGAGCGGTGCGCGCAACCTTCCGCGGCGGGGTGCTCCTGCCGACATGATCGGGATTGACGGCGTCAGGATTGGTCTCAGGCCGCGCGGACGTGCTGGCCGGACGCCGATCGAGCCGCAAGGCCGGAGCCTCCTCGGTGGGGACGGGCCGAACGATGCGCCGCGGTCCGGCATCCTCCTCGGTCCAGCCGAAGCCGGGGGCGGGCCGCTCCAGCCGGGCATAGGTATCGGGTCCGCCGAGCCGCTGGCGACCCACGATCCCACCGGATCCCGGATCGACGAAAAGCCGCATCGGCATGCCCGCCGGGCTCACGGCCTCGACCACGTAGACACGCCCGTTGAAGCGCGGACGGCTCAGGCCGGTGAAGCCCTGGTCGGCGAGGCGCCATGCCACGACGCGCGGTGGCACGACCTCTTCCTCGAAGGCGAATTGCGCGCTTGCGCCCCGGCAAAGCCCCATCAGGGCGCCGCCGGACAGGAGCGCGGCGCAGAGGGTCCGGGTCGTCGTCGTCCGAAGGCGCGCAGCCGTCCTGATGGTGATCATCACTCTTGTCCGTTCCCATTGGAGACCCGGCAGAGTATCCGGTTCCAGCATGGTCCGGGCCGGTGAAACCCGGACCTCGACCATGCCGGCAGGGTCGTTGCCCCGCATGCCGCTTGTGCTCGGCCCCTGGGGTAGACCGCCCGAATCTGGCAAGATTGCGGAGGCTCACCGCGATAAATCGACGGGCGACCGAAGGCACGCTTCGGCGCTCGGCACCCGTCACTTGCTGAAAGCATTTCAATCTGGCAATTTCGCGACATAGGACAGCACAACTGTCCCATCGGCCGTGCACCGGCCGTCGCCGTCTCGCGCGCGGGCGCGGCATTCGGCAGACGGATACGGGCGCGCCAGTGCGCCGCTCCCCGAGCGGTCCGGGTCCTCGATGAACGCAAGCCGGTGGACGTGTCCCTCAGGACCGGCCGGATGGCCTGCGACATGAGGTCGGAGTCACTGGCGCCGACGGTCTGCGGGCACGAAACATGCTCGCGAAGCTCATGAGCGGGGCGCTCATGAGCGGACGGTGTCGAGGGAAGGACGAATCGAAGCATGTCACAGCGCAGACCCGCCGACGCGTTTGCCGCTTCCACGCTCCAGGCTGCCGCGCCCCGCGGTGGCGCTATGCCGCTCGTCGTCCGTGATCCGGCTCTGCCGAACCAGCAGGGTGCCTATGATCCGGCCCGTGAACGGGATGCCTGCGGTGTCGGCTTCATCGCCGACATGCACGATCGCCGCACCCATGCCATCGTCCAGCAGGGTCTGAAGATCCTCGAGAATCTCGACCACCGGGGCGCCGTCGGGGCCGATCCCAAGATGGGCGACGGCTGCGGCATCCTCACGCAGATCCCGCACGGCTTCTTCGCCGAGGAATGCTCGCGGCTGGGCTTCGAACTGCCGCCGGCCGGCGCCTACGCGATCGCCCAGCTGTTCATGCCCAAGGCTGAGGAGCCCCGGGCGATCATCCAGGAGATCGTCGAATCGGTCCTCGCCGCCGAGGGCTTGCCCCTGCTCGGCTGGCGCGACGTGCCGGTCGATCCGGAGGATCTCGGGCTGGCCGTGAAGGCGACCGAGCCGCACCATCGGCAGGTCTTCATCGGCCGCCCCGCCTCGGTGACCGATCAGGACACCTTCGAGCGCCGCGTCTACGTCGCCCGCAAGGGAATCTCGAACAAGGTCTACGCCCTCGACGACCCGCGGGTGAAGGCGTTCTATCCCGTCTCGGTGTCGAGCCGGACCATCGTCTACAAGGGCATGGTGCTGGTCACCCAGCTCGGAAACTACTTCCTCGACCTGAAGGACGAGCGCTTCGTCTCGGCGATCGCCCTCGTGCACCAGCGCTTCGCCACCAATACCTTCCCGACCTGGCGCCTGTCGCACCCGTACCGGATGGTCGCCCATAACGGCGAGATCAACACGCTGCGCGGCAACGTGAACTGGATGGCGGCGCGTCAGGCGAGCGTCGATTCGGATCTGTTCGGCAACGACATCTCAAAGCTCTGGCCGATCTCGTACGAGGGGCAGTCCGACACCGCCTGCTTCGACAACGCGCTCGAATTCCTCGTGCAGGGCGGCTACCCGCTCGCCCACGCGATGATGATGCTCATCCCGGAGGCCTGGGCCGGCAACCCGCTCATGAGCGAGGAGCGGCGCGCCTTCTATGAGTACCACGCCGCCCTGATGGAGCCGTGGGACGGGCCCGCCGCCGTAGCCTTCACCGACGGCCGCCAGATCGGCGCGACCCTGGATCGCAACGGCCTGCGTCCGGCCCGCTACATCGTCACCGATGACGGCCTCGTGGTGCTCGCCTCCGAGATGGGCACCCTGCCGATCCCGGACGAGAAGATCGTCCAATCCTGGCGCCTCCAGCCGGGCCGGATGCTGCTGATCGATCTGCAAAAGGGCCGCATCGTCTCGGACGAGGAGATCAAGGGCGAGCTCGCCGCCGCGCATCCCTACGCCGACTGGGTCAAGAACACCCAAATCGTGCTGGAGGATTTGCGCCCAGTGCAGCCGCGCGAATCCCGCGGCGATGTCGGCCTGCTCGATCGCCAGCAGGCCTTCGGCTACACCCAGGAGGATCTGAAGCTCCTGATGGCGCCCATGGCGGTGACCGGCCAGGAGGCCGTCGGCTCCATGGGCACGGACACCCCGCTCTCGGCCCTCTCCGAGAAGTCGAAGCTGCTCTACACCTACTTCAAGCAGAACTTCGCGCAGGTGACGAACCCGCCGATCGACCCGATCCGCGAGGAGGCCGTGATGAGCCTCGTCTCGTTCATCGGGCCGCGGCCGAACCTGCTCGACATGGAGGGCGCGTCCCGGCGCAAGCGCCTGGAGGTCCGCCAGCCGATCCTGACCAACGGCGACCTGGAGAAGATCCGCTCGATCGGCCATTTCGAGGACCGGTTCGATACCAAGACCCTCGACATGACCTACCCGGCCGAGATGGGCGCGCAGGCCATGGACGGGGCGCTCGACCGGCTCTGCGACCGGGCCGAGGCGGCGGTGCGTGGCGGCTACAACATCATCGTGCTGACCGACCGGGCTGTCGGGCCGGACCGGATTCCGATCCCGGCTTTGCTCGCGACGGCCTCGGTGCACAACTACCTGATCCGCAAGGGCTTGCGGACCTCGGTCGGCCTCGTGGTCGAATCGGGCGAGCCGCGCGAGGTACACCACTTCGCGTGCCTGGCGGGCTACGGCGCCGAGGCGATCAACCCGTACCTCGCCTTCGAAACTCTTCTGGAGATGAAGGACGAGTTCCCGCCGGATCTCACCGACGACGAGATCATCTTCCGCTACATCAAGGCGATCGATAAGGGCCTGCTGAAGGTGATGTCCAAGATGGGCATCTCGACCTACCAGTCCTATTGCGGCGCGCAGATCTTCGACGCGGTCGGCCTGAACTCGACCTTCGTGGGCCGCGACTTCTTCGGCACGGCCACCACCATCGAGGGCGTCGGCATGGCCGAGGTCGCCGAGGAAACGGTGCGCCGTCATCGCGACGCCTTCGGCGACGCCCCGGTCTACCGGAACGCCCTCGATGTCGGCGGCGAATACGCCTACCGGTTGCGCGGCGAGACCCACACCTGGACGCCCGACACGGTGGCGACGCTCCAGCACGCGGTGCGTCTCAACGTGCCCGAGCGCTACCGGGAATACGCGCAGCTCGTGAACCGGCAGGAGAACCAGCTCAAGACCCTGCGCGGGCTGTTCCGCCTCAAGTCGGCGTCCGAGATCGGGCGTGAGCCCGTGCCGCTGGAGGCGGTCGAGCCGGCCTCAGAGATCGTCAAGCGCTTCGCCACCGGCGCCATGTCGTACGGCTCCATCTCCAAGGAGGCGCATGAGACGCTCGCCATCGCGCTCAATTCCTTCGGCGGCCGCTCGAACTCGGGCGAGGGCGGCGAGGAGGTCGAGCGGTTCAAGCCCCTGCCGGACGGGCGCTCGCGCCGGTCCGCGATCAAGCAGGTCGCCTCCGGCCGGTTCGGCGTCACGACGGAATACCTCGTCAATTCCGACATGATGCAGATCAAGGTCGCGCAGGGTGCCAAGCCCGGCGAGGGCGGCCAGCTGCCCGGCCACAAGGTCGATGCCAAGATCGCCAAGGTCCGCTACGCCACACCGGGCGTCGGCTTGATCTCGCCGCCGCCGCACCACGACATCTACTCGATCGAGGATCTGGCTCAGCTGATCTTCGACCTGAAGAACGTGAACCCGGCGGCGGACGTCTCGGTGAAGCTCGTCTCCGAGGTCGGCGTCGGCACGGTGGCGGCGGGCGTCGCCAAGGCGCGGGCCGACCACATCACCATCTCCGGGTATGACGGCGGCACCGGGGCAGCGCCGCTGACCTCGCTCAAGCACGCGGGCGGGCCCTGGGAGACGGGTCTGGCCGAGACCCAGCAGACGCTGGTGCTCAACAACCTGCGCGGCCGCGTCGCCCTCCAGGCGGATGGCGGCATCCGCACGGGGCGGGACGTGATCATCGCGGCGCTGCTCGGCGCCGATCAGATGGGCTTCTCGACGGCCCCGCTGATCGCGGCCGGCTGCATCATGATGCGCAAGTGCCACCTGAACACCTGCCCGGTCGGCGTCGCCACGCAGGACCCGGTGCTGCGCAAGCGCTTCAAGGGCACGCCCGAGCACGTGGTGAACTACTTCTTCTTCGTGGCCGAGGAGGTGCGGGAGATCCTGGCCTCGCTGGGCTTCACGAAGCTGGAGGAGGCGGTCGGCCGCTCCGACGTGCTCGACAAGGTCGAGGCCATCGCCCACTGGAAGGCGCGCGGGCTCGACTTCACCAAGCTGTTCCACCGGCCGAAGGTGGCCGAGGGCACGGCGATCCGCCACGTGGACGTGCAGCATCACCCGATCGACACGGTCCTCGACCGGTGGCTGATCGAGAAGGCGCAGCACGCGATCGAGACCGGCGAGCCGGTGGTGATCAGCGAGACGATCCGGAACTCGGATCGCGCCGCCGGGGCGATGCTGTCCGGCATGGTGGCGAAAGCGCACGGCCATGAGGGACTGCCCGACGACACGATCGTGGTGAAGCTCGCCGGCACCGCCGGCCAGAGCTTCGGCGCCTGGGTGGCGGCCGGCGTTACGCTCGAACTCACCGGCCACGGCAACGATTACGTCGGCAAGGGCCTGTCGGGCGGCAAGCTGATCATCCGCCCGAGCGACGCGCTGAAGTCGCCTCCGGACCGGACCATCATGGTCGGCAACACGGTGCTGTACGGGGCGATCGCGGGCGAGTGCTACATCCGTGGGTCCGCAGGCGAGCGCTTCGCGGTGCGGAATTCCGGTGCCATCACGGTGGTCGAGGGCATGGGCGATCATGGCTGCGAGTACATGACCGGCGGCGTGGTCGTGTCGATCGGCGAGACCGGGCGCAACTTCGCGGCCGGCATGTCAGGCGGCATCGCCTACGTGCTCGACGAGGACGGGTCGTTCTCGGCGCGCTGCAACCTGTCGATGGTCGATCTGGAACCCGTCGAGGAGGAGGACGACCTGATGCGCCGCTTCCACCAGGACGGCGACCTGGAAACGAAGGGCCGGGTCGACATCCTGGCCGACATGTCCGGTCACGACGAGGAACGTCTTAGCCAGCTCATCACCAACCATCTGAAGTACACGGGCAGCCCGCGGGCCAAGCGCATCCTCGACGATTGGGCGAGCTTCCGCACCAAGTTCGTCAAGGTGATGCCGGTGGAGTACCGCCGGGCGCTGCGCGAGATGGAGATGGCGCGGATGCCGGTGGCGGCGGAGTAGGGAGCCGATGGAGATGGGCGAACGGGCGGCGCGCATTCGTCTGATCAAGACGGACGCCGGTCAGCGCATCGATCTGCCGCCCGGCTTCATCCTCGGCGGCGAAGAGGCGATGCTGCGCCAGGATGGTTCCCGGCTCATCCTCGAGCCGGTCGCCGGCCCATCCCTCCTGTCCGTCCTGGACCGGTTGGATGATCTCGACGAGGCTTGGCCCGACATCGCGGATCCGGCCCCGGAGCCGGAGCGGACTTGAGTGCGCTACCTGCTCGACACCAACATCCTCTCGGCGCTGATCCGATCGCCGCGGGGATCGGTGGCCGAGCGGATCCGGCAGGTCGGGGAGGGGGATGTTTATACGAGCGTCATCGTCGCGGCCGAGCTTCGCTAGGGTGCGGTACGGAGAGGATCGGCACGACTTTCGCTGCAGATCGAGACGGTGTTAAGCGCCCTTGAGATCGCGCTTTGGCGGTCGCCTCACGACAGGATCTACGCGGAGCTGCGCTTCGGGCTTGAGCAGGCCGGAACGCCGATCGGCTCCAACGATCTGCTCATCGCTACGCAGGCGCTCGCGGACGGGAGCGTTCTGATGACGGACAACACGAGGGAGTTCGCGCGGATCAGCGCGCTGTCGATCGAGAACTGGCTCCGGTCCTGACCCGGCGTTCTCGATCATGCGGCAAGCCTCCGGCGCGGGATAAGTGGCGCGATTGGACTGATCGATGGGCAAGATCACAGGCTTCCTCGAATTCGACCGGCAGGAGCAGAAGTATCAGCTCGCCGCCGACCGGGTCCGGCATTTCCGCGAGTTCACGCTGCCGCTCGACGAACACGACCTGACGAAACAGGCGGCCCGCTGCATGGATTGCGGCATCCCGTTCTGCCACGGGCCGACCGGCTGCCCGGTCCACAATCAGATCCCGGACTGGAACGACCTCGTGTTCCAGTCGGATTGGGAGGAGGCGTCGCGCAACCTCCACTCCACCAACAATTTTCCGGAATTCACCGGCCGGATCTGCCCCGCACCCTGCGAGGAGGCCTGCACGCTGAACCTCGAGAACCAGCCGGTCGCCATCAAGACGATCGAGCAGGCGATCGCCGACCGGGCCTGGAATATGGGCTGGGTCAAGCCCGAGCCGGCCGAGACCCGCACCGGCAAGCGCATTGCGATCGTCGGCTCGGGGCCGGCCGGCATGGCGGCGGCGCAGCAGCTCGCCCGGGTCGGGCATGCCGTCCACGTGTTCGAGCGCGAGCCGAAGGCCGGCGGCCTGCTCCGCTACGGTATCCCGGACTTCAAGATGGAGAAGCGCCACATCGACCGGCGTGTGCGCCAGATGGAAGCCGAGGGCGTCGTCTTCCACTACAACCAGAACATCGGCGTGACGAAATCGGTGGACGAGCTGAAGGCCGAGTTCGACGCGGTGATGTTCTGCGGCGGTGCCGAGGATCCGCGCAACCCGCAGCTTCCGGGCCAGGATCTGGAGGGTGTCCACTACGCAATGCCCTACCTCATCCAGTCGAACCGCCGGGTGAACAACGAACCGATGCGCGGCAACGGCGAACAGCCGATCCTGGCCTCGGGCAAGAACGTGGTGGTGATCGGCGGCGGCGACACGGCCTCCGATTGCGTCGGCACCGCGTTCCGGCAGGGCGCCCTGTCGGTGACGCAGCTCGACATCCGCCCGCGGCCGCCGGAGCGCGAGGACAAGCTCACCGTGTGGCCCTACTGGCCGACCAAGATGCGCACCTCGTCCAGCCAGGCAGAGGGCGCAGAGCGCGAGTTCCAGGCCGCCACCCTCCGACTGGAAGGCAACAGGAAGGGTCAGCTCACGGGCGTCGTCTGTGCCCGGGTCGACGCCAAGCGCCAGCCGATCCCCGGTTCCGAGTTCGTGCTGCCGGCCGATCTCGTGTTCATGGCGATCGGCTTCGCGGGTTCGGTCCAGCGGGGCCTCCTGGAACAATCCAAGATCGGCGTGAGCAAGCGCGGCAACGTCGAGGCGAACGAGGAGGATTACCGCACCTCCGACGGGAAGATCTGGGCGGCTGGCGACATGCGTCGGGGTCAGTCGCTCGTCGTCTGGGCGATCCGCGAGGGTCGGCAGGCCGCCCGCGCCATCGACGAGACGCTGATGGGGTCGAGTGTCCTGCCGCGGTAGGGGCGCGATACCGTGCGGCCCCTTGGCGTCAGCCGGGGGGCCAGCGGAAATCGTCCGCCCGTCCGGGCTGCGGCATCGGCGCATTCCCGCGCAGCAGCGTCCGCTCGACGGTGCCGAGATTGTCCACGTCCCGCGGCCTACCGTTCAGCAGCGCGCCGCCGGGCGAGACTTCCATTCGGCTCAGAGGCACGACGGGTCCGGCTGTGGGCTTGACGGGCAGCGCCGGGACGCCGGGGGGCTCGGGCAGGCTCGGCAGCATGGCGGTGATTTGCCGGTCGATGGCCGCGGTATCGGTCGGCTGGCCGGTCCCGTCGAGGCTCGGCGCCGCGGCGGCGGGCGCGCCGTTCGGGGTCACGGCGGCAGAAGGCTGATCGGTCGGTGCCGGTGTCGTGCCCATCAGGCGCTTGAGTTCGACATCGACGAAATGCGCGAGCTTCCGGTCTCCGGCCTTGGTGAAATGGACGCCGTCCGCCGTGCGCAGCTTGGCGATTTGCCCCTCCGGATCCGGCCCCGAGGCGGCATAGCGATCACGGTCATCGACGAAGCCCGGCCAAATGTCGACGTAGGTCGCTCCGGCCTTGGTCACGCTGTCGCGGACGATGTCGTTGATCGCGGCGAGGTCCCGGCTCAGCGATTCACTCTGCATGGGCGGCAGCCCGACCCAGACCAGCGGCAGCTTTCGGTCGGTGAAGACCTTGATGAGCGCATCGACCCGCGCCCGGTACAGGGTGCGCCAGCGATCGGTCAGGGGATCGACGGTCTCCTCGCCGTCGCGGATCGGCTGCCGGTCGTTGGCGCCGAGCATGACCAGGGCGTAGCGGACCTTCGGGTTCGCCTGAAGGTAGTCCTGTGCTGCCTTCGGCCAGTCGACCACGTCCTTGCGCACGAGGCCGCTGTCGCCCCTGGCGCGATCGATCACGGCGACGTCGGCATTGTCCTCGAACACGTCGTCGAGGCCCTTGGCGAGGTGATCCGCCAGGGAGTCGCCGAACACCGCGATCTGCACGTGCGGCTCGGTCTTGGCGATGGCGGGCTTCGGCGGCGCCGGAGCCCGGGCGGGCCGCACCCGACGCTTGATCGCAGGCGCGGGCCGTTGTGCCTCGGTTGGCGCGTAGCTGCGGGGACGCGGCGCCCGATAGGCGCGCTCCGGTGGGGGCGCGACGGGCTGCGGCCGGTCCTCCCAGGGCCAGTAGAACTGACGCGGTGCCTCCTGAGGCGGCGCATAGCGGGGCTGGCGCCCGTAGCTCCCGTCGTCGCGATAGTAGGCATCCCGGGGCCGCCGCCGCGGCGGCGCCTCGTAGTAGCTGCCGTTGCCTGGTTGCTGGTAGCCATCGCCCCACTGAGCCAGAGCGGGGGCGCCAGCGAACGCGGGGAGCCCGACGAGCCACAGCACGATGGCCGTCCCCAGATGCACGGGCCGTCCCGAGCCGCGCCGACCAGCGACTTTCATGCTCATCCCGCACTCTTCACGTCGAACGGAGCCATCTCAGACCACAGTGTTATAGGGCCAAGTCGTTCTCGGGTCTAAATTGCGCCCGCCCTCAGGGCCGTGATGCGGGTCGGCTCGTCAAACGGGCGAGAAGAGCGGCCGTCGCATAGCCGTCGGCCGGCAGGCCTGCGCCGATCTGGTAGCGTCGCACCGCCTCGCGCAGCTTGGGGCCGGCGCGACCATCCGTCGGCCCGTCGTAGAAGCCAGCCGCGGCGAGCCCGATCTGGAGCTGCCGAAGGCCCGGACCGCCGAGCCCGGCCGTCTTGGGCCACGACGCCGCGAGAGGCGGACCGCCGCCCAGCCGGTCGGCAAGATGACCGACTGCCAGCGCGTAGGAATCGGACGTGTTGTAGCCTCGGATCACCTCGAAATTGTCGGTGATCAGAAAGGCCGGTGCGCCGAGCCCGCCCGGAAGAAACAGGCTGGCGCGCCCGCGCGATGGCAGGGGACGGCCATCCACCCGCCGAACGCCTTGCTCAGTGAAGTGCGCGAGATCGCCCGTGTCGCGCGCCAGATCGAAGCCTCCCGGCAGACGCACCTCGTATCCCCAGGACAGGGCCTGATCCCAGCCGAGATCCTTCAGATAGGCGGCGATCGAGGCGAGGGAATCGGGCGCGCTGATCCAGATGTCGCGATGGCCGTCGTCGTCGAAATCGACCGCATGCGCCAGATAGGTGGAGGGCAGGAACTGGACCTGGCCCATGGCCCCCGCCCAGCTCCCGCTCATCCGTTCCGGCGTGACATCGCCCCGTTGCAGGATGGTCAACGCCGCGAGCAACTCGTCGCGGAACAGGGTGCCCCGATGGCCGGCGGCCGCCAGGGTCGCCAGGGCGCGGATGGTCGGTACGTCGCCCGCGCTGGCACCAAAATCGGACTCGACGCCCCAGATCGCCAGCGTTACCGGACCGGGCACGCCATACCGGCCCTCGATCGCCCGGAGCGTCGAGGCCAGCGCAGCACCGCGCGCACGCCCCCGGGCGATCCGCCCGCTGGAGACCGCGCCGACCAGATAGTCCCAGACCGGCCGGACGAACTCGCTCTGGCGGCGCGTCCGCGTTAGGACGGCGGCATCTGGCGCCACGAGTCCGCGGAAGGCACGGTCGAACGTCTCGGGTGTCACGCCCCGGGCGATCGCGTCGGGGCGCAGGGCCTCGATGAAGGCCTGAAAGGTGACGTCGGCACGCGCCGGCTCCGTCGCGTGCACCACGCCTGGGAAGCACAGGCCAGCCGCCAGCAATGCCCGGCGCGACAGCACCCGATCAGATCCGGTTGCGCTTGGCGAGACGATCCTCCCACGCGAGCGCCTGGGCAACGATCGCGTCGAGATCGTCGTGCCGGGGCTTCCAGCCCAGCCGGTCGCGGATGAGCCCCGCCTCAGCCACGATCTGGGCCGGGTCGCCGGCCCGCCGGGGACACAGCCGCACAGGGAAGTCGCGGCCGGAAATCCGCTTCACCACCTCGATGACGTCGAGCACGGAGTAGCCGCGCCCGTAGCCGCAATTCAGCGTCAGGCTCTCGCCCCCAGCCCGCAGGTGGTCGAGGGCGACCCGGTGCGCCTCGGCGAGGTCCGAGACCTGGATGTAGTCGCGCAGGCACGATCCGTCCGGCGTCGGGTAGTCGGTGCCGTAGACGTCGAGGCGCTCGCGCTGGCCAAGGGCCGCCTGCGTGGCGACCTTGATCAAGTGGGTGGCATTCGGCGTCGACTGGCCGGACCGGCCGTCCGGATCCGCGCCCGCGACGTTGAAGTAGCGCAGGATCACGTAGGTAAAGGCGTGGGCCGCCGCCGCGTCGGCGATCATCCACTCGCTCATGAGCTTCGAGCGGCCGTAGGGATTGATCGGGTTCAGCGGCAGATCCTCGGGGACCGGCACCACCTCCGGCTCGCCGTAGACGGCCGCCGTGGAGGAAAAAATCACGTGCCGCACGCCGGCCCGCACCGCGGCTTCGACCAGCGCGCGCGTCTTCACCGTGTTGGCGAGGTAGTAGCCGAGCGGGTCCGAGACGGATTCGGGAACCACGATCTTGGCCGCGAAATGGGCCAGCGCATCGATCCGATGCTGCAGGATCGTCTGGGTGACGAGCGCTTGGTCCGCCACGTCGCCGACCACGAGCTTGACGCCCTCCGGCACGGCCCAGTCGAAGCCGGTGGACAGATCGTCCAGGACGACGACCTCCTCATGGCCGGCATCCAGCAACGCCAGGACCATGTGGCTGCCGATGTATCCGGCACCGCCTGTAACGAGCACCGCCATGTCATCCCCCTCGATGCCGCCATCATGAGAACCGTGCCCGATCGCGTTGCCAGCGCGCCCGGCTCCGATCCATCGTTACGCGCTCTCCTGCGCCGAACGGCGCCCACTTCGGCAGAGAGCCCATCAAGCCTACTTACGCGGTTGCAAACGCTATATTTACGGCACACTGCCCCATACTATCCACATCCGGCTCTTGCGAGGCGCCGCCTGAGCCTGTCTGACTGCTGTGCCCGCCGATCGCGCGGGTCCCGCTCCCGCACGGAGCGCGTCGGGCCAGTCTGTACATTTGTTGCTCACACCATTTCATTCAGTCCTTGGGGTTACCGATCGATGAAACCGATCCGCAAGGCCGTCCTGCCCGTCGCGGGCCTGGGTACGCGCTTCCTGCCTGCCACCAAGGCGGTTCCGAAGGAAATGCTCACGGTCGTCGACCGGCCGGTGGTTCAGCACGTCGTCGACGAGGCCCGGGAGGCCGGTATCGAGCACTTCGTCTTCGTGACCGGACGCGGCAAGGCGGTCATCGAGGACCATTTCGACATCGCCTACGAACTCGATCGCACGCTCCAGGAGCGCGGCAAGACGGCTGCCTTCGAGGACCTGCAGAGGGACCTCCCGAAGGCCGGGCAGACGAGCTTCACGCGCCAGCAGGCACCCCTCGGGCTCGGCCACGCGGTGTGGTGCGCCCGCGAGATCATCGGCGACGAACCCTTTGCGGTGCTGCTCCCGGACATGCTGAGCCGTGGCTGCATGCAGCAGATGCTGGCGACCTACGAGCGCCACGGCGGCAACGTCATCGCGGTCGAGGAAGTGCCGCCGCAGGAGACCCATCAGTATGGGATCGTCAGCGTCGGTGAGACTTTCGGGCAATCGTTCCAGATCACCGGCATGGTGGAGAAGCCCAAGCAGGGTACCGCTCCGTCGAACTTCATCATCTCGGGGCGCTATATCCTGCAGCCGGAGATCTTCGGGATCCTCGAGCACGGCAAGAAGGGCGCGGGCGGCGAGATCCAGCTCACGGACGCCATGATCGACCTGATGGAGACGCAGGACTTCTTCGGCATGCACTACGAGGGCCGGACCTACGATACCGGGTCCAAGCTCGGCTTCCTCGTGGCGAACCTAGCCTATGCCCTGGAGCGCAAGGATCTTGCGGATCCCCTGAAGGCGGAAATCGCCCGGCTCCTCAAGGAACACGGCTGATCGCGCGCCGTTCGATGGACGGCAACGCGACCGAGCGCGACGCGAGGCAGGTATGCGCCAGATGCGGCGCCGTCGGCGAATTGGCACTTGCGTCTTGTGCGGCGCACTTTATTTTGTGCGTTGCGAGATCGCGATGGCGTCGTGGTCCCGCAGCCCTTCTTGGGCGTTTCCTCCCTCGACTTCGGGCCGCTCCTTCGGGAGTGGCCTTTTTTCTTGGTCGGACACGACGCGCGCCCTATTCGGCGGCCATACGGCGCGGCGACAGAGTGGCGAGGTCGGACGCGACCTCGCCGATGACGGCACGCAGGACATCCACCAGCCCGGGAAACCCGGCATGCGTCGCGAGGCTCGTCTCGTTCATGTAGAGCGCGCGGTTGACCTCAATCTGCAGCGCGTGCCGTCCGAGGTTGGGCTCGCCGTAATGCTCGGTGATGAAGCCGCCCGCGTAGGGCTTATTGCGCACCACGCGAAAGCCCCTGGCGCGGAACGCCGCCTCGAACGCCTCGATGAGCGTCGGCGCGCAGGCTGTCCCGAATCGGTCGCCGAGCACGACATCGGCCTTGACCTCCGCGTCGCGCCCCAGGCTTGAGGACGGCATCGAGTGGCAGTCGATCAGCACGCAATGCCCGTGGAGCTTGGCGGTTCGCTGGATCAGGCTCCGCAGGATCCGGTGATACGGCTTGTAGAGCCCCTCGATCCGCGCGGTCGCCTCCTCGACGGGCAGGCGCCGGGCGTAGATCTCCTGTCCGTCGGCCACGACGCGCGGCACCGTCCCGAGCCCCCCGGCCACCCGCATCGAGCGCGTGTTGGCAAAGGGCGGCAGCCTCCCGTCGAACATGCGCGGGTCGAGCTCGAAGGGCTCGCGGTTCACATCCAGGAAGGCACGGGGAAAATTCGCCCGCAGCAGGGGCGCGCCGAGCTCGACCACGGGCGCGAACAGGCGCTCGACATGGGCGTCCTCCGACCGGCGCAGGGCCAGGGCATCGAGCCGCGACGCGGCGATGAAATGCGGGGGGTAGACGGCTCCGGAATGACCGGTATTGAAGACGAAGGGCAGGGTATGCGCTACGGGTTCATCCACGGCATAGGGCGGGGCGAATCCGAAGACGTCTGGCTTGACCAATTCGGGAGCGCTCATCGATGCGTGGACAATCCGGCGATGGAAGGAGCACGGCAGGCTCGCACTGTGGTGCGCGGACGCCCGCCTGTCCACTCCGCGCCGCGGGCTGATCGTGCTATCGGCGACACATGCGGCATGCGGTGCGCCCGGGATCCTAACACCTTGTTTACCATCGCCTCCCTTTATGGGATCAACACCACGATACGAAGGCTCGGATCCGGCCGATGAAAATCCTGCTGGCGGAAGACGACAACGACATGCGCCGGTTTCTGGCCAAGGCGCTGCAGAACGCCGGCTACGACGTCCTGTCCTTCGACAACGGTCTCTCGGCGTACAACCGGCTGCGCGAGGAACCGTTCGAGCTGCTGCTGACCGATATCGTGATGCCCGAGATGGACGGCATCGAGCTGGCGCGCCGCGCCACCGAGCTGGATCCCGACATCAAGGTCATGTTCATCACCGGCTTCGCGGCCGTGGCGCTGAACCCCGATTCCAAGGCCCCTAAGGACGCGAAGGTTCTGTCGAAGCCGTTCCACCTGCGCGACCTCGTCAACGAGGTCGAGAAGCTGCTGGCCGCCTGACGGCACCGGCGCCGGCCCACTGGTGGATCGACAGGTGTTAAGCGTGTGACCACACGGACATAGGCAACCCGCCCGGTGCGCCCCTATATGACGGGTTGTCACGCGCGGGACATCGAACGCCATGCAGCCGGTTACCATCTACACCACGGCGTGGTGCCCCTACTGCTCGGCGGCCAAGAGCCTGCTGAAGGAGAAGGGCGTCGTCTTTCAGGAGATCGACGTCGAGCGGGTCCAAGGTGCCCGCGCCACCATGATCGAGAAGGCTGGGGGCCGCACAAGCGTGCCGCAAATCTTCGTGGGCGGCAGGCATGTCGGCGGCTGCGACGACCTCTATGCCCTCGACCGCGCCGGCAAGTTCGATCCGCTCCTGAAAGATACCGCTGATGCCTGAGGCCCGCTTCACGGCCGCCTGCGTGCAGATGCGCTCGGGCCGAGACCCGAGCGCAAATAGCGATGCGGCCGTGGCGGGGGTGCGCGAGGCGGCGTCCCGGGGCGCGGCCTACGTGCAGACGCCGGAGATGACCTCCCTGGTCGAGCGCAACCGGGAGCGCCTGTTCGCGCACGTCACCACCGAAGACCGGGATCCAACCCTCGCGGCCCTGCGCGAGGCCGCGCGGGAAACCGGCACGGTGGTGCAGATTGGCTCGATCGCGGTGCGCGCTGGCGACAAGATCGCCAATCGGGCCTTCCTGATCGACGCCGACGGTACGGTCGTAGCGGCCTACGACAAGATGCATCTGTTCGACGTCGACCTACCGAGCGGCGAACGCTGGCGCGAATCGGCGACCTATACCGGCGGCGCCTGCGCGATCGTCGCCGCGACGCCCCTCGCCGCGATCGGGCTGACGATCTGCTACGACATCCGCTTCCCCGGCCTGTACCGCGCCCTTGCGGAGGCGGGCGCCGAGGTGCTGACCGCGCCGGCCTGCTTCACCCGCCAGACCGGGGCGGCGCACTGGCACGTTCTCCAGCGAGCGCGGGCGATCGAGACCGGGGCCTTCGTGATTTCGGCGGCGCAGGGCGGCGTCCACGAGGACGGGCGCGAGACGTTCGGCCATTCGATAATCGTCGATCCCTGGGGGCGGATCCTCGCGGATGCGGGCGGGGACGAGCCGGGGGTCGTGCTGGCGGAGATCGATCTCGCGCAGGTTGCCGATGCCCGGGCGCGGATCCCGTCGCTGAAGCACGGGCGCGCCTTCACCGTCGAGCGGGTCGGCCAGCAGGTCGAGCCGGCACAGTAGACACCCAAAGCAGAACAATGATCCGGTACAGTCTCGTCTGCGAGGCCGGACACGGCTTCGAGAGCTGGTTCCCGTCCTCCGATTCCTTCGACACCCAGGCTGCCCGGGGGCTCGTCGCGTGCCCGATCTGCGACAGCACCGCGGTCGGCAAAGCGCTGATGGTGCCGAGCATCGCGCGCACCGATCGCGACCGAGCGCCCGCGCCGACGCCGCAAGCCGAGGCGCCGATGACCCTGATCGCCGAGCCCGAGCGGCAACTCCGGGCCATGCTGAAGGCCGTACGGGAGCACGTCGTGGCGAGCGCCGAGCATGTCGGCCCTCGTTTCCCCGAGGAAGCGCGCAAGATTCACTATGGGGAGACGGAGGGCCGCTCGATCTACGGTGAGGCTAGCCCCGCAGAGGCGCGGGCGCTGATCGAGGAGGGGATCGACGTCGCCGCGATCCCCGTGCTGCCGGACGACCGCAACTAGAACCTCGGTCCACGCGGTGAGCGGATGACCAGCGGATGCGCGGTTCCGGCGCTCAGCGCCGCACTGCGGCGGTGCCTGCGAAGGAGGCCAGCGCGAGTGCAAGGAGGGCATTCCAGCCCGCCAGCGAGACGCCGAACACCCGCAGCGCCGCCACCGAGCAATCCACCACCGTGGTGGATTGCAACGCATTGAGGAAGTCGCCGATCTGGCCGGGGTTTGCGCCGGTTCCCCCGCCGCAATCGGTCGGCCCGGGCCAGAACCCCCACTCCGCGCCCGCGTGATAGACGCCGACGCCGGCCCCGTAGAGCAGACCGAGGGCCGCGAGACCGAGGACGAGCCGGGCGAGGCGCTCCGGGGCGAACAGCGCGATCAGCCCCAGCGGCAGGGCTGCGTAGTAGGGCAGGCGCTCCGTGAGGCACAGCTTGCAGGGCGCGTAGCCGTATCCGTACTGCATCACCAGCACGGCCCCGAGGGCCACGGCGGAAAAGATAGCCAGCCAGAGGCCGGCGGTCTTGAGACGAAGCGTGGCCGCCGTATTCATCACTACAGGATCACCTTGAACAGCAGGAAGCCGAGGACGATCACCGCCACCGAGATCGCCACAACCGCATTGAGATGGCGGTCGAGCACGCCGCGGATCTGGACCCCGTACCGCCCGAGCAGCCCGGCCAGGATGAAGAACCGGGCGCCGCGGGTGACGATGGATAGGATTGTGAACCAGAACAGGCTGTAATGGGCGAAGCCCGACGTGATGGTCACGAGCTTGTAGGGGATCGGCGTCAGCCCCTTCAGCAGGATCACCCAGTGCCCGTACCGGGCATAGGAATCCTGGAAGGTCGCGGCTGAGTTCTGCAGGCCGTAGAGACGGATCAGCCACTCGCCGACGGAATCAAACAGCAGGGCGCCGATGGCATAGCCGACGAGGCCGCCGAGGACCGACGCGACGGTCGCGATGGTGGCGTAGAGCCAGACCCGGTCGGGACGGCTGACCGCCATCGGCACCAGCATCGCGTCCGGCGGAACCGGGAAGAATGAACTTTCGGCGAATGCCAAGGCGCCGAGCGCATAGGGCGCTGAGGGCCTGCCGCTGAGGGCCAGGATCCACGCGTAGAGCCGGCGGAGCATTCGATCTCCCGAACTGGATGACGGGCCGCCCTTTGAGCATAGGCGCCGTGCCTTGGCCAGATCGCTCAGGCCGCCGAAAATTACGCTTGGCCGGCGCCAGCGACCTGTGCGAAGAGCGCCCTGCGGGCGGGTATGGCGGAACTGGTAGACGCGGGCGACTCAAAATCGCCAGCCGCAAGGCGTGGGGGTTCGATTCCCTCTACCCGCACCAATGGTCCCCCCACGACGATCTCGACGGGCGCGGCTCGCGGCTATGCGGGCGCTTCGCGACAATGTTCGGTGCAGCTTCGTCCGCCGCTCGGAACGCGACGGGAAAGTGGCTGTCGGTGGATGGCAGAGCGTCGCGCTGTTCCCCGCAGGGCATGCCCTATCTTGGCCGATACGCGGCTCGCCGGGTCGCGCCTCGAATCGGGTGGGGTCGGTGAGCGACTGTCGGAGCGTGGCGATCCTGGGGGCCGGCATGGCGGGCGCTGCGGTGGCCCGCAGGCTCGCCGATGCCGGTCTGGCCGTTCAGGTGTTCGATAAGGGCCGGACCGTCGGTGGACGGATGGCGACCAGGCGGGATGGCACCCTGCAGTTCGACCACGGAGCCCAGTTCATGCGGGCGCACGGACCCGCCTTCGAAAAACGGCTGGAGGATTGGGCGGGGCGCGGCATCGCGGCCCCCTGGGCGGGGGCCGGGCGTCGGATCGGGATACCCGACATGACTGCGCCTGTGCGCGATCTCCTCACCGGGCTTTCCGTCGCGAGCAGGATCACGATCGCGCGGATCGCGCGGACCGGATCAGCGTGGTATGTCGAGACTGCTTCGAATGCGGTCCACGGACCGTTCGACGCCGTGGCCATCACCTTCCCCGCGCCGCAGGGCCGAGCGCTGCTCGATCGATCCGGATACGCGCTCCCCGGCATCGAGCGCGCCGCCTACGCGCCGTGCTGGTCCCTGATGGTCGCGGCCGAGAACGGCGTGACCCAGGCCCTGATCGAACCGCGGGCGGATCCGATCGCGCTCATCGCCGCGGATGCGTCGAAGCCTGGCCGCCCTCCGGGCAGCCGGCTGACGATCCACGCGACGGCGGATTGGTCGCGCAACCACCTCGAAGACGCGCAAGACGCGGTCGCCGCCGCGCTTCTCCCCGCCGCAGAGTACCATCTCGGTCTCGCCCTGCGCCCGTCCTACGTGGAAGCCCATCGCTGGCGCTATGCCCAGGTTGAACACCCCCTGGGCAGGGCCAACCTCTACGATCCGACCCTCCGGCTCGGTGCCGCCGGTGACTGGTGCCTCGGCGCGCGGATCGAGGCCGCCTACGACAGCGGCTCGGTGCTGGCCACGGCCATCCTGGCCGATTTCGGCGGGCCGGTATGATCCCGCCGATCGCCTTCCACCCCGCCTACGAAGCGAGCCTGCCCGCCGGTCACCGCTTCCCGATGCGGAAATACGGGCTGCTCGCCGAGACGTTGATCGCGAAGGGCCTGGCGCCGTTGGGCTTCGTCACGCCGGACTTGGCAACTGCCGACATCCTCGTCCGTGCGCACGATCCCGCCTACGTGGAGGCGGTCCTTGCCTGCACCGTGTCCCGGGAGGTCGAGCGGGCGATCGGCCTGCCGGTCGATGCCGCGGTGGTCCGACGCTCGCGCAGTTCCGTCGGCGGGACCCTGCTGGCAGCGCGGCTGGCGCTCGCCGAGGGCCTCGCGGGCAGCGCCGCCGGCGGCAGCCATCACGCCCGCCGACAACAGGGGGCGGGCTTCTGCGTGCTCAACGACGTGGCGGTGGCGGCGCGCACCCTCCAGGCCGAGGGCCTGATACGGTGCGCCCTCGTGGTCGACCTCGATGTCCACCAGGGCGACGGGACCGCCGATTGCCTCGCCCTGTGTCCTGAGCTGTTCACGCTCTCGATCCACTGCGAGAACAACTACCCGTCCCAGAAGATCGCCGGCGACTTGGATATCGGCCTGCCGGACCGGCTCGGCGATGAGGATTACCTCGCCGTGCTGCGCGCCCGCCTGCCGCAACTGCTCGACGCGCTCGCGCCGGATCTGGTGTTCTACAATGCCGGCGTCGACCCGCACCGGGACGACCGCCTCGGCCGGCTCTGCCTCACCGATGATGGGCTGCTGGCTCGGGACCGTTTCGTCGTGGCCCAGGCTCGCGCCCGGGGCATTCCCCTCGTGGCAGTGATCGGCGGCGGCTACACCGCGGATGTGGAAGCCTTGGCGCGGCGCCACGCCCTGGTCTTCGAGGCGATGGCCGCCGAGGCTTGAGGGGTGGCGGGAACCACCGCGAACCGAATTCTGCGGACACGATGATGCACTGCCGCATCAGTGTTGGATGGAGAGCGGTGATCCTGTCACCTGGTAAGGTTTGAGCAAGCCTGACGGCACAGGTTGCGAGGATTGCGGATCGCGGTCGCGCGGCCTCGCATATCGCACGCTGTCGCTGGTGAGGTTGAGCCCATGCTCGCGCGGATCTGGGACGTGCTTAAGGCGACCCTGGCGGTGGCGGCCCTGATCGCCGCCGCGCTCGTGTCGGCCGACAAGCTGGACCGGCAGCGGGCGCAGCCGGTGATCGGCGTCGTGGCCGGCGAGCCGGTGATCACGGGCGCCATCGCGCCGACCGCGCGCCCCGAGTGATGCGGGCCGTGTCCGCCTGACGGCGGTGCGGGCGCCTGATCTCACCAGCCGTTGATCCGCGGCCACACCGCGCCGTTGAGACGGCCGTCCGCCACCACATGGTAGCGGTCGTGCTGCGCCCCCGTGGCGCAGGCGTGGTTCGGCAGGATGCGCAAGCGTGCGCCGACCGGAAGATCGGGCAGGGCAGCCGCGGAGCCTTTTCGCAAGGCCAGGATACCGTGCTCCTGATTGGCGTCGGCGACGATCAGGTCCGGATAGGGCCGGCCGGCCCGGTCGCAGGCGAGGCCGTAGCCTTGGTCGACCGCCTGCCGGGCGGTGCCCCGGTCGCGCGAGAGCGCCATCCAGCCGGCATCGGTGATGATCCAGCCCTTCGCCCGCTGGTGGCCGATCACGGTGGCCAGGACGGTGAGCGCGATGTCCCCCACCGCGCAGGAGCCGACGCCCGCCTGGAACAGGTCGCCGATCATGAAGACGCCAGCCCGGACCTCGGTGATGCCGTCGAGGGTCTCCGCATAGCGCGCGGTCGGTGTGGAGCCGACGCTGACCACCGGGCAGGGCAGGCCGGCGTCCCGGAGCGCCGTGGCCGCGCCCACCGCGGCGACGCGCTCGGCCTCGGCGGCGGCGCGCAGTGCGTCCGGCTCACTCAGCCCGTAGCTGTTGCCGGCATGCAGCAGGACGCCGCGCAGGCTGGCTGCCCCGTCGAGGACGCGGCCGATCGCCACCAGTTGTTCCGCATCCTGCGGAGGCACGCCGGAGCGGTGGCCGTCCGCGTCGATCTCGATCAGCACCGGCAAAGGGTCGCCCTGGCGGCGGCTCCAGGCGGCCACGGCCTCGGCCTGCTCCGGCGAGTCGAGGATGATCGCGAGATCGGTCTGCCAGTGCCGCCGGATCCAGCCGACCCGTTCGAGCTTCTGCGGCGCGATCCCGACCGCGTAGACCATGTCCCGGACGCCGCCCTCGGCGAAGTACTCGGCCTCGCGCAGAGTGGAGACGGTCGCAGGCCCGGCCTCGCCCGCCATGGCGATTCGGGCGACGTCGCGGGACTTGGCGGTCTTGAGATGTGGACGCAGGACCACACCGAGCCCGTCGAGCCGCGCCCGCATGGCGGCGACGTTGGCCGTCACCCGGTCGGCGTCGAGCAGGAGGCAAGGCGTCTCGATGAGGTCGAGCCCGTCATCCTCGGCCGACCCTGTGATCTCATCCGCCATCAGGCCGCTCCCGTCTCGTGAGGGACGGCCCTCTGATAGGCGTTTGCCGGTCCCGGTCCAAGACGCGCCGACCGCGGACCCGGGATCGGACCGCGAGCGCCTACACCGCGTGCCGCACCGCCGCCACGAAGGCCGCCGCGTCGCGCGCGACATCGGCCGCCGCCTTGCCGGGGCGATAGAGGTTCGAGCCGAGACCAAACCCGTCGGCGCTCGCCGCGCGCCACGCGGTGATGCCTTCCGGCGTCACGCCGCCCACGGCCAGTACCCGCGTGCCGGGCGGCAGAACGGCCCGGTGGGCGCGCAGGGCCGCCGGCCCGGCGACATCCGCCGGGAACAGCTTGAGCGCGGTCGCGCCGGCCGCGAGCGCCGCGAACGCCTCGGTCGGCGTCTGGTAGCCCGGCAGGGAGACGAGGCCGAGCGAACGGGTTGCACGGATCACCGCCGCATCCACGTTGGGCGAGACGATCAGGCTGCCGCCCGCCGCCCTGATTGCCTCGACCTGCGCGGGTTCGAGAACCGTGCCGGCCCCGACGAGCGCCCGACCGGCCAGGCGCTCGCCGAGGAGCGCGATGCTGTGCAGCGGATCGGGGGAATTGAGCGGCACTTCGATCAGCGTGAACCCGGCATCCGCGAGGGCGTCGCCCACCGCGGGCGCCTCCTCGGGCGTCAGGCCGCGCAGGATCGCCACCAGCGGGCAGGCGGCGAAGGCGGCTTCGAACCGATCGAGGATCGTCATGCGTTCAGGCTCCAGAGGGCATGGATGCCGGTGGTCGTCGCGCCGTCCGGCACGATGACGGGGCTCCCGCCGAGTTCCGTCACCGCGGCGGCGTAGAGCTCGCTCAGCGCCCCGCCGCCGAGCAGATGAACCGGTCGGCATCTCAGATCGTCCCGGGTCGCCGCATCGGCGCCGATCAGCACGCCGCTGGCATAAGCCGCCGCCTCGGACGGTTCGAGCCGATCGAGCAGCAGTCCGGCCCGGATCTCGAACAGGGTCGCGGCGAGGTTGCCGGACGCGATCCCCCGGCGAAGCCCGCGCCGGAACGGCGCCCCGTCCGCGACCGGCCCGTCGAGCATGCCCGCCAGAATCCCGTGGGCGCGAAGCAGGGCAAACAATTCGCCCGTCATCACGGTGGTGAAATTCGTGATCGCCCCATCGACCGTCTCGACCCACTTGTTGTGCGTGCCGGGCTGGCAGAACAGGGCGGTCGCGGGCGCCGAGCCGGCATGGATCGCGCCCAGGATCTGGATTTCCTCGCCGCGCATCACGTCGGGCCGCCGGCCGTCCCGTAGGGCGATCCCGGGGACGATGCGCACGTTCCGCGCGGCCTCCCGGCAGGATTCGGCGAGTTGCTTCAGGGTCGCGGGCGCATCGACGTACGGCGCCTCGCACCAGCCCCGGCTCGACCCCACCATGCCGACCGCGATGACCGGCTCCGTGCCGAAGCGCGCGCGCAGGGCGGAGATCTCGGCCGGATACGCGTCCTTAGCCAGGCTCAGCACGCCGCGGTCGTCCCGCATCGATTCGAGCACCGTCCCGTCGGAGGCCATCGCGTAGGCGCGCCGATTGGTCGTGCCCCAGTCGACCGCGATGTAAGCCGCGCGACCGGCCATGCCTGCTCCTTCGGCGCCCGCCGCGAACTTGTCTGAGTTATAAGGGCTCCGATACGTGGTCAAGCTGCGGCCGATCTGCACCGGATGCGCGATGTAGATATACCAGCCGGGGATTGTCGCACCGCACCGCGCGTTTGCGATGGACGGATCCGGCGCGGTTCGGCGATATGGCGGCAAGAAGCGAAATGCGGGAGGACAGTGCTTGGCACGGGACGTGATCCTGGCGACCGACGGCCTGACGATGGAATTTCGCGGATTCCGCGCCGTGAACGGCGTGGCGCTGCAGGTCGAGCGCGGGACGATCCACGCGCTGATCGGGCCGAACGGGGCCGGCAAGACCACCTGCTTCAACCTGCTGACCAAGTTCCTGATCCCGACCGCGGGCACGATCCGCTACAAGGACCGCGACATCACCGGCCTAAAGGCCGCCGACGTCGCCCGGCTCGGCCTCGTGCGCTCGTTCCAGATCTCGGCGGTGTTTCCGCACCTCACCGTCATGGAGAACGTCCGCATCGCCCTGCAGCGGCGGCGGCGCGGCGATTCCTTCGACTTCTGGCGCCCCGAGCGGGTGCTGCGGGCGCTGAACGGCGAGGCGTTGGAACTCGTCGAGGCCGTGGGCCTCTCCGAGTTCGCCGACGTGCAGGCGGTCGAGCTGTCCTACGGCCGCAAGCGCGCGCTGGAGATCGCCACCACCCTCGCCCTCGATCCCGAGATGCTGCTCCTCGATGAGCCGATGGCCGGCATGGGCCACGAGGATGTCGACCGCACCGCCGCCCTGATCCGGCGCGTTTCGAAGGACCGGACGATCCTGATGGTGGAGCACAACCTCTCCGTCGTGGCCTCCCTGTCGGACCGCATCACCGTGCTGGCCCGCGGACAGGTGCTCGCCGAGGGCGATTACGCCACGGTGTCCAAGGATCCCCGCGTGGTCGAGGCTTATATCGGGGCGGGACATGCCTGAGGCCGTGCGGAAGACCTTCACGCCCGCCGCGGCAACCGGCGCGCTCCTCACCGTCCGCGGCCTGGAGGGCTGGTACGGCGAGAGCCACGTGCTGCACGGCATCGACATCGACGTCAGGACCGGTGAGGTGATCACGCTGCTCGGCCGCAACGGCGCCGGCAAGACCACGACGCTCCGGGCGATCATCGGCATCCTCGGCAAGCGCGCCGGCTCGATCTTCTATGACGGCGTCGAGACGGTGCGGATGGCCTCGCGCAACATCGCCCGGCTCGGCATCGGCTACGTCCCGGAGGAGCGCGGCATCTTCGCGAGCCTCACGGTCCACGAGAACCTGATGCTGCCGCCGCGGGTGAAGCCGGGCGGCATGTCGGTCGCCGAGATCCACACGCTGTTCCCGAACCTGAAGGAGCGCGCCGGCAGCCAGGGTACCAAGCTCTCGGGCGGCGAGCAGCAGATGCTGGCCATCGGCCGCATTCTGCGCACCGGCGCCAAGCTGATCCTGCTCGACGAGCCCACCGAAGGTCTCGCGCCGGTGATCGTCCAGCAGATCGGCCGGACCATCCAGCAATTGAAGTCACAGGGCTACACCATCATCCTGGTGGAACAGAACTTCCGCTTCGCCCAGACCCTGGCGGACCGGCATTTCGTGATCGAGCAGGGCCGGGTGGTCGACATGATCCCCAACACCGAGCTTGATGCCAATATCGACAAGCTTCACGCCTATCTCGGCGTCTGAAGTCGGTCCAAAAATACTGCTGAAGCGCCAGGATCGGTGCCCCGAGTCTTGGCCGGCGAAAGACCGTCTGGCCGATAGTGGATGGAAACGAAATGTTCGGACGTATCGCCCGGCCCGTGACCCTCTCCGCCCTCGCGGGCGCCATGATGATGGGCAGTGCGGCGGCGCAGACCACTGTGAAGATCGGCATCCTCGGCGACCGCTCAGGCGCCTATTCCGACATCAGCGGCGAGGGCTCGGTGGTGGCCGCCAAGCTTGCGGTCGAGGATTTCAAGCCGGAGCAGCACGGGCTGAAGGTCGAGATCGTCTCGGCCGACCACCAGAACAAGCCGGATGTCGGCGCGGCCATCGCGCGGCAATGGTACGACCGCGACGCCGTCGACATGATCACCGATGGGGTGACCTCCTCGGTGGCGCTGGCGATCAGCCAGGTCACCAAGGAGAAGAACAAGGTCTTCATCGACACCGGCGCCGGCACGGCCGACCTCACCGGCCCGCAATGCACGCCCAACACGATCCACTGGGTCTACGACACGGTGGCGCTCGCCAACGGCACCGGCGGCGCGATGGTGAAGCGCGGCGGCACCACATGGTTCTTCCTCACCGCCGATTACGTCTTCGGCCAGACCCTGCAGCGCGATACCAGCGCGGTCATCACCAAGAACGGCGGCACGGTCGTGGGCTCGGTCAAGACCCCGTTCCCGACCTCGGACTTTTCGTCCTTCCTGCTCCAGGCTCAAGGGTCGGGCGCCAAGGTGATCGGGCTCGCCAATGCCGGCACCGACACGATCAACTCGATCAAGCAGGCCGGCGAGTTCGGCATCACCGAGGGCGGGCAGGCGCTGGCCGGCCTCCTGGTCTTCTCCTCCGACGTGCACTCGCTCGGCACAAAGGTCGCCCAGGGGCTGGTGCTGACCGAGCCGTTCTACTGGGACCTGAACGACCAGACCCGCGCCTTCTCGGACCGGTTCGCCAAGCAGATGAAGGGCGGCTCCAAGCCCACCGCCAACCACGCGGGCGTCTACTCCGACGTGCTGCACTACCTGAAGGCGGTGGCCGAGCTGAAATCGACCGCCGACGGCGCCGCGACCGTCGCCAAGATGAAGGCGATGCCGACCGACGATCCGCTGTTCGGCAAGGGCGTGATCCGCGCGGACGGGCGCAAGATCCACGACATGTACCTGTTCGAGGTCAAGAAGCCTTCCGAGTCGAAGGGCGAGTGGGACCTCTACAAGAAGCTCGAGACCATTCCCGGCGATCAGGTCTTCCGCCCGCTCAACGCGGGCAATTGCCCCCTCGTGAAGGGCTGAGCATGGTAGGGGGGCACGGAGACCGGCCATGACGACGATCTTCGGAGTGCCGATGCAGGCCCTGTTCGGGCAGTTGCTGCTCGGCCTGATCAACGGCTCGTTCTACGCGATCCTGTCGCTCGGGCTCGCGATCATCTTCGGGCTCCTGAACATCATCAACTTCGCCCACGGCGCGCTCTACATGATGGGTGCCTTCGTGGCCTGGATGCTGCTGACCTACGTGGGCCTCGGCTACTGGTGGGCGCTGGGGCTGGCGCCCCTCGTGGTCGGCGCCTTCGGCATCGTGCTGGAGCGGGTGCTGATCGCCCGGCTCTACAAGCTCGATCACCTCTACGGCCTGCTCCTGACCTTCGGGCTGGCGCTGATCATCCAGGGCCTGTTTCGCAACCAGTACGGCGTCTCGGGGCTCCCCTACGCGATCCCGGCCGAGCTGTCTGGCGGCCAGCGCCTGCCGTTCATGTTCCTGCCGAACTACCGGGCCTGGGTGGTGGTCGCCTCGCTGGTCGTGTGCATCGCCACCTGGCTGGTGATCGAGAAGACCAAGCTCGGCGCGTATCTCCGCGCCGCCACCGAGAATCCGACGCTCGTCCAGGCCTTCGGCGTGAACGTGCCCCTGTTCCTGACGCTGACCTACGGATTCGGCGTCGCGCTCGCGGGCTTCGCCGGGGTGCTCGCCGCGCCGATCTACTCGGTGAACCCGAACATGGGCGCCGACATCATCATCGTGGTGTTCGCCGTGGTGGTGATCGGCGGCATGGGCTCGATCATCGGCTCGGTGATCACGGGCTTCGCCCTGGGCCTCGTCGAGGGGCTGACCAAGGTGTTCTATCCGGAGGCGTCCGCGACCGTGATCTTCGTGATCATGGTACTGGTGCTGCTCGTCAAACCCGCCGGCCTGTTCGGGCGCACGGCCTGACCGCGAAGAGGCTCGACACCCATGGCCGACACCGCCGCCATCGACGCCGCCCCGATCGCCGCCGCGCCCGCGACGAGCCGGGACGACAAGGCGCTCCACCGCCTGATCTTCGTCGGCATCGCCGTGCTGCTGATCGTGGCGCCGCTGGTGCTCTATCCCGTCTACCTGATGAAGGTGCTGTGCTTCGCGCTGTTCGCCCTCGCCTTCAACCTGCTCCTCGGCTACGGCGGCCTGCTCTCCTTCGGCCACGCCGCCTATTTCGGCATGGCGAGCTATCTCTGCGCCTACACGGCCAAGCAGCTCGGCTTCACGCCCGAACTCGCAATCCTCAGCGGGACCGCCACGGCGGCTTTGCTCGGGCTGGTCTTCGGCGCGCTGGCGATCCGCCGGCAGGGCATCTACTTTTCGATGATCACCCTGGCGCTCGCCCAGATGGCGTTCTTCTTCTCGCTCCAGGCGAAGTTCACCGGCGGCGAGGACGGCATCCAGGCGGTGCCGCGCGGCGCCCTGTTCGGCACGATCAGCCTCGCCGACGACCGGGCGATGTACGGCCTCGTCTGCGTGATCTTCATGGCCGGGATGCTGCTGATCTACCGCATCATCCACTCGCCCTTCGGGCAAGTGTTGAAGGCGATCCGCGACAACGAGCCCAGGGCGATCTCGCTCGGCTACCGGGCGAGCCAGTACAAGCTCGCGGTGTTCGTGCTCTCGGCGACGCTCGCCGGTCTCGCCGGCTCGACCAAGGCGATCGTGTTCCAGCTCGCCTCGCTCACCGACGTCCATTGGTCGATGTCGGGTGAGGTCGTGCTGATGACGCTGGTCGGCGGCATGGGCACGGTGTTCGGGCCGATCGTCGGCGCGCTGGTCATCGTCACCATGGAGACCTACCTCGCCCAGTTCGGCGCCTGGGTGACGATCATCCAGGGCTGCGTCTTCGTGCTGTGCGTGCTGCTGTTCCGGGAGGGGATCGTCGGGCTCATCGCCCGGGTGGTGCGCCGGCCGCTGTGAACCGCGTCCCTATTTGATCGCGAACAATTGACGGTAAGGCGCCATTAACCAAACGGCATCAACCTGGAGTTCCACAGACCTCAGGCCCGCCATGATGAACGCCGGTTCGCTCAGCATCGACGACCCCGCGGTCGACTGCCCGGTCCCACCGGAGACCGTCGGCCGCCTGATCAAGGCCGATCCGGAGGGCGCCGCCTACCTCCTGGACGGGATCCCGGAGGCGACCCGGGCGCGTCTTGCGGTCTGGCTCTACGGACGCAGCCATACGCACGAGATCGGCGTCCGCGTGGCGGCGACCTGCGACGGCACCACCCTGCGCCGGGCCGCCGGGATCGTCGGCAACGTGCTGTACGACCTGTCGCGCCGCCCCTACGCGGCGCCGAGCCACGGGACACGGGCCGGCGCGAACCGGATCTCCCTTGGCGGGTCGAAGCGGCGCGCCTGAGCGTCGCGCCCTTCCACGCCGGCGATTGGAACGTCGCCGGGGAGGGGCTATCGTCCGGGGAATGCCCGCCCTCCCGTCAGCGCCGTCCGTCCGCCGCCTCGATCCCATCCTCGTCGACCGCATCGCCGCGGGCGAGGTCGTGGAGCGCCCGGCCTCGGCCGTGAAGGAACTCGTCGAGAACGCGATCGATGCCGGGGCCCGGTCCATCGAGGTCACCGTCGAGGCGGGCGGCCGTCGGCTGATCCGCGTGGTCGATGACGGGCGCGGGATGACGCCCGAGGACCTCGACCTCGCCGTCGAGCGCCACGCCACCTCCAAGCTCCCCGGGGGCGATCTGACGGCGATCGATACGCTGGGCTTCCGCGGCGAGGCTCTGCCCTCGATCGGGGCGGTGTCGCGGCTTTCCATCGTCACCCGCACGCCGGAGGCCGAGGCCGGGGCGAGCCTGACCATCGAGGCGGGCCTCAAGGGTCCGGTCCGACCGGCGCCAGCGCAGCGCGGCACGCGGATCGAGGTGACCGAGCTATTTGCCGCGACGCCGGCCCGGCTCAAGTTTCTGAAATCCGACCGGGCCGAGAACGCCGCCATCGCCGAAACGCTGCGCCGACTCGCGATGACTCAGCCCGGAATCCGTTTCACCCTCCGGACCGAGAGCGGCCAGCCCCTGGTCCTGCCGATGGAAACAGGCCCGGAGGCCGATCTGCGCCGGCTCACCGCAGTGCTCGGGCCGGATTTTGCCGCCAATGCCCTGCCGGTCTCCCTCGCCCGGGAGGGGTTCGCGGTGACGGGCCATGTCGGCCTGCCGACCTATCACCGGGGTGCGGCGACCCACATCCACCTCGCGGTCAACGGCCGTCCGGTGCGCGATCGGCTGCTCCTCGGGGCGGTGCGCGGCGCCTATGCCGACACCCTGGCCGCGGACCGCCACCCGGTGCTGGGGCTGACGATCGCCTGCGATCCCGAACGGGTCGACGTGAACGTCCACCCGGCCAAGACCGAGGTGCGCTTCCGCGAGCCGGGGCTGGTGCGCGCCCTGATCGTCAGCGCCATCCACGAGGCCCTGCGGCGCGGCGGCGCCCGCTCGGCCACCACCGGCGCCGCCCGGACCCTCGACGCCCTGCGCCCGGCCGGGCCGGCGCTCGCGATCCATACCGGAGCGGCCGCGCCGAGCCTGTTTCAGCCTGCGCGGCCGAGCCCGTTCCCGGCCGGCGCACCCTCGGTGGCGGCGCCTGCGGGCTACCGGACACCACAGGCATGGCGGCCCGCCCCGATGCCGCGCTCCGCGGAGCCGGCTTACGCCCTGATCGGGGAGGCCGGCTTCGCGGAGGCACCACAGGCGGCCTTCGCCGGGGAGGTCGTGGCCCCGCCCCAGGCGGATGTCCGGCCGCACGCCGAGGCCCCGGAGGCGTTGGATCATCCCCTCGGCGCGGCCCGGGCGCAGATCCACGAGACCTACATCCTCGCCCAGACCCGCGACGGCCTCGTGATCGTCGATCAGCACGCCGCGCACGAGCGTCTGGTTTACGAGCGGATGAAGGCGGAGCGCGCGGCCGGCGGCATCGCGCGGCAGGGGCTGCTGATCCCCGACGTGGTCGAGATGAACCCCGAGGAGGCCGACCGCCTCGCCGCCGCAGCGCCGGACCTCGACCGGCTCGGCCTGACCATCGAGGCCTTCGGGCCGGGAGCCGTGCTGGTCCGCGAGGTGCCGGCCGCGCTGCTCGGCGCCTCGGTGCGCGACCTCGTGACCGACATCGTCGACGCCCTCGAATCGAGCGGCGACGAGGAGGGCGGGGATGCGGCCACGGAGGGTGGTCCGCTGGGCCGTCGCCTCGACGCGGTGCTCTCGCGCATGAGCTGCCACGGCTCGGTCCGCGCCGGCCGGCGCCTGCGGCCCGAGGAGATGAACGCGCTCCTGCGCGAGATGGAGGCGACGCCGAATTCCGGCCAATGCAACCACGGCCGCCCGACCTCGATCGAGCTGAAGCTCTCCGACATCGAGCGGCTGTTCGGACGGCGGTGACCTGCCACCCTTCGCTGTTGGCAGCACCGAACAGCTGCCGCACTTCGTTTCGCCTTGCGGTTGCCTGCAACCGCATAGACCGTGAAGAGAGTCAGTTGGGGCGCCAGTCCCAATCGACAGGCGTTGCTCGAGACCGCGCATAGGCCTTCGCCGGAGCCCGCGACCCATGGATTTCACCATCTCGCCCCGCGTCGAGGATTACCGGGCGGGGATCGCGGCCTTCGTCGAGGCGCATGTGGTGCCGCTCGAATCCGATCCGTCCGCCTATGACGGCCACGGCAACATCGCCCTGCCGGAACTCGCCCGGCTGCGCGGTCTCGCGCGGGAGCAGGGGCTCTGGTGCCTCCAGCTCAAGCCCGAGACCGGGGGCGCCGGCCTCGACAAGGTCGGCATGGCGGTCTGCTACGAGGCGATGAACCGCTCGATCTTCGGGCCGGTCGTGTTCAACTCCGCCGCCCCGGACGACGGCAACATGATGGTGCTGGAGAAGGTCGCCACCCCGGCCCAGAAGGCGCGCTGGCTGGCGCCGATCGTGGCCGGTCAGGTCCGCTCGGCCTTCGCCATGACCGAGCCGCATCCCGGCGGCGGCTCCGATCCCGGGATGATCCAGACCCGGGCCGAGCGGCGGGGCGACACCTACGTGGTGACCGGCCGCAAATGGTACATCACCGGCGCCGAGGAGGCCGCCCACTTCATCCTGATGGCCCGCACCTCCGACGATGCGCGAAAGGGCCTGACCGCCTTCCTGTTCCACCGGGACCAGCCCGGCTGGGAGATCCTGCGGCGCATCCCGATCATGGGGCCGGAGGAGCATGGCGGCCATTGCGAATTGCTGTTCGACGGGCTGGAGATCCCGGCCGAGAACGTCCTGATGAACGAGGGCGATGGCCTGAAGCTCACGCAGATCCGCCTCGGCCCGGCGCGGCTCACCCACTGCATGCGCTGGCTCGGCCTGTCGAAACGCTGTGTCGAGATCGCCCGGGCCTACGCGACCGAGCGCCACGGCTTCGGCATCCGCCTGGCCGACCGCGAAAGCATCCAGCTCATGCTCGGCGATCTCGCCATGAAGATCGAGATCGGCCGCCTGCTGGTGATGAAGGCGGCCTGGGCGCTCGACCAGGGGAGCTTCGCCCGCAAAGAGGTCTCGATGGCCAAGGTTCACGTGGCCAACTTGCTCCACGCGGCGGCCGATGTGGCGATCCAGATCAACGGCGCCCGGGGCTACTCGACCGACACCCCGCTCGAATGGATCTACCGCTACGCACGACAGGCGCGGCTGGTGGACGGGGCCGACGAGGTCCACAAGATGGTGCTCAACCGCAACCTGGAGGCCGAGGGCGACGCGTTCTGGTCCTGGGATGTCGGGACGTGAATGGCCGTGCGTTCCGGCATGCGGCAATCTCCAAGCCGCGCCCTCATCCTGAGGTGCGGCGAAGCCGCCTCGAAGAAGGCTCCAGGGATTCGGGAGCGTCGCGGAGGTCTCCTTTGAGGCCTCCGCGACGCTGCGGCACCTCGGGATGAGGGAGCCGGATGGAATCCTGGCGCCGGTTCGCGCGGATTTGCGGCTCTTGAGTGACCGGCCAGAGGAGGAAGGTCCGAAACCATGACCGATGTCGTGATCACAGGCGCGGTTCGCACCGCGATCGGCACCTTCGGCGGCGCGCTCGCGGGCACGCCGCCCTCCGAACTGGGGGCGCTCTGCGTCGCGGAAGCCTTGAAGCGGTCCGGTACGGCGCCGGAGCGCGTTGGCCACGTGGTGTTCGGCCACGTGATCCCGACCGAGCCGCGGGACGCCTACATCGCCCGGGTCGCCGCCATCGAGGGCGGGGTGCCGAAGGAGGTGCCAGCGCTCACCGTCAACCGGCTCTGCGGCAGCGGCCTGCAGGCGATCGTGTCGGCGGCGCAATCGATCCTGCTCGGGGATGCCGAGATCGCAGTGGCGGGCGGCGCCGAGAACATGAGCCGTTCCCCGCATATCGTGAAGGCGGCGCGCACCGGCCAGCGCATGGGCGATATCGCCCTCGTCGACTACATGATCGGCGTTTTGAGCGATCCGTTCGGCAACGGCCATATGGGCGTCACCGCCGAGAACATCGCCGCGCGCTACGGTGTCTCCCGCGAGGCGCAGGACGCCTTCGCGGCCGAGAGCCAGGCGCGGGCCGCCCGGGCGATCCGGGAAGGCGTCTTCCGCGATCAGATCCTGCCCGTCGCGGTCCAAAGCAAACGCGAGACCGTCGCGTTCGACACCGACGAGCACCCGAAGCCGACCAGCGCCGAGGATTTGGCCAAGCTGCGGCCGGCCTTCTCCAAGACCGGCAGCGTCACCGCCGGCAACGCCTCGGGGCTGAACGACGGCGCCGCGGCCCTCGTCCTGTCGAGCGCGGCGCAAGCCGAGCGGGATGGCGCGAGGCCGCTCGCCCGGATCGTCGGCTACGCCCATGCGGGCGTCGACCCGTCCGAGATGGGGATGGGCCCGGTCCCGGCGGTAAGGCGGCTGCTCGACCGGACCGGGATGCGGCCTGCGGATTTCGACGTGATCGAATCGAACGAGGCCTTCGCGGCCCAGGCCTGCGCGGTGTCCCGCGCCCTCGACCTCGACCCCGCCCGGGTGAACCCGAACGGCGGCGCCATCGCGCTGGGCCACCCGATCGGCGCCTCGGGGGCGATCATCGCGGTGAAGACGCTCTACGAGCTGGCCCGCACCGGTGGCCGCTACGGGCTCGCGACCATGTGCATCGGCGGCGGGCAGGGCATCGCCGTGGCGTTCGAGCGGCTGCACTGAGATGACGGACCTGTTCGACCTCACCGGCCAGCACGTTCTGGTGACCGGCGCCTCCAGCGGGCTCGGCCGCCACTTCGCCGGAACACTGGCTCGGGCCGGGGCGCGGCTGACCTTGTGCGCGCGCCGGGCCGACGCCCTGGCGGAGACCGTCGCCAGCGTCACGGCGGCGGGCGGGCAGGCCCACGCCGTCGTGATGGACGTGACCGACGTGAGCAGCGTCGAGCGGGCGCTGGACGAGGCCGAGGCCCGGTTCGGACCGGTCGAGATCCTCGTCAACAATGCCGGAATCACCGCGACCAAGCCCGCCCTCGACCTCGCCGAGGCGGAGTGGGACGCGGTGCTCGACACGAATCTCAAAGGCGTCTGGCTGGTAGCTCAGGTGACCGGGAAGCGGATGGTCCGGCACGGCGCGGGCGGCAGCATCGTCAACATCGCGTCGATCCTCGGACTGCGTGTCACCGGCGGGCTCGCGCCCTACGCCGCCTCGAAGGCCGGGGTCGTCCAGCTCACCAAGAGTCTCGCGCTGGAATGGGCGCGCCATGGGATCCGGGTCAACGCCCTGGCGCCCGGCTACATCAAGACCGAACTCAACGACGCGTTCTTCGATTCGGAGGCCGGGAAGGCCCTGATCAAGCGCGTGCCGCAGCGCCGGCTCGGCGAGGCGGCCGAGCTCGACGGGCCGCTCCTGCTCCTCGCCTCGAAGGCCGGGGCCTACATGACCGGCAGCGTCGTCGCGGTCGATGGCGGCCACCTCGTCTCGGGCCTGTAGCAAATGGAGCAGGAACGGCTGCGCGGCTGGATCGCCGGGCGTCTCGACCGCCCGGATCTGGTGATCGAGGAGATGCGTCCGCTCGGCGGCGGCTCGATCCAGGAGAACCGCCTCGTCCGCTGCCGGTTCGGCGGAGAGCAGCGCGGCTTCGTGCTGCGCATGGATGCCCCCGCCACGATCGCGTCGAGCCGGTCCCGCGCCGAGGAGTTCCGCATCCTGGAGGCGGTCTGGGAAGCGGGCGTGCGCGTGCCCGAGCCGGTGGGCTTCTGCGCGGATCCGGCGGTGATCGGCGCGCCCTTCGCGTTGATGGGGCTTGTGGAGGGCGTCGGGCTGGGTCCGCGCATCGCCAAGGACCTGACGCTGGGCGGCGACCGCGAGCGCCTGACGGAAGCGCTGGGCCGGGAACTCGCCCGGATCCACGCGGCGCTCGACCCCAGGGCGGTGCCCGCATCGCTCGCCTTCCTGGGCGCGCCGGACCCGGACCCGGCCCGGGCCGAGATCGCGCGGCTGCGGGAAAACCTCGACGGCATCGGCGCCCGGCGGCCAGCGATCGAGTGGGGGTTGCGCTGGGGCGAACGTCGCGCGCCCGCTTGCGCGGCGCCGACCCTCGTGCACCGGGATTTCCGCACTGGCAACTACATGGTCGATGAGACCGGCCTCACGGCCGTGCTGGATTGGGAATTTGCCGGCTGGGGCGATCCCGCGCAGGATCTCGGCTGGTTCTGCGCCGCCTGCTGGCGCTTCGGCCGGCCCGATCTGGAGGCCGGCGGCATCGGCTCGCGCGCGGCCTTCTACCGGGGCTACGCGGAGGCGGGCGGGAGGCCGATCGATCCCCAGAGCGTGGCCTATTGGGAGGTGATGGCGCATCTGCGCTGGGCGGTGATCGCCCTGGAGCAGGGCGCGCGCCACGTCTCCGGCCGCGAGTTCTCCCTCGAACTGGCGCTCACCGGCCGGATGGTGCCGGAACTCGAACGGGCGATCCTGCGGGCGACCGCCCCCGCGGCATGGAGCTGAGCATGCAGGACGAACCCTCCGGCGCCGCCCTCCTCGATGCCGCCCGCCGGGCGCTGACCGAGGAGGTCATCCCCGGTCTGACCGGCCGCCCGCGCTACGTCGCCCTGATGGTGGCGAACGCGATCGGCATCGCCGCCCGGGAGATCGCCGAGGCTGAGCGCCTGCGCGCGACCGGCGCGGATGTCCTGAGCGGGGGCTCGGCCGAGGCCCTGGTCGCGGCGATCCGGGCGGGCGCGCGCGATGCCGATCCGGATCTCCACGCAGCCCTGGAAGCGGCCGCGGCGGTGTCCGCGCGGGTGTGGAAGCCGGCTGTGTCGGGAGGGTAAGCCTCCACCGGATACACGAGCTTCGGAAAATCCAAATCTCGACCTCATCCTGAGGTGCCGGAGCGCAGCGAAGGCCTCGAAGGAGCCCTCCAGCCGGCCGCACGATCCCTGGAGCCCTCCTTCGAGACCCGCTGACGCGGGCACCTCAGGATGAGGGCGTGGGGTGGACGATCCAGGGGGCTTCTTCACAGCCCCCGCGCGCGATCCCGCAGCACGAATTTCTGGATCTTCCCCGTCGATGTCTTCGGCAGCGGCCCGAACAGCACCGTCTTCGGCACCTTGAACCGCGCCATCCGCTCGCGGCAGAAGGCGATCAGCTCCCGATCGGTCGGTGGCTCCGTGCCGGGCTTTACTTCCAGGAACGCGCAGGGGCTCTCGCCCCAGGTGGGGTCGGGCCGGGCCACAACGGCCGCCAGCATCACCGCGGGATGGCGCATCAGCACCTCCTCCACCTCCAGGCTGGAGATGTTCTCGCCGCCCGAGATGATGATGTCCTTCGCCCGGTCCTTGATCTCGACCGAGCCGTCCGGATGCCAGACCGCGAGGTCGCCGGTCCGGTACCAGCCGCCGGCAAGTGCCCGCGCGGTGGCTTCGGGATTGCCGAGATAGCCCTTCATCACGGTGTTCCCGCGCAGGCAGATCTCACCGACCGTCATGCCGTCCCGCGGCACCGGCCGGTCGGTCTCCGGATCGACAACCTGCGCGGCCTCGAGCGTCGCGAGCGGCACGCCTTGGCGCGCCATGCGGGCGTAGCGGTCCGCCTCGCTGAGATCCGTCCAGTCCGGCTGCGCCAGGCAGACGGTGGCGGGGCCGTAGCTCTCGGTCGCGCCGTAGAGGTGAAGCACCTGGAAGCCCAGCTCTTCCATGGTGCGGATGATCGTCGAGGATGGCGCCGCTCCGCCCACCGCGCAGCGCACCCGCTGCGGGAAGGTCACGCGGTCGGCCTCCGGCGCGTGCGCGATCATCGACAGCACGATCGGCGCGCCGCAAAGATGCGTGACGCCGTGCTCCGCGATCAGCCGGAAGATCGCCGCCGGCTCGACCTTGCGCAGGCAGATCTGGGTAGCGCAGGCGGCGACGCTCGCCCAGGGGTACGACCAGCCGCTGCAATGGAACATCGGCAGCGTCCAGAGATACACGCTCTCGGCGGTCAGCCCGAAGGTGACGGCATTGCCGAGCGCCTGGAGATAGGCGCCGCGATGGCTGTAGACCGCCCCCTTCGGGTCGCCCGTAGTGCCGGAGGTGTAGAGCAGGCAGAGCGACTGCCACTCGTCCGCGGGGCCGGCCCAGGCGTAGTCCGGATCGCCCGCGTCGAGCAGGGCTTCATAGGGAATGGCATCGGCGATCTCGGTGGCGCCGATCGCCACCACCAGCAGGGGCCGTCCGAGTTCCGCGAGGGCCTGCGCCGCCAGATCCGCGTACTCGGCTTCGACGATCAGCGCGCGGGCGCCCCCGTGCGCGAGGGAGAATGCGATCGTCGCGGCGTCGAGGCGCGTGTTCAGCGGGTTGAGGACGGCGCCGAGCATCGGTACGGCGAAGTGGGCCTCGATCATCTCGGGGACGTTCGGCGCCAGGATCGCCACGGTGTCGAGCCTGCCGATCCCCCGTGACGCGAGGCCGGAGGCAAGGCGCCGGCAACGGGCGTACAGATCGCCGTAGGTGAGGCGCCGGTCGCCGTCGATCACGGCGACTCGGGCGCCGACGGCGGCGGCGGCGCGCGCCAGCAGGCTCACCGGGGTCAGGGGGACGTAATTGGCCGGCGTCCGGTCGAGATCGCGCTCGAACGGATGGCCCCCTGCATCGCGGGCCGGCGCGGGCCGCGGTTCGAACTCCGTCATCGGTCTGCCTTCTGATCGGGCGGCGGGCGTGGCGTTCGCTCCGCCCGCCGATGATTTCCCGCCGGGTCGCACTGTCAATCGCCGGTGCACCCGGTCGCGGTGCCTCGCCGCGCTTCTGTTACGGCGCGTGGTTGACGGCGCGGCGTCTCTGGCGGATGCCCATTTCGTAGGCTTGGCCGATCCGGCCCGGCGGAGGGGGTGACCGTGGGGAACGACAACCTGCCGATGGTACCCGCCCAGGCGGGGCGTGCCTTGGCCGAGGGCGGCGTGGCGCGCGCGCGCGAGGCCTACGAGCGCTTTGCCGAAGCCGGCGAAATGGCGCTCAACGCCTTCGAGGCATCGATGGCCCAGACCTTCGAGGGCTGGCGTTCCGTGATGGGCTCCAGCCGCGAGACCGCCCATCAGCTCAGCGAGAGCAATGGGGCCGGCGCACGCAGGATGCGCGAGCAGTGGGAGGCGGCCGGGGCTCGGCTCTACAACGCGTTCGAGGACAATGCCAGCCACACACTGGCGGCGATGCGCGAGATCGGCCACCGCATGCTCGTGGCGTCGGACACGAACATCCGCGCCAACCTCGATTTCGCCGAGCGGGTGGCGAAGGCCGCCGATGCCCGGGAGGTCGCGACCCTGAACGTTGCCTTCCTCCAGGAGCAGGCGCGCCGGCTGACCGACCAGATGGTCGACCTCCACCAAACGACGAGCCGGCTCGCCCGCGAGGCCGCCGCGCGCACCGAAACACCGTGACCCCAGACGCGGTGGCGCCGACGGCACCGATGCCGCGGCTCGACGATCTGAGCCAGGCCGACGTGCCGTTCCGGACGGGTGCGTTCTTCGCCTACGCGCCCCACGACTTCCACCGCATCGCCTACGTCGAGTGGGGCGACCAGGACTCGCCGCACGTGGTCGTCTGCGTCCACGGTCTGAGCCGGCAGGGCCGGGACTTCGATCCGCTGGGCTATCTGCTGGCCAAGAAGGGCTACCGGGTCGTCTGCCCCGATCTGCCGGGGCGGGGTTTGAGCGGTTGGCTCAAGGATCCGGAACTCTACGGCCTGCCGCAATACGCCGCCGACATGGCGGCGTTGATCGCGCATCTAGGGGCGCCCGGGACGATCGACTGGGTCGGCACGTCGCTCGGCGGCCTGACCGGCATGGTGCTCGCCGCCGCTGCGAACACGCCGATCCGTCGGATGGTGATCAACGATATCGGCCCGTTCCTGCCCTGGGCGCCGATCCGCCATATCGGCTCGCGCCTGCGCGACGCGCCACGGCTGCACCACAACCTCGCTTCGGGCGAGTCGCGCCTGCGCACCGTGCTGGGATCGTTCGGGCCGCTGACCGACGAGCAGTGGCGCCACATCGCAAAGCACAGCTTCTTCCGGGAGTCGAACGGCGGCTGGCGGCCCCATTACGATCCCGGCATCGGCGACGCGTTCCGGCCCGGCCGGGTCTACAGCGTCAGCATGTGGCGTGACTGGGACGCGATTCGGTGTCCGGTCCTGCTGCTGCGCGGGGCGCATTCGGAGCTGCTTCTCGCCTCGACTGCCGACGAGATGACACGGCGGGGACCTCCGACCGAGCGCGTCGAGATACCAGATTGCGGGCATGCCCCCGCGCTCCTGGACGAGCAGCAACTCGCGATCGTCACGGGCTGGCTCGGACCGCCGCCCTGAGATCGTCCTGGATCAGCGATCCGGCGGTTCTACAGCCATCGAGAGATCGACCAATGAATTCGCCGCATGGTAATCTGACGACGGCGCAATCCGGCTGTGGCTGCAAATATTTCGTCCGTAAGTTTTGCGTAGCCCGGTCCCAGTGAAATAAGTCGGGCGATCCCGCTCGACCGGAGCGGAAGCTCTCGCCTGTCAGGTCAATTGACCATTTTTGGTATCTTAGATCTGGTGGACGTGACCTTTCGTTGCACAGCGGGCTTGGCTGTGGCATCTACCGAGGGCAGGCTAGAATCTGTGCCGCACGCTCCAGCAGCACTGTGTTGTAGCCGGCGGCTCGGGTCGCGACCGCGCATGCCCGCCAACAGAAATGATGTTCGGACTTACGAAGATGGCCAAGCCCAGTCCCAAGCCGAAGCAGACCACGGCGATCGATCACGGCGTCGGCAGCCGCATCGCGTTCCTGCGCGCGGCGAACGGGTTGAGCCAATCGGCTTTGGCCAGCGCGCTGGGCGTTAGCTTCCAGCAAGTTCAGAAGTACGAAACCGGCAAGAACCGCGTCGGCGCGGGCCGGCTGCAGGCGATCGCCGAACGGCTCGGCGTGCCGGTATCGAGTTTCTTCGAGCCGGAACCCGAAAGCACGACCGAGAATGGTCCGTCGCTGCTGCGCGTGAGCGGGGCCGTCGAACTCCTGCGGGCCTACAACCAGATCGCCGACGACCAGATGCGCCGCGATGTCCTGAGCCTCGTGAAGTCCGCGGCACGCATCGGTCAGAATCTGGCTGTCTGCAGTGCGTCCGCGGAGCCGCGATCGGTCGGCGACGCGGCGCAGGGCGCCTGAACGCAGAGCGCCTGCGGATGATGCGGGGCTGACGGCGCGTCAGGACACCTCGGCGTCAGGATTCGGAGCGGCGATCCGGAGCCGTGACCGAGCGCCCTGCGTCCCGACACGGCCTAGCCGCATCCCGTTGACCGGCGCGCCAGCACCGGGCAGCCTCGCGAAATGCTGCGGCGTCGGAGATGCGGCCCGAAATGGATCCGGCGGACATCGTCCACCTGTTGTCCGACCTGCCGTCGGGTGGGGCGGATGAGGTCGTGTCGCTGCTGCTCTCGGCGCCGGGCCTGCGGGTAGACCGCATCGTGTCGACCGGGCAGGCGAGCCCGCCGGGGTTTCACTATGACCAACCGCATGCCGAGTGGGTTGCGGTCTTGGCGGGTTCGGCCGACCTGCGATTCGCCGACGAGACGGAACCGCGGCGCTTGATCGCCGGCGACGCCATCTTGATCGCGCCCCACCGGCGCCATCGCGTCGAGCGGACCGAATCCCCGACCGTGTGGCTCGCGATTCATTTCGGCGCGGACGTCGGTGGTCCCGAGGATCGACCCGAGCCCCTCAGCCAGCAAACCGGGCGAGGGTGACGGCGGTATCCCCATAGGTACGCCTGTCCAGTTCGGCGAAACCCGCGGGCCAGATCACCTGAACGGCCTCGGCCTCCTCCACCACCGCCAGGGCGCCGGGCGCAAGCCACGCGCCGGCCACGGCGCTGGCCAGGGCTCGGGGCGCGAGATCGCGACCGTAAGGCGGATCGCAGAACATCAGCGAGAACTGTCCCGCCGCCCCGGCCGGCCCCAGTCGGGTCGCATCGCGCCGGAAGAGCCGCGTCTGACCCTCCGCACCGAGGGCCTCGATGTTCGACCGGATCACGCCGCGGGCTTCGCTCCCGTCATCGACCAGGAGCGCATAGGCCGCACCGCGCGAGAGAGCCTCCAAACCCAGGGCCCCGGTGCCGGCGAACAGATCCAGCACACGGCTTCCGGACAAGACTTCCGGGTGGGTATGCGCCAGCACGTTGAAGAGCGATTCCCGGAGGCGATCGGAGGTGGGCCGGATAGCATCGGTGCGCGGAGCAGAGAGGCGGCGGCCGCGCCAAGCGCCGCCGACGATCCTCATCGCGTGCCGCGGGGCGGGCGGGTGCCGCCGGGCTTGCCGCCACCCGGCGGCCGCCCTCCGGGCCGCCCACCGCCTCCGGGGCCACCCCGGCCGGATCCCTTGCCGGCAAAACCGCCGGATTTGCCGCCGGGCCGCGCACCGCCCGCCTTGGCGCCGCCGAAAGCCGGCTTGCCGCCGGCCGGCCGGCGATCCTGGGCCCCGAAACCAGCCTTGCCGCGGGCCGGGCCCTGACCCGGAGATCCATCGGACGGGCGCTCCCGCCGCGGGGCCCCTTTGCTCTGCGGTCGCGCATCACGTCTTGCGTCGCCCCATCCACCCTCGGCGCTCTGGGGCGCGGGTCGGCGCAGCCGCTCGCCCTGATTATCCTGGCCGCGGGGCGACGGTGCGCGTTCGCCGCGCGGTGCGGACGTGCGCTCGACCCCGGTGGCGCCGGCACGCCCGGGACCGCCGCCTGCCCCGCGCTGCGCCCCCGGCGGACCGTCATCGGCGTAGCGGCGGCGCGGCTTCGCCGGCTGTTCGACCTCGACCGGGCTGGCCGCGAGGCGCTCCACGACCACCCTGCGGTCTCCCGCGCGGATCGAGCCCACACGCTCCCGCCCGCGCTCGGCCGCGGCGGCCTGTGCGGCGCGCGGATCGGCGCCGCGGCGGGGCACGCGCGTGCCCCGCGGCTTGCCGGCGTCGTCATCCCGCCACGCGGCCTTGCGCGGGCCCGACCCGGATCCGCCCGTCGCCACGCGCGGTGCGGGCGCGGGCCGGGCGGCGTTACGCCGGGGCGATGCGCCCTCCAGATCGCCCTTCGCACCGCGGTCGGCGGCCTTGGGCCCGCCGAACGGCGTGATCGGCTCGCGCACCGGGCTGTCGAAATCCACGCCCGCCTGCTCGGCCAGCGATTTGCCGAGCTGATCCTTCAGGACCCGGGTCCGAACCTCCTCCACAAGCCCCACCTCGAGATCCCCGAGCTGGAACGGCCCGAACGACAGCCGGATCAGCCGGTTCACCGAAAGCCCGAGATGTTCGAGGATGCGCTTGACCTCGCGATTCTTGCCTTCGCGCAATCCGAGCGTGAGCCACACGTTGTCGCCCTGGACGCGGTCCAGCATGGCTTCCACGGGGCCGTACTCCATCCCGTCGATGGTGACGCCCTTGGACAGCCGGTCGAGTTGCGCCTGATCGACGTCGCCGTGGGCGCGGACGCGGTAGCGGCGCAGCCAGCCCGTCTCGGGGTGGGCGATGACCTTGGCGAGGCCGCCATCGTTGGTGAGAAGCAGCAGCCCCTCGGTGTTGATGTCCAGACGGCCGACCGCGACGACCCGGGGCAGATCCTCGGGCAGGACGTCGAAGACCGTCTGCCGCCCTTCCGGATCGCGGGCCGTCGTCACGACGCCGCGCGGCTTGTGGAAGACCCACAGGCGGCTGCGCTCGCGCGACGGCATGGGCTCGCCGTCGATCAGGATCCGGTCGTCGTCGGTGATGTTACGGGCTGGCGAGGTCAGGGTCTCGCCGTTGACGCTCACCCGGCCGGCCAAGATCATCGTCTCGGCCTCGCGCCGCGAGGCCACGCCGGCCCGCGCCATCGCCTTGGCGATGCGCTCGCCGGGCGGCGTCGGTTCAGGGGCAGCGGACGTGGATGCGGCGGCATCGGCATCCGGCTCGGGCGTCTGCTGACCCGCGCGCTGTTTCGCCTTCACCGGCTTGGCAGCCCCTGTTGCCGGATCACCGGCGCGCCCGGCATCGGTCGCCGGGCTCCAGGGGCGGGCTTGTGGGTTCTCGAGTTCCGGACGGTCGGAACCCTCCGGTCTGTCGTCGTTCGGCATGTCGCTCATGCTCCGGGCCTTACCAGAGCCGATACCGACAGGCGAGACGGGTCTTGAAGACCGTTCCGGCAGGCTGCCGAAACGCAAAGTGGCGTCCTCCGACGGAACGCCCCTTTCGTGCGTCGGCGACGATCGCGCGGACCAGGATCGCGTGGCCCCAGACGACCGCGCGTCAGATCCGCGGTGAGCGGCCGCGCATCACCCCGAAGACGGCCGAGATCAGGAACAGGGCGATCGCGACGAAGAAAACGATCTTGGCGGCCTCCATGGCCGTGCCGGCGATGCCGCCGAAGCCGAGCAGAGCTGCGACCAGTGCGACGACGAGAAACGTGACAGCCCAACCGATCATGACAACCTCGCGTTGTACGAGCCGAATCTGAGTGGGAACCCGCCTTCGGCGGGTCCCGTTCCGATCATCCCGCGGCGATCAGAGCTTGTCGGTCGCCGACTTGACGGTGTCCTTGGCGCTGCCAACCGTGCCCTGGGTCTTGCCCTTGAGCTCCTGGGCCGCACCCTCGGTCTTCATCTTTCCGTTGCCGGTCACGTCGCCGAGACCCTGCTTGGCCTTGCCGAGAGCCTCGTTGGCGGCGCCCTTGATCTTGTCCGTGGTGCTGCTCATGGCGTTGTCCTTTTATGGTCCTGCGGCGACGCCGCACGAGACGCTAAGAACGGTCACGGTCGTGCGAATGTTCCCGGTCTTAACATTGCTTTGGATCAATACGGCGGCATCACGCGGGCGCCCACACCGCTCGGGACACCAGCCCCATGACGCCTGACACAAGGATTCAGCCCGGGATCACGACGGCGTTCGAACTTGCCTTCTCGGCGGCCCGCCAGGGGGCGGCGGCCGGCGAGGTGCCGGTGGGGGCCGTCGTGGTCCGGGATGGAACCGTGCTGGCCGTCGCCCATAACCGCCCCCGAGCCCTGCGGGATCCGACCGCGCACGCGGAGATCCTGGCGATCCGGGCGGCCTGTGCGGCGCTCGGCGAGGAACGGCTGACCGGCTGCGACCTGTATGTGACCCTCGAACCCTGCCCGATGTGCGCCGGCGCGATCACGTTCGCGCGGATCCGGCGACTCTATTACGGGGCGTCCGATCCGAAGGGCGGCGGTGTCGAGCACGGGCCGCGCGTGTTCAATCAGCCGACATGCCACCACGCGCCGGAGGTCTATAGTGGCTTCCGTGAGCGCGAGGCCGCTGCACTTCTCCGGGACTTCTTCGCGGCGAAGCGGGTATGATCGCGGGACATCGCGCCCGATCCAGAGGACAGCGCCATGATACCAGCCTATTCCCGCGCCCTGATCGTCGGGGCCGGCTCAGGCCTCAGCGCATCCCTCGCCCGTCTCCTGGCGGCTGAGGGAATGCGGATCGGCCTCGCCGCCCGCAACGTCTAGAAGCTCGCCGGCCTCGCCGCGGAGACGGGGGCCGCCGTCCATGCCTGCGACGCGACCCGGCCGGAGCAGGTCGAGGCGCTGTTCGCCCGCCTGGAGCCGGCGCTCGGGGGCGCGCCCGACGTGGTCGTCTACAACGCCAGCGGCCGGCTGCGCGGCCCGGTGGCGGACTTGGACCCGGCCGCGGTCGCGGATGCGCTGATGGTCAGCGCCTATGGCGGTTTCCTCGTGGCGCAGGCCGCGGCGCGACGCATGCTGCCCCACCGCCACGGGGCGATCCTCCTGACCGGTGCCTCGGCGAGCGTGAAGGGTTTCGCCGGTTCGGCACCGTTCGCCATGGGGAAGTTCGCCCTGCGCGGCCTCGGCCAGAGCCTCGCCCGCGAGTTGCAGCCGCAGGGGATCCACGTGGCGCACGTCGTCATCGACGGCGCGATCCGCAATCCGGCCCGCGGCGGCGAGCCCGCGGATGCGCCCGACAGCCATCTCGATCCGGATGCCATCGCGCGGGCCTATCGCGACCTGCTGCGGCAGGATCGGAGCGCGTGGACGTCGGAGCTGGAACTGCGGCCCTGGACGGAGCGGTTCTGAGCAGCCCTACGGATTCACCCGCAAGCCGACCAGGAAGGTGTTGTCGCTGAAGCTCGACCCCACCACCGTGCTGTTGATCTGCTGGTAGATGTAGGTTCCCCGCAGGGTAAGCCACCGGGTCAGGTGGTAATCGAGGCGCGCGGTCGCCGAGACGCCGTTCTCGCGGATCGTGCTGCCCTGGTAGGTGTTCTTCAGGAAGGAGCCGCCCACCACCAGCGACAGGTTGCGGAACAGGTCGTGCTGGACTTCGAGCGTCGCAACATCCGTGAGGATGCCGCTCGAACCCGGGATCGTCGTCTCGGTGACGCCGGTGGCGGCCGTCAGGCGAACCGTCGTCAGCGGACTCATCGACCAGACGAGTGCGGCGTTGATCAGCGGCGCATCGATCGCGCGCAGGGTCGGGTCGACATATTCGCGGTGCTGGATGCCTGCCGAAACCTCGCCGGTGAGCGTGCGCAGCAGGCCGAAGCTCGCCCCGAGCAGCACCGAGATCCCATCCGAGTCGCGCCGGATCCCGTTCTGGTCCTGACGCAGATCGTAGACGCGGGTATCGCCCAGGATATCGATGAAGGGGCTGAAGTCCGGATTGACCTCATAGGCGGTGCGCAACTGGAGGCTGTACTGATTGAGGTTGCGATCGGCCTGACTGATGATGGTCCCATCCGAGAGCCGGGCATTGTCGAATTCCGAGCGGTCGATCGAGCCGCGTAGGGTGACAGACAGGCGGTTGAACGTCTCGGTCGCGCCGAGCGATGCGCCGTAGACGGCGAGCAGCGGCCGGCTGGTGGACGAGGCGGCCTGCAGATTGGCGGTCGCGACCTGAAGGTTGGGGTTCCCCGTCCGCTGCGTGTCGACCAGGAAGCGCCCCTCCGCGTCGATGTGGAGATCGCGATTCGCGTCGAGGCGCCAGCGCACGACGCCGTCGGCGGCCGGGCGGCTGGCGGCTTCGTTCTGGGGCGTCTCCAGATACGCGCCGCGCAGGGAGCCCTGCAGGGAACTCGACGCCCAGTTGCTCTGGAAATCGACCGCCGCGTCGGTGCGAAGCGCCACCGATCCGCGCGCGTATTGCCGGGTGGTCTGGTCGGGATTCGAATCGTAGCCGAGGCTCTGCGCGAAACTCGGCAGGACCGTGAAGCTGCCGACTTGGTAGCCGATCGGCGCGTAGGCCGGATCCGTGGGGATCGGCCGCGCGAGATCCGTCCCTAGGATGAAGCCCGGTGTCAGAAGGCCCAGGGCAGGGGTATTGGCCAGGAGCGGCAGGATCGGCCGAAACGGCGTCGACGCCTGCGGCAGCGGGACACCGACCACCGGCTGCTGGATGATCGGCGTCAGCCTGAGCGAGGGGCTCGGAACCTGCGTGATCTCCTGGGTGATCCTCCGGGTCGCGGTTCCAAGTCGACGCGGCGGTGCGGCCCGCGACCGGAGCAAGGCCGATGGGGCGAGATTGCTCGGTGCCGTCGAACTCCCGCCGGTGCGCTGGCCGCCACTCGTGGCGCGGGTGTCGAGTTGCGAAGTGCCGGGCTGAGGCTGCCCCTGTACCGGGATCGCGGGCGAGAGCGGTGAACGCAGGCTGTCGCCACCGGTCTGATCCCCGCCGGTCGCGTCTCCGCCCGGCGAGCCGCGGCCATCATCGCGCGACAGGCCGTCTGGCAACCGCCGCCTGAGCGCCGGGAGCCCGTTCGGTGCCGTGTCGAGGCCGACGCCCGGATTGTCCGGCTGCCCAGCGACGGGGCTGATCGCATCGAAGCGCTGGGCGGCGGTCGGCGATGCCGCGACCGCCAGCGCCAGGGCCGCGTATGCGAGCCGCTTCTCGTGCCGTTCCCGCCGATCAGGCCGCGCCGTCCGCACTTGATCCCGGTCTCCACAAATATCCCGTGCATCAAATGCTGGGATTCGTTGTCCATACCGCAGCGATAAACGTCATCGGTATGGTTAATGCAGGCTAGCGCGGCGTGGTTAATGTCACGTCAACGGGGTCAGGAGGCAGCTTTCGAAACTCGCGGCGGACTGACTTCGCCGCAACAATCATTCGATTGAGATCTGCATCACGATCCGCTAAGATCGGACAGATTTCGATCGTGCCCAATAGGGATTGATCGATCTAGATAGTTGGATTGACGGGGGCCAACCATGGGCGGAAACGTAGAGTATGAACAGTCGAGCCGCATTGAGCTCGCGGTTGATATCGTCGCGGCCTACGTGTCGAATAATTCCGTGCCCTCGACCGATCTTCCGGGCCTGATCGACATCGTGCATGGCGCTTTGAGCCAACTTGCTTCGGTGCAGGGCGGTTCTAGCGGTCCGGTTGAGAAACTAACCCCGGCGCAGATCCGCAAATCGATTACCAAGGATCACATCGTCAGCTTCGAGGATGGAAAGCCCTACAAGACGCTGCGTCGGCATCTGACGTTGCGCGGATTGTCGCCCGAGGCGTACCGCGCGAAATGGGGGCTGCCGGTAGATTACCCGATGACGGCGGCCAGCTACTCCGCCCAGCGGTCGGATCTGGCCCGTGCCCTCGGGCTCGGACAACAACGCCGGAAATACAGCGGCGCTGCGGCGTCGGTCGTGGACGAGCCACCGGCAACATCGCCGAAGTCACGCGCGCGAAAGAAGGTATCGGCCGAGTAGCGCGCATCCTCGCGCGGGGCCTCCCCGGTCAGATGCCACGCCGGACAGGTGTTCGGCCGCCGGGGCGACGGCTCGGTGTCGGTGCAGAGGCCAGCCCGGTCGTGAGCCCGCGCCGGCATACGCCCTGAGGCCGAGGAATCGTCTGGGGCGACGGCGCTGTGCTGGCCGTAACCCTTATGATCGACGGGATTGAAGCCGTTTGCGCCTCGCGCAACCGTGCGGCGCGTCCGTGCGGCTAGGCAGCGGCCACGAGGCTGTCATCCTCTCCATGCTGCTTCGCACAATCAGATGCGTACCGCGCCGGAGAGTCTCGCCGTGCCGCCCTTGCCGATCCTTGCCCTGGCCGTCGCCTCCTTCGGGATCGGCACGACGGAATTCGTGATCATGGGTCTGCTGCCGGAGGTCGCCCAGAGCTTCGGCGTTACCATCCCGCAGGCCGGGTACCTCGTCTCGGGCTACGCGATGGGGGTGGTCGTGGGCGCGCCGATCGTCGCGATCGCGACCGCCCGCCTGCCGCGCAAGACGGCCCTGCTGGCGCTGATGGGCGTATTCCTGCTCGGCAATCTCGGCTGTGCGGTGGCTCCGAGCTATGCGCTGCTGATGGCGGCTCGGATCGTCACGGCGTTCGCGCACGGCGCCTTCTTCGGGATCGGCGCCGTCGTGGCGCGGGATCTCGTGCCGCGCGAGCGGCGCACCCAGGCCGTCGCGCTGATGTTCTCCGGGTTGACCCTCGCCAACGTGCTCGGCGTGCCCCTCGGCACCGCCCTCGGTCAGGCTGCCGGCTGGCGCGCGACGTTCTGGGCCGTCGTGGTGATCGGCCTCGCCGCCGGCGCGGCGATCCAGCTCTGTGTGCCGACCGGGCTACCCGGTACGCGCGGACGTCTCGTCAGCGAGTTCCGGGCGCTCGGCCGCTGGCCGGTGTTGCGGCCGATGCTGATCTCGACGCTGTGCTCGGTGAGCTTCTTCACGGTCTTCACCTACATCACGCCGTTCCTCACCACCGTGAGCGGGTTCACGCCGCAGGGGGTGACCGGCGTGCTGTTCGCCGCCGGGGTCGGCCTCACCCTCGGCAACCTCGCGGGCGGGCACTTCGCCGACCGGGGTCAGATGGCGACGATCATCGTCAGCATCCTGGGCATCGTGGCGGTCCTGCTGACCCTGGCGGTGGTGGCGCACCATCCGGTGGCGACCGTCGCGGCGCTCATCCTCTGGTCGGGGCTGGCCTTCGCGCTGGTCTCGCCGCTTCAGATCTGGGTGGTCGAGGCCGCGAGCGACGCGCCGAACCTCGCCTCCACGCTCAATCAGGGCGCCTTCAACCTCGGCAACGCGACGGGCGCCTGGATCGGCGGTACGGCCCTGACGCTCGGGGCCGGCTACGGCGAACTGCCCGTGATCGCGGCCGCGGTGTCGCTGGCGGGCCTCGGTCTCACCCTGACGGCGGTCAGCCGCTCGGTGCGGGTACTCGGCCGATCCCATCCGTCTCCCTCGTCCTGACGGGTTGGGGGCAGCCCTTTCCGATGTCCGGCCGCGTGCGCGGCGCGGGTCAGCGCTCCTGAGCCAATCACGAGCGGCCCTTTCCCGGATCGGCGGAGCGACCGCAATACCCGATCCGGGTTCAAGCCCACAAAGCGCCGCGCCGACGGCACACGGCGATCCAGAGACGCTGCGGGACGTCCTGCGCCGGATCCCGGGTCGCCTTCCGCTGACGATGCATGCCCCCGGGGACGGGTTCGTGCACGACCCGCACGATGAGGTGGCATCGAAGCGGTTCCCCAACCCCTGGAACGGGCGGTGTTATGGGGCGAAGGCAGCCGCACGCCCGTCCGTCTAATCCGCCCGCACGAGATCCCCGAGCAGGCTCGCCGCCACCGTCGCCTTCGAGACCGTGAGGCCGGAAGCGCGAATCGCGTCCACGGCCTCACGGATCCGCGCAAGCGATGCGCCCCGCGTCTTCGCCCAGGCCTCGACCGCGCTCGGCCCCGCGCCGAGATCGGCCACGACCTCGGCGGTCAGCTTGCGATGGGCGGCGGCGATGCCGGCCGCGGCGCGTTCCAGGGCGACGCGGTCGAACGTGTCGGCCACCGGGACATCCCGCGCCGCAGCCGCGAGGTCGTCGAGGCGGAAGGCGTGTTCCAGGGCGAAATGCGTCGCCGCGACCTCCTCCACCGGCCGGCCGCTCAGTTCCGCGACCCGCACGATGTCGGGTGCCGAGACCAGGGCGGTGAGGGAGGCGAGGCGCCGGGCCTGGGCCGGCGCCATGCCGAGCCCGCCGAGGTCCGCGGCGCGGCCGTCGATCGCGGCCCGCGCGGTCTCGTCGAGGGCCTTCGGCAAAGCCGCCTCGACCGCCGCGATGCCGTCCCGGTAGCGCGCGACGACCGGGGCGAGGCCGCCGGTGAGATCGAGGTTGCGGATGAACCAGACGATCCGGTTCATCAGGAGATCCTGCACCTCGGCGTAGAGGCCGAGCTGGCCCTGGCCGGAGATCCGGCCCGCCAAGCCGTCGATGGCGAGGTTGAGTTCCATCAGGCCGAAGGCGTCCCGCGTCACCGCGTAGGCCTTGGCGATGGTGGCGGCGTCGGCGCCGGTGCCGTCGACCAGGCGCGTCACCAGGGACGGGCCGCCCCGATTGACGATGATGTTGGCGAGCGCGGTGGAGATGATCTCGCGGCGCAGCCGATGCCCCTTCACGGCATCCGGGAACTGCTCGCGCAGGGCCCTCGGGAAGTAGCGCTGCAATTCCCGCTCGAAATACGGGTCGTTCGGCACGGCGCTGTCGAGGATCGCGTCGTGCAGCGAGAGCTTCGCGTAGGCGAGCAGCACCGCGTATTCCGGCCGGGTGAGCCCCTCGTTGCGGCGCAGGCGCTCGGTGAGCGCGGCGTCGTCCGGCAGGAACTCGACCGCCCGGTCGAGCCGCCCCTCGGCCTCCAGCGCCTGCATGGTCCGCATGGCGAAGCCGGTCTCGCCGAGGCCGCCGCGCTGGGCGAGGGAGAGCGCGAGCGTCTGCAATTCGTTGTTGCGCAGCACGAGGTGGCCGACCTCGTCGGTCATGGCGGCCAGCAGGGCGTTGCGGGACTCGTAGCTGAGGCGCCCGTCGCGCTCTGGAATCATCAGGGCGATCTTGATGTTCACCTCGACGTCCGAGGTGTTGACGCCGGCCGAGTTGTCGATGGCGTCGGTGTTGAGCCGGACGCCCGCCCGCGCCGCCTCGATGCGCCCGCGCTGGGTCAGGCCGAGATTGGCGCCCTCGCCGATCACCTTGGCCCGCAGGTGCGGCCCGGTGATGCGCACGGCGTCGTTGGCCCGATCGCCGGCATCCTCATCGGTCTCGGTGGTGGCGCGGACATAGGTGCCGATGCCGCCGAACCAGAGCAGATCGGCCGGTGCCTTCAGGATCGCCTGCATCAATTCGGTGGGCGTGGCCTCCGGCCGGTCGAAGCCCAGGGCCGCGCGGATCTGTTCGGACAGCGGGATGGTCTTCAGGCTGCGCGGGAAGACGCCGCCGCCCTGCGAGATCAGGCCCCGGTCGTAATCCGCCCAGGAGGAGCGGCCGAGATCGAACAGACGCCGCCGCTCGGCAAAGCTCGTTGCTGCGTCGGGATTCGGATCGAGGAAGATGTCCCGGTGGTCGAAGGCCGCGATCAGCCGGAGGCTCTGCGACAGCAGCATGCCGTTGCCGAACACGTCCCCCGACATGTCGCCGACGCCGACCACGGTGATCGGATCGGCCTGTACGTCGACGTCGATCTCGCGGAAGTGGCGGCGCACCGCCTCCCAGGCGCCGCGGGCCGTGATGCCCATGCCCTTGTGGTCGTAGCCCTGGCTGCCGCCGGACGCGAAGGCGTCGCCGAGCCAGTGGCCCTTCTCCAGCGAGAGCGCGTTGGCGATGTCGGAGAAGGTGGCGGTGCCCTTGTCGGCCGCGACCACGAGATATGCGTCGTCGGGATCGTGCCGCACCGTGTCGGGCGGGGGCACGATCGCGTTGTCGACGATGTTGTCGGTGAGTTCGAGCAGCGTGCGGATGAAGATCCGGTAGCTCTCGGTGCCCTCCTGCATCCAGGCGGCCCGGTCGGTCGGCGGCGGCAGGCGCTTCGGGAAGAAGCCACCCTTGGCGCCCACCGGCACGATCACGGCGTTCTTCACCTGCTGGGCCTTCACGAGACCCAGGATCTCGGTGCGGAAATCCTCCGGCCGATCGGACCAGCGCAGGCCGCCGCGGGCGACGTAGCCGAAGCGCAGGTGCACGCCCTCCACCCGGGGTGAATAGACGAAGATCTCGAACAGGGGCCGCGGCAGCGGCATGCCGGCGACTTTCGCGCAAGCGAACTTGAAGCTGATCGTCTCCCGCGGCTTCCCGTCCGGACCGGTCTGGAAGAAGTTGGTCCGCAGAGCCGCCTCGACGAGGTTGACGAAGCGGCGCAGGATCCGGTCGTCGTCGAGGCTGGACACATCGGCGAGCGCATCCTCGATGCCGCCGCGCACCTCCCCCGAGCGGGCGGCGCGGCCGCCCTCGGCGGCGGGATCGAACCGGATCCGGAACAGGTTCACGAGCGCCCGGGCGATCCCGGGATGCCGGCTCAGCGTCCCGGCGAGGTAATCCTGGCCGTAGCGGATGCGGAGCTGGCGCAGGTAACGCCCGAAGGCCCGAAGGAGCGCCGCCTCCCGCCACTCCAGCGCGGCCTCCAGGATCAGCCGGTTGTAGCCGTCCGACTCGGCCGCGCCCTCCGCGATGGCGAGCAAAGCGGCTTCGAGGGGCTGCTCCAGCGCGGCCAGCTCGATCGGCGCGCCGCTGGCGCGCTCGAGCAGCATGTCGTGCAGCCAGACCCGATCGGCCTCGGCAGCGCCCGACGGCGCGACCCGATAGGTGCGCTCGTTGATGACGCGGAAGCCGAAATTCTCCAACGCCGGCACCCGGTCGGACAAGGCGATCGCGGTCCCGCGCGAAAATACCTTCAGGCGCACCTGCGCGGCCGAATCTGATCCGCGGCGGCCGAGATGCACGGCCCGCGGCTGCGCCTCGCTTAAGCTTTCGAGGATCGCGACGTCGTCGACGGCGACCTCCGGCTGGAAATTGTCCCGGTAGGCGGCCGAGAATGCCTCCCCGTACCGGCCGGCGAGGAGCCGCGCCCGGTCGCCGCCCTGGCGCTCAGCGAGGGCGGCGCGCAGGGCATCGCCCCAGGTTCGGATCAGGGCGGCGATGCCGGCTTCGAGGCTCGCCGGGTCGATTTCCGGCGCGCCCTGATCGGGCAGGCCGACGATGTAGTGGGTCCGGGCGAGGGGGCCTTCGGGGAAGTCCGGATAGGCGGCGCTCAGCCGACCGCCATAGGTCTCGGCGAGGTAGGCGCCGATCCGGGCGCGCACCGTCGAATCGTAACGGTCCTTCGGCACGTAGACGAGGAGCGAGACGAAGCGGCCGAACCGGTCCGGCCGCGACAGCACGCGGATCCGCGGCCGGTCGGCGAGGTTGGCGATCGCCAGGGTGAACCGGTAGAGCCGCTCGCCGTCGATCTGGAACAGTTCGTCGCGCGGGTAGCTCTCCAGCACCGCCAGCAGGCTGCGGCCGGCATGGCTGGTCGGATCGAGCCCGGCGCGGGCGACCACGGCCTCCACCTTCCGGCGCAGCACCGGCACCTCCCGGGCGGGGCTGGCATAGGCCGAGGCCGTGAACAGGCCGACGATCCGCACCTCGCCCGAGAGCTTGCCCGCCCCCGAGAACAGCTTGACGCCGACATAGTCGAGATAGGCGGAGCGGTGGACCCGGGACTTCACGCTCGCCTTGGTGATGATGAGCGGCTGCGGCTCCTCCAGGAAGGCGAGGATCTCGGGCGTGTAATCGACGGGCGTCCGGCCCCGGCGCAGCGGGGTGGCGCCGGGATCGCGCAGCACGCCGAGGCTCGAACCTTCGACGATGGGATGCGCCTCGCCGTCGATCCCGTGCTCCTGCATCCCGAGCAGCAGGAACTGGCCGTCGAGCAGCCATTCGAGGAAGGCGCGCGCTTCCTCGGTTTCGCCCTCCGGCATCGGGGTGGGCGAACGGCCGAGCTGCGCCGTGAGCGCGGTCAGGCGCGCCAGCATGGCGTCGCGGTCGTCGCTCGCCAGGGCGACATCGCGATAGACCGCCGCGAGGGCCTCCAGCAGCCGGGTGCCGGCCTCCGAGTCCAGGCGGTCGAGGTGAATATGGATGAAGCTCTCGCGGGCGAGGCTGCCATGGGCGTCCGCGGTGGTCTCGCCGACCACGCGGATCAGGGCGCCCCCGGCATCCCGCTCGACGCCCAGGATCGGGTGCGCGACGAGATCGGGCGACAGGCCCCGCTCGGTGAGTTCCGCCAGGGTCGAATCGAGCAGGAACGGGCGGTTGTCGTTGATCACTTCGAGGATGGTCGCCTCGCGGCGGCGCCCGTCCCGGATGAGTTCGACGTCGTTCAGGCGCATCCGGGCGGGCTCGCCGGGCCGGTGGGGCTCGGCCAGGAACGCCCGGGCTCGGGCCGCGAGATCGGCCAGGGCATCGGCGGGGTAGGGGGCCAGATCCTCCGGGGTGACGCGGCCGAACAGATCGCGCACGAAGCCGCCCGGTCCACCCTGCTGCCCGACGATCTCGGCGGCCGCCTCGATCAACCCCGTGCGGGCGGACTTCTGCTCCGAGGAGGACAGGGCCGTCGCCGTCTCGAGTGTCATCGCGCTCCTCCCGGACCGGGTCATCCCCCAAGCGATAGCAGCGTGGTCCGCCATGTCGATGACACGCCCCTCAGCTTTGCCGGCCAAGGCGTGTCGATCCGCGCGAACCGTCAGGGTCCGCTTGCCCGCCGCCGCATAGGTGCATATACACCTATGCGATGAGCGACGCGCCGAACGAGCCCTGCACCTGCTCCGCCCTGCGCCGTGCCACGCGGGCGCTGACCGCGACCTACGACGCGGCCCTGAAGCCGGCCGGCTTGCGGGTGACGCAGTTCGCGCTGCTGAGATACCTTGATCGCCTCGGCCCGATCCCGATCACCCGCCTCGCCACCGAGGCGGCTTTGGAGCGGACCACGATGGGTCGGAACCTCGACCCGCTCAAGCGGCGCGGACTCGTGGTCGTCACGCCCGGTGCTGAGGATCCCCGGGCGCGCATCGTGGCGCTGACCGCCGCCGGCCGCGATGCGCTCACGGCGGCGACACCCTATTGGCGCGAGGCTCAGGCCCGCATCAACGCCCGGGTCGATCCCGCGACGGTCTCGGCCGTGGCGGAGGCCCTGATCGCCGCCTCCTGATCGATCTGTATCCGCCCCCGGAGCCCGACCATGCCAACCCTCACCGCGAAGAACCCCGTGCCGCGCCTGCATTATGCGTGGATCGTCGCTGCGGTGACGTTCCTGGCCCTGCTCGTCGGCGCGGGCGTGCGCGCGACGCCGAGCGTGCTGATCGTGCCGTGGGAGCGCGAGTTCGGCTGGAGCGTGGCGACGATCGGCGTCGGGATCGCGCTCAACATCTTCCTGTACGGCATGATCGGCCCGTTCGCGGTGGCGATCATCGAGCGGTTCGGCCTGCGGCGCTCGGTCTGCACCGCGCTGCTCATCCTGGCGATCGGCACCGCCGCGACCAGTCTGATGACCGCGCCGTGGCAGATGGTGCTGCTCTGGGGCATCGTGGTCGGCTCGGGTTCCGGCATGGTCGCCAACGTGCTGGGCGCCACGGTGGCGGGGCGCTGGTTCGCCAAGCGGCGCGGGCTGGTGCTCGGGATGCTCACGGCCAGCAGCGCCACGGGGCAACTCGTCTTCCTGCCGATTCTGGCCTCCCTGGCGGTCGGGCAGGGCTGGCGCTCGGTCTCGCTGGTGGTCGCGGTCGCGACGCTGGCGCTGATCCCCCTCGTCGCCCTGCTGCTGCGCGACCGGCCGGCCGATCTCGGCCTGCCCCGCTACGGCGAGACCGCCGTGACGCCGACGCCGGTCCTGACCGAGAATCCGGCCGTCCGGGCGCTGCGCGGCCTGCGGACGGGCCTGCGCTCCAAGGATTTCTGGCTGCTCGCCGGCACCTTCTTCATCTGCGGCGCCTCCACCAACGGGCTGATCGGGACGCACCTGATCCCCGCCTGCATCGACCACGGCATCGCCGAGGTCACGGCCGCGGGCCTGCTGGCGCTGATGGGGATCTGCGACCTGATCGGCACCACGGCCTCGGGCTGGCTCACCGACCGGTTCGATTCGCGCAAGCTCCTGGCGTGGTACTACGGCCTGCGCGGCCTCTCGCTGATCTTCCTGCCCTATTCGTTCGATCTCAGCTTCTACGGCCTGTCGCTCTTCGCGGTGTTCTACGGGCTCGACTGGATCGCCACGGTGCCGCCGACCGTCCAGCTTGCCGGAAAGTCCTTCGGCGAGGAGAACGCCGCGCTGATGTTCGGCTGGATCGCCGCCGCCCACCAGATCGGCGCGGCCTCGGCGGCCTGGCTCGCCGGTCTGGTCCGGACCGACACCGGCACCTATCTCGGCGCCTTCGTGTCGGCGGGGCTGCTCTGCCTCGTGGCGGCGCTGATGGCGGGCTTCGTGGGACGCAGGCCGCAGGAGCCGGCCCTGCGCCCGATGCCGGCCTGAACTGCACCGTGCGGGCTCGGTCGCCATAAGCGTGCCGCGATGGGAGCGCCCTGAACGGTCCGTTCCCGCCGAGCCCGAGAGCCCGCCTTGACCATCGCGATCCGGCCCGTGCCGCCGGCCCAGGACGCGCGCGCGCCGCGCCCCTGGTCCGGCCCGGGCTTCACCGAGTTCGTCGCCCTGATCGCGCTGATGATGGCGGTGACGGCGATCTCGATCGACAACCTGCTACCGGCCTTCCCGGCGATCGAGGCGCGCTTCGCCGTCGCGGATCCGAACCGGCTGCAGCTCCTCGTCTACGTCTACATGATCGGCTTCGGCTTCGCGCAGATCGTCTATGGGCCGATCTCCGACGCGATCGGGCGGCGGCCGGTCCTGCTGGCCAGCCTCGCGGTCTACGTTGTCGGCTGCGGCCTCGCCATGGTGGCGCCGAGCTTCGGCTGGCTGCTCGCGGCCCGGATCATCCAGGGCATCGGGGCGGCGGGCGGGCGGGTGCTGTCGGTGGCGATCGTGCGCGACCGCTTCGCCGGGCGCGAGATGGCGAGCGTGATGTCGCTCACCATGATGGTGTTCCTGATCGTGCCGATGATCGCCCCGGCGATCGGCGGCATGATGCTGGCGCTGGGTTCCTGGGTCTACGTCTTCGTGTCGATGCTGGTCCTGGCCTTCTGGCTGGCCGTCTGGTTCTCCTGGCGCATGCCGGAGACGCTCCATCCGGAATACCGCCGCCCGCTCTCGCCGGCCGCGACCTGGGCGGCGATCCGCCTGACGCTCATGACCCGCGTCGCCGTCGGCTACGCCACGGCGCTCGGACTCCTGACCGGCTGCATCATGGGCTATGTCGGCTCGGCCCAGCAGGTTTTCGACACCGGCCTGTACCATCTCGGCCCGCTCTTTCCCCTGGCCTTCGGGCTGGTGGCGGGCGCGATGGGAACCGCGACGCTGATCAACGCCCGCGTGGTTCGGCGGCTGGGGATGCGGGCGATGTCGCACAGCGGCGTGATCGCGTTCACTCTGGTGGGGCTGGTGCAGGTCGGCGTCGGGCTCGCCTATCACGGGCATCCGCCGCTCTGGCTGTTCCTGGCGATCCTGGCGCTGAATCAGTTCCTGATCAGCTTCGCGATGCCGAACTTCAACGCGCTGGCCCTTGAGCCGCTCGGCGCCATCGCCGGCACCGCCTCCTCGTTCCTCGGCTTCTACACGACGATGCTCGGCGCCCTCTGCGGCTTCCTGATCGGCCAGGCCTTCGACGGGACGGTGCTGCCGGTGGGGATCGGCTACGCGATGCTCGGCGGGTTGGCGCTGATGGTCGTCGCCTGGACCGAGCATGGCCGCCTGTTCCGCGGCGGCGTCGCCGGCTGAGGGGCAGGCTTAACCGGGTCTTCAGCGGCAGGGGCCAAGCTCAGAGCGTCTCTCCGCCGACCGGACCCCCGATGATCGACCGCGCCCAGAACGGAACGCTTCTCGCCGCGCGGCTGCTGCTCGCCGCCGCGCTCCTGCCCACGGGGATCGCGCGGGCGCTCAACGTCTCGGGCTTCGCGCTGACGCTGGCTGGGGGCGGCGTGCCGTTCCCCAACGCGGTGGCGACGGGTGCCGTGATCGTGCAGGTGTTCGGGCCGCTGGCGCTGGTCCTCGGCGTGCTGCCGCGGCTCATTGGGCTGGCGCTCGCCGCCTTCGCGACGCTGACGGCCTTCGTGCTCCACGCGTTCTGGCATTATATCGGCCCGGCGGCCGTCGCCGAGCGCACGCTCCTGCTGGCCGATCTCGGCCTCGCGGGCGGCTTTTTGATGTATGCCCTGACGGGTCCCGGCGCCTGGAGCTGGCAGGGCTGGCGGGCCGGTGCGGATGCGCCGAGTACCAAGCCCGCCGCCGGGAAATCCGCCGGCAAAGCCCCGGCTGCACGGGGCGGCGGCAAGCGATCCTCCGGCCGCGCGCCCGCCCGGGCGGCGGCATAATCGCTGATGGGCCGATCCCATCTGCCCCCTCATCCTGAGGTGACCGCGAAGCGGGCCTCGAAGGAGGGTTCCAGGGATCGCGCGGCCGGCTGGAGGGCTCCTTCGAGGCCTGCGCTACGCTCCGGCGCCTCAGGATGAGGTCATAGATTGGACGGCCGGTCAGAGGCTTATCAACCGTGCCGCGGACGCATCTCGGTCGCGGCCGACGGCGTCTCGGCGACCATCCGGCGGCCGGAGATCTCGGCGCCGGCATCCGGCGACAGGTTGCGGAAGGCCATCACGGACGCCGCCGAGATCACCGCCACGGCGAAGAAGGCCGGGCCGAAATCGGCGGCCTCGATCTGCGTCCGGCCATGCAGTCCCGCGGTCCCTTCGAGCGCCAGCGCACCCAGCGTCACGCCGAGGCTCAGCGAGAGCTGCTGGCAGACGCTGGCAAAGCTCGTGGCGGCGCTCATCTCACGCGATTCGAGATCGGCATACGCGATGGCGTTGACGCAGGTGAATTGGACCGAGCGCGAGCAGCCGCCGACGAACAGCAGGGCCACCATGATCCAGTGCGGCGTCTGCGCCGTGTAGAAGCCGTTCACCGCCAGGAAGGCGGAGGCCAGCAGGGCGTTCCACGTCATCAGCGTCCGAAAACCCATGCGGCGCAGGATCTTCGGCGCCAGGGTCTTCACGAACATCGCGCCCGCCGCCGCCGCGAAGGTGATCAGGCCCGAATGCAGCGCGTCGAGCCCGAACCCGACCTGCAGCATCAGCGGCAGCAGGAACGGGATCGCCCCGGTGCCGATCCGGAACAGGCTCCCGCCGAGCACCGCGACCCGGAAGGTCGCGCGCTCCATCAGGTCGAGCCGCACGATCGGGTAATCGACCCGCCGCGCATGCACCCAGTAGAGCGGCAGCAGGATCGCGCCGCCGCCGAGGCACCCCCACGAGACCGAAGCCGGCAGCAGGTGCCGCCCCAGGGAGGCGAGGCCGAGCATCAGGGCGGCGAGACCGGTGCCGAGCAGCAGGAAGCCGAGGATGTCCAGCGGCGGCCGTTCCGCCTCGCGGATATCCTCGAAGAACAGGGTCGCTAGCACGATCCCGGCGCAGCCGATCGGCAGGTTGATGAAGAAGATCCAGCGCCAGTCGAACCACGTGGTGATCAGCCCCCCGACCGGCGGCCCGAGCACCGGGCCGACGAGGGCGGGGAAGGTGAGGTAGGCCAAAGCCGTGACGAGCTGCGATTTCGGCACGCTGCGCAGCACGACGAGCCGCCCGACCGGCACCATCATGGCGCCGCCCATGCCCTGCAGGAACCGCGCGGCGACGAACCAGGCCAGCCCGTTGGCGGCCGCGCAGGCCAGCGAGCCCGCCATGAACACCACGAGCGCCGCCCGGAACACCGTGCGGGAACCGTAGCGGTCGGCCATCCAGCCGCTGACGGGGATGAAGATCGCGAGGCTGACCAGATAGGAAGTCAGGGCGAGCTTCAGGGCGATCGGATCCTCGTTCAGGCTCGCCGCGATGCTCGGCAGCGCCGTGGCGATCACCGTGGAATCGGTGTTCTCCATGAACAGCGCGGTGGCGACCGTCAGCGGGACAATCCAGAACGGTCTTGAGGTGGCGGAGGACATCACAGGGCAGACGCGCGTCGCGCCGTGCCGGTTGCACCGCGCGACGCGCGAACTCGCATCCGCGTGTTTCGCGAATGTATCCATACTGCAACAGAGGTTGTGTCGGTCGGCAGCGACACCTGTTGCGAGGGTGGTCGAATGGCCAAGTTCCCCTCACGCGGCCGTGAGATCGGTCTGCGAGAGGGGTCCGTCCGCAGGGAAGGTCCATGAGGAGTTCGATGTCGTCCAGCCCCAGCAAGGCCCGTTCCCTGCCGCGGATCGCCGCCGGCGTCGCCCTGTTCTCGATGGTGGCGGCCTGCGGCACCGTCCTCCTCAACGATCGCGGCTCCCTCACGCGTTACGACCGCCTGAAGGCGAGCGATCAGGTCGCCTCCGCCTCCCGGATCTACGTCGACCGGCCGGTCCTCGCCGCGGCCCGCACGGTGCGCATCATCCCGACGGCGTTCCACGCCGACGTGACCGGCGCGGGCCCGCTCACCAAGGCCCAGCGGCGGCTGATCGCCAACGCCGCCGACCGGGCGCTCTGCTACGACCTGTCGCTCAAGTACGACATCGTGTCGGGGCGCGACGCGGATCTCACCGTCCGGGCGCAGGTGACGCGGGTCGATCCGACGGATCTGCTCGGAGCCGGCGCGACCATCGCGGGCTCGGCCGGCATCACGGTCGCCTCGCAGTTCGGGCTGAGCGCGGCCGAGGGCGTGGGACGCGTCCCGATCCCGCGGATCCCGATCGGGCTCGGCAGCCTCACCGTGGAGGCCGAGGCGCTCGATCGCCGCCGCGAGCAGCGCGCCGCCATGGTGTGGGGCGGGGCGGCGAATTCCTTCACGAGCCAGCCGCGCTACTCCCGCGCCAGCGACGCCTACGATCTCGCGGGCGAGTTCGGCCAGGATTTCGGCTACATGCTGGCCACCGGCGACGACCCGTTCGCGGCCCCCAACACTTTGCCGACCTGGGACCGCATCCGCATCACGACGCTGGGCGAGGCGCCCCTAGACCCGGATTGCGAGGCCTTCGGCCGGGCCCCCGGGATCGACGGGATTCTCGGCGACTACATCGGCCTGCCTCCGGAATACACTGACAAGGGACCGGGGGCGCCGGCGGTGCGGTAGCGGGCTGCTTCGCTACGTGCGCATGGACGGTGAGAGCAGCCCTTTCACGAAGTGGTGTCGATCACCGAAGACATCGCGTCGGACCGATTGTGCACCGTCCCTTTCCCGGGCGCGTGGAGCGAAAGCGGAATGCGACCCGGGATGCAGCACAGGACTTCGCGAAGCGTCGATCTGATACAACCTGTGCCGCTGACGCGGCGCTTTTCGTGCTGGATCCCGGATCAGGTTCCGCTTCGCTCCACCTGTCCGGGAAAGGGCGCGCGTTACCAGCGAGGAAAGGCGCCGAGCCAACTCGGCGTACTCGAAGGCACGGACGCTTCGCGCTGTCGCCGGCGGAAAAGCCTGTTCACGCACGGCAGAAACCCGTGAGCCATGCGTGTTTTCGCGTTGCGCCGCGGCACGCGCGCATTGGCGCGGTCGCGACGCGCGTGATACTGGCACTTGCCAACCCGATCCCGCTGCGCGACCTCACGCGCTGCCGTCCGAGGAAAGTTGGCACATGGCCCGAGTAGAAACCGCATCGATCATCGAGGGCCTGACCTTCGACGACGTGCTCCTGCGGCCGGCCGCTTCCTCGGTGATGCCGACCGAGGTGAACGTCGCGTCCCGGCTGACCCGCACCATCCCGCTCAACCTGCCGATCCTCGCCTCCGCGATGGACACGGTGACCGAGGCGCCGATGGCCATCGCCATGGCGGCCAACGGCGGCATGGGCGTGATCCACCGCAACCTCGAGCCGCCGGAGCAGGCCGAGCAGGTGCGCCTCGTGAAGAAGTACGAGTCCGGCATGGTGATGAACCCGATCACCATCCATCCGGACGAGACGCTCGCCGACGCCTTCGAGGTGATGAAGAGGAACCGGATCTCCGGCATACCGGTGGTCGAGCGCGGACCGAACGGCTCGCGCGGCAAGCTCGTCGGCATCCTGACCAACCGGGACGTGCGTTTCGCCACCAACTCGGCCCAGCCCGTCGCCGAGCTGATGACCCGGGACCGCCTGATCACCGTCCGCGAGGGCGTGACCCAGGACGAGGCCAAGCGGCTGCTGCACCAGTTCCGGATCGAGAAGCTGTTGGTCGTCGACGACCATTACCGCTGCATCGGCCTGATCACCGTCAAGGACATCGAGAAGCGCGTCACGTATCCGTTCGCCGTTAAGGACGAACAAGGCCGCCTGCGCGTCGCGGCCGCCACCACCACGGGGGACAGCGGCTTCGAGCGGGCCGAGCGCCTGATCGATGCCGGCTGCGACGTGATCGTGGTCGATACCGCCCACGGCCACTCGATCAAGGTGCTCGACGCCGTGGCCCGGGTGAAGCAGCTCTCGAACGCCGTGCAGGTGGTGGCCGGCAACGTCGCTACCCGCGAGGGCGCGCAGGCACTGATCGATGCCGGCGCGGACGCCATCAAGGTCGGCATCGGCCCGGGATCGATCTGCACGACCCGCATCGTGGCGGGCGTCGGCGTGCCGCAGCTCACCGCGCTCATGGAGGCGGTCGAGGCGGCCGCCGAGGCCGACATCCCGGTGATCGCGGACGGCGGCATCAAGTATTCCGGCGACCTCGCCAAGGCGATCGCGGCGGGGGCCTCGGTGGCGATGCTCGGCTCGCTGCTCGCCGGCACCGACGAGGCACCCGGCGAGGTCTTTCTGTACCAAGGCCGCTCGTACAAGTCGTACCGCGGCATGGGCTCGGTCGGCGCGATGGCGCGCGGCTCGGCCGACCGTTACTTCCAGGCCGAGGTCAGCGACACCCACAAGCTCGTGCCCGAGGGCATCGAGGGTCAGGTGCCCTACAAGGGCCCGGTGGGCAACGTCCTGCACCAGCTCGCCGGAGGACTGCGCGCCGCCATGGGCTATGTCGGCGGCGCGACCATCCCGGATTTCCAGGAACGCGCGCGCTTCATCCGCATCACCAATGCCGGCCTGCGCGAGAGCCACGTCCACGACGTGACGATCACGCGGGAAAGCCCGAACTATCCGTCGCGGACATGAGGAATCGATGCGCACGTTGATCGTCGGAGCCGGCGCGACCGGCGGATATTACGGCGCGCGGCTGGCCGAAGCCGGCGCCGACGTGACCTTCCTGGTCCGGCCGGCCCGGGCGGAAAAGCTCGCCGCGGACGGGTTGAGGCTCCGCTCGCCGCTCGGCGACCTGCACATCCCGAAGCCCCCCACCGTGACGGCCGACCGGCTGGCGGGGGCCGGACGGTTCGACCTGATCGTCCTGTCCTGCAAGGCCTACGACCTCGACAGCGCCATCGCGGATCTCGCACCCGCCGTCGGGGCGGAGACCGCGATCCTGCCGCTGCTGAACGGCCTCGCCCATCTCGACGCGCTCGATGCCCGGTTCGGCGCCGGACGCGTGCTCGGCGGCTCCTGCGCCATCGCGGCGACGCTCGCGCCGGACGGCGCGATCCGCCACATGAGCGAATTGTGCAGCATCACCTACGGCGAGCGGGACGGGTCGCGCTCGGCCCGGATCGAGGCAGTCGACGCCCTCATGCGCGGGCTGAAGTTCCAGCCGCGGCTGAGCGAGACGATCCTGCTGGAGATGTGGGAGAAGTGGGTCTTCCTCGCGACGCTCGCGGGGGCCACGACATTGATGCGCGCCGCGGTCGGCGACATCGTGGCGGCGCCGGGCGGTGCGGACGTGATGGCGGAACTCCACGCCGAATGCACCGCTATCGCGGCGGCGAGCGGGTACGCGCCGCGGGGCGTGGTGGCCGAGCGGGCGCGGGGGCAGCTCACGGCCGCCGGCTCGACCTTCACGGCCTCGATGCTGCGCGACATCGAGAATCGCGGGCGGATCGAGGCCGATCACGTGATCGGCGACCTGATCGCCCGCGGCCGCCGGCTCGCGCCGGGGTCGGTCTTTCCGCTGCTCACGCTCGTCTTTACCGGCCTCAAGGCCTACGAGGCGCGCCGGGGGCGGGAGGCGGCCTGAGCCGCTTCCTGTCAGTAGCGGCCGGGCGGCGGCCCGGGCGGATTGCCGTATTCGAGCTGCGTCTTGGCATCGACCGGGCGGCGCGGCGGCGCCGTGAGATCCGGCTGGGCCGCGGGCGCGCTGGCGCAGGCGGCGAGCGAGGCCGCGACCAGGGCGGCGAGAGCGATACGAACGGCGGACGACATGGGCTGAAGACCTCCCGAAGCGAGTTGGCACCGAACCGCCCTGGTCGGTAGCCAATGGATGCCATACGACACGCAGCGGCTCGCCCAGCGAGCTGCCAGGATCGGGATCTGAGCCGGGAACGTGCCCGAAGCTCGGCCGTAAGGTGGCGGCATCGCGGGGCAAGCGTGGCCGTTTCGCGACGGCTTTGACCCATTCGAAAGGACCAGACTCCTGACACCCGCCGCCCGCTGCTCCGCCGCCATCGAGGTGCTCACCGACATCGCCGAGCGCCGTCGCCCGGCCGCCGATGCCCTGAAGGATTGGGGGCTGGCGCACCGGTTCGCCGGCTCGGGCGACCGGGCCGGCATTGCCAGCCTCGTCTACGACGCCCTGCGGCGCCGGTCGTCGGCAGCCTGGATCATGGGGTCAGAATCTCCGCGCGCCGTGCTGATCGGGGCGCTGCGGCTGCAGCAGGGTCTCGCCGCGCAGTCCGTGGCGGCCCTGTTCTCGGGCGAGCGCTTCGCACCGGAGCCCCTGACCGCCGACGAGCGCGCGCGGCTCGACACCGCGACGCTTCAGGATGCGCCGCCGGACGTCGCGGGCGACGCTCCCGCTTTCGTGCTGCCGGATCTCGCCGACACGCTCGGCGACGACCTGATTCCGGAGCTGAAGGCCCTCGCCCGCCGCGCACCCCTCGACATCCGTGTCAATGCGCTGCGCGGCCCGCGCGACGACATCCTGCCATCGCTCGCGCCGTTCGGGGCGGCGCCGACGCCCCACGCGCCTCACGGCCTGCGGATCCCGATCGGAGCCGACGGGCGCGGCCCGGCGCTCCATGTCGAGGGCGCGTTCCTGGAGGGCTGGTACGAGATCCAGGACGAGGGCTCGCAACTGGCGGCACTTCTGGCCGCGCCGCGGGCCGGCGAGACCATCGTCGATCTTTGCGCGGGCGGCGGCGGCAAGACCCTGGCGCTGGCGGCCCAGACGGGAAACGCCGTCCGCCTGATCGCCACCGACGGCGACCCGCGCCGCCTCGCGCCGATCCACGAGCGCCTGCGCCGGTCGGGCGCCGCGGCCGAGGTACGGACCCCGCGGAGCGGCAAGGCCCGGGCCGACGTGCTGGAGGATCTCGACGGCACCGTCGACCGGGTGATGGTCGATGCCCCCTGCACGGGTTCCGGGACGTGGCGGCGCAACCCCGATGCCAAATGGCGCCTGCGCCCTGGGAGCCTCGCGATGCGCACGGCCGAGCAGGCCCAGGTCCTCGATCGTGCGGCGCGGCTGGTCAGGCCGGGCGGGCGCATCGTCTACGTCACCTGCTCCCTGCTGTCCGCCGAGAACGATGCGGCGGTCTCCGGCCTGCTGTCGCGCTGGCGCGGGCGGTTTTCGATCGTCGCGGCGCCCGATGTGCTCGCGGCCGGTCCTGCTGCGTTGCGCGAGGCGGTGCGCACCACGACCCACGGGATCCAGATGAGCCCGCACCGGACTGGCACGGACGGTTTCTACGTGGCGGTGATCGTGCGGAACGGCTGAGCGGGGCGACGCCGGGAGCCCATCGCCGCCGACCGCGTTGGACCCGCGGCCCCGCCGATCCCGCTGCCCGGAGTCAGCCTTGCGTCTCGACCGCCGCCTCCTGCTCGCCGGGCTCGGGAGCATCGCCGGCCTGCATTCCGCCAAGGCCGCGACGGACGGGCCGCCGGACATCGCCCCGCACGAGGCGATCCGCGGCCTGCCGCGCTCCCTGCCCGGTGCAGACCTCCAGGTCATCGATCTCTGGCCCGGGGAACCGCCGGGGGGTGGCCGCGGACCCGACGCGGACGGCTTCCGCTATGTCGAAGGCGTGGTCGGCGATATCGTTCGCGTGGCGCGACCCTGCCTGCTGGTCATGCGGCCGGCCAATGCCAACGGCGCCGCGATGATCGTCGCGGCCGGGGGCGGCTACGAGTTCATCGCCATCGGCAACGAGGGCGTCCCCGTGGGGCGCGTGCTCAACGCGGCCGGCATCACGGTCTTCCTGCTGATCTACCGCCTGCCCGCCGAAGGCTGGGGCTCCGGCCCCGACGCGCCGCGCCAAGACGCCCAGCGCGCCCTGCGCCTGGTGCGTTCGCGGGGGACGGAGTTCGGCATCGATTCGGCGCGCGTCGGGGTGCTGGGATTCTCGGCCGGCGGCCACCTGATGGGCGAGACCGCGGTCGGCAGCGCGCAAAATCTCTACCCGGCCGAGGATGGCGTCGACGCCCAACCCGTGCGGCCGGCCCTCGCCGGGCTGATCTATCCGGTCATCACGATGCGCAAGCCATTCGACCGGACCCATACCCGCCGGATCCTGGTCGGCGACGACGTCACGCCGGCCGAGATGAAGACCTACTCGGTCGATCTCCAGGTCGGCCCGGAGACGCCGCCGTGCTTCCTGGCCCAGGCGATCGACGATCCCGTGGCGGTGGCCGACCATCCGCTCCTGATGTTCGCGGCCCTGCGCAAGGCCCGGGTTCCCGCCGAACTGCACCTGTTCGAGCGCGGCGGCCACGGATTCGGGCTCGGGGCGCCCGGCACGCCGGTCGCCGCCTGGCCCGGATTGTTCCTGGCCTGGATCCGCCTCCACGGGTTCCTGCAGCGCTGACGCTCAGCCGCCGCCGGCGATCACGCGGTGCAGCTTGGCGACCTTGGGGCGGCTGGTGCGGAACTGGCCCCGCTCCACCGACACGAACACCACGGCCGCGATGGCGACCGTCGTCAGCCACCAGATGGAGGTGAGGCCGACGCTGAGGCACGCCACCGTGAAGGCCGCCGCGAAACAGCCCATCGCGCCGGGAACCAGGGCCGGCCCGTCGCGCCCGGCCCGCCGGATCGAGGCGTAGAGCGCGAAGGCGGCGGCGAGCGCCCCCACGATCCCGAGTTCGTACCAGAACTCGAACAGCGCGGTCGTCGGCGCGTTCAGCGGGAGCAGACCGACCAGGCGGCCGCGCAACGCGGTCTCGAAGCCGTGGCCGGTGATCAGGCGAACCGGATCGGTGGTCACCACCTTCTGCCAGCTCTTGAGCGACAGCACCGTCGGCGCGAGCGGCCCGAACACGGCGGCCCCGATCGGCCGCGCCAGGAACGGCAGCAGCGGCGCGACGGCGAGCAGGACGGCCGACGAGATCGCGGTCAGCCGCACGCCGAGCGCCTGCCGGTGGCTCGTCACCGCAAACGCCACGGCCCCGACTGCCAGGGCGGCAATCTGCGTCGCGTCCGGCTGCACGGTGAGCGCGAGGGCGACGAGGAGGGCCAAGGCCAGCGCCTCGCGGTCGCGGCGCCGGGACCGCAGCCAAGCCAAGGCGGGCCAGAGGAGCAGGATCAGCAGGACGAGGCCGCGATCCAGCGCACCGTCATCCTCCGTCCCGGCCGGCGCCATGTGGGCGCCGAACAGGCCGAGCACGATCGCCACGATCGCCCCGGCCACGACGCCCAGCGGCAGCAGGTAGAGATTGGCCGAGCGCATCCGGTCGGGCAGGGCGAGATAGCCCAGGAGCGCGAGCCCGATCGTGGCCGCGAGGTTGACGAGCCGCTCCAGGGCCGGCCCGAGGAACGGCGTCCACGTGAGCGACAGGGCCGACCAGAGCACCACGAGCATACCGGCCAGGAACGCCGGCGTGGTGAGGAGGCGTCGGGCGGCCGGACGGACCGGGCGCTGCCGCCGGTCGATCACGCTGGCGATGATCAGCAGGATGACGGCGATCGGCGCCAGGATCACCGAGGCGCGCCGGGCGACCTGAGCCAGCACCGGCAGCACCACGAACAGGCCGAAGAAGCCGAGGCGCCGCAGCAGGGCGGCGGCGTCGAGCGCTGGATCGGCGAGGGTCGAGTGCGACGCGCGCGGCATTCTGCGCCTTCTACCGGACCGGGACGGCCGGTTCTGTGCTCGATACGCAAGGCTCGCGCAAGCTGCTGTAGACGCGGCGCCACACTTCGCCCCGTGCGTGCCGTCACGCCGCGGTGGCGGTCTCGCGCGGCCGCCGCCGCAGCGCCCGCCGGCCGACATCCGAGACGATGCGCCAGCCGCCCCAGGCGGCGAAGAATCCGATCAGGCCCGCCGCCAGACCGTCGGCGCCGGTCGGGATGGCTGGGCTGAAGTCCCGATACGCCGCTTCGGCGACCGGCACGTCCGGATCGCGCAGCATCGCGACGACGCGGCCCAGCGGGCTCGTCGCCGTGGCCAGGGCCTGCTGCTGTGCGCTCAGCCGGGCGAGCCGGGCGATGTCGGCCTGCGCCGCCGCGCCGCGCCGGGCCACGAGCTGATCCGGGTTGCTGCGCAGCCGGTCGACGGCGCCATCCCGGGTCGTGCCCGACGCCTGCGCATCGGATTCGAGCACGGCCACCTGACGGCGCAGCTCGTCGGCTGCGCCGCCGAGCCGCTGGGCGTATTGCTGCGCGAATTCGGGCGCCTGAGCGGCGATCCCGCCGCCGAGAAGGCCGAGGGCGAGCCCGAGGGTGCGGAACACGCGGAACACGTCAGACCTCCAGCGTGCCGAATCGATCACCGACAAAGAGCACGCCGCCCGGGGCGGTTCCAGTCGCCTTCACGCAGGCAGCGTCAGCAGGCCCGCCTGTCCATCGCCGCAGCCGAACAGCAACCGGCTGCCGCGCCCGTCCCAGGCGAGTGCCGTGATCCCGCTGCCTGGAACGGCTGGCCGCACGAGAAGCTCGGCGGCGTCCGTGAACCGGACCAGGAGGATGCAGCCGTCCTCGTAGCCCATGGCCAGAACCGGTGCCTTGGGGTGGAACGCGACCCGGGACACCCGCGCGGGGCGGACACCGCATTCCCGCGGGGGCTTGCCGGTCGGCCCTTCCTTCGAGTCGAACGGCCAGACGATCGCCGCCTCGGCGCCGCCGGTGGCGAGCCAGTGGCCGTCCGACGACCACGCCACCGAGCGGACCTTGCCCGGATAACCCGACATCCGCATGTGGCCGCGATCGGGCTGGAGCCGCCAGCCGTGCAGGGCATTCTCCTGCATCGTGGTCACGACGAAACGCCCATCCGGTGACCACGTCACGTCGATATGCGAGCCTTTCCAACCGACCACCTCGGCCGGCGTCTCCAGGTTCGGGTACCAGAGGCTGACGCCGTTATAGTGGGCGACCCCCAGACGGTAGCCCTTCGGCGCGAAGACGAGCCCGCGTGCGGTCGAGGGCGCCTGGAAGCTGCGCTCGCGCCCCTTGGCATCCCGCGCCACGACGTTGCGCCCGGCCGACCACGCCACGGCGCCGTCCGGATGGAGCGCGAGCGCGTCGATCCAGGCTCCGCCCTTCGCGGAGCCGACCTGGTCCATCGCACCGTCGGCCCGGATCGCGACGACGCGGCCGTCATCGCCACCTGTGAGCAGGCGATCGGCACTGCCGGCCGCCACCAGGATGCCGGCCTCGGGATGCACGGAAAGCCGCGTCAGGCTCCCGTCCCGCATCAGAGCGACGGTGCCGTCGCTGAGCGCCAGGGCCGGAACATCCTTCAGGACGTGGGCCGCGATCACGTGCGCGCCGGGATCGAGCGCGGTGACGTGCTGGGTGAGGGACGGGTTGCTCAAGGTGCTGCTCAAGATGCTCTCATGGCGCTGTCATGGCGCTTTCACGGCGCTTTCACGGCGCGGGGACCTTCGCGGCAGCCGCGCTTGCGCGCAAGACCAGGATCGCGGTCACCAGCGCGAGGCCGCCGGACAGGGCCGCCGGCGCGATCAGGGCGTAGAGGGCGAACAGCGCGTAGGCCTGCGCGCCGAGGAAGGCCCCCAGGAGCAGGGACAGCCAGACCAAGCCGTCTCCGACCCATCCCAGCGGATCCCCGGTCCGGGTCAGCGCCTGGGCGATCTTCTGCCCGAGGCTGAACAGGGCACCGGTGACGAAGGTTGTGCCGGCGCGAAAACCCTTGACCTGCGCGAGCACGGCATTCTGCGAACCCATCGCCACGGCGACGAAGACGGCAGCGAGGCCAAGCTCCGGCGATTCGAGGCCGAGCCCGAGGCCGCCGAGGATCAGCAGCGTTTCGTAGGCCAGCACCACCGGCGTCGTCCACCGGCTCGGCACGAGGATCGCGAGCCCGCTGCCGAGCACCGAACCCGCGAGAAAGGCGAAGATCAGGATCGCCGGGAGCACCATCCGGTGCGGATCGGCCTCCGCGCCGAAGACCGCGAGCTGCGTGGTGTTGCCGCTCATGAACGAGGTGTAGAGGCCGCCGAGCCGCACGAAGCCGAGGGCGTCCACGTATCCGGCGAGACCCGTTAGGAGAAGACCGAGCCCCAGCTGATAGGTCCGGTTCACGATCCCGCCTCCCGGTCCGACCGCGGTAACGACCTGTTAACCATTCGGATCGCTTCGTTTAGCACCATCGAAGGGCGGTTAACGCGCCACTCACCAAACCCGTGCAATTCGATCGAAACAGGGTGAACACCGTGTCGGGAGGGGCCGTTGCCCCTGCGATCCGGTCGGGGGACACCGTGCCCCCGCCGGGTGAGTGGGAGTTGCGTCATGGTTCCGTTTGCCGCCGCGTTTGCCTGTCCGTCCATCCCCGTTCCGGACCCGGCATCCGCCACGATCCTGATCGTCGAAGATGAGCCGAACGTCTGTGAACTGGCCGCCGAAACGCTCCTCGACGCCGGCTATCACGTGCTCATTGCGGCGGATGCCTGGCAGGCCGAGGCGATCCTGGCCAGCGAGAGCGTCGACATGCTCTTCACCGATATCGATCTGGCCCGCAACACGAACGGCCTTGCCCTCGCACGACGCGCCCGCGATCTCTGCCCGGATCTGCCGGTGGTCTATACCTCCGGCGGCCGCGATGGCCTCGCGAGCCGCGATGCCGTACCGGGCTCGGTGTTCGTGCCGAAACCCTATCGGCCGAGCCAGATCGTGGCCCTCACCCGCGACGTGCTGAACGCCGCCCTTCTCCACGCCTGACTGGATCTCCGAGGACCCCCGCTATGTGGCGCTTCGTTCCTGCACTCGGTCTTGCGCTGGCGTCGTCGGTGGGGCCCGCCGTCGCGGCCTGCGACGTGAAGGGGGCCCAGATCGAGGAGGCCATCGCGGCCAAGAGCGCGCTGCGGTCCGACGCCAATGCCCAACTTGTGCGGGACCTGCGCACGCTGCGCGACGCCGCAATCGTGCTCGACACCTACAAGTTTCCCGGCGAGTGCGAGGTGCTGCTCGGGGTCGCGAAGTCGCTTCTCGCCGACCCGGGCAAGACCATCGAGCAAGGCGGCGACACCGACGAAGACAAGGCCGAGAGCCTGATCGAGGCGCGCGAGCCGAAGGAGGCCGCGCCTCCGAAGGCGAAATGACGGCGCCGCAGCGGGCTTTCGACGATCAGCGCTCCTCGCCGGCACTCGCGCCGATCTTCGCCCGGGCGAGGGCCTTCCCGAGTTTGGCGGCGATCTGATCGCGCAGCGTTCCGGCCATCTCGATATCGACCAGACGCCATGTGAACCCGCGCAGTCGCAGCCGGATGCGCGTGCGCTCACCGCGGGGAGCTTCCGGGGGGACGGGCATCACCACCGCGCGAAAACCACGCATCTCCATCGCGGTGAAGTAGGGAAGCAGGCGTCCGAGATTGCGGATCGCAAGTCCTTCGGGACGGGTCCCGGCCGGTCGCTCGAGATCGAGTTTGTCCGGCCAGCCATTGGCGAGAAGGTCGATCACGGTATCGGGCGTGATCATCGTCTCCGACAGGGCGAGCGCGAGGCCGTATGCGGCATCGTTGAGGCGCTGGCGGTCCCGCGGCTCGATGTCCGGGTCGCTCTCCGAGGCGGTGCGCATTGCCGCCGTGATCTGCCGCACCAGGGACAGGCGCAGCGTCCGGAAGTTGACGTGGCTCTCGACATACGCGGTGTCGTGCCGGCGCACGGCCTGCGCGAGATCGTAGAGCGACCAGAGCGGGCTCGCGGTGAAGGCGAGCCACGCGAGGGCGAGCCCGAGCAGAACCGCGAGCCAGCGCATGGTTCAGGATCCCGGCCGACGCGTCACCGCGCGTCCGCCCAGCGTTCGAGGCCCGAGAAGGCCGCCACCACCCGCTCGTAGACCGGGCGCTTGAACGGAATGATCAGGTCCGTCAGCTCGGAGAACCGCGCCCAGCGCCACGCGTCGAATTCCGCCTTGTGGGCGCCCCCGCCCGGATGGAGCACGTCGATCAGATCCTCGTGGCCCTCGAAGCCGAAGGCGAACCATTTCTGCGTCTGTCCGCGATAGCGCCCTTTCCAAGCCTGCTTCACGACGTCGAGCGGAAGATCATAGGGGAGCCAGTCCGGGATCTCCGCGAGCTTACGGATCGCCTCCGGCGGGACGTTGGTCTCCTCGAAGAGTTCCCGGCGGGCCGCTGCCTCCGGATCCTCGCCCGGGTCGACTCCGCCCTGCGGCATCTGCCACATATGCGGGCCGGCGACGTGCTCGGGTCCCGCGTCCTTGCTCCGGCGCCCGACGAAGACGCCGCCCGACCGTGCGATAAGCGCGACACCCACGCAGGGGCGGTAGGGCAGGCTGCCCGGATCCAGATCGGTGGTCATCGGCCGGACCATAGGTCAGCGGCGCGGGCCGCCGCAACGCCACCGCGGTCTCTCGGGCGTCGTCCCGGCGCGAAATTCATTTGTGCGGGAGCCGCTATTGCCGGCACTCAATCGGCCGTAGAAACGCGTTTGTCGCGGGCGCCGCGCAGGGCGACGCTGGCCGGGACGAGTCGCAATCCGCGGGTATCGAGGTCCCGCGCCCAGCGCGCGATTCGATCGACGGTCAACGCGGCGCCGCTGGCCGAGACGAGGGCGAAACCGTTGGCGCGCGCGCGCGCCTCGGCCTGTGCCAGGGCCGCGTCGATTGCTTCGGCCCGCGGTGTCGCGTCGAGGACGATCTCGGCCCGGGCGACCGGTGTCCGTGTCTTGTTGGCGGGGGCAGTCGCCGGCTTGGGTCCCGTGCCGTCGTCGAGGAAGCCGAGGCCCCGTGCGCCGATCTCGCGCAGGATCGGCTCGAAGGCGGTATCCGCCATCAGCTTCGATCCCATGAAGTTCACGACGCCGACATAGCCGGGGAAGCGGGCCAGCGCCCAGCCGAGCCGGTCGGCGTTCTCGGGGCCCTTCAGGGCCGTGAGCAGGCTCTGAGGGCCGGGATCGCTGTCGGGATAGTCGAACGGCTCCATGGGCAGTTGCAGGAAGACCTCGTGTCCGGCGTCGCGGGCCCGGGCGGCGGCACGCTCCACCTCGCTGCCGTAGGGCAGGAAGGCGAGGCTGACGGCCGCCGGCAGGCGGGCCGTGGCGCCGGCGGTGGCGGCCTGACCGACCCCGAGGCCGGTCACCACGACGGCGATGCGCGGGCCCGAGCCGGGTTCCTCCGCGCGGGCGTAGACGTCGAGGGCGCGCACCCGGCCCTCGCCGAGCTTCGGCAGGACACCGTGCCGGCTGGGCTCGGTGATACGCGAATCCGGTGCGGCCGTCAGCCGGGGTGCGCTCGGAGGCGGGACGCGGATCACGACGGCATCGGTCGGGCCGGAGCCCAGCGGGCGCACGACCGTCACGCCCGAGGCGGTCTCGATCTCCTCCGCGCTGCGCTGGAGCTGTCCCTGTCCAGGCGCCGTGGTGGCGACCGGCGCCTCCGCGGCGGCGACCGGGGCAGCGGGCCGCGCCGGCGCCTCGCGGATCACGATGACGGCCTCCGCGCGGGGCTCACCGCCCTGGGGATCGCCGAGGGCGATGACGAGGCCGAGCGATACCGCCAGGGCCGCCGCGATCGAACCCGCCGCGACCTTCGGTCGGCGCAGCATCGCGACGACGCTGCCGAACCGCCCGTCGGGCTGGTCCGGCGCCTTGGCCTCCGGCACCCCGAGGGGCCGCGTGAGGATATCGTCGGTGGATTCGGTCAAGCGGCGCTCGATGCGGAATCGCGATTCCAGCCGCGCCGGAGCGACGCGGATTCCGAGCACTATTGCGGGCCGGTATGGTTAACGATCCGCTAATTTCGGATCCTGAACATGAAAATCCCGCCCGGAATAGATTCCGGACGGGATCGAAAGACGCCGTTTCCGGCCCTGTCTATCAGTTCGGCATCGGCTTCTGCTGCTGCTGCGCGCTCGGCGTGCCGTTGGCGGCGCCCTTCTGAATGCCGTGCAGGAAGTCGACGGCCGCGATCAGCTGCTTGTCCTTGGCCGGGTCCGGCGGGACGTAGGCGGAGGAACCGCCCCGCTCGTCGGTATCCTTCTGCTTCAGGTGGCCCTTCAGCCCGGCTTCGCCCTTGGTCTCGTCCTTGCCCTTCAGCTCGTCCGGCACGTCCTGCGTCACCTCGACATCGGGCTCGATGCCCTTCGCCTGGATCGAGCGACCGGAGGGCGTGTAGTAGCGCGCCGTGGTCAGCCGCAGGGCGCCCGAGCCGCCGAGCGGGATGATCGACTGCACCGAGCCCTTGCCGAAGGAGCGGGTGCCCAGGATGGTCGCGCGCTTGTGATCCTGAAGGGCACCGGCCACGATCTCGGAGGCCGAGGCCGAGCCGCCGTTCACCAGCACCACCACGGGCTTGCCCTTGGTGAGGTCGCCGGCCTTGGCCGAGAAGCGCTGGGTCTCGTCGGGGTTGCGGCCGCGGGTCGAGACGATCTCGCCGCGATCCAGGAACGCGTCCGACACCATCACGGCCTGATCGAGCAGGCCGCCCGGGTTGTTGCGCAGGTCGATGATGTAGCCCTTGATCTTGTCGGGTCCGATATCGCTCGACAGCTTGTCGATCGCGGCGCGCATGCCGTCGAAGGTCTGCTCGTTGAACTGCGTCAGGCGGATATAGGCGACGTCGCCGCCCTCGACCTTCGAGCGCACCGGCTTGATCTTGATCACGTCCCGGGTGAGCGTGACGTCGATCGGGTCCTTCGACTCCTTGCGGCTGATCTTCAGCTTCACGCTGGAGTTCACCGGCCCGCGCATCTTGTCGACCGCCTGATTCAGGGTGAGGCCCTGGACCTGGTCGTCGTCGATCTGCGTGATGATGTCGTTCGCCAGCAGGCCCGCCTTGGCGGCCGGCGTGTCGTCGATCGGCGTGACGACCTTGATCAGGCCGTCCTCCATCGTGACCTCGATGCCGAGCCCGCCGAACTCGCCGCGGGTCGTGGTCTGCATGTCGCGGAACGCCTTGGCGTCCATGTAGCTCGAATGCGGGTCGAGCGAGGCGAGCATGCCGTTGACGGCCGCCTCGATCATCTTGGATTCGTCGGGCTTCTCGACGTAGTCCGTGCGGACCTTCTCGAAGACGTCGCCGAACAGGCTGAGCTGGCGATAAGTCTCGGCCGATGCGGCCACCGCCCGCGGGCCCGACAGGAAGTCGGTCTGGGTCGCCACCATGGAGGTGCCGGCACCCAGGAAGGCGCCGAGCATGATCAGGGAAGTCTTGCGCATCAGCCGCGAACCTTCTCGCCAAGTACCGTATTTTTCGGGCTCTTCGCCCACCACGGCTCCGGATCGATGGAGCCGCCGTCCTTCTTGAACTCGACGTACAGGGTGGGATCGCCCTCGGACCCGCTGGAGCCCGCGCCCTTCTCGCCCATGCTGCCGACCGGCTCGCCCGCGAGCACGAACTGGCCGACCTCGACGCTGATCTGTTCCATCCCCGCGAGCAGGAGATAGTAGCCGTCGCCCGCGTTGATGATCAAGAGTTGGCCATAGGACCGAAACGGACCCGCGAACTGCACCCAACCGTCGGCCGGCGACGAGACCGACGCCTTGGGACGGGTCGAAAACGAGACGCCGCGGCTGGTTCCGCCGTTGCCGTCGGGCTGATTGAAGCCCCGCGCCAGTTTTCCGCTCACCGGCCGCGGCACTTCGCCCCGCGACTCGGCAAAATGCACCTTCGGTGCCAGCCGGGCGGGATCGCGGAAGCCTGCCGCGGCAAATCGCTCCTGGGTCGCCTTCACCTCGCGTTCGGCCGCCGCCCTGGCCTCCTCGGCCGAGCGCTTGGCCGCGGCGGCCTCGGCCTCGGTCCGGTCCATCAGGTCCTTCAGGGTTTTGGCCTGGGCGCCGAGCTCGGCCGCGCGGCGGCGCTCGGCGCTGAGCCCGCTCTCGACCTCGGCCTGACGGGCGCGCCGCGCCGCCACCAGCGCTTCGAGCCGCTGCTTCTCCCGCGCCCAGCCGGCGAGGTCGGTGGTCAGCCCGTCCTTGTCCTGGGCGATCAGGCCGCGCAGGCGGATCATTTCCGCGAGATCGGCGGCCAGCGTGTCGACCTCGCCGCGCAGTTCCGGCACCACGGCGCCGAGCAGCATCGAGGTCCGGATGGCCGCGAGCATGTCCTCGGGGCTCACCAGAACCGCCGGGGGCGGGCGCCGGCCCATGCGCTGCAGTGCGGCCAGGATCTCGGCGACGACGCCCCGGCGCGCCTGGAGCGAGCGCCGGATGGCGGATTCACTCTCGCTCATGGCCTTCAGGCGCTCTTCGAGGCGGCTCAGCCGCTCCTCGGTCGCCTGCGCCTGCCGGCCGGCATCGAGGAGGGCGGAGTCGAGCTTGGACCGGTCGGACCCGATCGCGGCGATCTCGGCCTCGAATTGCGCGCGCTGAGTGGTGCTGGCGTTCAAGGCATCCTGAACGCGCTTCAGATTCTCGGCGCGACGGTCGCGCTCCTCGCTCGCCTTCTGAGTCGCCTCGGCATCCGCGGGGGAGGGGGGCTCGGCGTGCAGCGGCGCGCCGAGGCAGGTGGCTGCCAAGAGAAGAATGGGCAGGGCTCGGCGTCGGCTCCTCCCACCCAACCCCCTCATCCTGCGGTACCGAAGCGAAGCGAAGGCCTCGAAGGAGCCCTCCAGGGATCGCGCGGCCGGCTGGAGCCCTCCTTCGAGGCCCGCTAACGCGGGCACCTCAGGATGAGGGGCGGGGATGGGATTTTTCGATGCGCGCGGCCGGAGCGCAGCCTCGATCGCCCGCCGGATCCAACCGTTCTCCATCTCGAACTCAGCCACGATCCGTCAGCCCGCCTCGCCCCGGTGATAGGGGTGGCCGGCCAGGATGGTCAGGCTGCGGTAGATCTGTTCGAGGGCAAGCACGCGCACGAGTCCGTGGGGCAAGGTCGCCGCCCCGAACGACAGGATCAGCTCCGCCTTCGACCGAATTGAGGCGTCGAGGCCGTCCGGCCCGCCGATCGCCACCATCAGTGCCGGCCGCGACGCGTCGCGCCAGCCGGCGAAGCGCTCCGCCAGGGCTTCGCTGGAGATATCGGCGCGGCCGCGCTCGTCATAGGCGATCATGATGCCGCCGGGCGGGAGAAGGGCGCTCAGCGCCGTCGCCTCCTCGGTGCTGCGGTCGACGGCGCGCCGCGCGCGGGATTCCGGGATCTCGACGCTGTCGCAGGCCGGGAAGCCGAGCCCGCGCCCGACTTGGCCGGCGCGCTCGCCATATCGTGACGCCAACTCGCGCTCGGGCCCCGCCTTTAGACGCCCGACCGCCGCCAGCAGAAGGCGCAAGCGCCGGCCTAACCGACCGCGAGGCCGACCGGCCGATCCGCGCCCCACATCTTCTCGAGGTTGTAGAAGCCGCGCACCTCGGGTCGGAAGATGTGCACGAGCACGTCGCCCGCATCGATCAGCACCCAGTCGCAAGCCGGCATCCCCTCGACCCGGGCGTTGCCGAAACCGCGGCTCTTCATCTCCTGGATGACCTTGTCGGCGATCGAGCCCACGTGGCGCTGCGACCGGCCCGACGCGATGATCATCGTGTCGGCTAGCGACGTCTTGCCGGCGAGGTCGATGGCGATCGTCTCCTCGGCCTTCATCTCGTCGAGGCATTCGAGGGCGAGGGCCTTGAGGTCTTCCGAGCGCGCCAAACCGGGCTCCTCCGGGGCGTGGACGGGGGTGCGGATCGTCTCCGTGCGGATGGTTTCGGGCAGCGTCCTGGTTCCTCGTGGGGCCGCGCGGCGTCACGCCCCGCTGGGTTTTCTGAAATTGGCGGCATCGGGCCGCGATTGCAACCGCGCCGGCGTCGCGTCCCGGCTGGGGCTGCGCATACCGTTACGGATCTCTGTCGAGGACAGGCTGGAGCGCGGCCCGTGCAGGAAGGTCCAGGCGGGGGGGCGGCGCAGTGCGAAGGTCGAGGCGGCCTCCTCGGGGATGCGCGCCTTCGCGAGTCGCCGGGCAGCCCGGGCGCTGAGCGGCGTCATGGTCGAGCCGGGCCGGTCGATCACCGCGATCGGCATGAGCCGTGCGATCTCCGGGGCGCCCTTCCAGCGGTGGAAGGTACCGAGCGAATCAGCACCCATGATCCAGACGAAGTGGATGCCGGGGCAGCGCCGCTTGAGGAAGCGCAGCGTCTGAACGGTGAAGCGCACGCCGAGCGCCGCCTCGACGCCGGTCACGGCGATGCGCGGATGCCGGGCGATCCGGCGCGCCTGCGCGCAGCGCGCCGCGACGGTCGGCAGCGCGCTGCGGCTCTTGAGCGGATTGCCCGGGCTCACCAGCCACCAGACCCGGTCCAGTCCCAACCGGCGCATCGCCATCAGGGTCACGTGGCGGTGACCGAGATGGGCGGGGTTGAAGGATCCGCCGTAGAGGCCGATCCGCATGCCGGGCGCGCTCGGCGGCAGGTTCAGCCGCACGCCGGACCTTCACAGGCCGTCACGGACGGATCTGACCGCTGCCGTGGACCCGGTACTTGAAGGTCGTCAGCTGCTCGACACCCACCGGGCCGCGGGCATGCATCCGCCCGGTGGCGATGCCGATCTCGGCGCCGAACCCGAACTCGCCGCCATCGGCGAATTGCGTCGAGGCGTTGTGGGTCACGATCGCCGAATCGACCTCAGCCAGGAAGCGGGCCGCCTCGGCATCGTTCTGGGTGATGATCGCGTCGGTGTGGTGCGAGCCGTAGGTCTCGATATGCTCGATCGCCGCGCCGATCCCGTCGACCACGCGGACCGCGATGATCGCGTCGAGGTACTCGGTGTGCCAATCCTCCTCGGAGGCGGCCGTCACCCGGGGATCGACCGCCCGCACGGCGGCGTCGCCGCGCACGGCGCAGCCGGCATCGAGCAGGGCGGTCACGAGCGGCGCGAGATGCGTGTCCGCGCAGGCGCGGTCGACCAGCAGGGTCTCGGCGGCGCCGCAGACGCTGGTGCGGCGCATCTTGCTGTTGAGCAGCACGGTCTTCGCCATGTCGAGGTCCGCCCCGGCGGCGACGTAGACGTGGTTGATCCCGTCGAGATGGGCGAAGACCGGCACCCGCGCCTCCTGCTGGACGCGGGCCACGAGGCCACGCCCGCCCCGGGGCACGATCACGTCGACGCAGCCGTCGAGGCCGGCGAGCATCAGGCCCACGGCCGTCCGGTCGCGGGTCGGCACCAGCTGGATCGCGTCGGCGGGCAAACCGGCATCGGCCAGCCCCAGGCTCATCGCCCGGGCGATCGCCATGGCGCTGCGGTGGCTGTCGGAGCCGGCCCGAAGGATCGCGGCGTTGCCGGCCTTCAGGCAGAGGGCGCCGGCATCCGCTGTGACGTTGGGGCGGCTCTCGAAGATCACGCCGATCACCCCGAGCGGCACCGCGATCCGCTCGATCAGCAGGCCATTCGGCCGCTCGATGGCGGCGAGCTGGCGCCCGACCGGATCGGCCAGCGACCCGATCTTCTCCACCGCGTCCGCCATGGCGGCGAGGCGGCCGGGATCGAGGGTGAGCCGGTCGATCAGCGCGACACTCTGGCCGGCCTTCTGCGCCGCCGCCACGTCGCGGGCGTTCTCGGACTGGATCTCGTCGCGGTTGGCCCGCAGGCGTTCGGCGATCGCCTTCAGGGCGATGTCCTTGGTCTGGGCCGAGGCCAGGGCCATGCCCCGGGCGGCGGCCCGGGCCCGCCGGCCGATCGCCGCCATCTGCTCCGGCAGGGCATCGGCCTCGGCCAAGTCCGATCTCAGATTCAGGACGGGCACGCTGGCGTCCTCAGGTAGCGACGGCCGCTCATCGGCGCGACAGGGCAGGGGAGCCGTCTTTGCACATCGCGCGGCGCACCGACAAGTGTGCCGCAGCACCGAGGACGACAATACTTAACGGGGTTGGACCGAGCGAATGCAGATCGATCGCAACACTCTTAGAACAATGCCAAGTCATCGCGATGCACCATCCAGGCGCGACCGGGATAGTCGAGCAAGTCCGGGATACGCGCACTGGGATGACCGATGATCAACGCGGCCTCGGCATTGTCGTAGGCGACGAGGCCGCGCCCCAGGGCCCGGCCTTCCGGGTCGCGGATCTCGACGGCATCGCCGCGGGAGAAGCTCCCCTCGATGGCCCGGACGCCGACCGGCAGGAGGCTGGCGCCGCCCCGGAGGGCCTTCATGGCGCCGGAATCGATCGTGAGCGCCCCCCGGGGTTCGAGGGATCCGGCGATCCAGGTCTTGCGCGCCGCCGTCGGCGTGGAGCCGGACAGGAACCACGTGCAGCGCGCACCCTCTCGCACGGCCTTGAGCGGGTTCTTTCCACGCCCGTCCGCGATCACCAGATGGGTGCCGCCCGATGCGGCGATCTTGGCCGCCTCGACCTTGGTGCGCATGCCGCCCCGGGACAGCTCGGAGGCCGGACCGCCTGCCATCGCCTCGATCTCCGGGGTAATGCGGTCGACGACGGCCAGATGGCGGGCCTCCGGGTCGCTCTTCGGCGGCGCGGTGTAGAGGCCGTCGATGTCCGAGAACAGGACCAGCACGTCCGCGTCGATCATGGTGGCGACCCGGGCGGCGAGGCGGTCGTTGTCACCGTAGCGGATCTCCGAGGTCGCCACCGTGTCGTTCTCGTTGACGACCGGAACGGCGCGCATCTCCAGGAGCTTGAGCACGGTCGCCCGGGCGTTGAGGTAGCGGCGCCGCTCCTCCGTGTCCTGCGGCGTCACCAGGATCTGGCCGGCCACGATGCCGTGATGGCCCAGCGCCTCGGCCCAGTGCCGGGCGAGGGTGATCTGCCCGACGGAAGCCGCCCCCTGGCTCTCCTCCAGCCGCAGCGGACCGGGCGGCAGGCCGAGCACCGTCCGCCCGAGCGCGATGCTGCCCGAGGACACGACCAGCACGTCGACCCCGCGCACATGCAGCTCGGCGATATCTTCGGCCAGGGCCGCGAGCCACGCATGCCGCAGGCGGCCGGCATTGCGGTCGACCAGCAGCGCCGACCCAACCTTGATGACGACGCGACGGAAATCTTCGAGGGACGGGATCATGGTTCTTGGCACACGGGGGCACGGGGCCGGTTTGGACGAGGTTTTTGGTCCAGCACAGCGGCCCACCGAGGCTGGGGGCAGAGACCGGATCGGGGTGACGCGCTCAGGCTGCCGGGCTGTAGGCGGGCACGAGATCGGTTTGGATGAAGTCGTCTCCCTTGAAGAGGAGCGAGACGGCGTAGACCTTGGCGACGGCGTAGGACAGGCAGTCTCCGAAGTTCAGGCAGGCGGCATGATGCCGACCCTTGCCGTAGCGGCTGAAGGCGTCGGCCGCGGCTCGGTAGGTGTCCACACCGAAGTCGACGGTCCGGATGCTCGGCGTCGCGATAAGGCGATCGAGAAACGTGTCGGCGAAGGTCGGCATCAGAGAGCCAAGCACCATTCGGGTTTCGAGAAGCGTCGGCGCTCCCACGAGCGCCCGACGACGAACGATGATCGCATCGAAGATTTGCCCCTCGGGTTCGCCGATCGCGATCGCGACGAGGGCGGAACTGTCCAGCGCGATCACGCCGGCAAACCGTTCCCATCATAGAGCCAGCCGTGATCGTTGAAGGCTCCCGGTACGATGTGCGGACGCGCCTCTTCCACCAGGGCTCGGATCGCCCTGAGCTCGGCCTGTTGTTCGGAATTCAGTTCGCCCTCACCGGATGTGTTTCGGTCGAGGTCTCGAAGGGCGGTCGCGACTGTCTCATCGAGCGAGGTGCCGAGGCGGCCGGCAAGGTTGCGCGCGCGCTGAAAGTCCTCGTCGCGAATCGTCACCAGCTTGGGCATCGGGCTATCTCCGGCGCCAGCTTATCGCGCAGGCGCCGCTCCGTCACTCACGGCTGCCAAGCCGCCACCGGCTCCCGATCCGCCTCGGCGCTGGCGTCGATCTCGGCCTGCAGCGCCCGCAGCGCCTCCGGTACGCCCTTCCGGCTCGCCGAGGACAGGACCAGCGGCGCGCGGCCCGCGGCGCGCTTCAGCTTGGCCACCTGGCTCTTGAGCGTCTCGGCATCGAGCGCGTCGGCCTTGGAGAGCGCCACGATCTCGGGCTTCTCGGCGAGGCCGTTGCCGTAGGCCTCGATCTCGCCGCGGACGAGCTTGTAGGTCTTGCCGGCATGCTCGGTGGTGCCGTCGACGAGGTGCAGCAGCACCCGGCAGCGCTCGACATGCGCCAGGAACCGGTCGCCGAGCCCCACGCCCTCGTGCGCCCCCTCGATCAGCCCGGGGATGTCGGCAAGCACGAATTCGCGCCCGTCGGAGCGGACCACGCCGAGGCCGGGATGGAGCGTTGTGAACGGATAATCGGCGATCTTCGGCTTGGCGGCAGTGACGCTCGCCAGGAAGGTCGATTTGCCGGCATTGGGCAATCCGACGAGGCCGGCATCGGCGATCAGCTTCAGCCGCAGCCAGATCCACATCTCCTGGCCTTCCAGGCCGGGATTGGCGTGTTTCGGGGCGCGGTTGGTCGAGGTGGTGAAGTAGGCGTTGCCGAAACCGCCGTTGCCGCCCTTGGCCAGACGGATCCGCTGGCCGACCTCCGTCAGGTCGGCGAGCAGGGTCTCGCCATCCTCGGAGAAGATCTGCGTGCCGGCCGGGACCTTCAGCACGGTGTCGGCCCCGTTGGCCCCATGGCAGTTCGAGCCCATGCCGTGCTCGCCCTTCTTGGCCTTGAAGTGCTGCTGGTAGCGGTAGTCGATCAGGGTGTTGAGCCCCTCGACGCACTCCACCCAGACGTCGCCGCCGCGGCCGCCGTCGCCGCCGTTCGGACCGCCGAACTCGATGAACTTCTCCCGCCGGAACGCGACGCAGCCGGGACCGCCGTCGCCGGAGCGGACATAGACCTTGGCTTCGTCGAGGAATTTCACGGTTCGTCTCTCATGCCTGCGGGCCGCTCGTAAGCGGCCTCGCGTTCCATATGGGATGCGGGACGATCAGGAGGCCAGTGCCAGATCCGGAGCGGCCGCCGCCCGCGCGCGCTCCCACTCGGCACGCTCAAGGGCGAACCAGTCCAGCGCCCGCTGGCCACCCCGCGCCGGGCAGGGCGTCAAGCGCTGCTCGACCCAGCGGAAGCCGGTCTTCGCGATCACCCGCTGCGAGGCGCCGTTCCCCGGCAGGGCGCCGACCGTCAGCCGCTCTCCGCCCGAATAGGCGAAGAAGGCGTGGACCAGGGCCGCCGCGGCCTCGCTCATCAGCCCGTGCCCCCACCAGGGCCGGCCGAGCCAGTAGCCGAGATGCGGCGCGTCCTCGGCCCCCGCGATCCCGATCAGCCCGATCAGGCTGCCGGGGGCCTCGCGGCGCGCCAGCGCCAGGGTCAGACCCGTCCCGGCGCTGTTGGCGCCGCGCACCGTGACGAGGAACTCGTCAACCGCGTGGCGTTCGAGCGGGTGGGGGATGTGGCTCGTCGTCTCGGCCACGGCGCGCTCGCCCGCGAGCGTCACGATGGCCGGCACGTCCTTCGCGGTCGGCCAGCGCAGCCACAGCCGGCGCGTCTCGAGCCGGAAGACATCGTCACGGGTCAGATTGGGGAACATCGTGCCCTCGCAGGGCGATGCGCCCAGCTCCGGGGCACCGCCTCAAGACGACGAAGGGGAGGATGGCGTCCCATCCTCCCCGGTGTTCCGTCCGATCCGGCCCGTCGGGGGCTCGGCTACGACGTCTCCGGTCCGGTGTGGGACACCGGGCGGGACGCCAGCTTCGCCACTCCGGGCGCCCGCCTGTTATTCCGCGGCCTCGTCCAGCGGTGCTACCGTCACGAAGGCGCGCCCGCGGCGCGTCTCGAAGCGGACATGACCCGGGATCAGCGCGAACAGCGTGTGATCCTTGCCCATGCCGACATTGGCGCCGGGATGCCATTTGGTGCCGCGCTGACGCACGATGATGTTGCCCGGAATCACGGCCTCCGAGCCGAACTTCTTGACGCCGAGGCGCCGGCCTTCCGAATCACGACCGTTGCGGGACGAGCCGCCTGCCTTCTTGTGTGCCATGGGATGAACTCCGAATTCTGATCTGCTGCGATGCGGTCGCGGATCGGATCCCCGGGGACCCTCACGCGCCCAGCGTTAGCCGTGCCTCAGGCCGAGATGCCGGTGATGCGCACGACCGTATGGTCCTGCCGATGGCCGCGCTTGCGGCGCGAGTTCTGCCGGCGGCGCTTCTTGAAGGCGATCACCTTCTTGTCGCGGCCGTGGCGCACGATCTCGCCGGTGACGCTGATGCCCGACAGGGTCGGGGCGCCGACCTGGGTGGCGCCGGCGCCGTCGGCGAACAGCAGAACCTCGCCAAAGGTCACGGCCTCGCCGGCCTCGCCGGCCAGGGTGGCGATGGTGATGGTGTCGTTGGCGGCGACGCGGTACTGCTTACCGCCCGTCTTGATGACTGCGAACATCGTTCTCTCGTGTTCTCGAACGGCCTCCGGGACGGCTGTCCCTGGACCGGCTTCTTGTTTGAAGTCATTGAACGGGCTCTCGGCCCGGACAACGCGAAACGCGCGGACCCCGAGGAGAGGCCGCGCGCCATGCGGGCTCACTAGGGGCGGGGCGACCGCGTGTCAATCCTCCGACGCCTTCCTCAGCGGAACCGCGTGCCCGGCACGAGGACGCCCTTGGCGGTGGTGCCATCCGGCCCGAACGCCGCCAGGGCGTTCGCGCACCAGGCGTCGCGGCCGACAGCGGCGAGTTGCTGGCGGACCTGCGTCGCGCGGGTCCGCAGCTTCTCCTGAAGCGCCGGTTCCTGTCCGGTGTTGACCCGGGCCGCGAGGCGCAGGTTGGTGAGCTGCCCGGCCTTCATCTGCACGCCGGGGCAGGATTGCTCCGCGATGATCGTCGTGGTGGCGGCATCCGCGTAGCTGTCGAGGGGCGAGGCCGGAGCGGCCGCGGGCGGCACTTGCGCGATGGCCGGGCCGGCAAGGAGCTGAGCCAGAAGGATCATCGCCGGACGGGGGCGGCTCCCCGCCGAAACGCGCTGCGTTCGGTCCCTCGCGACACCGCATTGAGTCATCGTCGACCTTCATGATGCCTTGCGACGGCGGCTGCCTACACCGGGCCCGGGGCAGCCGCCAACGGGTCTGCCCGGGGGTCTGACCCGCTACGGCGCCGCCTTGAACTCGCCCTCGATGCGCAACGTCACCTCGTCGCCGAGCAGCGGCAGGTAGGCGTTGATGCCGAAGTCCGAGCGCTTGATCACCGCACGCCCGTCGAACCCGACCGTGTAGCGCTGATCCACCGGGTGGATGCCGGCTTGATTGAAGGTCGCGTCGATCGCGAATGGCCTCACCGTGCCACGTAACGTCAGGTCCCCGGTGATGCGCGCCGTGGTCGGGCTCGTCGGCTCCACCTTGGTGGCGGTGAAGGTCGCGGACGGGAACTTGGCCGTGTCGAAGAAGTCCGGCGCCGCGAGGTGCTCGTTGAGGCGCGAGCTGCCGGTGATCACGCCGCCGAGGGGCACGCTGACCGAGAGCTGGCTCTTCTCCGGAGCCTTCGGGTCGAGGGTGAGGGTTCCGGTCAGGCCGGCGAACTGGCCGTAATAGGTCGAGTAGCCGAGATGGGAGACCGACCAAGTGATCTTGCCGTGATCGGGATCGAGCACGTAGGCCCCCGGTCGCACCTGGTTCGGGTCCGCGCTCGGCGCGACCGGAACGGCCGATGCGGGGTCGTCCGCCGCCCGGGCCGGGGCGAGGGACAGCAGGCCCAGCAGGGCGAGAAGTGGCGCGCGCATGGTCGTCCCCCCGGGCGTTGTCCCCCGCGGCCGGCCGAGCTCGGCCGGCGCGGCGCCCCTGATTTCATGAAGTTCCGGCTCACTCAAGCGCGTCTGGCGGACGCGCGCGGGGTTCTGTAGGCAATCCCGAACAGCGGGCAGGCGCAAAATGATCGGAAAACTCAAGGGCATCGTGGATTCGTTCGGCGAGGATTTCGTCATCCTCGACGTCGCCGGAGTCGGATACATCGTGCACTGCTCGGCGCGGACCCTCCAGCGCATGCCGAAGGTCGGCGAGCCGGCTGACCTGTCCATCGAGACCCATGTCCGCGAGGACATGATCCGCCTGTACGGCTTCCGGTCCGATGCGGAGCGGGAATGGTTCCGCCTGCTCCAGACCGTGCAGGGCGTCGGCGCCCGCGTTGCCCTCGGGGTCCTCTCGGTGCTGGAGCCCGAGGTGCTGGCCGGCGCCATCGCGACGGGGGACAAGGGCGCGATCAGCCGCGCGCCCGGCGTCGGCCCCCGGCTCGCCGCCAGGCTGGCGGCCGAGCTGAAGGACAAGGCCCCCGCCTTCGCCCCGATCGATCCGGCCCTGGTCGCCCTGGCCGGCGCCGCCGAGACCGGTACGGCCCCCGGCCCGGTCGCGGACGCCGTGTCGGCGCTCGTCAACCTCGGCTACCCCCAGGTTCAGGCCGCGTCCGCGATCGCCGCCGCGCTGAAGGAGGCCGGCCCCGATGACGAGGCGAAGGTGCTGATCCGCCTCGGGCTCCGCGAGCTCGCCCGCTGACGGTGCGCGTGTGCAACTGAGTGCGGGCGGATCCCGTCCCTTGACCCGCCGGATATCGAGTGCCATTTCGGCGCCAGACCGGTAAGATGTTGAAAAGACGCCACTTTTCAATTTTTCTAAACTGGCGCACCGAAATGGCGCGGCCCGTCCACGCGGGAGGCGCTGGAAGAAGGCGGGATCTGCGAGGCGCATGATCGTCTGTTCTTGCAACGTCATTTCGGACGGCGCCGTCCGGTCGTGTCTGGCGCCAGGTCCGGGCTGTCCGCGAACCCCCGCGCAGGTCTATGCCTGCCTCGGATGCAGTCCGAAATGCGGGCGTTGCGCCCGGACCATCCGGGCCATCATGCGCAGCGCCCTCGGCCAGGATGACGGCGCGGAGGGCAGCCATGTCTGCACCGCCGCTTGCACTCGGGCTTGCAGTTTGGTTTTACTCCAAACTGCGGATGAGGGAGTCGCGGCCTGACGTGACTGCCCCCGCCCAAGAAGACGTCAAGGAGTCCGGGGGCTATGAAGGGCGACACAAAGGTCATCGAGTATCTCAACCGTGGCCTGCGCAGCGAGCTGACTGCGGTTAGTCAGTACTGGCTGCACTTCCGCATGTTGAACAACTGGGGTTACATCGATCTCGCCAAGTTCTGGCGCAAGGAATCGATCGAAGAGATGAATCACGCCGATCGGTTCATCGATCGGATCCTGTTCCTCGATGGCTTCCCCAACCTGCAGGAGCTGGAGCCCCTGCGGATCGGTCAGAACGTTCAAGAGGTCATCGAGTGCGATCTTGCGGCCGAGCACGGCGCGCGCGATCTCTACCTCGAAGCCGCGCATTATGCGGATTCGATCAACGACCGCGTGTCCATGCGGCTGTTCGAGGACCTCGCCGAGGACGAGGAGGGTCACATCGACTTCCTCGAGACGCAACTCGACCTCATCAAGAATATCGGCCTGCCGCTCTACGCCCAGCGCCACATCGGCGGGCTTGAGCCGATCGCGCCGGAGAAGGATTGATCCGGTCCGGGCTTCGGCGCCGCCGGCGTCCGGACTATACGCGGGGGAGGGGGCCACGAGGCTCGCTCCCCTGAACGTCGAGGCGAGGGCAAAAACCGGGATGCGGCTCGTTGTGGTGGGCGCCGATGGGCGCATGGGGCGGATGCTGGTGCGCGCGGTGGCGGAGGCGGAGGGCTGCACGCTCTCGGCGGCGATCGAGCGATCCGGCTCGCCCGCACTCGGCCAGGATGCAGGGCTCCTGGCCGGCCTCGCGCCCCTGGGCGTCTCCGTCTCCGATGACCCGCTCGAAGCCTTCGCGGCGGCCGACGGGGTGCTCGACTTCACAACCCCCGCGGCCACCATTCAGTTCGCCGAACTGGCCGGTCAGGCCCGCATCGTTCACGTGGTCGGGACCACCGGCCTGTCGGACGAGGATCGCGAGAAGCTGAAGGCGGCCTCGTATCACGCGCGGATCGTACAGTCGGGCAACATGTCGCTCGGCATCAACCTGATGGCCGAGCTCGTCCGGCGCGTGGCGAAATCGCTCGGCGACGAGTTCGACATCGAGATCTGCGAGATGCACCACCGCATGAAGGTCGACGCCCCCTCGGGGACGGCGCTGATGCTCGGCGAGGCCGCCGCCGAGGGCCGCGACGTCGCGCTGAAGGCGGTCCGCGTCTCGACCCGAGACGGCCATACCGGCGCGCGCAAGCCCGGCGATATCGGCTTCGCGACCCTGCGGGGCGGCACGGTGGTCGGCGACCACAGCGTGATCTTCGCCGGGCCGGGCGAGAGCCTGACGATCAGCCACCACGCCGCCGACCGTGGTCTCTTCGCTTCAGGGGCGGTCAAGGCCGCGCTCTGGGCCCATCCGAAACCGCCGGGGCTCTACGCCATGACGGACGTGCTCGGCCTCTGACGGGGATTCGATGACGCGCCTTCTCGTCCTTGCCCGGCATGGCCAGAGCGCGTTCAACCGCCAGAACCTGTTCACGGGCTGGCGCGACCCCGAGCTGACCGAGCGCGGCGTCGCGGAGGCGCAGTCCGCCGGCCGCCGATTGAAGGGGGACGGCTATGCCTTCGACGTGGCGTTCACCTCCGGGCTGGTGCGGGCGCAGCATACCTGCGCGCTCATGCTCGACGCGATGGGGCTCGCCGGCATCCCGGTGGTGCGGGACAGCGCACTGAACGAACGCGATTACGGCGACCTCGCCGGCCTCGACAAGGACGAGGCGCGCAAGCGGTGGGGGGACGAGCAAGTCCACCAGTGGCGCCGCGCCTACGACGTGCGTCCGCCTGGCGGCGAGAGCCTGAAGGATACGGCCGCACGGGTGCTGCCCTTCTACATCACGGCGATCCTGCCCCGGGTGATGCGCGGCGAGCGGGTGTTGGTGGCGGCGCACGGCAGTTCGCTGCGCGCCCTTGTGATGGTGCTCGACCGGCTCGACAGCGACGCAGTTGCCGCCCTGGAGATCAGGACCGGCGAGCCGCTGGTCTACCGGCTCGAAGACGACACGTCGGTCGCGGAGAAGAGCGTTCTCCCCCGGGACGAGACGGACGGCTGAGTGGCGACGGAACTGGCGCCGGGTCTGATCCACCATCCGGGCTTCCTCGATCCGGCGGCCCGTCTTCGCCTTGCCGAACAGGTCGCTGCGATACTCGAGGCGGCACCGCCCTTTGCCCCGCGGATGCCCCGCACCGGGAAGCCGTTCTCGGTGCGGATGTCGAACGCCGGGCCGCTCGGCTGGGTCTCGGACCGGAACGGCTACCGCTATCAGGCGACACATCCCGAGACTGGCCGTCCCTGGCCCGCGATCCCGCCGACTGCGCTGGCCGCCTGGGAGGCTCTGGCGCGGTATCCGGCGTTACCGGAAGCCTGCCTGATCAACCTCTACGATCCGGCCGCCCGGATGGGCCTGCATCAGGATCGCGACGAGGCCGATTTCTCCGCTCCGGTCGTTTCGCTCTCGGTCGGGGCGCCCGCTTTGTTCCGCTATGGCGGTCTGCATCGCACCGATCCGACGCGCTCGGTGCGGCTGCTCGCCGGGGATGCCGTGGTGATTGGAGGCGCCTCGCGGCTGATCTTTCACGGGATCGACCGGCTCTATCGGTCCGCCGACCAGCTGGTCGAGCTACCTCTCACAAGGTTTCTGCCAGCTGGAGGCCGTTGCAACCTGACGCTGCGCCGGGTGAGCGACCGAACCGGCCGACCGGGCGAACCGGGTCTCCCGATTTCCTGATCTGTCTCGTGCTTGACACCGGCGGCGCGGCATCGGACGCATCGCGGGCGGCGGCGCCCGGCGGCCCCCCCTGGAGACACGAAGGCCGATGCTGGTGCGGAATCTGTCGCTGCGTCTCGGGCGGATCCTCGTCCTCTCAAGTTTGGTCTTCGGCACCCCCGCGTGGGCCGGGGAGCCGGTCTATCCGCCGGGCTCCCGCTTCGGTTTCGAGCCGCCCGCCGACATGACGCTGTCGCGGCGCTTCACCGGCTTCGAGCGCAAGGAAGGCGGCGCCACCGTGTCGGTGGTGGAGCTGCCGCCGAATGCCTTCGCGGAACTCGTCAGCGGCTTCACCGACGCGAACCTGCTGAGCCAGGGTTTCGCGGTCGAGAAGCGCGAGGAGGTCAAGATCGGCGACAACGAGGGCATGCTCTACACCGGCGAGCAGCCCGCCGATCCGAACGCCTCCGCCCCTGCGATCCGGAAGTGGATCCTCGTCATCGGGGCGCCCAGCGTGACGGGCCTCGTCATCGCGCAGGCCCTTCCCGACGCCGAGACCGAGGCGTCGATGCGCAGGATGGTGACCGGCGTCACCTTGCGCCCTGCGCTGTCGCTGACCCAGCAGGTCGACGCGCTGCCGTTCCGGATCGGCGACATGGCGGGTTTCCGCCCCGTCCGCGTTCTGGCCGGCAACTCCGTCCTGCTGACCCAGGGCCCCAAGGACCAGATGCAGAATCTCGAGCAGCCGATCCTGGTCCTGGCCCAGGCGGTCCAGCAGCCGCCGACCGCCGAGCAGCGCGACGGCTTCGCCCGGGCAGCCCTCGCGTCGAACCAGACGCTCAAGGATTTTGTGATCGAGCGGGCGCAGAGCTACCGCTCGAACGGGGTGGACTGGCACGAGATCGTGGCCCGCGCCGTCGATCAGCCGACCAACCTGCCGGTGGTGGTCTCGCAGACCATCCGCTTCAACCCGGACGGCTATCTGCGCGCGCTCGGCGTCGTCCGCGAGGACCAGCGGGCCGGGGTGTTGGCCAAGTTCCGCGCGCTGGTGGATAGCATTCAGATGAAGTAGCGCCTCACCAGACCGCGGCCTGTCCATCCCGGCGCGGGTCGCTCGCCGCCACGTAGCCCTCGACGGCGGGATCGCCCATCCGCCAGATGAACTGGCCGGCTCCGAAATCCTGATAGCTGTCCTCGATCACCTCCAGCCGGTGGCCCAGCGCCTTCAGCCGTTCGAGGGTCGCGGCCGGCATCGCGGACTCGACGTTGATGTCGAGCCCCTCGCTCACGCGCCAGCGCGGTGCGTCGCAGGCGGCCTGCGGGTTCTGGCCGTGGTCGAGCATCCGCACCAGGGTCTGGACGTGCCCCTGCGGCTGCATGTTGCCGCCCATCACCCCGAAGCTCATCACCGGCGCGCCGTCCCGCGTGAGGAAGCCGGGGATGATCGTGTGGAACGGCCGCTTGCCGGGCTCCACCACGTTCGGGCTTTCCGGATCGAGCACGAAGCCGTAGCCGCGGTTCTGCAGCGAGAGGCCCCAGCCTGGCACAACCACGCCGGAGCCGAAGCCCATGTAGTTCGACTGGATGAAGCTCACCATCATGCCGGATTCGTCGGCCGCGGTGAGATAGATCGTACCGCCGGACGGTGGCTTGCCGGGGCCGAACACCTGAGCCCGGTTCCGGTCGATCCGCTTCGCGCGCCCGGCGAGATAGGCCGGATCGAGCATCGCCTCGGGCGTCACGTCCATCCCGCGCGGGTCGGCGACGTAGCGATAGGTGTCGCTGAAGGCGAGCTTCATCGCCTCGATCTGGAGATGCTGCGCCTCCGGCCCGTCGACGGCCAGGCCGGCGAGGTCGAAATGCTGCAGGATGCCGAGGGCGATCTGCGCCGCGATGCCTTGGCCGTTCGGCGGGATCTCGTGAAGCGTGTAGCCGCGATAGTCCTGCGCCGTCGGCGTCACCCATTCCGGCCTGTACGCGGCGAGATCGGCCGTGGTCATGGCCCCACCATGGGCCTGCGCATGGGCGGCGATCGCCTCCGCGATCTCACCCCGGTAGAACGCCTCGCCTTTGGTCTCACCGATGAGCCGCAGGGTCTTCTCGGCGCCCGGGAAGGTCACCAGCTCGCCGACTTCGGGCGCCCGGCCCTTCGGCAGGAAGAACTCCGTGAAGCCGGGCTGGCGGGTGATGGCTTCGACCCGGGCAGCCGCCGCCCATTTCTGCTGCACAACGACGGGGGCGAGGTAGCCCCGCTCGGCGATGCGGATCGCCGGCTGCATCAAATCCGCGAAAGGCAGGCGGCCGAACCGTTCGCTGAGCGCGACCCAGGCACCGACCGCACCCGGGACGGTGACGGAATCCCAACCCCGCATCGGCGGCCGCTCGGCCGGGCCGTATTTCCTCAGGAAGTAGTCCCGGGTCCAGGCGGCCGGCGCCCCGCCGGAGGCGTTGAGCCCGTGCAGCTGCGTGCCGTCCCACAGGATACAGAACGCGTCCGAGCCGAGCCCGTTGCTGCACGGCTCCGTGAGGGTCTTGGCGGCGGCGGTGGCGATAGCCGCATCCACGGCGTTGCCGCCCGCCTGAAGCATCTGGATGCCGGCCTGCGCCGCCAATGCGTGGGAGGTCGCCACGCAGTTGCGCCCGAACATCGGCATGCGCAGCGACGGATACCCGGTCGCCCAGTCGAACGGCTTCATGGTTCGGACCCTGCCTCGGCAGCCCGTCGGCGCCTGCGCCATTTGGCATACAGGATAACCAGCGCGGGTGAAGGCCGGAAGCGGCGCGCCGCAAACGAAAAGCGCGGACCCGAGGGCCCGCGCTGCTCGATCGACTTATCGTGTAGCGCTTAGTACGGGCGACCGTAGAGCGGCGAGGTCGGGTCCAGACGGTCGACGAAGGAGAGGTCGACGTTGCGGATCGCCGACGACCGGGCGCCGATGAACGGCCCATTGGTGATCGGGTCCGGCAGAATCCCGCGGCCGAACCGGTCGGTCGGGCCGTAGGGCGGGGTCAACTGGTTGGACGCTGCGATCAGGTAGGGGTTCAGCGCCGGATTGCGCGAGCCGCCGGCGCCCGGAACGTTGGAGGTCAGCGGCACGTTGCCGGCGTCGAGCCAGCTGCGCGGGCGCACCCGAATCGGAAGCGGACGGCTGACGCGGTAGACCGGGCCGGGAACGAAACCGTCCTGCGCCTGGGCCGGAGCGGCAACGCCGAGGCCGGCAGCGGCGATGACGCCGAGAAGTGCGATCCTGAACGAGCGCATGGCTAACCTTGCGTGTGAGTGCCACCAATATGGCGAGCGAAGCTTAACAGTTCGACGCCTTTCACGATAAGACGCTTGAGCGAGGCTGTTGTTCCGCCCTTATGGCTGAGCTTGTGTGATTTGCCACACTGATGCCTCATTTTTTATTCCGCGACCGTTTACCCGCCGTTGCGATCGGGCCGGAAACCGCCGCGACTTTCATCACGGGGCAGGTGCGCGTCGCGGGCGCCGCGGCCGAGAACGCGGCCGTCGTCTCGGGATCGGCGAGGTCGAGGAGGCTGAGCGCGTCGAGCGTGCAGGCCAGCGCGTAAGCCCGCGGCGGCTGCCCGAGGGGCGCACACAACCATCCGTCGAGGCGGAACCCAACCTCCCGACTGACGAAGCCCAGGCAGGTCCGCGGTACGGGGCCGCCGAACGTGATCTCAAGGGTTTCAACGACGCCGAACTTGGTCCGGATGTGGTCGCGCGATCCGGTCTTGATCACTGCGAGCGCCGGGCCGGACGCAGCACGGCGCGCCATCAGGACGAACAGCGTCGGCACCGCTCCCGGCTCGCCGCCGCGCGTGAGCGTGACCCGCAGCGCCGGGGCCTCCACGGCGGCGACCTCCCCGCGGCTCAGCACGTCCTCGCGCAGGCCCGTGCGCGGGTCTATGGCGGCGGACACGCGCAGGGGATCGATCCCGGGCTCCGCAAGGTCGAACAGGGCAGCGGCGACCGGCGGCGGGGCCGGGACCGCAGGCAGGTAGCGGGGTTCCAACGGTCGTGCCGCCGGTCCTGCCGCGGATGCGTTCTGTCCGCCACCGGGTTGCCAAGCGCAGACGCACAACAGGGCGATCAGGGCCGAGGCCACAACGAGGCGACGGCCGAGGGCGCCGGGCGACAGCGTCACCCAATTCGTGGGACGCTCCATGAGACCGGCGGTGTCGCGCCTATCCGGTGCCTCCTCCGATCCAGCCATCCTGATGCCCCGCGGACAGAGACCCTCGTGGTTCGTCCGCGATCGTCAGCCTCAAGGATTGAATTCTCCTGTCGGTCCCAACACCCTCACCGGATTCCCCACGTCAGGGTGAATCGATCGTTGCCTTTTTCTCAGTCTTGACAGCGCTACCCCATGCGCGCCTTGCTCGGGCAGGCCGTCGATCCCACCTCGGACGAGGTTCGGGTCCACGGCCGCGCCCGTTCGGCGGGCGCCGTTCGGCTTGAACGATCCTTCGGCCGATATGTCTGGCAGGAGCGTGGCACCCGGATCGGTCGGGGTTTTCCGCGCGGAGACGAGAGATGGGTTACAAGGTCGCCGTCGTCGGCGCCACGGGCAACGTGGGCCGCGAGATGCTCGATATCCTGGCCGAGCGGGCTTTCCCCGCCGACGAGGTCGTGGCTCTGGCCTCGCGCCGCAGCCAGGGCCAGGAGGTCTCCTTCGGCGACAGGACGCTCAAGGTCAAAACGCTCGATTCTTACGACTTCTCCGATACGGACATCTGCCTGATGTCGGCCGGCGGCGAGACCTCGAAGGAGTGGTCGCCGCGGATCGGCCAGCAGGGTTGCGTGGTGATCGATAACTCCTCGGCGTTCCGCTACGACGCCGACGTGCCGCTGATCGTGCCCGAGGTGAACGCCGACGCGATCGTGGGCTTCACCAAGCGCAACATCATCGCCAACCCGAACTGCTCGACCGCGCAGCTCGTGGTCGCGCTGAAGCCGCTGCACGAGGCGGCGACGATCAAGCGGGTGGTGGTCTCGACCTACCAGTCGGTCTCCGGCGCCGGCAAGGAGGCGATGGACGAACTGTTCAACCAGACCCGCGCGGTGTTCACCGCCGGCGAGATCAAGCAGGGCGGCAAGTTCACCAAGCGCATCGCCTTCAACGTCATCCCCCACATCGACGTGTTCATGGAGGATGGCTACACGAAGGAAGAGTGGAAGATGGTCGCCGAGACCAAGAAGATGCTCGACCCAAAGATCAAGCTGACGGCGACCGCCGTCCGCGTCCCGGTCTTCATCGGGCATGCGGAGGCGGTGAACGTCGAGTTCGAGCGGCCGCTCTCACCCGAGCAGGCCACCGAGATCCTGCGCGCCGCGCCCGGCGTGCTGGTGATCGATAAGCGCGAGAATGGCGGCTACATCACCCCGCACGAGGCGGCCGGCGAGGACGCGACCTACATCTCGCGCATCCGCGAGGACGCGACGGTGGAGAACGGCCTGAACTTCTGGTGCGTCTCGGACAACCTGCGCAAGGGCGCGGCGCTGAACACCGTTCAGATCGCCGAGGTGCTGGTGAACCGGAAGCTGCTGAACCGGGCCAAGCGCGCCGCCTGAAGGCCTTCGATAGCGAAGAGGATGCGGGCTCACATGTCCGCATCCTCGTCGGCATCACCCGAACCCGCGACGTTCCCTCCCACTCCCTCAGAGGCGGGAGGATGGGAAGCGAAGGCGCCCCACAATCCCCCTGTCATGCGCCTGTCACAGTCTCCCCTCACGCCGCGTGCCGGACGCTGAGGAGATTCATCGTGCGGCATGCACTCACTTCCTGCTGGATCGGATTGGGGCTGCTGGCTGTATCCGGAGCGCAGGCCCAGCCCCGCAACGTCGTGCTCTTCGTCGCCGACGGGCTGCGCTACGGCATGGTCAACTCCGCGAACGCCCCGACCATGGACCGGCTGATGAAGTCCGGCGTGCGGTTCACCAACACCCATTCCCTATTCCCGACCTTCACGATGCCCAATGCCACCGCGATGGCGACCGGGCACATGCTGGGCGATACCGGGCAGTACGGAAACACGATCTACACGGCCTTCCCGGTGCCGGGCGCGGGCGAGAGCCTGACGCCGTTCCTGGAGAACGATCCGGTGCTCGGCGACGTCGACGAGCATTTCGCCGGCAATTACCTGAACGAAGAGACGATCCTGCGGGCGGCGCACGCCAAGGGGATGTCGACCGCCAGCATCGGCAAGCTCGGACCGTCGCTCGTGTTCGATCACACCGCCCGCTCGGGCCAGGACACAGTCCTGATCGACGACAGCACGGGACGGGCGGGCGGCATCCCGTTGAGCGACGACCTCAAGACCCGCCTCGGGGCCGTCGGGCTGCCCGTGCAGGCGCCGACCCGCGGCGCCAACGGCCCGGCCGGCAATGCCGAGACGCCGGGGACGCTCTCCGCGAACGTCGACCAGCAGGCCTACTTCGCCGATGTCGCCACCAAGGCGGTGCTGCCGCTGTTCAAGGATCGCGAGAAGCCGTTCGTGCTGGTCTTCTGGTCGCGCGATCCTGACGGTACCCAGCACAACCAGGGCGACAGTCTCGGCCGGCTGGTCCCGGGCATCAACGGCCCGACCAGCCTTGCCGCGATCCGCAACGCCGATACCAACCTCGCCACGCTGCTGGGGGCGTTGAAGGACCAGGGGCTGGCGGAGACGACCGACGTGATCCTGACCTCGGATCACGGCTTCTCGACGATCTCGAAGGAGAGCGCGACAAGCTTTGCGGCGACACAGAGCTACAAAGGCGTGCCGAGCCGCCAGCTTCCGCCGGGCTTCGTGGCCATCGACCTTGCGCACGCCCTGGGCCTCGCCCTGTTCGATCCGGATGCGAAGGGCGCGAAGCTCAGTATCGAAAACTTTCCGAGCCGGGCGAACGGCCTGATCGGCACGGATCCGGGCAAGCCCGACGTGGTGGTGGCGGCCAATGGCGGCTCCGACCTCGTCTACATTCCGAACGGTGACAAGGTGCTGGCGCAACGCGTGGTCGAGGCCCTGTCGAAGCAGGACTACGTCAGCGGCCTGTTCGTGAGCGCCGCGCTCGGGCCGATCCCGGGGACGCTGCCGCTCTCGACCATCGCGCTAGACGGTTCGGCCCTGACGCCGATGCCCGCCATCGTTGTCAACTTCCGGAGTTTCTCCACGGGCTGCGCCGATCCGACCACCTGCGGGGTCGAGGTGTCCGACACGGCGCTGCAGCAGGGCCAGGGCATGCACGGCAGCTTCTCGCGGGCCGACACGCGCAACGTGATGGGCGCCGCAGGCCCGAGCTTTCGGTCCGGTCTCGAGAGCCCGGTGCCGGCGAGCAACGCCGATCTCGGCAAGACCATCGCGCGGATCCTTGATCTGACGATTCCCGCCAAGGGCACGCTGGTCGGCCGGGTGCTCACCGAGGCGCTGGCGAACGGTGCGACGCCCAAGGCAGACACGCATGTCGAGCGCTCGCAGCCGGACGCCGCAGGCCTGACGACGATCCTGCGGTATCAGACGGTGGGCGAGACCCGCTATTTCGACACCGCCGGCTATCCGGGGCGAACGCTGGGTCTCACCGACGAAGGCGTTGCGGTGGCGGCCGAGGCCCACTGACGGCCCCGGCGATGCCCGTTCTCGTGCCGGGACCAATCTCCGGCACGGTGTCGTTGGCCTGAGCGGCCTTGTGTTGGCAGGCTGACGCTTGGTCCGCTCAGGTCCTTGGTGTGCCGCAGGTTTCCGTCGCAAAAGCGGAGGCCACTATCGAGAGACCTGCTTAGGCCATGCCGAGCGCCTGCAGGTACAGCTCGAGGATCGCCTCCTGCTCCTGGCGCTCGCTGTGGTCCTGCTTTCGGATCCGCAGGATGGTGCGCACCGCCTTGGCGTCGAAGCCTCGGCCCTTCAACTCGGCGAACACCTCCTTGATGTCGCCCATGATGCCGGCCTTCTCCTCTTCCAGCCGCTCCAGCCGTTCGATGAACTGCTTGAGTTCGTCGGCGGCTACGCCTTCGGCCGAGGAGACGTCGCCGCTGGGCCGCTGCGCGGCGCTGGGCATCGAATGGGCGTTCATGGGGCTCTCCGGACTACACGGCGCGGTTGCGCCCTCGACCCGTGGTTAACGGGGCGAACTTACCGGAAGCTGAACCGATTCGCGGCGGCTCAATGCCCCTTGGCCTGATTGGCCGCGAAGCCCGCCTGCTGTGCGGCGCTGGCCTCGGTCTGATGCTTCGCCTTCCACGCGTCATACGGCATGCCGTAGACCGCCTCGCGGCTCTCGTCCTTGGTGAGAGCCACACCGGTCTCGTCGGCGGCAGCCTTCAACCAGTTGGAGAGGCAGTTCCGGCAGAAGCCAGCCAGATTCATCAGATCGATGTTCTGCACGTCGGTGCGCGTTTGCAGATGCGCCACCAGCCGGCGAAACACGGCTGCTTCGAGTTCGGTCCGTACGCGTGCTTCGAGATCGGTCATCGATCGCCTGCTCCTCTGCGAATGACGCCCGGCATTTCGGGGCCGGGGGCGCCGGGATCAAGCCGCCGGCAGCGACCGGAGGATCCGGGCGAAACGGTCCGCCCATTCCGCCTGCCCGGCCGGGCCGGCGATCAGATCCTGGCGAATCTCCACGAGCGCGTTCGGCAGGCCGCGCGCCGTCGCGTGGCGGTCGATCGTGTCGCCGGGCAGGCCGCCCCCGTAGGGCTGGTTGTCGCCGACGTTCAGCCCGGCCGGATCGGCCCCCAGCGCCTCGATCAGCGGGCGTGCGAGGCGCGCGTCGCGGTCGTACAGGATGCCGACCTGCCAGGGCCGCGGGATACCGCGCCAGTACGGCGTGAAACTGTGTATGGTCAGGATCTTGGCCGGCCGGCCGGCGGCCGCGGCGGCGTCGACCGCCGCGTCGATGGCGGCATCGAACGGCGCGTAGAAACGGGCGATCCGTGCCTGCTTGCCGGCTTCGTCGATCCGGGCGTTGCCCGGCACCACCGCACCGTCGGACAGGCGCATGACGAGCGTCGGATCGGCGCGGCCCCGGTTCGGGTCGATGATCAGGCGGGAGAAGTTCGTCAGGATCGCGGGCGCCCCGAGCTGCGCCGCCAGCATCCGGGTCACGGCTGCCGCGCCGATGTCGTAGGCGATGTGCCGGGCGAATTCCGAGGCCGGCAGGCCAAGGTCGATATCCGGCGGGACGTGGTTGGAGGCGTGATCGCAGGCGATGACGAGGCCGCAGCCGGGATCGCCCGGGATGATCTCGCAGGGATGCGGAGCGGCCGCCGCTTCAATCTCCGGACAGGTCACGGGGCTTTCGAGGTCTTCCAATCTGTGCGGGCGTGCCGAAGGCGCTTGCCGTAGGGCGAAGGCTCGGGCAGATCACCTACCAAGGATCGTGCGCTCACGGCAAGAAACGGGCCCGCCGCCCAGGCAAGAAACGGGCGGGGATCGTGCGATCGGGTCTAGAGAGGAGCCCGTCCGACGCCATGACCGAGACCGCCCCGCCCGCCGCCGATCCCGCCATCCAGGCGCAGCGCGCGCTCCTCGACAGCTTGCTCACGGCGGCGATCCGGGCCGCCCATCCCGATCTCGCTTTGCCGCCGCACTTGCCCGAGCCGAGCCCGGGTCGGCTGATCATCCTGGCCGCCGGCAAGGCCGCGGGCAGCATGAGCGCCGTGGCAAGCCGCTTCTACCGGCAGCAGCATGGGCTCGGCGACGACCGGATCGTCGGGCTCGCGGTGGCCCGCCACGGCTATGGGCAGGACGCGCCCGGGATCCACATGGTCGAGGCCGGCCACCCGGTCCCCGACGAGGCCGGAATCGCGGCGACCAAGGAGGCCCTCCGGCTCGCCACGGAGGCAGGGCCGGACGACGAGGTGCTGGTGCTGCTCTCCGGCGGCGGATCGGCCAACTGGATCGCCCCGGCGGGCGACCTGACGCTTACCGAGAAGCAGGCGATCACCCGCGCGATGCTGCGCTCGGGCGCCCCGATCGGCGAGATCAACACGGTGCGCAAGCACATTTCCCGGATCAAGGGCGGGCGCCTCGCGCTCGCCGCCCGCAACGCGAGACGGATCCTGACACTGGCGATCTCGGACGTGCCCTTCGACGATCCCGCGGTGATCGCCTCCGGGCCGACCGTGCCCGACCCGTCCACCCTGGCCGAAGCCAAAGCCATCTGCGAGCGCCGCGGCATCCCGCTGCCGGAAGAGGCGACGCGCCTGCTCAACGATCCGAACAACGAGACGCCGAAGGCGGGTGATCCGGCCTTCGCCCGGGCGGAGTACCGCATCATCGCCCGCCCGATCGACGCCCTGAACGCAGCGGCGGAGGGAGCCCGCGTGGCCGGCTACGAGCCGGTGATGCTCGGTGCCGACCTCGAGGGCGAGGCTCGCGAAGTCGCCGCCGAGCACGCTGCCGCGGCCAAGCGCTACAGGCAAGCCGGCCAGCGGGTCGCGCTGATCTCCGGCGGCGAACTCACCGTGACCATCCGGGGGGAGGGCGACGGCGGCCCGAACCAGGAATACGCGATGGCCCTCGCGGTGGCGCTGGCGGGGGAGCCGGGCATCTCCGGCATCAGCGCCGATACCGACGGCACCGATGGCGGCCGAGGGCATGCCACCGATCCCGCGGGCGGCATCATCGATCCCACGACGCTGGTGCGCGCGCGCGCCGCCGGCCTCGACCCGGCCGCGATGCTGGACCAGAACGATTCCACCGCGTTCTTCGCGGCCCTCGGCGACCTCGTGAACCCCGGCCCGACCTGTACCAATGTCAACGATTGCCGCATCATCCTCGTCAATTAAGGTTCGCGTTCCGGCGGTTCGGATCCTTCCCGTATTCACGGCCCTCGGCCTCGCACTCCTCGGCGCGGGACCCGCGAAGGCCGATCTGCGCCTGTGCAACCAGACCGGCAGCAAGGTTGGCATCTCGCTGGGCTACCGCGACCCGCAGGGCTGGGTCACGGAGGGCTGGTGGGATCTGGCGCCGAAGGCCTGCGAAACGCTGCTGAAGGGCGCATTGGCGGCCCGGTTCTACTACGTCTTCGCGGTGGACTACACGCGCGGTGGCGAATGGAACGGGCGCTCGCTGATGTGCACCCGCGACTCGGAATTCACGATCCGCGGGATCGAGGATTGCCTGGCGCGGGGCTACGACCGGAACGGTTTCTTCGAGGTCGATACCGGCGAGCAGAAGAGCTGGACCATCCAGCTCACGGATCCGAACCGCGCGGACGCCCCCGCGAAACCGTAAGCACCCCCTGCACCCATCACGACGCCCGACGCCGCCGCGAGGCGTGCGGAGAACGCCCGGAGGATCCCGCTTGAAACGCTCGCGCCGCACGAAGATCGTTGCCACCCTCGGGCCGGCCTCCGATTCGCCCGAGATGATCGAACGGCTGTTCCGCGCCGGCGTGGACGTATTCCGTCTCAACATGAGCCATCTGCCCCGGGAGAAACTGCCCGAGAAGGTCGAGGCGATCCGCACCATCGAGCGCGAGGCCAAGCACCCGATCGGCATCCTGGTCGATCTGCAGGGGCCAAAGCTGCGGCTCGGCATCTTCGCGGACGGGACCGCGATGATCGAGGCCGGCGCCACCTTCGTGCTCGACGGCGACCCGACGCCCGGTGACGCCGCGCGCTGCCACCTGCCGCACCCGGAGATCCTGCAGGCCCTGGAGCCGGGTCACGCGATCCTGCTCGACGACGGCAAGCTTCGGCTGTCGGTGGTCGAGACGTCCGAGAACCGGGCGGTGACCCGGGTCGAGGTCGGCGGCCGCATCTCCAACCGCAAGGGCGTGTCGCTGCCCCACACGGTGATCCCGGTGCCGGCCATGACCGATAAGGACCGGGCGGATCTCGATGCGGGCCTCAACGCTGGCGCCGACTGGATCGCCGTGTCGTTCGTCCAGCGGCCCGAGGATGTGGCGGAGGTCAAGAAGGTCTGCGCCGGCCGCGCCCTGGTGATGGCCAAGATCGAGAAGCCGCAGGCGCTGACTCGGCTCGACGAGATCATCGAGATTTCGGACGGGCTGATGGTTGCTCGGGGCGACCTCGGCGTGGAGATGCCGCTGGAGCAGGTCCCGGGCGTTCAGAAGCGCATCACCCGGGGGGCCCGGCGCCACGGAAAGCCGGTCGTGGTCGCGACCCAGATGCTCGAATCGATGATCACGGCGCCGGTGCCGACCCGTGCCGAGGTCTCGGACGTGGCCACCGCGGTCTACGAGGGCGCGGATGCCGTGATGCTCTCGGCCGAGAGCGCCTCGGGTGCACACCCGCTCGCCGCGGTGGAGACGATGAGCCGCATCGCCGAGCAGGTGGAGCGGGACGCGCTCTACTGGTCGATCATCCGCGCCCAGAGCGCGACGCCGGACCACACCGCCAACGACGCGATCGCGGCGGCCGCGCACCAGATGGTGGACGCCCTCGACCTCGACGCCATCATGGCCTGGACCAGTTCCGGCTCGACGGCGCTGCGCCTCTCGCGCGAGCGCCCGAACGCTACGGTGATCGCCCTGACGCCCCGGCGCGAGACCGCGCGGCGCCTCGCGCTCGCCTGGGGCACGCACCCGATCGTCACCAAGGATGCCAGCGACGTGGACGACATGTCGTTTCGCGCCGCCAAGTTCGCTGTGCGGGAGCGATTCGCGGCGGTGGGCGATCGTGTGATCGTGGTGGCCGGCCTGCCCTTCGGCACGCCCGGGGCCACGAATCTCGTGCGGCTCACCTTCATCACCCGCGAGCACGCCGAGAAGGCGTGATGGGCTTGGGCTCCGGGTGGCCGGAGCGGTCTGCGATCAATCCGTGCCGTCGTCCGACGGCTCGTACGGACGACGGCGCCTCACCGGGCGGCGGGAGCCGCCGTCGCCGCGTTGGTCGATCCGGCGGACAGCCGGGCGATCTCCTCCGTCACGCGGTCGGCCGCCGCGTACTGGAGCATATGTCCGATCCCCGGCAGCAGGACGAGCCGCGCCCCCGGGATCGCCCGCGCGAGGGGGACCGCCTGCTCCGCGCTGCGCACGATCGGATCGGCCTCGCCGGCGATGACCAGGGCGGGAACCCGGATCGCGCCGTAGCGCGGGGCCTGGGCGGCCAGCGCCTTCGTCAGGCCGAGCAGATCCTGGACGTTGGCGAGCAGCGTTCCAGGCCGCAGGACGAGCGCTGCCCTGGCGAGTTCCGGATAGGCCGGGTCCTCCGGCTGTGGCGTGAAGACCCGACGGGCCGCCTCCGGCAGGAAGCGCTGCGCCAGGGGCGGTCCCACGGTGCGGCTGAGCAGCCACGCCACCGGCGGTTGGATGGCCAACCGCCAGTACCACGGCAGATCGGGCAGCCGGTCCGGCATCGGCATGGCGACGGGCGCCGCCAGGACGAGGGCCGAAACCCGCTCCGGGTGATCGAGGGCGAGCGCCAGCGCCAGCGAGCCCGCCCAGGAATGGCCGAACACGATCGCCGGACCGACGCCCATGGTGGCCAGTGCCTCCGCGATTAGGCGCGCCTGCACGGTGGGCGCAGCCGCCTCGCCCCCGGCGACCCGGTCGCTCCAGCCGAAGCCCGGACGATCGAAGGCGATCACCCGGAAGCCCCGTGCGGCGAGGCGGCGGCCGATGCCCTCCATCGGATCCGACGCGTTGGCTGACGCGCCGTGCAGGAGGACGATCGGAGGTCCGTCCGCCGGCCCATCCTGGATCGTCGCGAGGCGGCCCCCGGTCACGGCGACGAAGGGTCCGGCCGGCGGATAGGCGGCGCTGACCCGCGACGTGATCACGAGGGTCGCCAGCGCGCCGACGATCAGGACGAGGCTCAGCACCGCGACGGGCAGGGCGGCGAGCGTCAGGAGAACGCCGAGCATCCGGGTCACAGGTCGCGGCCGTCGACCTCCGGCGCGAGGCGGTCGATTGCCTCGCCGATCTTGTCCATCTGCGGGTAGAGCGCCTTGGCCCGGCGGAAGGCCGCCAGCGCGTGTGCCTTGTCGTCCTGAGACTCGAAGATCCGGCCCAGGGCCGCCCAGGCCTCGAAGTGGCGCGGCTCCAGGACCAGGGCACGCTTCAAGTCGCCGATCGCGTCGTCCTTGTCGGTCAGCAGCCAGAACACCGTGGCGCGCCGGTTCCAGCCCTCGGACCAGTTGGGCTCCAGGGCCGTCACCCGGTCCATCAACTCGGCGGCGAGGGGAAAATCGTGGGCCGTGACGGCCTGTCGGGCCCGGTCGGTCAGAAGGTCGGCGGTGGGGCTTCCGGAGCCGGCAAGACGCCGCTCGACGAGTCGCGCGATGCCCTTGGCCTCGACCGGATCCTCGCTTGCGCGCAGGCGGGCGAACAGATCGTCGAGGCTCGGGGGCTTCGGCGCGGGCTTCGCCTCCGGTGCCGTTCGGCCCGAGCGACTCGGCTGCGGCTCCGCCCGGGCTGCCGGCGACGCGGCCGTCAGCGCCGACAGGCAGATCAAGGCTGTGAAGAGGCGGGCCGATATCATCCCGCCAGAGTGTGCCCCGCGGACAGGCCCGTCAACGCGCCGCGGTGCCGCGCATGCGAAAGCAGCCGCGCCCGGCCGGGAGCGGCTGCACTGGACCGACCACGGCCGGACGAGCGGACCTCAGCCCTGGCGGGCCTTGAAGCGCTTCTGGGTCTTGTTGATCACGTAGACCCGGCCCTTGCGGCGCACGAGCTGGTTGTCGCGGTGGCGGCCGCGCAGGGACTTGAGGGAGTTGCGGATCTTCATCGGTCTCTCGAGCCCGGAGGGCCGTCCATCAAAAGGGTATCGGGAACGTCGCCGCGGGCTGGACGCGCACTCGCGCCCGGCGATCACGGCTCACGCATCGCGGAATGGCGCCGCCTTATCAGGATTCTCCCCTGCAAGGCAAGGCGTGGCCGGACCAGGGCTCTCAATGGATGAGGTCGAGATGCGCGATCGGCGGGGATCCTACGAGCTGCCGCCCGATCTCGTGCAGCAGAACGTCGAGCAAGGGCTTGAGCCGATCGAAATCGTGCGGGTGGAGGGAGGACTCCGCCGATTCGAAGAGCATGAGCGCCAGCTCGGCCACGCGATCGATCCCGCCTGCCGAAGCGTCCGCGGCGCAGAACGCGGCCTCGTCGAGAAATCCGTCTTGGCTGCTGGCGGTCACGTCGATGACGATCCCGCGCGCCTCGTACACCGCCGCTTCTGCGGTCCGGTTAAAGCGGCCGCGCGCCAGGATCCATCGGACCTCGTCCGCCTCCGGTATGGTCCGGAATTGCGTCACGAAGAGGCCTCCCTGCCGACGGAGCGTGTCGATCATCGACCCGATCCGCCGCTGATCCTCCGGATGGATCCGGTCGAGGAGTGATGCGAAGGACCCACCCCGATCCCCCCGGGCCCGGGGCACGCCCAGCATCGAAGCCGCCACGGCGTCGCAGCGCAGGATCTCGTCGGCGGCATACCACTCCCAGGTGCCGACGTCCGACGCGGCGAGCGCGCGTGCCACACTCTCGCTGCCCCGCCGCCTCGGCCGCCCGTCGACCCCCACAGGCCCGATCTCCACTGATGCGTCGAAGGTTCTGCCCGTACCCGGCAACGGCGTTGGAATATTAGAGGTCTGCCGCGCGTGGTACAACGCAACGTTTGGCGGCGCTGACGCGATCGCGTGACGGCGCGCGATGGTCAAGGACGCGCATAGGTTCCGGTCAGAATGCCTTTGGCGAGGACGAGACCGTTCATCGCCGTCAGAAGCGCACCGCGACCGGGCTTCTCCGCGAGATCGAGGGGCTGGCGCAAGGCGTAGACCTGGAAGACGTAGGCGTGCGGGCCGTGACCGCTCGGCGGATCCGGCGGCAGCCAGCCCGTGCGGAGAAAGCTGTTCTGGCCGAGCGGCAGGTTCTTGTCGGGCGCGGGATCCGAGGCGTCGCCTTCGCCGAGCCCGCCTTGATCGGGCGGGAAATTCCAGGCGATCAGATGGACCAGCGGCTGGGGCGTCGGGCTGCCGGCATCCTCGACCAGCAGCACCACGGACGCGGACCCTTCGGGCAGGCCGCTCCAGGCGAGCGGCGGCGACACACCTTCGCCATCCGCGGTGAAGCGGGCCGGCATCGCAGCCCCGTCGACGAAGGCGGAGCTCCTCAGTGCAAGTGAGGCCGGAATATCTGGGAACGACGCGTGGAAGGCCGTCTTCTCGACGCCGGCCTTCAAGCCCGACAGGGCCGCGCCCACAACGCTGGGTATCTTTTCGAGCATCGTCGCTGTCTCCGCCGCGGAGCCAACGGCGAAGGGGGCGTGCGGTTCAGTCCCGCCGCTCGGCTGCGACCATGTAGTTCACCGCGGTGTCCCGGCCGGTCCGCCAGCCATCGGTCAGAGGGTTGTAGACGACGCCGACCGTGTCGGTCACAGACAAGCCGCCCGTCCGGATCGCGCGGCCGAGCTCGTCCGGCGTGACGAACTTTTCCCAGTCGTGCGTGCCCCGCGGCAGCCAGCCGAGCACGTACTCGGCGCCCACGATGGCGAGCGCGAAGGAGCGCATCGTCCGATTGAGCGTTGCGGCAAACAGCATCCCGCCGGGCTTCACTGCCGCGCAGGCCGTGCGCACGAAAGCCGGCATGTCGGAGACGTGCTCCACCACCTCCATGATCAGCACGGCATCGAAGCTTTCACCGGCGGCCACGACCGCCTCGATCGTCTCGCCGCGATAGGTCACCGGCACGCCCGCGGATTCGGCATGGGCTCGGGCCACCGCAATGTTCTGCTCGGCCGGATCGAGCCCCGTCACGGTCGCGCCGAGCCTGGCCAGCGGCTCCGACAACACGCCGCCGCCGCAACCGACATCGCAGATCGCGAGGCCGTCGAGCGGGAAGGGCCCGTGCGGATCGCGCCCGTGATGAAGGCACAGGGCGTCGCGGATATAGGCGAGCCGCACCGGGTTGAACCGGTGCAGCACCCGCATTGGCCCGGCCGCGTCCCACCACGTCGCGGCGAGCGCGTCGAACCGGGCGACTTCGCCGCGATCGACGAAGCCGCCGCTGCCGCTCTCCGTGGCTGCCCTGTCCATGCGCGTACCGTCCTCGTAGCTCCGGCCGCGCCTTAGCACGGCGTTCCCCCCCGCGTCGCCGCGGCGCGTGTGCGCCATGCTTGGCCGGTTGTTGACACCTCACCGAGCCGCTTGTACCCGCCGCACACCCTTCGGACCGGCCCGCTTCGGTCCCGTGCCCGTGGCCATCGGGAACCCGCGACCGAGAGACCATGCCCCGTCTGGTGATGAAATTCGGCGGCACCTCCGTCGCCAACGTCGACCGCATCCGCAACGTGGCCCGCCACGTCGCCCGCGAGGTTGAGGCCGGCTACGACGTCGCCGTGATCGTCTCGGCGATGTCGGGCAAGACCAACGAGCTGGTCGACTGGGTCAAGGACGCCAACCCGCTCTACGATCCGCGGGAATACGATGCGGTGGTCGCCTCGGGCGAATTGGTGACGGCGGGCCTTCTGGCGATCGCGCTCCAGAAGGACGGGCTGAAGGCCCGCTCCTGGCAGGGTTGGCAGATCCCGGTGGTGACCTCGGACGCCCACGGCTCGGCCCGGATCGAAGAGATCGACCCGAAGAACCTCGAAGCCGGCTTCGCCAAGGGCGAGGTCGCGGTGATCGCGGGCTTCCAGGGCGTCCATGCCGAGACCGGGCGGGTGACGACGCTGGGCCGCGGCGGCTCCGACACCTCGGCGGTGGCGGTGGCGGCCGCGATCGGCGCCGAGCGCTGCGACATCTACACGGACGTGGACGGGGTCTACACCACGGATCCCCGCATCGTGCCGAAGGCCCGCCGGATGGAGCGGGTGACCTTCGAGGAGATGCTGGAGATGGCCTCGCTCGGGGCCAAGGTGCTGCAGGTGCGCTCGGTGGAACTCGCCATGGTCCACAGGGTGCCGACGACGGTGCGCTCCTCCTTCGATCCGCCCGACGCCGCGCGCCCGGGCACCCTCATCTGCGACGAGGACGACATCGTGGAACAGCAGATCATCACCGGGATCGCCTTCTCCCGGGACGAGGCGCAGATCACCCTGCGCAAGGTCAAGGACAGCCCGGGCGTCGCCGCCGCGATCTTCGGGCCGCTGGCCGACGCCAACATCAACGTCGACATGATCATTCAGACCGTGTCGGGCGACCAGTCGACCACCGACATGACCTTCACGGTGCCGTCCGCCGAGTACGAGCGCGCCCGCGCGATCCTCGACCAGGCGCGGACCCAGATCGGGTACGCGCAGATCGAGGGCGCCACCGACGTCGTGAAGGTTTCGGCGATCGGCGTCGGCATGCGCAGCCATGCCGGCGTCGCCGCCAAGGCATTCCGGGCGCTCGCCGAGAAGGGAATCAACATCCGCGCGATCACCACCTCGGAGATCAAGTTCTCCGTGTTGATCGAGGCCGCCTACACGGAGCTTGCCGTGCGCACGCTCCACTCGCTATACGGCCTGGATCAGGCCTGAGCCTGGGACGACGCGGTTTCTATCAGCGCGCGTAATGTGAGCTGAACAGTCGCGGGCCGTTTCGCCGATCCCAGCGCCCGTCTGGAGACAGCGGTACGGTTCATGCGGCGCCGGCCGTCCCGAGCTTGGCGCCAAGGTTGCAGGGTGGTCGACGCCAAGGCCGCTCGCCGACATTGGAACGACGAAAAGATGCCCGCTGCGCCCGGAGGCCCGCGCCTGCTGCTGCGCCGCCTCCGCGAAGCGATGGCGGAGCCGGTCAGCCCCCAGGCACGCCTCGACCGCATCGTCGTCCTGATCGCCGCCAACGTGGTGGCCGAGGTCTGCTCGGTCTACGTGCTGCGGGACGACAACACGTTAGAGTTGTTTGCAACCGAGGGCTTGAACCGCGAGGCGGTCCACCAGACCCGCATGCGTGCCGACGAGGGCCTCGTCGGCTTGATCGCCCGAACGGCGGAGCCGCTCTCCCTCTCCGACGCGCAGAACCACCCGGCGTTCTCCTATCGGCCGGAGACGGGCGAGGAGGCCTATCACGCCTTCCTGGGTGTGCCGCTGCTGCGCGCCGGCAACACGCTCGGCGTCCTGACCGTTCAGAACAAGACCTATCGGGTCTATTCCGAGGAGGAGATCGAGGCGCTCCAGACCACCGCCATGGTGCTCTCGGAGATGATCGCCTCGGGCGAACTGGAAGGCCTGGCCCTCGACGCCGGCACGGCCGCGCGCCGCCCTGTCGTGGCGCGGGGCATCGCGCTCGCGGACGGGATCGGCCTCGGTTACGTGGTGCTGCACGAGCCCCGCGTCGTCGTGAAGACGCTGATCGCCGAGAATGTCGATCGCGAGGTCGCCCGGCTCGACGAGGCCATCGAGGAGGTCCGCTCGGCGATCGACGCCCTGGTGGAGCGCGGCGACCGGATCGGCACCGCCGAATCCCGCGAGGTGCTGGAGACCGTCCGGATGTTCGCCCACGACAAGGGCTGGCTCCGGCGGATGCGCGAGGCGGTGGCCTCCGGCCTGACCGCGGAGGCCGCGGTCGAGCGGGTCCAGTCGGACAACCGCGCCAAGATGATGCGCCAGTCCGACCCGTACCTGCGCGAGCGGCTGCACGATCTCGACGACCTCGCCAACCGGCTGCTGCGTGCCCTGATCGGCCCCGAGGCAGCGGGCGTGCTGGTCCTGCCCGAGAACGCCATCCTGGTGGCGCGGACGATGGGGCCGGCGGCGCTCCTCGACTACGAGGCCTCGACGCTGCGCGGCATCGTGCTGGAGGAGGGCGGCCCGACCAGCCACGTCGCCATCGTGGCCCGGGCGCTCGGCATCCCGGCGGTGGGCGAGGTCGAGAACGCGACCGCGCTCTGCGACGCGGGCGATGCCATCATCGTCGACGGCGTGGCCGGCGAGATCCATGTCCGGCCCGGCCCCGAGGTCGAGGCGGCCTACGCCGAGATGGTGCGCCTGCGCGCCCGCCGGCAGGAACAGTACCGGGCGCTGCGCGACGTGCCCGCCCAGACGCGCGACGGGGTGCGGGTCGGCCTGCATCTCAATGCCGGGCTTCTGGTGGATTTCAGCCACCTCCAGGAGACCGGCGCCGAGGGTGTCGGCCTGTTCCGCACCGAGCTGCAATTCATGGTGGCGCAGCGCATGCCCTCGGCCGCCGAGCAGCAGGAGCTCTACCGCAAGGTGTTCGCCGCCTCGAAGGGTAAGCCCGTGACGGTACGCACCCTCGACATCGGCGGCGACAAGATCCTGCCCTACATGGCCAAGCTCGAGGAGGAGAACCCGGCGCTCGGCTGGCGGGCGATCCGGATCGGCCTCGACCGGCCGGCCTTGCTGCGGATGCAGCTCCGCGCGCTGCTGAAGGCCGCGGATGGAGATCCGCTCAAGATCATGTTCCCGATGGTTGCCACGGTGGACGAGTTCGTCCGGGCCCGCGGCATCGTCGAGCGCGAGAAGGCCTACCTCAAGCGCCACGGCTACACGCTCCCGACCGAGTGCCGGCTCGGCGCGATGATCGAGGTGCCCTCGCTCCTGTTCCAGATCGACGAGATCGCCAAGGAGGCGGACTTCCTCTCCGTCGGCTCGAACGACCTGATGCAGTTTCTCTTCGCGGTCGATCGCGAGAACCGTCGGGTGGCCAACCGGTTCGATCCGCTCAGCGTCGCGGCGTTGAGGGCGTTCCGGCTGATCGCCGAGCGGTCGAACGCCGCCGGCTGCCCGGTGACGGTCTGCGGCGAGATTGGCGGCCGCCCCCTCGACGCCATGGCGCTGATCGGCCTCGGCTATCGGGACCTGTCGATGTCGCCGGCCGCCATCGGCCCGGTCAAGGCGATGGTGCTGAGCCTCGACGCCGAGGCGGTCGCCGAACTCATCGACAGCGAGATGGCGCGGATGCACGACGGCGACTCCTTGCGCCCGGCGCTCACCGCCTTCGCGCACGCCCACGGCGTTCCTATCTAGGGGCCGACCCTTGCCCGATATCCGGCCGGGGTTGTACGGCAACGCCACGACGCTCTCGGTCGGCGCGCCGCGGTTTCCGCTCTCGAACGGGCGGAGTGCGGGGGGAGGACAAGATGCCGGGCCGGGGGCTCGGCGGACCGCGCCCTTCCGCGTCCGAGACGTGATCCGCGCCCCGACCGGGACGCCGCGCACAGCACTCTAGAAACACGGGCGATGATCCCCTTTCCCACCGAGCGCCTCGACGCCATCCTGGCGCGGCACGATATCGTCACCGCGCAGCTCGCCTCGGGCGAGGGCGACCCGGAAACCGTGGTCCAGCTCTCGCGCGAGCTGTCCGACCTCGATCCGGTGGTCGGGGCGATCCGCCACTATCGGGCTTCCCTCGAGAACCTCGCGGGCGTCGAGGCCCTGATCGACGAGCCCGGCACGGACGCCGAGATGCGGGCGCTCGCCGCCGAGGAGAAACCCGAGGCGCAGGCCGCGCTGGAGACGGCGCACCGCGACCTCCAGCTCCTGCTGCTGCCCAAGGACGCCGCAGACGAGAAGAGCGCGATCCTTGAAGTCCGCGCCGGCACCGGCGGCGACGAGGCGGCGCTCTTCGCCGGCGACCTGTTCCGGATGTATGCCAAATACGCAGAGTCGAAGGGCTGGCGGGTCGAGGTGATCTCCGAGAGCGAGGGGACGGTCGGCGGGTTCCGTGAGGTCGTGGCCGAAGTGAAGGGGCGAGGCGTGTTCGCCCGCCTCAAGTACGAGAGCGGCGCCCATCGGGTGCAGCGCGTGCCCGACACCGAGACGCAGGGGCGGATCCACACCTCGGCCGCCACCGTGGCGGTCCTGCCCGAGGCCGAGGAGGTCGACATCCACGTCAACGACGCGGATCTGAAGATCGACACGATGCGCGCCCAGGGCGCGGGCGGCCAGCACGTCAACAAGACGGAGTCGGCGATCCGCATCACCCACCTGCCGACCGGCATCGTGGTGTTCGTCCAAGAGGAGCGCTCGCAGCACAAGAACCGCGCCCGCGCCATGACGCTGCTGCGCGCCCGGCTCTACGAGGCCGAGCGGAGCGCCAAGGATTCAGCCCGTGCGGCCGACCGCAAGGCGCAGGTCGGTTCCGGCGATCGCAGCGAACGGATCCGCACCTACAACTTTCCTCAGGGTCGCGTGACCGATCACCGGATCAACCTGACCCTCTACAAGCTGGAAGAGGTGATGGCCGGCACGGCCCTCGACGAGGTGGTGGATGCCTTGATCACCGAGCATCAGGCGGAGCTCCTGGCCGCCGAGGGCATGGCCTGAGCGGCGCCGCGATGTCCGGATCGAGCCGAGGCCTGTCCCGCCGTGCCGCCCTGCGGCGCTGCGCGGTCGCGCTGGAGGCGGGCGGACTGGGCGAAGCGGCGGGCGACGCCCGCTTTCTGCTGCTCGGGATCCTCGGGCTCGAGGCCCGTGACCTACTCGTCGCCGGGGATCGGCTCCTCGACGGGAGCGAAGCCGCCGCCCTGGATTCCGCCCTGGCTCGGCGGCTGTCCGGTGAGCCGGTGGCCCGCATCCTCGGCACCTGGGAGTTCTGGGGCCTGCCGATCCGACTCACACCCGAAACCCTGGTCCCGCGGCCCGATACCGAGGTCCTGGTCGAGGCCGCGCTCGCGAACCTATCGGACCGGAGCGCGCCGCTGCGGTGCCTCGACCTCGGCACGGGTTCGGGCTGCATCCTGGCGGCGCTCCTGAGCGAGCTTCCCCGCGCCTTCGGCCTCGGGCTCGACCGCTCGGAGGCGGCGCTCGCGACGGCGCGTCACAATCTCGCGGCGAACGGATTCGGCGGACGCGCGGCCTTCGCCGCGGCGGATTGGTGCGACGCGCTCCAGGGACGCTTCGATCTGGTGGTCTCGAATCCGCCCTACATCGTCCGCGACGTCATCCCGACACTTCATCGTGAGGTGCGGACGCACGATCCCCTGGCCGCCCTCGACGGTGGGGCCGACGGCCTCGATGCCTACAGGCGCATCCTCGATGGCATACGTACGCAGAACCTGCTCGCGCCCGCTGGAACGCTGGCTCTGGAGATCGGCTACGATCAGGCGGCGGCGGTCCGCGGCCTCGCCGCCGCGGCGGGCTTCGTGGATTGTGGTCTGACCCGTGATCTGTCCGGGCATGATCGCGTGCTGTGCTTCGGCCTTCCCAAAGGTGCTGCGGAACCCCAAGTCAGAGACGGGAGCTGATGAACCAACGCGCGCGGGCGCCCCGATCTGGCACGGCGAATCCCTCCACACGCTTCCTCGAGCTGGAGCTGCACCCACCTCGACCAAGCGCTGTTGCGTCGAAAAAATGCTTGTTGCCTGAGCCGGGGAACGCTAGTGTCGACTTGAAGATCGCGAACGGTTCGTTAAGACGGACTCCGCTATGGTCGGCGACGACCACAGGTCGCCGATGGGTTCGCTGATCCCCACACCGTTGGACCAGAGCGCGCACAACGGCGCGGCGGTTTGACAGCACTCGAACCTGACAATCAGCTGGTTTCCGGTGCCTATCCCAGGCGCGCGGTGCGAGGGATGGTCAGACAGACGCGAAGGTCGCTGTGCGGCCAAATGCGCGGCGCCGCCGGGTGCGCTTGACCGGTTCGCGTCTCGAACTTCCGCTTGAGCGCCTCCGAAGACAGTCGTTTGCGTGAACGAGGGTCATTACAGACCGATGAGACCAAACCAGAATCGACGGATGCGCGGCCGGAATCGGCCGAAAGGTCCGAACCCGCTGACGCGTTCGTACGAATCCAACGGTCCCGACGTCAAAATCCGCGGCACCGCTCAGCATATCGCCGACAAGTATGCCCAACTCGCGCGCGACGCGCTCGCGGCGGGCGATCCGGTCGCTGCCGAGAACTATTTCCAGCACGGCGAGCACTATTTCCGGATCGTGTCCGGTGCTCAGGAACAGACCCGGCCTGCCAATACTGGTGGCTACGCCAGTCGCCCCTTCGACGACGAGATGGACGAGGGCGATGAGGACGGGCAGGGCAACGGTACGGCCCAGAACGGCAACGCCTATAACGGCTACGATGACGGCGATCCGAGCCAGCAACCCCAGCCCTACGACACCCGCAGCGACCTGAACCAGGACGGGCGCCAGAATCGGGACCGGTTCCAGAACCGGGACCAGCGCCGCTTCGACAATAACGGTCGTCAGGACTACCGCCGGCAGGATCAGCCGCGCCAGGATTACCAGCGGCAGGACTATCAGCGTCCGGACTACCGGCAGGACCGGCAGGCCAACCGCCAGGATTACGGCCGGCAGGAAAACCGCCAGGAAAACCGCCAAGACTATCGGCAGGAGCGGGGGGACAACCGGCAGGAGGGGTTCCAGGAGAACCGCCAAGAGAACCGCCAGGACGGGCGCCAGGAGAGCCGCCAAGACAATCGGCACGAGAACCGCCAGGACGGGCGCGTCGATCAGGGCCGCTACGACAACGGGCGGGTCGAGTCCGGGCGAGGAGACGCCATGCGTTCCGAGTCGCGGTCGGAGACCCGGCAGGAGCCACGGTCGGAGGCGCGCCCTGAGCGGGCGCCCCGGAGTGAGACTGCACGGACGGAATCCGCCCCACGGCGCGAACGCCGCCGCGACGCCTCGCCCGTCGCCGCCGAGGATCCGGCGGGCCTGCCGGCCTTCCTGATGGCCCCGGCCCGGCCCGTCCCGGCGGCCGAGCCGCCGGTGACGTCGGAGCCGGAATCTGCCGCCGAGGAAGCTCCGGCGACCAAGCCCCGCCGCCGCCGCCGTCCGCGCTTCGAGAGCGTAGCGGATGAGGGTGAGGCGCGGACGCCCTCCGAGGACGCAGCGACCGAGTAAGTCGGCGCGGATCCCGGTCGTGGATTTCGAAGGGCCGTCCCGGACAACCGGGGCGGCCCTGTCCATGTCGGGCGCGCAACGGCGGCCGGCGCGCCGGGCGATCTCATCGAAAGGCGCGATCGCCCGGTTCCAAGCCACGTCCGGCGAGGGCTGGATTGACGCCGAACATCAGGTCGAGCCGGTCGATGTGGTCCGCCCGTCGCGCTCAGTCCCCGTCTGGCGCGTGGGTGACGCCCGGAACCCCACGATAGCCGGTCGCCAGGACATAGAGCTCGCTCGAATCGGCCCGACTCGCCGCGGGCTTCACGTGGCGGACGGTGGCGAAGTCGCGCTTCAGATCGGTCAGCAGCGCGCCCTCGGTGCCGCCTTGCAGCACCTTGGCGAGGTAGGCGCCGCCGGATCCCAGCACTTCCCGGGCGAATTCCGCGGCCGTCTCGGCGAGGCCGATGATGCGCAGATGGTCGGTCTTCTTGTGGCCGGTCGCGTTGGCCGCCATGTCGGACATCACGAGATCGGCCGGGCCGCCGAGCATCGATACGAGTTTCGCCGGAGCTGCGGGATCCAGGAAGTCCAGGGTGATGAATTCGACGCCGGCCATCGGCTCGATCTCGAGGAGGTCGATGCCGACCACCCTGCCGGAGGGGCCCACCGCCCGGGCCGCGACCTGAGACCAGCCGCCCGGCGCAGCGCCCAGGTCGACGATCCTCTGGCCGGGCCGCAGCAACGCGTAGCGCTCGTCGATCTCCATGAGCTTGTAGGCCGCGCGGGACCGGTACCCCTCCCGCTTGGCCCGGGCGACGTAGGGATCGTTGAGCTGCCGCTCCAGCCAGCGCTTCTGCGACAGGGTCCGTCCACGGCCGGTCTTGACCCGCTGCTTCAGCTCCCCGCGCACGCCACCGCCGGAACTCGCGCCGCCGCGTCGGTCGCTCATCGCCTTACCCTTATCGATGATCCCCTCATCGAACCGCCTTCCGGTTCCAGACCCCGTCCTCCCGCATCATGTTCATCAGCAGGCCCTCGCGCAGGCCCCGGTCGGCGATGCGCAGGCGCTCGGACGGGAAGGCCCGGCGGATCGCCTCCAGGATCGCGCAGCCGGCGAGCACGAGGTCGGCCCGGTCGCGGCCGATGCAGGGGTTGTCGGCCCGCTGCTCCAGGCGCGTGTCGAGCAGGTCGTCGATCGCGGTGGTGACGGCCGCGTCGTTCATCCACAGGCCGTCGACGCGCCGCCGCTCGTAGCGGGCGAGCCGGAGATGCATGGCGGCGATTGTCGTGACCGTGCCGGAGGTGCCGAGGAGGTGGAAATGCGGCGCCGTCGCGGCGGCGGCCGCCCGGATCGCGAAGGGCGAGAGCTTCTCGGCCACTTCCTCGACCATGCCCTCGAACATGCGCCGCGTGACCTCGGCGCCGCCGTGGCGCTCCGCGAGCGTCACCACGCCCACGGGGAGCGAATCCCAGGCCCGGATCCGCAGGGTCGGGTCGGTCGACGGATTGGCGGCCGCGCCGTCGAGCCACGCGATCTCCGTGGAGCCCCCGCCGATATCGAAGATCACGACCGATTCGGCGAGCGGGTCGGCCAGCGCCGCGCAGCCGGTGACGGCAAGATAGGCCTCGGTCTGCCGGTCGACGATTTCCAGATCGAGCCCCACCCCCCGCCGGACCCGCTCGACGAAGGCCGCCCCGTTCACGGCGAGTCGGCACGCCTCGGTGGCGATCACCTTGGCGCGCTGGACGCCCCGGGTCTGCATCTTGGAGCGGCAGATGCGCAGGGCCTCGACGGTCCGCTCGATCGCCGCCTCGTTCAGCCGATCCGAGGTGCCCAAACCCTCGCCGAGTCGGACGATGCGCGAGAACGCGTCGATCACGCGGAAGCCGCTGAAGGTCGGCTCGGCGATCAGAAGGCGGCAATTGTTGGTGCCGAGGTCCAGCGCCGCGTAGGCGGGCCGACGGCGCTCGCGGCCCACGATGGGGCTGGGCGACGGGTGTGGCCCTGCGCCGATCTGGATTCGGGACGGCGCGGCCGCGGCGGTCTCGTCCCTCATCGGCGCGGCCGTCGATCCTTCGGGTCGGCCAGGAGCGCTGTGCTCGGCCTGAGCTGGCTTACAACCCTACAGGCTCGGCAGGGAACTGCAACGTCCGATCGCGGTCGTACTCAGGCGACGGCCTTCATCATGCCGGCCCGGCGCGGGATCGGGCGCAGGAGGCTCTTGACCTGGGAGTAGGGGCGGGGGCGGTTGATCACTTCGTCGAGGCGCGACCACAGGGTCTTGGGCGAGAACGGCTTGGCGATGATCTCGTTGACGCCGAGCGCCACCGCGCGGTCGACGACGTTCCGGCGGGGCTGGGCCAGCATCAGGATGATCGGGATGGTGGGGCAGGGCGAGGTCGCGGGCGTGCGCGCCAGGCGGATGAACTCCTCGCCCGACAGGATCGAGAGATCCCAGTCGATGATGCTGATGTCGGGCTTGCTCTCCGCCAGGACGCCGAGCGCCTCAGCCCCGTCCGGCGCCTCCAGGACGCGCTTGATGCCGACGCGCATCAGCATGTCGCGCACGATTCGGCGGATGTAGAGGCTCTCGTCGACGACGAGGGCCGAGAGGTCGGGGAAGGTCGGGGTCGCGATCATGGCCGGTCGCAGTGCGGGACGCGACACCGAGACTACCCGGGCAGCGTTTGCGCTTCGCTAATGCCTTCCCTCACATGCGAAAGATTGTGGCGGACCGCCCCCGGGGCCTGCGTTGTTTACCGCAAGAAAGTAACGAAACGGGCGCGTTTGGGCCAAGAAGGTCCTTGCGGTCAAGGCCCGATTGCGTCAGGACTGGGGCGTTATTCTTGGTTACCGCGACCTGGGGTAATGATAGTGCGGGGCGTGGGCTGTCTGGGATGGCGCGCACGCGGTATTCGAGACAAGGGCGGCGGACGGTTTTTGCGAGCTTTCTATGGGACGTGGTCGTGATTTCAGAGGGCCGCAGAAGCGCGGCTTCGACGAGAGTGGCGAGCCGAGATGGCCTGACCAGGCTCCTCCCAGCGGCGGATACGGCGGCGGGTACGGCGGTGGTGGTTTCGGTGGCGGTGGTGGCGGCTTCGGCGGCGGCGGCGGCGGGTTCGACCGCGGTCCGTCCCGCGGTGCGGCTCCGGTCGCTTCCGGGCCCGAGCAGGATGCCACAGTCAAGTGGTTCAACAAGGAGAAGGGCTTCGGCTTCGTCGAGCTGGGTGACGGCGGGGGCGATGCCTTCCTCCATATCCGCGCCGTCGAGGCGGCCGGCCACGCTGATCTCATGCCGGGAACCCGACTGACGGTGACCACGGCACAGGGTCAGAAGGGCCCGCAGGTGACCAGCGTTACGAGCGTCGACACCTCCACGGCCGAGGCGCCTGCACCGCGCCGCGAGTTCCGTCCGCGCACCGGCGGCTACGGTGGTGCCGGTGCCGGTGGCGGCGGTGGGTACGGCGGCGGCGGCGGCGCTGGTGGCGGCGGCTACGGCGGTGGCGGTGGCGGTGGCGGTGGTGGCCGCTTCGCCAGCGGTCCCTCCGTGGAGATGACCGGCACCGTGAAGTGGTACGACCCGGCCAAGGGCTTCGGCTTCGTCTCGGTCAATGACGGCGGCAAGGACGTGTTCGTCCACCGCTCGGCCCTGTCCCGAGCCGGCCTCGATTCACTGGCCGAAGGTCAGCAGGTCACCCTCGGCGTTGTCGAGGGTCAGAAGGGCCGCGAGGCTCAGAGCATCAACGTCGAAGATTGAGGCTGCTGCGGTCGCGGTGCCGCCGCGAACTGCACGAAGAGTTGAGGGCGGTGGTTCCGATCGGGGCCGCCGCCCGCTTCGTTTCCGGGTTCGCCCTTCGGGTCCGCCATGCGTCGCATTCTGATCTCGATCCTCTTGCTCGTCGCCGCCGGCCAAGCGCGCGCCGAAGACTTCACGGGCTTCTATGCCGGGCTCAACGCCGGGTACGCCCGGGGGCATGAGCACGACCGGACCACGCGCGAGCCGCACTCGCTTGGGGTCGAGCCGGGGGCCGATCTGCCGCCGAGCGCGCGGGACGCGGCCCTGGCGCTGCGCCGATCCGCGGCGGTTCACACCGAGTCGCCATCCGGGCGCTGAGGCGCGCTGAAATCGCCGGACGGTCTCGCCGCCGACGGGTTTTTCCCGAGATGACACGAATCGTACACCCGCGGATCGGCCGTACGATCCGCTCTGCATCCGTACGGGGATGACGCATCGTCCGCGTCTGCGTGCGTGACGCCGCCCATACGCTGCGCGTGGGGATAGGGCCCCACGGATCTCGTCGTCCGTGTCGAAGGCGGAGCCGGAGGTGAGGGACGATCCGCGGTAGGTCTCGCGTTAGAGCGCCTTGCTCTCTGGACTGGGGGCAAGGAGCCCGCTCCCCACAGGCGGGGCGGGCGGAGAACGGCCGCCCTTGCCGGCGCAGTGGACGGTGTGTGAATTCGCAAGCTCGTGACCCCGGGATTGAGGAGCCCGCGAAGGCCTCAAAGGAGCGTTCCAGCCGGCCTTGCGATCCCTGGAGTCTCGCTCCGACGCTCGCTGACGCAGGCACCTCAGGCCGAGGCCGTTGCGCGGAAGGCGCCGATGATGCGGCCACGGGAGCCGCCTTGTTTCCAGACCCGGCCAGTTGAGATCTGTTCCAAGTCACTCTCGCTTCACTGGAATCGTTCCGGAACATTGCCGTTGCGCCGCTCCGCGGACCGCGGTTAGGTCGCGCCATGGGTTCACGGATACGCGAGGTGGCGCCATGAGCGCCGGGCAGGTCAGCGCTGATCGGGGCAGCGCCCATGCATCCGCGACGCGCGCGTATCGGCTGTCGGTGGCCGCCCGTGTTCTCCTGGCCGCGGGTGGCGGTTACGCCATCGCCGCCCTGGCGAGCGCGCTGCTCCCCCTGATCCTGCCCGTCACCAGAGCCGAGGCCGTATCGGCCGCCATGATCACGAGCTTCGCCATCATGGCGGCCGCTGTGATCTGGGTTTTCGCCGCGCGGACGGTCGGGCGTGCCGCGCTGGTCCTGGGGCTCGTCGCGGCGCTGCTGACCGTTGCCCTATGGCTCGCTGGAGCCGTCCAGGCCGGGGCCTCGGCATGAGCCGACCCAGAAGCTTCCGCCAGTCGATGGCATGGCTGCACACGTGGTCCGGCCTCGTGGTCGGCTGGGTGTTGTTCGCGATCTTCGTCACCGGTACGGCCAGCTACTACCGAACCGAAATCTCGCACTGGATGCGGCCGGAACTGTCGGAGACGGCTGCCGATCCGGTCGCCGCAGCGACTCGGGCGGGCACGTTTCTCCAGAAGACGATGCCCGATGCTGCGGCCTGGTCGATCAGGCTGCCGAGCGCCGAGAGCCCGGCCGTCACGGTCTATTGGTGGCGAAGCTTTGCAGGCCCGTTCCATCACGCGCTGCTCGATCCAGCGACGGGCGAGCGTGCGAGCGTGCGGGATACGCATGGCGGCAACTTCCTCTACCGCTTCCATTACGAATTGAACCTGCCGCCGATCTGGGGCCGGTGGATCGTCTCCGCCTGCGCGATGAACCTGCTCATTGCGCTCATCTCCGGGATCGTCACGCATCGGCGGATCTTCGCCGATTTCTTCACCTTCCGGCGTGCTCGCTCGGCGCAACGCGGATGGCTTGACGCCCACAACGTGATGGGTGTGCTCGCGCTGCCGTTCCACCTGATGATCGTCTACACCGGCCTGGTCACCCTGTCGTCGATGCTGATGCCCTGGGCGGTCAAGACGGCCTACCACGGCGATATACTGCGCTATTACGCGGATGCGGGCATCCTGGTCGCGGGTCGCCCGCCGGTCGGGCGTCCCGGACAGGCATTGCCCCTCGGCGAGATCGTGTCGCGGGCGGTGGCGGTGATGGGCGAGACGCCCGAACTCATGGTCGTTTCGCATCCGGGCGACGCGGCGGCGACCGCGACCGTCTACTTCGAGGAACCGCCCGGCCTCGCCCATCTCCATCCGCAGATCGCCTACGATGCGGCGACGGGCGCGGAACTCGGACGGGTCGGCGAGGCCGGTGCGGCCACGCGGACCGGCGCTGTGATGGTTGGGCTCCATGAGGCGCATTTCGCGGCTGCGCCCCTGCGTCTCCTATTCTTCCTCTGCGGCCTCATGGGGGCCGCCGCGGTGGCGACGGGGCTCGTGCTCTGGACCGTCGCACGGGTGCCGAAGAAGGGCGCGCCGGAGGGCCTCGGCCTGCGTTTCGTCCGCATCCTCAACCTCGGCACCATCGCCGGGCTTCCTGCGGGCCTCGCCGCCTATTTCCTCGCCAACCGGTTGCTCCCCGCAGGGCTGGACGCGCGGGCGGACCGGGAAGTTGGCGCCTTCTTCGCGGTCTGGATGCTGGCCGCCCTGGCCTCCGCGCTCTATCCGCGGCCGCTCGCGTGGCCGATCGCCCTGGCAGTGCCCGGCTTCGCATTCCTGGCGATCCCCGGGGTCGATGCCCTGACCGTGGGGGAATTCCGGTTCATCGGCTTCGATATCGCCATGGCGCTCCTCGGCCTGCTGCTGCTCCTCGCGGCGCGGCTCGCCGGGCGGCGCGTGCTGGCGCGCAACCCGGCCCAGTCGCGCCTGCACGGAACGGCCGAAGCGTGACCCTCCCGGCGCTGGTCCTGAGCCTGCTGCTCGCCTTCGCGGGCTTTGCCGCCCTGGCCCTGAGCCTGGATCGACACCACCGCGCGGTGTTCCGCACACCGGTCCCCCGTGGCCGGATCGGCAGCCTGCGCGCCGCCGGCTGGTCGGGTCTCGGGCTGTCCTTCGCGGCGGCGATCGCATCCGCCGGCTGGAGTTTCGGCCCGGTCCAGTGGATCGGCTCGCTCACCGGCGCGGCGCTCGCCGTCGTCGCGCTGATCGCCTATCGGCCGAGATCGCTGCGCGCCGCCGCCCTGGCGGCGCTACCCCTCGCCGCCCTGACGCTGCCGCTCGCACTGATGCGGTGACCGCTCCGGGCGTGCAGTCTTTCCGCAAAGAACGCGGATCCAGAACTCGTGACAGCGCGGGTTCGAGCGTCTTCAAACGCGAGCACCATTGTCCTCTCGCGGTCGCCTCTGGAACGGCGTAGGATCCCCGCACTCGCGCACTGGCCAAAAGTCCACCTTGATTCGACAGGCCAAAAGCCATTGGCTGTGACCATAGCGGACCTGGATGCGGCCCGACGGAACGGCCGCCCGAGCACGCACTAAAGCCTGAGAGCCCCGGTTCGCGAGGCCGGGGCCCATGGAGGGAACAGAGCGATGAACAAGCCGGAATTCCTCGGCGACGCGAAGGTGAAGTCGCCCTTCTCGGCCCGCTACGAGAACTTCATCGGCGGCCAGTGGGTCGCCCCCGCGGCCGGCCGCTACTTCGAGAACACCTCGCCGATCACCGGCAAGGTGATCTGCGAGGTCGCCCGCTCCGACGCGCAGGACGTCGAGAAGGCGCTGGACGCGGCCCACGCCGCGAAGGAGGCCTGGGGCCGCACGGCGCCGGCCGAGCGCGCCCGAATCCTCCTCAAGATGGCCGACCGGATGGAGGAGAACCTCGATCTGATCGCGCTGGCCGAGACCTGGGACAACGGCAAGCCGATCCGCGAGACGACCCACGCCGACATCCCGCTGGCGATCGACCATTTCCGCTACTTCGCCGGATGCGTGCGGGCGCAGGAAGGCTCGATCTCCGAGATCGACCACGACACGGTCGCCTACCATTTCCACGAGCCGCTGGGCGTCGTCGGCCAGATCATCCCGTGGAACTTCCCGATCCTGATGGCCGTCTGGAAGCTGGCGCCAGCGCTCGCCGCCGGCAACTGCGTGGTCCTGAAGCCCGCCGAGCAGACCCCGGCCTCCGTGCTGGTGCTGATGGAACTCGTCGGCGACCTGCTGCCCCCGGGCGTGCTCAACGTCATCAATGGCTTCGGCCTGGAGGCCGGCAAGCCGCTCGCCTCGTCGCCGCGGATCGCCAAGATCGCCTTCACGGGTGAGACGACCACCGGCCGCCTCATCATGCAGTACGCCTCACAGAACCTGATCCCGGTCACGCTGGAGCTCGGCGGCAAGTCGCCGAACATCTTCTTCGCCGACGTCGCCGATGCGGACGACGACTTCTTCGACAAGGCGCTCGAGGGCTTCACGATGTTCGCCCTGAACCAGGGCGAGGTCTGCACCTGCCCGAGCCGGGCGCTGGTCCACGAATCGATCTACGATCGCTTCATGGAGCGGGCGGTGAAGCGCGTCGAGGCGATCACGCAGGGCTCGCCGCTGGATCCGGCCACGATGATCGGCGCCCAGGCCTCGGGCGAGCAGATGGAGAAAATCCTCTCCTACATCGACATCGGCAAGCAGGAGGGCGCGCAGCTGCTCACCGGCGGCGAGCGCAACGTCAAGGACGGCGAGTTCGCCGAGGGCTTCTACGTGAAGCCCACCGTGTTCCGCGGCCACAACAAGATGCGCATCTTCCAAGAGGAAATCTTCGGGCCGGTCCTGTCGGTCACGACTTTCAAGGACGATGCCGAGGCGCTCTCGATCGCCAACGACACGCTCTACGGCCTCGGCGCCGGCATCTGGACCCGGGATGGGACCCGCGCCTACCGCTTCGGCCGGGCGATCCAGGCGGGACGCGTCTGGACGAACTGCTACCACGCCTATCCGGCCCATGCGGCCTTCGGCGGCTACAAGCAGTCCGGCATCGGCCGCGAGACCCACAAGATGATGCTCGATCACTACCAGCAGACCAAGAACATGCTGGTCAGCTACTCGGCCAAGAAGCTCGGCTTCTTCTGAGCTTCTGCCCGGGTTAAACCCCCGAGACAACTTAGCCCCGGCCTCGCGGCCGGGGCTTTTTCAACTCTCGCGTTCAGCGTTTCAGACAGGACGCGGCGATCTCCGCCGATTTGCGATCGTGGAGGGTGATCGTGCGATCAACCACGGGTTTCCTGACCTCCTCGCCCTGATTGGCCTCGGCCCGCTCGAGTTCCCATAGACGCGCCTTCACCGCCCCGTCGGCGTAGCAGGCACAGAATGCCGCCCGGTCCGGGATCGCGGCATCGGGCGGCGCCACCCATTCGGGGTGATTCAGGCAGGTTCGCAGCTCGGCCCCGCGCGCGGGTGCATCGACATCCTCGCGCGCGAGAGCGGGGACGCCTGAAAGCGCAACGAGCAGCAGGATGACGCGGCGGATCAATAGACGCCGTATCCGAGGCCTTCGAAGGGCGCGTTGCCGATGGAGCCGGGCGGCATGGGACCGGCATCGGCGCTCACGCTCGGCACGTCATCGGGTGGACCGTCCCAGCCGACGACGCCCATCGGATTGTCGGGCGTGACGTTCGGGTTTCCGGCGACGTGCCACGCGTGCTGGACGAACAATGGCTGTGTCCGGGGTTGAACCCGCAGCGTCAGCGCCTCGGCGCCGGCCGGGCTCGCCGCCGCGACGCTGATGAGGAGGGTGAGACAGGAAACGGCGACTCGTGGGGTCATGGTCTCGATCAGCCCGCAGGGCTCTCCGGGTCGCCCACCTGGGGCGTTCTCGTCGGGCAACGCGGCAGCGAGCCCTCCGGCATCAGCTTGGCTTTTCCGCTGACGCGAAAGTGGAAATCCCAGGCCGCGCACGCATATCAACATTCGAACCGGGGAGGACAGCATGAGCCTGGATACGACGATCGAAGCCACGACCGCGGAGCAGGTCGGCGCCGACGGCACGCCGCTGCGGGTCACCGCGACGCCGAAGGCGCTGGCGCTCATCGAGGAGCTTCGCGCCGAGTACGGCCCGGTGATGTTCCATCAATCGGGCGGCTGCTGCGACGGCTCCTCGCCGATGTGCTACCCGGTGGGCGATTTCTTGGTGGGTGACGGCGATGTTCATCTGGGGCAGGTCGGGAGCGCGGATTTCTACATCAGCCGGTCGCAGTTCGGGGTCTGGAAGCACACGCACCTGATCCTCGATGTCGTGCCGGGCCGCGGCGGCATGTTCTCGCTTGAGAACGGGCGCGAGAAGCGCTTCCACATCCGCTCGCGCCTATTCTCGGATGCCGAGAATCGTGCCCTCGAGGGCGCCTGCAAGCTGTAGGAGGCATCCTCACGATGGCGACAGTCCCGCTCTGGAGCGATGCCGAGGCCGAGGCGGATCCGCGGGTCCGTGCGGTCTTTGCCGATATCCGGGCCACCCGGAACTCCGACTTCATCAACAATTTCTGGCGCGGGCTCGCCAACGACCCCGCCCTGCTGGAACGGACCTGGACCGGCATCAAGACCGTGATGGGGCCCGGGACACTCGATCCGCTGACCAAGGAACTGGTCTACATCGCGGTGTCGATCGCGAATGGTTGCCCCTACTGCATCCATTCGCACACCGCGGCTGCGCGGGCGAAGGGCTTGACGCCCCAGCAGCATGGCGAATTCCTGGCGGTGGTCGGCACGGCGAACCAGACCAACGCGCTGGTGAACGGCATGCAGATCCCTGTCGATACCGCCTTCGAGGTGGGGGAAGGTCTATGAGCTCCGGTTCCGACACGCCGAAGGGTCGCTTGCGCGTGGTGCGCGAGAGCGCCCCGTTCCGCGGCAAGCAGGGTCACCTCTATCGTCCAGCCATCTCGGCCGAGGCGGTCGGCGCGAAGGGGTTGCACATGCAGCTCCTGGAGATCCCACCCGGCGAGCGCGCCCACGCCCACAAGCACGAGTCGCACGAGACCGCGATCTTCGTTCTGTCGGGCGTGTCGGGCTGCTACTGGGGCGAACGTTTGGAACACCACGCGATCGCTGGGGCGGGCGAGTTCGTCTACATCGCCGCGGATGTACCGCACCTGCCTTATAACCGCAGCCAGACGGAGCCGGTGACAGCCGTGATCAGCCGGACCGATCCGAACGAGCAGGAGAGCGTCGTGCTGCTACCGGAGCTCGAATCCGGCGTCGACTGGTCGAAGGCCGAGGGGTAGCGCCTCAGCGCTGCTCGATCCGCTCGTTGGCCAGCCGTTCGGCGCGGGCGCGCTCCTCCGCGGAGAGGCCCGCCAGCGTCTGATCCAGCCACGCATCGGACAGGCCCTGGCCCGCTGCGGCCAGATTCCAGGCCGCGGCTTCGACCGGGTTCTTGGCGACACCGCGCCCGACCGCGTAGAGCCGCGCGATGCGGTTCTGACCGATCGCGTTCCCCCGCGAGGCGGCGTGCAGGAAATAGCGGGCGGCCGAACGCTCGTCCTTGGTCACGCCGGTGCCGTTGAACAGCAGGATGGCGTATTCGATCTCGCTGGCCAGGTCGCCGTTGTCGGCGCCGCGCCGGAACAGGGACGCCGCCTTGCTGGCGTCCTTGGGGACGCCGCGGCCCTGCAGGTATAGCACGCCGAGGTCGTGCTGGGCCGGGCCGATCTCGGCATCTGCCGCCTTGCGGAACTGCGCGGCGGCGGCGGCCTCGTCCGACGGACTGCCGGTCCCAATCAGGATCAATCCGAGATTGTAGGCGGCCGTCGGCGAACCGTGCGCTGTGGCCTGTTCCAGCCAGCGGCGGCCGGCCTTCGGATCCTTCGGCATGCCGCGGCCATCGAGCGCCATCAGGCCGAGGGACGACATGGCGGCGGCATCGTTCTGGGCCGCGGCGAGGCGATACCACTCGGCGGCCTTCACCGGATCCTGCTTCACCCCCAGGCCCTGATTGTACAATTCGCCCAACAGCGTCATCGCGGCGGCATCCTTGGGATTCGCCTCGATGCGCTTGGTGGCCTCCCGGAAGGCCGTCACGTACTGCCCGCGCTGATAAGCGCCGTAAGCGAGATCCGCCGGCACGCCGCTGGACGGGGGGACGGCGCCGCGGGTGTAGTTCGGGGTATAGGGGCTCGGCAGCTCCGGCATCGGCTTCTTGGCGGGCACGGCGCTGGACGGTCCCGGCGCCACCGTGCCCTTCGACGGATCGCTCGGACCCGCTGCCCAAGCCGGCGACGCCAACAGCGCACCGACGAGGGCGAGGACCGGATGGATCGTCCGCCTCATCGCGCCGGTACCTGCGCGAGCGCGTGCTGCGCCTGCCCGACCGCGGCCGGGACGGGCAGCCAGAGCCCGCTCTCGAGTCCGATGAACTCCGCACCCGTCGCAGAGAGCGGACCGATCGCGTCGACATGCGTCGCCACGGCGATGCAGGGGGTCTCGAAGATCTCCGCCCACCACGTGACGCGGGACAGCACGATCTCGGCGTCGGGCGCCGCGCCGTCCGGGTAGAGGCCGCCGAACATCACATAATCGACGCCCGCCTCGCCGGCCTCCATGGCGGCATGCTTGGTCTCGGTGCCGCCGACGCCCAGGATGCGGCCGTCCCGCAGCCGATCCCGAAGGTCCTTCAGATCGCGGGGCTTGTCGACATGGACACCATCGGCGCCGCCCCGGATCGCCACCGCGGCGAGATCGCCGGTGAAGCCCGGGCAGGCCACCACGAGGGCCGCCCCGTGCTCCTGCGCCACCGGCGCGACCTGCTTCACCTGCGTGATCAGCCCGCGCTCGTCGGTGGCGGCCAGCCGCAGGATCACGGCCGCGACATCACCCGCACCGCAGGCGATCCGGAGGGCCGACACGAAACCCTCCGTGGCGGCCGCGTCGAGGCCGTGCGGCCCGAGCAGGGCGAGGCGCGTGGTGTGACTCATCGCGATGGCCTGAGCCCTCTCAGCGCGCGCCGATCTTCGGATCGAGCGCGCCGCTGGCGTAGCGCTTGGCCATCTCGGCCACCGAGATCGGCCGGATCGTCGAGCCCTTGCCGGCCGTGCCGAACTCCTCGAAGCGCTGCTTGCACAGCTTGGTCATCGCCTCCATGGCGGGCTTCAGGTACTTGCGCGGGTCGAACTCGGACGGGTTCTCGGTCAGAACCTTCCGGATCTGGCCGGTCATCGCCATGCGGTTGTCGGTGTCGATATTGATCTTGCGCACCCCGTGCTTGATTCCGCGCTGGATCTCCTCGACCGGGACGCCCCAGGTCGGCTTCATCTGACCGCCATACTGGTTGATGATGTCCTGAAGGTCCTGCGGGACCGAGGACGAGCCGTGCATCACGAGGTGGGTGGTCGGCAGGCGGCGATGGATCTCCTCGATCACGTTCATCGCGAGGACCTCGCCGTCCGGCTTGCGGGTAAACTTGTAGGCGCCGTGGCTGGTGCCCATCGCCACCGCCAACGCATCGACCCTGGTGGCTTCGACGAACTTCACCGCTTCGTCCGGATCGGTCAGGAGCTGATCGTGGCTGAGCGTGCCCTCGGCGCCGTGGCCGTCCTCGGCCTCGCCCTGGCCGCTCTCCAGCGAGCCGAGCACGCCCAGCTCACCCTCCACCGAGACGCCGGCCCAGTGGGCCATCTTCGTGACGTTGCGGGTGATCTCGACGTTGTAGGTGTAGTCGGCCGGGGTCTTGCCGTCGCCCTTGAGCGATCCGTCCATCATCACCGAGGTGAAGCCGTACTGGATCGCGGTGGCGCAGGTGGCTTCGTTGTTGCCGTGATCGAGATGCATGCAGACCGGGATGTGCGGGTAGATCTCGACGAGGCCGTCGATCAGCTTGGCCAGCACGATGTCGTTGGCGTAGGCGCGCGCGCCGCGGCTCGCCTGGAGGATCACCGGAGAATCGGTGGCGTCGGCGGCCGCCATGATGGCCAACCCCTGCTCCATGTTGTTCAGGTTGAACGCAGGCACGCCGTACTCGTGCTCGGCGGCGTGATCCAGGAGCTGTCGGAGGGTGATGCGTGCCATCGTGACTGTCTTCCTGTTTCGCGTTTGGTGGTCCGCCCGATCGCCGACGGCGATTTGAAGGTCTCGGCCAGCTTCTATAGCGCTATCCGGCTGAGTGCTTTGCTCGAAAGTGCTGATCGTCACGGAGCGGACCAACTGTCCAGCGGAAAATGTCAGGCGATCCTGGTATCAAGAGCTGCGACACGTTCCTCGACCTCGCTCACCCGCGCGTCGAAGTCACCGGCCGTAGCACGCATCATCACGAGCATACCCGCAGCGTTTCGCCGATCCTTGCGCATGCCGGCTTCGAGGCTGTCAAAGCGGGCGACGGTTTCGGGGCGGAACGCCGTCGTGTCCGACCGAAGCTGCGCACGGCTCGCCTAAATGCCCTTCAGGATCTCGATCGTCGCGTTCTCTACGTCCTCACGCATCGACTCGCCCCCGGTCGGTTGCGGGCGACAGTATAAATGGGGCTGGCGCGGCGCGGGAGGAGGGTACGGGCGCCGCGTTCACCCCTTGGCCCGCAGCGCCTCGACGCCCGGCAGGGCCTTGCCCTCCAGCCATTCGAGGAAGGCGCCGCCCGCGGTCGAGACGTAGGTGAAGTCCCCGGCGACCCCCGCATGGTTGAGGGCTGCGACCGTGTCGCCGCCGCCCGCCACCGAGACCAGCTGCCCGGCCTTCGTGCGCGCCGCCGCGTTCCGGGCGGCCGCGACTGTAGCGGCGTCGAAGGGGGCCAACTCGAAGGCGCCGAGCGGCCCGTTCCAGACCAGGGTCTTCGCCCCGTCGATGGCGGCGTTGATCTCCGCGACCGAGCGCGGGCCGGCATCGAGGATCATGCTGGTTTCCGGCACGGCATCCACCGGTACCGTCTCGTGCGGGGCCTGGGCCTTGAACTCCGTCGCCGCCACCGCGTCCACCGGCAGGACGATCCGGCAGCCGGCCTTCTCGGCGGCGGCCAGGATACGGGTGGCGGTCTCGGCGAGATTTTTCTCGCACAGCGACTTACCCACTGCCCTGCCTTGCGCGTGCAGGAAGGTGTTGGCCATGCCGCCGCCGATCACCAGAATGTCGACCTTGGCGACGAGGTTTTCGAGCAGGTCGATCTTGGACGACACCTTGGCGCCGCCGACCAGCGCGATCACCGGGCGCTGGGGCGCTTCAAGGCCCTTGGTCAGGGCGTCGAGTTCGGCCTGCATCTCGCGGCCGGCAAAGGCCGGCATGCGGTGCGCCAGCCCCTCCGTCGAGGCATGGGCGCGGTGGGCCGCGGAGAAGGCCTCGTTGACGTAGATGTCGCCGTTTGCCGCCAGGGCGTCGGCGAAGGCCGCCTCGTTCTTCTCCTCGCCGGCATGGAAGCGGGTGTTCTCAAGGAGCAGCACGTCGCCATCCTTGAGCGCCGCCACCGCCTTCGCGGCCTCCGCGCCGACGCAGTCGGGCGCGAAGGTGACCGCGCGCCCGAGGGCCTGTCCCAGCGCCGGCACAACCGGCTCCAGGGAGTCCTTCGGCTCGCGCTTGCCCTTCGGCCGGCCGAAATGCGCCAGCAGGATCACCTTCGCGCCCTGCGCGGCGACCTCGCGGATCGTCGGCACCACGCGCTCGATGCGAGTCGCGTCGGTGACGCGCCCGTTCTCCATCGGCACGTTGAGATCGACGCGCATCAGGACCCGCTTGCCCGTCAGGGAGCCGGCATCGTCAAGGGTGCGGAAGGCGCTCATGCGGTCCTGCGTCGGTCGGTGGATCACTGGGCGGTCGTGCCGATCGCGGCCTGCTGCGGCAGCAGCCGGACCAGGTTCAGCCGCTCGACCGCGATCATCAGCACGACGGTCAGGATGGCGGTGATCACGGCCGTCAGGACCAGCGCGCCGGTCCCCGGGAGCCGGCGTGTCCGCTCCGAAATCCCGCGCATCTCCGCGCGGAGAGCCGCGAGATCGGTCTGCCGCGCCGATTCATTCATCCGGCTGGTCGCGTTCTCGACCTTGTCCTCGACGCGTGACAGCAGTGCCTCGGATCGAGCATACTTGTCCTCGATCCGGGAACACTTGTCCTCGATCCGTGCGAGCTGGTCGAAGAGCTGGTTGGCCGGAAGGGCGTGGGACTGTGAAGCGGCGGCCGGCGGCGGCGCCGGAAGCGGGGTGGGTGGCACGGCTGTATTCGGTGCGGTCGACGGGGCCTGCGAAGCGTCGGTCATCCCTGGCGAGTTCCCGGTTCGTGGTGAGGCCGCCCGATCGGGCGAACGGCCGCCGTCCTGTCACGGGACGGCGGCCGTTCGCAAGCCGACTCAGAGGAGTTTCGCCATCGCCACGGCGGTATCGGCCATGCGGTTCGAGAAACCCCACTCGTTGTCGTACCAGGCGAGGATGCGCACGAAGGTGCCGTCCATGACCTTGGTCTGGTCGAGGTGGAAGGTCGACGAGTGCGGATCGTGGTTGAAGTCGATGGACACGTTCGGCTGATCGGTGACCCCGAGCACACCCTTCAGCGGCCCGGACGCCGCCGCCTTGATGGCGTCGTTGATCTCCTGGACCGAGGTCTGGCGCTTGGCCGTGAACACGAGGTCGACCGCCGAGACGTTCGGGGTCGGCACGCGGATCGAGGTCCCGTCGAGCTTGCCCTTCAGTTCCGGCAGCACCAGCCCCACGGCCTTGGCGGCACCGGTGGTGGTGGGGATCATCGACAGCGCCGCGGCGCGGGCGCGGTAGAGATCCTTGTGCATCTGGTCCAGCGACGGCTGGTCGTTGGTGTAGGAATGGATCGTCGTCATGAAGCCGCGCTCGATGCCCACGGCCTCGTTCAGCACCTGCGCCACCGGGGCGAGGCAGTTCGTGGTGCAGGAGGCGTTCGAGACCACGAGGTGCTCGCCGGTCAGCTTGTCGTGGTTGACGCCGTAGACCACCGTCAGGTCGGCGCCGTCGGCGGGCGCCGAGACGAGGACGCGCTTGGCGCCGGCATCGAGGTGGGCCTTGGCCTTGTCCTTCGACGTGAAGATGCCGGTGCATTCGAGCGCGATGTCGACGCCGAGATCGCGGTGCGGCAGCTCGGCCGGGTTGCGCACGGCGGTGACCTTGATGCGCTTGCCGTTCACCACCAGGAACTCGCCGTCGACTGCGACCGTGCCGGGGAAGCGGCCGTGCACGGAATCGAACCGGAGCAGGTGGGCGTTGGTCTCCACCGGGCCGAGATCGTTGATCGCCACGACCTCGATGTCGCTGCGGCCGGCTTCCGCGATTGCGCGCAGGACGTTGCGGCCGATGCGTCCGAACCCGTTGATGGCAACCTTCGTCACGGCGTCACTCCTTCCTGATGCGGCCCTCGACCGCGCGTCGACGCGCAGGGCGGGATTTGCGGCGGATCCCGACGTCCCGCCCCGAGTACCGCCCACCGCGCGTCGATCTCGGTCGCGCGGATCTGTGCGGGCGGGCTTGAACCGGCGATGAACCGGGTCCGGCGAGGCCGGGCTCCGCCGCCCGCGACCGCCAGAGCGCACGGTGCGGGCCGACGCCTCGGGGCTCTCGCGGACCGGCGATCCGGCCTGTCTGGCGCGTCCCCTTTCGAGAGCGCGCGGCTGTCTAGCATGGCGCCCCGACCTGTCAAACGCACTGCGGTGACAAAGACCTTCGATTCACCGACCAATAAACAGGGAACTTCGCATTCGATTTGGTGGCCAGCCCCATCCGGGCATCGGACGTTATTTTGCGCTGGAATTCCGCTTGCATTCGACGGAAAGCTTGAGGCCGGAACGGACGAAAGATCATGGCCGACGAGACCGAACCCAGCGTGATCGACGAGGCGCTTGCCCGGCTCGAGGCGGCCGTGAATCGCATGGATGCCGTCGTGCAGCACCGCCTGAAGACCGCCGCCCAGCCCGACGACCGCGACGCCGAATTGGCGTTGATGGACGAGGATCGCGCGCGGCTCGCCGCCGCCCTCGACGCGGCGAGCGCACGGCTTGCGGAGGTCACCGCCACGACCGGTGCGGTCGGCCACCGCCTCGATCGGGCGATCGAGACCGTCCAGGATGTTCTGGGGCGCGCCTGATCGGGCCTCACGTCCCTCGGAGCCTATCCCGGAGCCGCCTATGCCGCAGATCAACGTGACCATCGACGGCCGCAACTACCGCATGGCCTGCGGCGAGGGCGAGGAGGCGTACCTCACCGGGCTCGCCGCGGACCTCGACGGGCGCATCGGCGAGATGCGCAAGAGTTTCGGCGAGATCGGCGACATGCGCCTGCAGGTGATGGCGGCGCTGACGATTGCGGATGAACTGGCGGAGCTGCGCCGCCGCCTTGCCGGGCTCGAAGCGGACAACGCGACGTTGCGGGCCGCCGCCGAAACGGCCGAACGTGGCCGGGCGGTCGATGCGGAGCGGGCCGCCGCGGGCATCGGTCGGGCGGCCGAGCGGGTCGGCAGATTAGCGGATGCGCTCGGATCGCTCCCACAGCGCGGTTCGGCTTGAGGCTGCCGAACCGGCGCGCCGCCGAGACTGGCGGACGGCGACGGTTGGAGTCGGTGCCGTGTCGGCGGTCGGGGCCGCCTGTCAGCCGCGTGCGTCGCCGTCGACCTGCGCAGGACTCAGCCGTGTTCGGCGATGTAGCGCCCCAGCGCAACCGCGGCCCGCAGCATGTGCGCGCGCATCCGCCGGGCGGCGGTCTCGCCGTCGCCCTCGGCGATCGCCGTCAGGATATCGCCGTGCTCGTCGTGCGAGCAGCGAATCCGGTCGGCGTGGCGCAGCTGCGTCCGGCGGAAGGCGGCGAGGCGTTCCCGGATCGCCAGCGCCTGCTCGGCCATGTAGCCGTTGTGGGTCGCCGTGTAGAGCGCCTCGTGGAAGGCGCGGTTGAAGCGATCGTAGGCGTCGAGGTCGCCGTCCCGGACCGCGTTCGCGGAATCGGCGTGAAGCTCCATCAGCTGGCCCCGTTCGAGGGGAGTCATCCGATAGGTCGCAAGACGCGCACACATCGCCTCGATCTCGGCGGTGGTCTCGAACATGTCGGCGATGCGCTGCGGCGTCAGCCGCGCGACGACGACACCCCTGCGCGGCCGAATCTCTACGAGTCCCGATGCCGCGAGCTGCCGCAGGGCCTCCCGGACAGGCGTGCGCGAGGCGCCGTAGCGCTGCGCGAGATTTTGCTCGTCGAGCGCCGTGCCGGCCGCGATCGAGCCGGACGCGATGGCATCGGTGAGCGCGTCGCGGATCCGGTCCGAGAGCAGTCCCGTGTCGATCTTCTGAAAGTCGCCGTGCATCGAACGTTCCTAAACCAATTCGCGCGCTGCGGCTTCAGTTCTATGGGGCAAACGAAGCAGTCCTCCTTCCTCATCCACTGCGTTGCGCGCTCCGGCACAGCGCGGTGCCGATCAGCCGACCAGCGCTCGCACCGCAAGGAACAGGATCGACGGCCCGACAAGACAACCGATGCCGGTGTGGAAGGTCGCCGTCAGGGCCCCGTAGGGCACCAGTTTGGGGTCGGTCGCGGCGAGCCCCCCGGCCACGCCGCTCACCGTCCCCATCAGCCCGCCGTAGGCCATCGCCGAGCGCGGATTGTCGAGTCCGATCAGCCGGGCCACCAGCGGCGTGCCGACCATCACCATGACGGCTTTGGTCACGCCGGTCGCGATCGAGAGCGCCATGACCGTCGAATCCGCGCCGATCGCCGCGCCGGTCACAGGGCCCACGATGTAGGTGATCGCGCCTGCGCCGATCGTCGTGATCGAGACCGCATCGTGATATCCGAAGGCGACCGCCGTCAGGGTGCCGACGATGAAGGGCAGGATCGTCCCGAGGGCGAGGGCGAGCACGCCGAGCAACCCGGCGCGCCGGGCCTCGACCACGTCCACCTCGAAGGCGGTGGCCACGATGGCGAAGTCCCGCAGCATTGCCCCACCCATCAGGCCGATGCCGGCCAGCGCGGGTATGTCGGCGAGCCCCTTCTTCCCGCCGGTATGGAGGCCGCCGACATAAGCCAGCACGAGGCCCAGCACGATCGCGATGGCGGACCCGTGGACCCGCCCGTTGGTGAGGTGCTTGGCGGCGTAATTCGAGACGAGGATCAGCGCCCCGATCACCGCGAACGCGGCGACGAGGCTCTGCTCGACGAAGACATGCTCGATGCCGTGCCAGATCGTGTGGTCCATGGCGCTCATTCCTTCCCGGCCAGGGAGGCCGCGGGCCGGCCGACCGCGACCGGTTCCGCGTCGCCCTCGATCACCGATCCGCCATGCTCGACCGCGGCGCTGCCGGGATCCTGGCGCCCGATCCGACTGAGCAGGGCCACTGCGCCGAAGCACAGGACCAGCGATCCCGTCGCGGCGATCAGCACGATCGGGCCGCCGCTCATCGCGGCGACCACGTTCTGCTGGGCGGCCATGGCGACCACGATCGGGATATACATGCCGGCCCAGAACTCCACGCCGAACTGGACGCCCTTGGTCAGCCGGCCCCGGCGGGACAGCCAGAGCCGCGCCGCGATGAGCAGGATCATCGCAATGCCGACGCCGCCGACATTGGCCTTCACGCCGAGCAGCACGCCCAGGAGGTCGCCGAGATAGACACCGATCAGCGTACAGCCGGCGAGGAGCGCGACACCCAGGACGATCATCGGATTCGTCCCCGTGCCTCTGTCGGCATGCGGGCGCACAACGGCGCCGGTCTCGACGCGCTCAGCATGGAACGTCTCCTCTTGATTGTGCCCTGTCGGCCTTTGCAGCGAGTATGCAGGATGTTGACAGTCTGGCAATCCCGTATACGAAACCGTGATCAGATCCGGTTTGAAAATACCGAGCGGCGCGCTACTTGTTGGTTGGCATACGAGATGGGAGCGCGCGGATGACCGAGTGGCGCGGCGAGAGGCAGGCGCGCGATGCCCGCATAGCGGCAGGTCGCACCTTTGCCGAGGGCAAGGTCGTGCCGGCCGGCGCCGTCGTCGATCTGCTCGAAGTGATCCTCCGACCGGGGGATCGCGTCTGCCTCGAAGGCGACAACCAGAAGCAGGCAGACTGCTTGGCCCGGGGCCTCAGCGCCTGCGATCCCGCCAAGATCCACGATCTCCACATGGTCCAATCCGGCATCGTCTTGCCGGAACACCTCGACGTGTTCGAGACCGGCATCGCCAAGAGGCTCGACTATTCCTATTCCGGTCCCCAGGGCGCCCGCATCGCCAAGATGCTGTACGGCGGGCAGATCGAACTCGGGGCAGTCCATACCTACCTCGAATTGTTCGCCCGTTACTTCATCGACCTGACACCCAACGTGGCGCTGATTGCAGGTGTCTCGGCCGACCGGAACGGCAATCTCTACACGGGTCCCAACACCGAGGACACGCCCACAGTTGTGGAGGCGACCGCCTTCAAGAACGGCGTCGTGGTCGCGCAGGTGAACCAGATCGTCGACAGGGTGCCCCGGGTCGATATCCCGGGCGACCGCGTGGATTTCGTGGTCGAGGCCGACAAGCCGTTCTACGTGGAACCGCTGTTCACCCGCGACCCGGCGGCGATGACGGAGACGCAGATCCTGATCGCCATGATGGCCATCAAGGGGATCTATGCGGAATACGGCATCCGCCGCCTCAATCATGGGATCGGCTTCGGCACGGCGGCGATCGAGCTGCTGCTGCCGACTTATGGCGAGAAGCTCGGATTGAAGGGAAAGATCGCCACCCATTGGGCGCTCAACCCGCACCCCACGCTGATCCCGGCGATCGAGTCGGGCTGGGTGAAGCAGGTCCATTGTTTCGGCTCCGAAGTCGGCATGGACCGCTACATCCGCGAGCGCCCAGACATCTTCTTCACCGGCGCGGACGGAAGCCTGCGCTCGAACCGGGCATTCTGCCAGACGGCCGGACTTTACGCCTGCGACATGTTCATTGGCGCGACGCTCCAGATCGACCTGATGGGCCATTCCTCGACGGTCACGCAGTCGCGGGTCGCCGGCTTCGGCGGGGCGCCCAACATGGGCTCCGATCCGCATGGCCGCCGCCATCCGTCCGATGCCTGGATGAAGGCGGGACGCGAGGGGCAGATCGTGGGCGATCCGGCGCTGATGCGCGGGCGCAAGCTTGTCGTGCAGCTGGTCGAGACGTTTGGCGACAAACTGGTGCCGACTTTCGTTGAGAAGCTCGACGCCCTGGAACTCGCCAGAAAGATCGGGCTCGAACTGGCGCCGGTCATGATCTACGCCGACGACGTCACCCACATCGTCAGTGAGGAGGGCATCGCCAATCTCCTGCTCTGCCGGGATGCCGATGAGCGCGAGCAGGCGATTCGGGGCGTGGCCGGCTACACCGAGGTGGGCCGCGGCCGCGACCGGGCGAAGGTCGAGGAACTGCGTGCCCGGGGCATCATCCGCCGGCCGGAGGATCTCGGCATCGAGCCGCTTGACGCCGACCGGGCGTTGCTGGCCGCGAAGTCGATCAAGGACTTGGTGCACTGGTCCGGCGGACTGTACGAGCCACCGGCGAAGTTCCGGAACTGGTGATGGGGCGTGCGATGCACAGGCCTACGCCAATCAATGCCCTCATCCCGAGGTGACCGCGCCAGCGGGCCTCGAACGCGGGCTCCCGGGATCGCAGTGGCCTCTGGAGGGCGCTTCGAGGCCTCCGCGACGCTTCAACACCTCAGGATGAGGTTTTCGGTCTGGATCGAGGATCCACTTTCACGGAACCGGCCATGGAATCCCTGACCTTCCGCCACACCACGCACAAGCCGCTGCCCGGCTCGGTGCCGAACGCGATCATCGGGGTGGTCGCCTCCGGCAATCTGGAGATCCTGCTGGAACGCGTCCTGCCGCCGGATGCCTGCGAGATCGCCATCGAGACGCCGATCGCCGGCTACGGCGACGTCTGGGAGGCGGTGGTGGCCGATTTCGTGGCCCGGGCGCAGCCCGGCGGCATCCGGATCAGCATCAACGACGGTGGTGCCCGCCCCGATACCGTGTCGCTGCGCCTGCTCCAGGGCGCCCGGCTGATGGAGGCCTGACCATGGCTGGCGACCGCGCCGCGAGCATCGATCCGGACGCCCTGAGCTGGTACGAGGCGACCGCCCGCCAGCGCGTGGCGGCGCTGGCCGATCCGGGCAGCTTTCAGGAATTCTTGCCGCCGACCGAGCGGCGGATGAGCCCGCACCTGCCGCTGTTCGACCTGCCGCGCGCCTTCGACGACGGCATCGTGGTCGGCCGCGCGACCCTCGACGGAGGCCCCGTCCTGATCGCCGCCCAGGAGGGCCGCTTCATGGGCGGAGCCTTCGGCGAGATCCACGGGGGCAAGCTGGTCGGCCTGCTGCGCGCCGCCCTCGACCTGAAGCCGAAGGCGGTGCTGATCCTGTTCGATACCGGCGGCGTGCGCCTGCAGGAGGCCAATGCCGGCGAGACCGCCATCGCCGAGACCATGCGGGCGATCGTGGAGGTCCGCGCGGCCGGCATCCCGGTGATCGGGCTGATCGGCGGGCGGGCCGGCTGCTACGGCGGCGGCGGCCTGATCGCCGGCACCTGCTCGCGTCTCGCCGTCTCGGAGAGCGGCCGCATCTCGGTTTCCGGGCCGGAGGTGATCGAGACCAACAAGGGGGCGGAGGAATTCGATTCCCGCGACCGGGCGCTCGTCTGGCGGACGATGGGCGGCAAGCACCGCCGGCTTACCGGCGGGGCCGACGCGTTCTGCGCGGATACGGTCTTTGCCTTCCGGCGGGCCGCCCTGGGGCTGATCGGCCGGGCCCCAGCCTTCGACCTCGCCACCCTGGAGGCCGAGCAGGCGCGGCTCGAAGACCGGATCGCCCGCTTCGGCGATTGCCGCGATGCCACGGATGTCTGGCGGCGTCTCGGTGTCAACGACCCGGAGACGGTGCCGGCGATGGATACGGACGCCTTCGAGGCGACCGTGGCCCGGGTCAGGGAGGCAGACCATGACGCTCGCTGAGATCCTCGCCTCGCTGTTTCCGAACGGGCACGACGTCACGGTCGAGGACGGGCTGGTGAGCGGCACCGGGCCGTTCGCGGACGGCCGGATCACCGTCGTCGGCATCGATGGCGATACGCCGCTTGGGGTCGACGGGGCACTTCGACTGTCGCGCATTGTCCTCGATGCGATCCGTAAGGGCGATCGGAGCCCGATCCTGGTGGCGGTCGATTCGGACAGCCAGCGCATGAGCCGGCGGGACGAGCTGCTGGGGCTGAACGAATGCCTCGCCCATCTCGCCAAGGCGTTGCTTCTGGCGGATCGGTCGGGCCATCCGACGATCGGGCTGATCTACGGCCACTCGGCCGCGGGCGCCTTCATCGCGACGGCGCTGGCCACGCGGGTGCTGGCGGCTCTGCCGGGAGCCAACCCGAGCGTGATGGATCTGCCCTCGGTCGCCCGGGTGACCAAGCTGCCCCTCGACAAGCTCGAGCAGATGGCGAAATCGACACCGGTCTTCGCCCCGGGCCTCGACAACATGGTGGCGACCGGCGCCGTGCACGTCGTCCTCGATCCGGGCAAACCTCTGGGTGATCAGATCCGCGACCTCATCACCGGGATGGAGCCCGGTGATGTCCGCGACCGCCTGGGCGCGGAGCGCGGTGGCCGCCCGGTGGCGCGTGCCGTCGCCGCGGCGGTGATCGATCAGGCCCGGCGCGGCTGAGGCCGGCCTTGTCCGGGACCTTTGGGCGCCACGATCTCGTGCGGGTCGATCCGTCAGCCTGGGCGGCATGGCTGAAGACCCGGCCGGATCTCACGGGCCTCCGGCAACTCGACGGATGGGCTGACGCTGGACGTCCGCTGATCGTGCGGCGGCGCGTGCCGGGGGAAGCCGGCACAGCAATCCCCCTCGGCCTGCCGATGCCGCCCGCGGACGGCAAGCGGCGGATCGGTCTCGCCCTGCCGGCCGCCGCGTTGACGCCGATGGCCCCTCCCGATCTGTCAGCGACCCGCGAGTACGCCCCGGCAGCCTGGCACGCGACCATCGCCGCGCTCCTCGCGCTCGGACGCGGTCACGGCCTCGCGCCACGGCCCTTCGGCAGCGTGCTCTGGCAGGCCGTCACCGGCCTCACCTATCTCGGCCCGACCTCGGATCTCGACCTGCTCTGGCCCTGCCCGGAGCCGGTTTCGACAGGGCTGCTCGATGGGCTCGACGCGATCGCACGCGAGGCCCCGATGCGCATCGACGGGGAGATCCTGCTTCCGGACGGGACCGGCCTCCACTGGCGTGAGCTGCGCGACGCGCCGAAGGGCGGGTCGATCCTGGCCAAGGGCCTCGATGGCGTCACGCTCAGAGCAGTTGCCGGTTTGCGCGGATCGAGGAATGCATGACGCTGGCGCTCCTTCTCTCCGGTCAGGGCGGCCAGAATCCGGGGATGTTCGACCTGACGGCCGACCACCCCGCGGCGCAGGCGATCTTCGCCGCGGCCAAACCGCTGCTCGGTGACGTCGACCCCCGCGAGGTCGCGCGTAGGGGGGGCGACGCCCTGCACGAAAACCGAACCGGCCAGATCCTGTGCTGCGTCGCCGCGCTCGCCGGCTGGCAGGCGTTGGGGGCCGCCCCCGTGGAACGCACGATCGTGGCAGGCTACAGCATCGGCGATCTCGCGGCCTGGGGCGTCGCCGGACGTCTCGAGCCGACGGACGTGCTGAGACTCGCCGCGCGACGGGCGGAGGCCATGGACGCCGCCTCGGGCACCGGGTTCGCGCTGGCGGGCATTCGGGGCCTCGGACTCGACGCCCTCGACGCTCTTGCCACCGCGCACGGATGCCATCTCGCCATCCGCAACGCCGCCGATAGCGGCGTCGTAGGGGGCGCGCGCGATGCGCTGGAGGCGCTGTGCCGCGCGGCGCACGCGCGCGGGGCGCAGCGCGCAGCAATCCTTCCGGTGCACACTCCGTCGCATACGCCGCGACTGCGGGACGCCGCGGAGGCGTTCCGGGAGGCCCTGCGCCGGACGCCAGTGCGCCGCCCAGCGCTGGGCGCGCCGCGCCTGGTGAGCGGGCTCGACGGCGCGGTCGTGTTTCGAAACGATCACGGGTTGGACAAACTGGCGACGCAGATCGCGCAGTGCATCGATTGGGCCGCCTGCCTAGAGGCCTGTCGCGAGTACGGGGCCGACCGCGTGCTGGAGCTCGGCCCCGGGCATGCCCTCGCCACCATGGCCCGGTCGACATTGCCGGACGCCAGGGTTCACGCGCTGGAGGAGTTCCGGACGATCACGGGCGTGCAAGACTGGCTGGAGCATCCATAGACACGCGTCGTCGCTCCGCGATTGCATGTGCGCTCCCTGCTGGAAACTGCAATCCCGACGTCTTCGCGGGCAGGGCCCAGTATCGCCCGGGAAAGCTCGCCTTGACGTCCGGGGCACCCGAGTCGTAGCAGCCGGGCATCTGTTGGGACGGGACGGGCTATGACGGGCAAGCGCGCGCTGATCACGGGGGTGACGGGCCAGGACGGGGCGTACCTGGCGCAGCTCCTGCTGCAGAAGGGCTACGCGGTGACCGGCATCGTGCGCCGCTCCAGCCACGCCGGCGTGTTCGACCACCGGCTGAAGTGGCTGGGCATCCTCGACGCGGTCGAGCTGGTCGACGGCAACCTGCTGGATCTCTCGGCCCTGCTGCGGATCGTCCAGGCGGCCAAGCCCGACGAGATCTACAACCTCGCCGCCCAGTCGTTCGTGAACTCGTCCTGGCAGCAGCCGCTGCTCACCGGGCAGGTCACGGGGCTGGGCGCCGCGCACATGCTGGAATGCCTGCGCACGGTCGCGCCGCAGGCGCGCTACTACCAGGCCTCGACCTCGGAGATGTTCGGGCTGATCCAGGAGGCGCGCCAGAGCGAGACGACGCCGTTCTACCCGCGCTCGCCCTACGGCGTGGCCAAGCTGTACGCCCACTGGATGACGATCAACTACCGGGAGAGCTTCGGGCTGCACGCCTCGAACGGGATCCTGTTCAACCACGAGAGCCCGCTGCGCGGCGTGGAGTTCGTGACCCGCAAGGTCACGGACGCGGTGGCGCGGATCAAGCTGGGCCGGCAGAAGGACTTGCGGCTGGGCAACATCGACGCCAAGCGCGACTGGGGCCATGCCCGGGACTACGTGCAGGCGATGTGGCTGATGCTGCAGCAGGACCGGCCGGACGACTACGTGATCGCCACCGGGCGGACCACGACGGTGCGGGACATGTGCGCGATCGCGTTCCGGCATGTCGGGCTGGCCATCGACGATCACCTCGTGATCGATCCGGACCTGTTCCGTCCGGCGGAGGTCGAGGTTCTGCTGGGCAACCCGGCCAAGGCGAAGGCGACGTTCGGCTGGGAGGCGCAGACCAGCCTGGAGGCGCTGATCACCGAGATGGTCGACGCCGACATCAAGCGCCTCTCCGCAAACGCCTGAGCGCGCCTCGCC
>NZ_JAKSYM010000138.1 GCF_022829545.1 Methylobacterium sp. J-030 | reverse complement strand
GGTCGCTTCGCTGCAGGGCAGGTCGCCCCCGTGTTCTCGCGTCCGCCATGCCGAGCCGGCCCGAGCACCGCTTCTTCTACCCTGTCGACTGGGTGCAGCTCTCGGCCGTGATCCGGTTCGGCCGGGCGAGAGGCTGCTGCGAGGGCTGCGGGCGGGCGCATGGACGGATGGTCTACCACCTGGGCGATGGGCGCTGGTGGGATGCGGATGCCGCCCGGTGGCGCGACGGGTGGGGGCGCCGGATCCGGGTCGCTGCAGAAGCTGACATCCTCGGCAGCGCCCGTCGCACCCGCGTGGTACTGGCCGACGCACACCGGGATCACGGCACCTCGAACAACGCGGACGCCAACCTCGCGGCCTTCTGCCAGCGGTGCCACATGATCCACGACCGGCCGGAGCATCGGAGGCGGCGATGGCGCACGCTGTTCCGGCGGAAGGCGCTCGGGGACCTGTTCGGCAGCCCCTATGCCTGAGTTGAGCTAGAAGGCACATGATCATTCCGGAAACACGGTCGCGCTATCTTGCTTAGCGGCTCGATGCGCTGAGCTTGAGGATTGATGCTGGACCGTCCGATCATCGGCCTTGCCGTGTGGCTTTCAAAGCCCGTCGGCTTCCTGACGACCTGCTTCACCGTCGCCGCTGGACTGGGCGCCGGCTTCATCCTCAGCTTCAACGACCACTGGGCGCTCGTCTTCAACCTGTTCCTGTCCATCGCCGCCATGCTCTTGGCCGGCGTCATTCTGGTGGCCGGCGCTCGTGATACCGCCGCTATCCAGATGAAGCTGGATGAGCTGATCCGAGCCGTCGAAGACACCGATGAACGTCTTATCGGGGTTGAGGAACGGAGCGCCGAGGAGCTGGCGCTGATCAGGCAGGACCGGCAGCCTTCCTCGCACGCTCCAGTCGATACTGAGGCTTGAGGCTCAGGAGAGCGCGGTGTTGCTCGCGTCAGCTCCCTTTGAGCGCTATTGGCGATGCCACCATCATTGCGGCTGCCGCTCGAAGCCGTCCGCAGTTCTGATCAAGAAGGATCGAGCATGCCGAATACCTTTGGCCTCAACCGCACGCTAGGCGGTGCCATCGGCGTCATCGCGCTGGTGTCCGTGCTCAGCAGCGGGGCAGTGCTAGCGACACGTAATCAGTTGCAGGAGGCGACCGACGCCCTCGACCGCTCGACCCAAGTGGTCCGCGGCCTCGACGCCTTCCGCACCGCTATGCTCAACCAGGAGACCGGCCTGCGCGGCTACCTGATCACCGGGCGCGAGAGCAGCCTGGAACCCTACCGCGCGGGTCGGCCGGCCCTCGACGAGACGATTACGCGTCTGACGACCTTGATCGGCAACGATACCGAGCGGTCGCGCCTGTTGGCCGACGCCGTGACGGCGGCGCGCGCCTGGCAGACTGATATCGGCGAGACCGCCATCCGAGAAGCAGCCAATCCAGCGACGCGACCGGATGCGGTGCGCATCGAGGCTGAAGGCAGAGGCAAGCAGTTCTTCGACACCCTGCGCGGAAGGCTCGCCGCCATCGACAACCTGGAAGAACGGACCCGTGCTGAGCAGGTCGCACGCGTCGCAAAGGCTCAGCGTGATGAGAGCTTCGCCCTGTGGGGCGGTACCCTGCTCACGCTCCTGATCTGCGCCGCGATCGGCGTCGCCATCAACCGCCTGATCGTCTGGCCACTAGTTCGCGTGATGAGCTTTGTCGAGCACGTCGGTGAGGGCGACCTTTCAGGCAAACTCGGGGATGGAGGGCACAACGAGATCGGCCGCCTAGGCCGCAGCCTGAACGCGATGGTCTCGGGGCTCTCGGACCTCGCCCGGACCAACCGTGCCGCCACCGCCGACCTGAACGCCGCTGCGGCCGAGATCCGCGCCTCCGCACAGGAGCAGGCTGCCTCCGTCGAGCAGCAATTCGCCGCCGTGCAGGAGACCGCCGCGACCATGGATCAGATCACCCAGTCGGGCGCCCAGATCAGCAAGCGTGCCACCGAGGTCATCACCACCGCTCAGGCCACCGCGCAGACCTCCCGCCAGGGCCTGCGCGCCGTCTCGGACACCGCCAAGGCCATGGACGCGATCCGCGAGCAGGCCGAGGCGGTGGCCGGCAACATCGTCAGCCTGTCGGAGAAGACCCAGACGACCGGCGACATCACCGAGACGGTCAACGACATCTCGGAGCGCACGCACCAGCTCGCGTCCAACGCCGCCATCGCGGCGGCGGCGGCCGTGCAGAGCGGGCGCAGCTTCTGAGTAGGCGCCTTGGACGCATGGGACAGACGCGTCTCCGCCGACGCCACACCCGCGAAGCCCAACCCGGTCGCGCCGGCGGCCGCCGCCTCGATGGCGGCGTTGAGCGCGAGCCGGTGCGTGCGCTCCGAGATGTCGTTGACCGTCTCGATGATGTCGCCGATCGTCTGGGTCTTCTCCGACAGGCTGACGATGTTGCCGGCCACCGCCTCGGCCTGCTCGCGGATCGCGTCCATGGCCTTGGCGGTGTCCGAG
>NZ_JAKSYM010000131.1 GCF_022829545.1 Methylobacterium sp. J-030 | reverse complement strand
CGTGTTCCCGATGGACGCTTCGCGACGTTTTGCGCCGGATCCCGGGTCGCATTCCGCTGGCGCGCCTTTCGCCCGGGAATAGGTATGCGTCCCCGGACCCGCTTCGGCCGACCAAGCACGTCCGTCTTCACCCGCCCCCCTTGCCCGCGCGCCGCCCGTGGCGCAGTTTCCTGCCGACTTCCCCCCGCAACCCTCCGGCAAGGCCGGCCCCTTCTCCAGATCGCTTCCTCACCGCCTACACCCCCGCCAACCTCCCCCCCCCCGTGCCCAGCCCGCCCGGCCCCCACCCGGCCACCTCCCAAACCCCCCACCTCCCCTCCC
>NZ_JAKSYM010000123.1 GCF_022829545.1 Methylobacterium sp. J-030 | reverse complement strand
ACGAACCAGCAGCAGCTCGGGATCGAGCAGGTGATGGGCGCGCTCCAGAACATCCGGCAGGCGAGCCAGCAGACCGCGGCCGGCACGCGGCAGGTGGAATCCGCCTCGGCCAACCTCACGGAGCTCGCCCAGGCGCTGATGACCCTCGCCGAACGCTATCGGCAGTAATGGATGCCAGCGCCTATTTCGGTACCTCGGGGTGGTTCGCTCCCGATGGAGCGGCCTCTTTCAGGATAAGCTGCCCACGGGCGATGAACAGGTCGATCTGTACGATGCAGGAGTTGATCGCCGTGACCAAGTTGGCGTTGGCCTCGTCGATCAGAGGGTCACCAGTCGGCTCGCGGCCGCGCACATCCACGAGCACCGCCGTCATTTGACCCCGATGCGCTCGGAGGTCGTTTAGGATCACCACTGCCCGGGCCGCTTGTAGGCTTGCCGCTTGGTCGCCGATGAGGAGCGCCACTGCAGCGATGTCGAAGCGGTCGAGCGCTGAACTCGCCTCACCTTTCTGGCGTAGCGGCACGATGCCTTCGCTCATGATTCTATGCCCGGAGAGGCCAGTCGCGCAGAGGCCGACATCGTCTCAGCACCTGAAATACATGCCCCGAGAGCAATACCGTCAACCCGGATGCCATCGGATCGAACCATGCGGATTTGGCTCCGGCCCATCATCATCGCTGACATGTGCTATGGAAGCCGCTCTTGAACCTATGCTACGGTACGGGGTCGGCCCGATGGGTGTATAGGTGATCCTCAAGCCGCGTAGAACTGAGCGACGGCTTCTGCCGACGAGGCGAAGATCACGGGAAACCGAACCGCCGGCAGGCCAGCCAATGCAGGCCTGCAGAACAGGTAGCCTTGGAACAGCTGGATCCCGGCCGCACGAAGGGTGGTCATTTCGGCTTCCGTTTCGACACCTTCTGCGATCACGGCCACGCCCAACTGACGGGCCATCATGATCACGCTGGCCACGATGGTCTGCCGCGCTGGGGAGGTCGCAATCCCTCGGATCAGCTCCATGTCGAGCTTGATGAAGTCGGGCTGGAAGCTCGCCAGCAGGTTCAGCCCAGCATAGCCCGCACCGAAGTCGTCCAGGGCGGTCGCGAAGCCGTGCTTGCGGTATTCCGCGATGATCCGCTGGACGTGGGCGACGTCCGTCATGCGCTCGTTCTCGGTGAACTCGAACATGATTTGCCGATGTGCGAAGCCGACCCGACGGGCGGCATCGAGCGTCGCACGGATGCAGGCAGCCGGCTCGTAGACGGCGTTGGGCATGAAGTTGATCGACAGCCGTGTCTCGGCATCCTGAAACAGCTGGCCGGCAAGCTCGATTGCTTTGACGCGGCAGGCCTGGTCGAACTTGTAGCGGTTGCTCTCGTCGACCATGCTGAGGATTTGCCCGGCGCCCTGCCCCTCAGTGCCCCTGACCAGAGCCTCGTAGCCCCAGACCGTGCCCCGACTGACGTCTACGATGGGATGGAACGCCATCGTGAACTCGAACGGCAATGGTTTGCCGTCCCTACATGCCTGACACTCGCGCTTCATGGACCCACTTTCCGGAGCTTCACCGCCTGTGCATCACGTGATGCTAAGATCTGCACCGAAATACTGCTGTAAGGTCCTTACTTAACGATTAACCTAGTCAATTTCTGAAATAAGTCACAAAATCTCATCATTTGATTGCTTTAAGCGGAAAGTATCCTTGCGCTCACATCCGCGAAAAAACAACTTATGCGTGTTCAAGCACCGCAAGTGCACGCAGCGTCCCGGTTAACAAGTGGTTGCTTATGTCGGTTTGTTCGTAGTGGCCGGCCGAGATGATGGCGGGGCGCCCGATCCGCCGGATCACTTCGCGCTCGAACGCCACAAAGTTCTCAACACACCCGTCAGCGGCCCGCAAGGGCCGGCAATCGATCATCGCGCCCTGCGCCAGTCGCCGGCAGACGCCGGCCCGCGCCGCGATAGCGTCAATGCACAGCCCGCAGGCGCCGTTGCGGGCCATCTCGTCGCCGACGATCCGCAGGACCGCGAGTTGCCCGGTGGTGAACCTGCTGGCGAGCGCAGGCGGCATCGGACCGGAGCAGGCCAGCCGGCGGCGGCGCTCGATCGCCACGGATCGCTCAGGAGCCCGCTGGAGGCGCTTCGGCGGGAACAGCGTCACTCGGCCGAGCGGGATGCCGACAGGCGCCACGGCCTCGCGGATCGCGCTCCGGCGGTTGTGCAGCAGCTCGGCGAGGCCCTACGCCTCCGTATCGGTGACGGTCTCGGCGGCGTGGGCCTGCCAGATGGTGCGCGACAGGTCGTCGCGTTGCGCGAGCGTGCGCGCGCCCTCGATCGCCGACCGCATGTTGGCGTGAAACATCAATCCCGGTCCCTCACGGGCCGCGGCTAGGGTCCAGGCAAAGCTTCCCCGGTGCGAAAAGCGGTGCTTTCGCTTGACTCCCGAGGGGAGATCATGGCTTGTGGGGAGGTATCAGCCGGCCCCATAAGGCCCCAGGTTTTCAGCAGCCTCTTCCTTGCCGGGAAGGGGCTGTTGGCTTTTCAGGGTCTATCTCGCGGCGATAATCTCCTGAATGGCGGCCACGACTCGCCGAGGCGGGCATGGCCGTGACCGCCCATCTCGGCTGGCGCACACGGCTAAGTCAACTTTGGCATCCCAGCGATCGACATCGATCAATGCCGCCGTATGCTTCTGAGCCAGCCGACTGCAACACAGCCAGATCGCGTCACCAAAGCAAGCGGACCGTCTCATGCGCCTCTCGACCCTTCTCGTTGGCCTGTGCCTCGGGGCGGCACTGCCTCGCGCCGTATTGGCTCAATCAGCCCAGAAGCCTGCCCCTACGACCGCTCCGGATCCGGCTCTCGTGAAGGTCGCGCGGGAGACGGTGGCGCAGATGCAGGGCGACCGCACGGCGACGCTCAGCGCCATGGCCGGACCGATGGTCGGTATGATGCAGCAGATCGGTATCAAGGAGCCCGACAAGGCGCAGGTGTTGGTCCAGGAGGTCGTGCTGCCGACGCTGGCCGCGCACTACGATGAACTGCTCGACCTCCAAGCGCGGGGCTTCGCCGCGGTTCTCGGCAAGGACGATCTACAGGCCATCGCCGCTTTCTACGCCACGCCAACCGGCAAGCACCTCGCGGCGGCGCAACCACAGCTCGCTCAGATTCAGCTGATTGGCATGCAGCAGTGGATGCAGTCGGTGATGCCTGAGATGCAGGGCAAGATCGTCAAAGCGGTTCAAGCCCACGGCTGGGCGCCAGGCGGACAGGCAAAGCCGCACTGAGCGGCCGACATTGCTGACCTCGTCAGGCGACCGGCGCAGCGACCTCGCTCGCGCGGTTGCCGCAGGCGTAACAGAACCGCTCGAAGGTGCTCTTGCGGTGATCGCAGGTCGGGCACCGCTCGAATACGCCGATCCCGCAATGCGGACAGAAATTGGCCTCCGGGTTCGTGAGATCGATCGGCCGTTCACAGCCCGGGCAGACTTTCTTGGCGAGGCGGAGCAGCGCTTGATCGGTCGCGATTTCGGTTCGCCGCTCCTCGTCGGGTCGTGCCTCGGCCGCCCGCTGTCGCTCCTGATAGGCCTGCAGGGCGTTGATCGCCGCCCGACCCGCCACGAGCGTGACCACTACCCCGACGCCGTACTGAACGTAGCCGCCATAGCTCGGCAGGTACGGCACCAGCTCGACGAAGAACGCGAAGGCTGCCGCCAGCGCGAAGCCCCAGACGAACGGCCAGTTGCGCGTGTGTCGCCGTTTTAGCAGCAGCCAGCCCGCGATTGCGAGAAGCGGCAGGGTCAGGGCAAGGCGGTAGGCGAAGACGCGTAGCTCCTGCCCGCTCTCGGCCGCGTCGAGCTTCTGCTGGCCCGCGGCGCGTTGCTCGCTGTCTGTAGCCTCCAGCTCGGTCTCCCGCTGCGCGAGGCCGAGATCCGCCTTGGCCAGACCTTCCTGCTGCTCGTCGACCGTCCGCTCGGCGGCCTTGAGCGCATCGAGTTGCTGCGTGCGTGCGATGAGGCCGGGATCTTGATCGACGCGCTGTGTAGCATTGCGGGTCTTCAACCAGTTGGCGAAGGTCTCATGCGAGGCTTCAGAGGCGGAGCGCGCTGCGTCCAGGGCGAGTTGTGTCCGCTCCGCTTGTTGCTGATTGTCGGCGCGCTCGCGACGAACCTGCTTCAGCGCAGCGGCGGTCGCGTCCGATTGCCCACGGTCGAGGAACTGATCGAGGGTGTAGCGATGCTCGACCTGAGGCAGGTCGCCGACGACAAGCGATCCGAGTCCGATCAGGAAGCCAGCGAAGGCGAGGGCGACGAGCCAAAGGACGAGGGTGAACGACCGCTCGGGCAGTCTGTTAGTTGATCTCAACGAGCGACCCTCAACTGAACCGTGCGCAGATACCGAGGCATGCCCGAAAGGCTGCACAGCAGTCCAGATTGGATTGCGGAAGCCACTCCTCTACAGCATCGATGCCGCATGATCCGGTCCGAGCTTGTTGCCCGCATCGCGGAGCAGAACCCGCACCTCTACGCGAAGGACGTCGAAGCGGTGGTGGCTACCATTCTCGACAGGATGGTTAACGCCCTGGCGGACGGCGACCGCGTCGAGCTGCGCGGCTTCGGTGCCTTTTCAACGCGGGGGGTCAAGGCTCGCACCGGCCGCAACCCGCGCACGGGCCAAGCCGTTGCCGTCGAGGCCAAGCGAGGCGTTCAGTTCAGGTCGAGCAAGACCATGCGCGTGTGGCTAAACCTCAAGTCGGCGGATCAGGAGGATGAGGCGGAGCGGCTGCTGTGAGCCTCCTGACCGCTCTGCTCGCCCTTAACCCCAGAAATAATGGGGCATTTGCCGCAACGTAGTTTGACGGCGTGTCGTTGTGGCGGCGATCTTCAGTATCCGTCCGCGAGGCAATGAACCGGCTATGGCCCCTATCCCCTCGAACCCCGGACCATCCCACGAGCCTAGTGGACAAGCTTCGACAGTCTGGACGCTGGCGCTCGCCACCGCCCTTCTCGGCCTCGTAGCGTTGCCGAGGCGGTCGACGACGCACAAGCCCAGCGGCGCCCAGGGTGAAGGCGATGCACGGCAGGCGTCGCCCTCACATTCTGGCCAAGAGGCCCACGAGGTAGCCCGCACTCAGGCCGATCGCGGACGCCAGGCCACACGGCCGACCGAGATCCCGGCCAAAGGCTGGAAGGACATCGCGCTGCGCACCTATAGGGATGTCGGCGAGAACCGGATCATGCTGGTGTCGGCCGGCGTGACCTTCTTCGCGCTGCTGGCGATCTTCCCCGCCATCGCCGCCCTGGTGTCCATCTACGGTCTCGTGGCCGATGCCTCGACCATCAACGACCAGCTCGCCAGCCTGCAAGGGATCCTGCCCCAGGGTGCGCTCGACATCCTCAGCGACCAAGTGAAGAACCTGAACGAGAAGGGCAATGCGACGCTCGGCCTGAGCCTGCTCCTGAGCGTCGCCCTGTCGGTGTGGAGTGCCAACGGCGGCATGAAGCACATCTTCGACGCGCTCAACCTCGTCTACAACGAGCGCGAGAAGCGCAACTTCGTCGTGCTCAACCTCGTCTCGCTGGCGTTCACCGCTGGCGCGCTGCTGTTCCTGATCCTAGCGCTCGTCGCGGTCGTCGTGCTGCCGGTCGCGTTCGAATTCATCGGCATCGGCAAGGACGCTTGGTGGCTGGCGCTGCTGCGTTGGCCCGTACTCCTGCTTGCCGTGCTCGGCGGCTTGGCGGTGCTGTACCGCTACGGTCCGAGCCGTGACGCGCCGCGTTGGCATTGGGTCACGGGAGGAGGTGCCGTGGCGGCGGTGCTCTGGCTCGGAGGTTCGCTGCTGTTCTCCTGGTACGTCGCCCACTTCGGCAGCTACAACAAGACCTACGGCTCGCTTGGCGCGGCGATCGGGTTCATGACTTGGATCTGGATCTCGACGACGATCGTGCTGCTGGGCGCGCAGGTGAACGCCGAGATGGAGCACCAAACGGCAGAGGATACCACCGTCGGCGAGCCTCAGCCTCTCGGCACGCGAGGCGCGAAGATGGCCGACAGCGTCGGGGCGGCTGCAGAGTAGCTGACCTCAGAAGGTTCGAGGCTGGATCCACGTTCCTGGTCCCCGTCTTGAGCGGTGCGTCGAGCATACGGCGGCCGCCCCTCGGCTCGGTTCGCGGCAATGCGCTCGCGCAGTAGAACGGCGCGGCGCGCGATCGCCTCCGTGTCACAGGTTCGACAGGGGCCACCACGACCGGCGGCACGACAGTTGTCCGGGTATTGGCAGGACCGGCGTGGCATCGCGCTCTTATAGCCATTGCGACACCCGCGATCACAGAGGTGTTACCTTGCCATTTCACATCCCAAGACGGTGTTGCCTCGGTGAGATGGCGGTTGCATGGTATGCCCGTGTACAATCCTCAGGTGCGTAACGGCCCGCGCGTACACAGCGACCGCTCTTCATCCGTCGCACTCTGAGGCTACCTCCACGATGACGACGAAAGCGCCGAAATCCGCAACTGAGGTCGACCGCACGATTGGCAGCCGTGTTGCGGCACTCCGGATCGCGCAGGGACTCAGCCAGACCGCGCTGGGCGAAGCCATCGGGGTCAGCTTTCAGCAAGTGCAGAAGTACGAGAAGGGCCGCAACCGTATCGGCGCCGGGCGGCTACAGACCATGGCCGATCTGCTAAAGGTACCTGTTGAGACGTTTTTCGCCAGCCGGTTGGGTGACGATGCCGACGCGGGCGACGTTCGGACGTTCTACGACGATCCGCAGGTCATGCAGTTGGTCGCGGATTTCACGAGCATCACCGACGAGACCATGCGTAAAAACGTTCTCTCGATCGTGAGGGCTGCGGCTAAGATCCATTTGGCGAATATCGAACAGGGACCAGTGGGATCAGTGTAGATTAACCCACTCAAAGTCAGACTCGATTGGGTCCATCACCATCTCCGAAGCGATGATCCGGCCCACCCCCTCTAACAGGATCCGCAAGGTGGGACGTAGCCTTGCTGCGCTCGCTGTGTCTAGATCGTCGAGTAGTTCCGACAGCACCAGCGCCTGACCGGCGATCCGGTCCAGAGTGGAGTGCGTCGCCTCATCCTCTGCTGTGATTTTGATCTGATATTTGACGTCGTCATCTATGCGGCTGTCAGCCATACCGATGCAGATCCCACAGGTGCACAGGCCGCGGTCGCACAGCCGGGCGAGGAACTTCGGCTTGGCCGCCAACCGTCTGGTTGCTGCCTGCTGTATAGTTTTTGCTAGGTTCTTACAGATCAGCAACGCTATCCTTGCTCCCTGATGCCGTTGATTGAAGCATCGCCCGCACCTGCCTGACGTGCTCGGGCTCGGGGGTGCCCGGCAGCAGCGCGGCAATAGCCTCGTGTCAGGCGAGCTAACGGCGCATCAGGCGCAGCAGCCGGTCGTCGGCGAAGTCGGAGCCGCGCTAAGGCTCCGTGGATAGAGAGGTCCCTTGATTGCGCCGCGGACCACAGTGCCGGCACCGTCGGGGCACAATCCGATGGAAGTTCGCCGCCGTCACCAAGGCCGTAATTCCGCCATGAGTGAGCGGTCATTCTCACTACATGAGTTTTCAGTTCGGAAAGCCTCTGCCTTGCCCGTCGCCTTAGCCGACATACCCACGCGCCCGACGGGCCAAACCGCGCGACGCGCCCGGATCCTGGACGCCGCCGAGACCTGTTTCGTCCGCCAGGGTTTCCATCGCACCACAATGCAGGACCTCGCCGTCGAGGCCACCATGAGTCAGGGCAACATCTATCGCTACTTCAGCTCGAAGGAGGAGATCGTCCTGGCCTGTGCCGCCCGTCAGCGCGATGCCGCCGCGGCCGAGATTGCGGCAATGGCCGAGACGCACGACGAATTGGAGATCATCTTCCACGTCATCGAGCGCTACTTCGTTGATGCCGCGGTCGAGCGCGCAGTCCTAGCCGTCGATCTCTGGTCCGAGGTGCGCCGCATCCCCGCGCTGCGCGCACTGTCCGACGCCCAGGAAATCGGCTTCCGCGACTGGTTCCTGCTCACTGTCCCACGGTTCGCTGCGCCGGGCTGCGACGTAGCTGCGCTTTGCCTCGACGTCACCACGTTCATGAAGGGGGCGCTCCTCAGCCGAGCGGTACTGCCCGATCATGACTCACAGACCCTCATGGGCCGCCTGCGCGCCCTGGTGGGCGAACGCCTCGCGCTCGCCCCGCCGAGGGGCAAGCCGATCTAGCGCCGAACCTACCGCGACCAGGGCCAACCCCCACCCAACGCGCCGTACCGGCCGTATGAGACCGGTCGCGCGATGGCGCTGGGGCAATTCAGTGCGATACGCGCAAACGGAGAGCAAAGCATGAGTATCATCCCGATCCGCTTCGCCACAGCCGCCCTTGTAGGTTTGGCAGCCTGCGTTGGCGCACGCTGCGACACGGCGCGGGCGGCCGAACCGTTTGGCACGTGGCTAACCGAGGACGGCCGGGCACGTATACGAACCGAGCGATGCGGTTCAGACGCCACTCGGCTCTGTGGTTTCGTCGTTTGGGGAAAAGAGCCTTTGGACGAGAGCGGCAAGCCGAAGGTCGATCGCTACAATCCAAGTCCCGCCAAGCAGGGACGCCCCCAGCTCGGCCATCAACTGCTGGCAGGATTGAAGCAGAATGCCGAGGGACGGTTCGAAGGTAAGATCTACAACGCAGACAACGGCAAGTCCTACGACGTCACGGTGTGGAGTGACCAGCCGTCGGTGCTGAACCTGAAGGGTTGCATGCTTGCGGTATTCTGCGGCTCGCAAGCTTGGTCGCGAGTGACCGACCTAGTTCCAGGCCAGTTGCAGGGATCGACCGACGCATCGGGGGGTCCCCGCTCCGACCCGGAATGGGCGGCTAAATCACCGTCGGGAAACCCTTCGACCCATAAGGGTCGACCGAGCACACAAACTCAGTGAGGTTATATCGCGGTTTTCGCACTACGCGCGCTCCAGAAGGTCGAGGATCAGCGTGCCGGCCGCCGCGATGACATTGCCGCGCCCCCACCAGGGCAAGATGTCGGCCTCGGGCATCGGCTCGGCCGCCACCTCCGGCAACCTGGTCTCGAGCGCCTCAACCTCGTGGTCCTGATCGTTCCCGCGCATCCACGTGACTTGGCTGCCGGTGGCGTTCTCGGGAGCGGCCAGGGACGGTTCTGCGTCGCCGCCGTCCTCAAGGTCCGCGTCGCCGTCCATGCTGTCCAGCACGGCGATGATGCGGTCGGCAGCGTCGAGGGCGATCTGTGCCGCCTCCTCCAGGCTGGCGCGTAGCTCGGGTCCGGCGAGCGGCGCGGGGAGAGTGATCGCGACCGGCTGCGGACGCGGGGTGAAGGTGAGCACGTCGCTCATGGTGGTGTCTCGGGATGTGAAGGGAAGGCCCGGCGGGGCCCGGCCGGGGCGGTACGCACGGCTACGGGGAAGGTCGGGGTGGGCAGCCGCCCCAAGCCTTGGCGATCTCGGCGCGCAGCTCGGGCGCGTGGTGAAGGCTGCCCTCACAAAGCAGTTCGTACCGGATCAGCGCTTCGAGCCGACGGTCTCGCTCGCTGTCGGTGGCCGCGGTCCGGTTGTGCATTTCCTTGATGATGCGATCACGGATCCACGCCGCCCGGTTCTGCTCGCGGTCGACCAAATGCCCGGCGGTGTTTGGGGTGCGGTAGGGGCTGTCTGGGTTCTGCTCAAGCCATGGCTGCCCATCCAGATTGAGCCAGTCGTCAGCCGCCTTGACGAAGTTCTCGAACAGGTTGGTGAGCTGCAGCAACGACAGGCCGGACAGGTCGATGTCGGCGGCCTGCGCCTTGGCCCACGCGCAATCGGCCTCGAACTCCGACTGAGACGTGGACGTGGGCCGTTGTTCCTCCCCGATCGGCTGGCCCTTCCAGTCGACGCCGGCCAGCGCGCAGCACGCCTCGATCAGCGCCCGGGTGGCCTGTTCCGTCAGGTCCTCGCCTTCCCCAAGATGGCTGTCGCGCTCGTACTGGCCGGAGATGAACACCATGACGAGCGTGGCACGCGCCTTCACCGCGAGGCCGAGCGGGGTCCGCGCAGGCGTGCGCCAGATGGCCTTGCTGATCCGCTCCAGCTCACCGCCGATGGTCTCGAAGAGGTCGTCAGCCTCGCGGATGCCGGGGGCGTTCCAGGCCGCCACGTTTGCCGCGTAGGCAGACCCGCCGCGCGCCTTGGCCCTCTCGCAAGCATGGGTGACATGCGCCTGGGCGGCCCAATAGGCGGGTGTCGCGGCGCGCCAGCGGACGTGCGCGGCGTCGAGGTCCATCCCAAGCGCCAGGATCTCGGCGCCACCGTTCGGGGAAGCGGACTCGAACACGGCGAGGCGGAGCTCGCGGCGGAGATGGGCGCGCTTGGCGTCCGTGGCGTCCGGCCCGACCTTCCGAGCATACTCGGCCAGCGCGATCCGGTGTAGGCGTTCCAGCTCAAGGCGTAGGCCCTCGCGGATGATGACGAAGCCCTGCGGATCGTCCGCCGGGTAGGCCATGAAGCCGGGCGGCGGGGCGTGCCAGTCGGTCGGTTCGGGGGTGGGGTTGTTGGCGACGGCTTCGAGGCTGTCCGCGATGGCGCCGAACACGTCGTCTATGTCAGGCCCTCCGGTCAGGCCGTCGTTGTTTGAGGCATGCGTCTGGGCATGGCGAATGAGGGCGAGCACTCCCGGCAGTGTTGTCGGAGGAACCTTGAACAGGCCGAGCCAAGCCTTTGTCTCATCCGCGGAGGCGGTCTCATAGGCGGCTTTGACGGGCGCCATCGCCTCGGCCGACGTGTCCAATCCATGCTGTCGGCGCCATACCTTGTCCGCCGGGTTGCAGGCTGCCGAGAACGCATCGTGCGCAGCGGTATGCGTCTTGATGGCTGCGAAGATCGGATCGGACAAAGGCGTCAGCGCCGTGCTGCTGGACAGGCTGGCGACCTCACGCAAGACCAAGCGCGTCAACTGCTCGTCGACGGTCAGCGTGGCTTCGTCGCTCGGGTCATGGCCCGTGGTGTGCTCGATCAGGTCGTGCAGGAGCAGGCGGGCCTTGGCCTGCAGCTCAGCCATGTCGCGGGAGGGCTCATCGATCGCCCGCCGGAATACGGCGTCGTAGGCGTCCAGCGCCTCGTCGAGCTGCTCGTCGCACCAGTTCTCAGCCTGGCTCTTGGGCTGGATGCCGTTCCAGTCGATGACAGCCTGATCCCACGCCTGGGCGAGGTCCGCCAACGGGGCCGGCGTCGTGCTGGCGGCGGCTGTCTTGAACTCGCTGACCCGGCTGGCGATCGCGGCAGCCCGCTCGCGCAGGCTGGTGGCCGGATCGCGGCGGATCAGGTTCTCGAGGGAGGCACGGAAGGACATCGCGAAATCCTCGAGAGTTGAGGGCGCGGACAGCCGGCCCGCTCGGGTGCGAGTTGGGTTCAGAGGAGCGAGGCGAGGCCGGTGAGCACCATGCCGCCGCCGATGATCGCGACGGCGGCCAGCAACTCGCCGGCGGTATCGAGGAAGCGCAGGGATCGGCTGTGCGCGGTGTCCGGCCGGATCGGGGTCACGGCCTGCCACGGCTCAATCTCGCCCGGCAGGGGCTCGTTGGGCAGGTCGCGGTAGCGGCGGTCGACGGGGAGGCGGCGGCCCGTGCGGACGCTGGTGCTGCGCATCGGGACGGGCTGCGAGAAATCGGGGATGCAGGCGTGCGTAAACGTTCGGGCTCCGGTGAGGGCTCGTGGCTGTGGGTCTGCGGTGGCGAAGGGGATGCGGGCGCTGGTCAGCCCGGCGCGAGCATTGGTCAGTCCGGTGAGGCGCGGGCCTTTGCAGCCGAGTCGGTCAGCGGCAAGGCTTCAAGCAACGCTACAAGGTCCGAGTGGACGATGACGGTAACCCCGCCGAACTTGCGCGCTGGGATCTTCCCATCCGCGATCATCTGGTAGATCGTGGACTTGCTCACGCCGATCACGGTGGCCGCATCTTTTGGGCGATAGGCGATTGGCCGGGAAGCGAGCGGATTTGGAGAGACCGCTTTAGGCGGATCTACTTCCGGGTCTGATCTGCGAGCCATCACTGCGTCTCCTCAGTGCGCGGCCATGTGCCGTGCGAGCTTGGCGGCACGCCACGCGGCGGTGAGGCACACAGACATCGCCTCAGCCCAGGTGCCGCCGAAACGCTCCTGATGGGCGTGGGCGGCTTTGGCGGCGGCCGACATGATGGCAGCGCGGTCGAACTTGCCGGCGGCGTAGAGCGGGCGGCGGGTGGTGCGCACCGTCATATCGATGCGGGCGGTGGCTGAGAGCAGGCCGGCAGGGATTCGCGGGCGGCTGTCGCGTCCGGCGCGGTCGATGCGGGTCCAGGAGACGGTGCGGTGGGCCATGAACGTTGCCTTTGGCATCGCTTGTGATACCATTAGGATCATACGCAGCGGCAAATCGCCTTCAATCCCTTTCGCATCAAAAATGATCTAATAGGCATCATGAACAGGTCGCAGCTTCGTGCCGCACGTGCGCTTCTGGGCTGGTCGCAAGAAAGATTGGCGGATGCTTCCGGCGTCTCCATCCCAACCATCAAACGATTGGAGCCAGGCGAGGGGCTTGTGCAGACCCGGGTAGACACCCTCGATAAGCTACGTCGCGCCCTCGAAGCGGCCGGCGTAGAATTCACCAACGGCGGCGAGCCGGGCGTGAAACTGCGCCGGAGAGACCTGATGTGAACGGACGCCGCCTCGTGTCCTTTGGCATTGCCATGGTCTTCGTCAGTTCGACGCGGGCACTTGAGGCTGCAGGCGTCGAAGATGCCTTGGGGGATTGCTTTGTAGCCGCAATCGTAGCGACCCTGCTCACGCTATCATGGCCATCACCATGACCGCCGGGCTGAAGTTAATCCCCGAGACCGGCGGCGGGGCCGGGATCCAGTTCCGGGAGCGGAAGGCAGGCTGATGACAGGCGTAATCGATGGCGTCTTCGGTCTGATAATCGTGGTCGCGGTCGTGGCCATCGTCATTGATGCGTGGCGCGGGCGAGCGCGGCAGCGTCGTGCGGCTGAGGCCGCCAGGCTCATGCGGCGCGAGCGCGTTGAGCAGGATCTTCAACAGCGTGGCAGAGCAGCCCGGGGAAAGCCCTGAGGCAACAGCTTTTTGTGCTCTAAACATCCAATCGCATCAGCTGGGCGACCATGTCATCGCAGCTCGCCCGGTTCAGGGCTTCGTCCCGTGAGCAGCCATGACGGCGGCTGTCACGGCATTCCGGAACGTCCTCTCCTGCGGGCCGGGCTTACCCTTGAGTACGGAGATCTCGGGCGAGGCTGCGACTGCCGCCGCGATGTCGACGCTGTGCCCGCTAGCGAACCGATACGGACCGGTATCTGGATCCCTCATGTAGAGGTCGACAGCCGCGACGATCTCGGTGCTGCTGATCGTGCCGGCCTTGCGGAGATCGGCGAGGGTCGGGCGAGCGGCGGTCATGGTGTCCGTGGTTCAGGGGATTGCCACGCGCCTTGCGCCCGGTCGGGTCAAGATAGGTTGATGGGGCGGGCTTTCAGCCACATGGCCTATGCAAGCGGTCTGGCGTAGCTCGGCCGTATGTCAGCTGGTGTCGCCACCACCCTGATCCCGAACCCCGTCGCCATATGGCACGGCGCCATCGAGAACCTGTCCCCGCATGCCTCGCCCTGCCGGTATCTCTCTCCGACCCGCTGGGTGACGATCCGAGATGCTGCGCTTGATTTCTGCAGCAGCCTTGGCGCCGCAGCGCACGGGTTCGGCTGGACGGAGCACGAGTTGTTCGCGGTCCATCCGGAGCACGGGACTCTGCGGGTCGAATTCTGCGGTGTACTGATGGTGTCTGGCAGCAAGGCTGTGGCAGTGGAGCCAGCTCGGATTGTGTTCGACCGGGGATCGGGCTACCGAACCAAGCAGGGTCAGGTCTGGGGCATTCCAGTGTGGGAGTTTGCGGCACGGGCGCGCTGACGCTCAGTCTCGTCCTCGGTCGTGCGCTGTCTTTTGATGGCGCTAAGCTGATGGAGCCGAAGGATGGCTTGCTCGTGTGCTTGCACGACACGGACATCGCCGAGCGCCTGCTCGATCTGCCTCCGATGCCAGGAACGCAGATCGGATAGCACCTGCAGCTCACCCATCTGCTCTTCGGTCATGCCGTCCTCACCCAGGGCAATCTGGGCAGCGCAAGCAGCCTTAGTGGCAAGAGAATTTCGGCCTCATCCACACAGTTCCCCCGTGATCTCGGTAGTCATCCTCCCTGCTCCTTGAGTTGCACTGCCGCCTCGGATTTTAGGCGCAGGTCGCCGACGCCGGGGATTTCTTTCGCCATGACGGTGACCTACCGTGGCTCCCCTGCCCCGTACATGACCTGCCCCAGCGCCCGCTCATTCGGTACGAGCCAACTGAGCCGGAACATCGCCATTTGGACACCGGTTACGGCTGCTCCAACAGGGAGTGAAACCGATGGTTGATGTCGCGCAGATCCAGAAGCATGCCGAGGTGATCGGTTCGGACGGAACGCACGTCGGCACAGTCGATCACGTCGACAAAGGTGAGATCAAACTGACCAAAAAGGATGCGGCTGCGGGCGGCCTCCACCACTTCATCCCAGTCGACTTCGTGCGAGCGATCGAGGGCGGCAAGGTCCATCTCGACCGTCCGGCGGATGAGGTCATGCGCGAGTGGTCGACGTCGTAAGCTGCCAACGCCAACTGCTGGCGCAGAGACACGTCGGCCGGGCGGCCATATCATTACGGCTCGCCCGGCCTCGCGCACCCCGACCGCTCCCGCAGCTGGCGATGTGATAGATGGCAGCTCGGCCCCAGTCGGCTAGATGATTCGAAGCAACGACGCAGCTACGTACTCACGCAGCTACGTCATTGCGTAAGCAAGCAATGAGGCACTGATGCACGTCGGGGTAGTGGCGAGCCAGAAGGGCGGCGCGGGTAAAACTTCCCTGATGCGCAGCCTCGCGGTGGCGACGCACCAGGCCGGGCACGCCACCGCACTCCTCTACACGGACCCGCAGGGCTCGCTCACGAGCTGGTGGAACCGACGCGAGGACGCGCAACCCGCCCTCGTGTGGATCGAGGTCGTCGACTTCGCGGCGGGCGCCGAGCGGTAGGCCGATGCCGGGATCGAGTTCCTGTACGTGGATACCCCGCCGTCGGTGAGGCCAGAGCTGCGCGCGCTCCTCGGCCATGCCAGCCTCGCGGTGGTGCCGGTTCGCCCCTCCCCTGACGATCTCGACGCGGTGGGCGATACCCTGGCGCTGATCGAGGATGCCGGCTGCCCGTTCGTGTTCGTACTGATGCAGGCCAAGCCGCGGACCCGCCTGCAGATGCAGGCCGTGATGGCGCTGGCGAAACACGGGAAACTCGCGCCGACCGTCGTCCACGATCGCACGGATTTCCCGACGGCCGCCATCTCAGGCAAGGCGGTGACGGAATTCGAGCCTGAGACAGCCGCGGCGCGGGAGGTGGAGGAAGTGCTTGAGTACGTAATGACGCAGCTATGTAAGGACGTAGGCAAGTCGAAGGCGGGGCGTTGACCATGCCGGCGAAGCAGACACCGTCCCTCGACGGGCTCATCCAGGCCAAGGGCGCGCCCCGGCCGTCCGACGTGCCGCAGCGGGGCGAGGCATCCAGGCCCGCCGCTCCGGCCCCGACCCCAGCCGCAGCCCCCGCCGCGCCACCGGCTTGCGCACCTCGGCTTCAGTCGGACGCAGAGCCCCGCACCAAGTCGCTCACGCTCCGGCTGTCCGAACCGCGATACCAGCGGCTGCGGCGGTTCGCGTTCGATCGCGACGCCAGCCACCAGGAAGTAATTGAGGCGGCACTGATGGCCTACCTCGAACGAGAAACCGGCTGACCGTAGCCGTAGCTGCAGCGTCAGTGTGTGGGCACTTGCGTTCACGCCTGACTACGTCATTACGTAAGTACGTCGCTGCGTACTGGCGTAGGTACGGGCTTGCGAGGGTGCCCCCGATCCGGCATCATTCTGAACGCAAGACAAGAGACATTATCTTGCGTTATATATCTAAGCGGAGCCTGAAGGGATCGCGGGCATGGAGATCACTGGCCCAACCCAATCGCGCCCCGGCGGGCCTTGGCATGTCAGTGTAGCCGGTCTTGAGCGGATGTTCCCCACCCGCGAAGCCGCTCAATTCTGGATCGACGCTTGCCGTCTAGCCGGCCGTCCCCTGTCTGGGTATGGCGAGCCTCTGCCGTGAGCACCGCCCTCGTTCCGATCGTCGAGCCCGTCGAGACGCTACCGCCCGCGCAGGCCGACGACGACGCGCAGATGGTGCGGCTATGGCTTGCCCGGTCTGCCAGCCCGAACACTCGCCGGAACTACGAGCGCGAGGCTCGCGCCTTCTTGGCGCACGTCGGCAAACCGCTCGGCTCGGTTCGGATGGGCGACCTGCAGGACTACATCGCGGCCCGGCCGGGATCCTCGGCGACGGTGGCTCTGACGGCGGCGGCGCTCAAGAGCCTGTTCGCCTTCGCGCAGGAGGTCGGGTTCCTGCGGTTCAACATCGGCGCGGCCGTGAAGGTCCCGCCGATCAAGAACACCCTGGCTGAACGCATCATGGCCGAGGCCGACGCGCTGCTGATGATCCGGCAAGAGCCCGTGCTGCGAAATCGGGTGCTGCTGACCGTGCTGTACGGCGGTGGCCTACGCATCTCCGAGGTCTGTGGGTTGCGGTGGCGGGATCTCATGGCCCGGGATGAGGCTGGGCAGGCAACCGTCTTCGGCAAGGGGGGCAAGACGCGGGCGGTGCTGCTCTCGGCCTCGACGTGGAAAGTGCTCACGGCTCTGCGCGGCGAGGCGCTGGCCGACGCGCCCGTATTTCTATCGCGGAAGGGCGGGGCGCTCGATCCGAGTGCGGTCCACCGGGTGGTGAAGGCGGCCGCGGCGCGTGCCGGGCTGCCGGGCGAGGTCTCGGCGCACTGGCTGCGGCACGCGCATGCCTCGCACAGCCTCGATCGCGGGGCACCGATCCACCTCGTGCAGGCCACGCTGGGGCACGCATCGGTTGCGACGACGGGCCGTTATCTGCACGCGCGGCCGTCTGAGAGCAGCGCGAAGTTTCTGGGGATATAAAAGTAACGGACTCGGACGACGATAAGTCCTGGACGGCGACGTGGGTGATGGCACGGTGACGATGATATCAAGCGTGTGAACCAGTGGATCGCATTAGGTTAAAGGTATGCTTCATTGCTAAGTGCGATGTGCGTCACGACTTAGGTTTGGGCGCCCGTACAACTTGAGATCGTTATTTAGGAATTTTATAGTATGTTCCTATCGTTATTTGAACGATTTTAGTGACATCGATGTTAGCGCCTACAGGATAAGCCCTTTCGAACTCTGAGTTTTACCCAATGTATGAGCGCCGCGCAAAACTACGAGTGCGTGCCACGATTGAAGGGCATGCGGCATTTCCTGGTGTGGATGCCGAAGTTCGTTGCCTCGTGGTGAACCACTCGCCTGTAGGTGCCTGTCTCTCGTTCGTGCCGGGGACCACGGTGCCGCGCTACTTCAACGTCGCCATTGGGCACGAGCCTGCTGCATCACCTGTGCGCTTGGTCTGGAAGCGGGAGGATGCGGCTGGCGTAGCCTTCGTCGCGCCCCGGTCCGTGCCGGACGTGATCCCAGGCTGACAACTGAGGCTCCGCGCCAATCTCACTGGCGGGGACTGAGAGCTCACGCTGCCTCGGTCTACGAACCCTAGGCGCAACAATGTGGCTGCGGATGCTGAGCAACCAGTGGACGGACGCGTTCGAGGGGCACAGCGAGGGGTGACTGTCTGTGAGCGACCGAAGGACTGATTGAAGCCGCGCTTTAATCCTCAGGCGTGACGCAGGTCCCCATGAAGGCCTTCCGCTCCGACCCTTCCTTGAGCTTCTGAGCGTCCGCCCGCTGTCGGCAGCGATCGAGCACCGGCTGGATCGACGGCTGATGCCGCTTCCTCGCCGGCGGACGTAGCTCCCGACACTGGCCTCCGAGGTGGCTCCGACGTGCTCTGGGCACGTCCAGCGGCGGGAAGGCAGGTGACGCTGGCCAGAGCAGCGAGGAGCGCGATC
>NZ_JAKSYM010000117.1 GCF_022829545.1 Methylobacterium sp. J-030 | reverse complement strand
CGCGATCATCGGCGGCGGCATGGTGCTCACCGGCCTCGCCTCGCTCCTCTGAACCCAGCCCGCACCCGAGCGGGCCGGCTGCCCGCGCCCTCAACTCTCGAGGATTTCGCGATGTCCTTCCGTGCCTCCCTCAAGAACCTGATCCGCCGCGATCCGGCCACCAGCCTGCGCGAGCGGGCCGACGAGATACGCGGCAGCCTGAGCCGCCGGACCGTCGTCGCCGGATCGGTTGCCGCCGCCGTGCCGCTGCCGGCGCTCGCTGCCCCTATCGCGGTTGTGCCCATCCACCCGCGCCCCGATGCCGATCTGTTGACGCTTGCTGAACGGTGGCTGCAAGCCCGTACAGTGCAGGACGAGGCAATGGAGGCGTGGGGCGTCGCGCACAGGCAGGTTTACGCCGTCATCAAGACGTGCCCGCCAGAGCTTTTCGCCAATCGCGACGATCGGGTGAGCATCGGCGCCGGCTGGCGCTTCCCGACGCTGCTCGGCGTGAGCCTACGGCACGTCGCCCTCGATTGGGGCACCCCCGAGGTCCATACCGAACAGGCCTGGACCGGTAAGGCCCTGCGGATCGCGATTGCCCGGGCGGTGCCTCTGTTCGGCAGAGGTGGGCTGACGCCGGGACGGATCCGGCGCTGGAAGGCCATGCTGCCGACCGCCGACGCCTTCGACGCCCGGGTGGAGGCCGTCGAGGCTGCGACCGGCCGCCGGCGCCTTGAGGAGGCCCGTCGTGTCACGGAGGACGAGTTTCGGGACCTGAACCGCGAGGTCGGCCGACACGTCGCCACCACGCCGTAGGGCATGGCTGCCCTGGTCCGCGTGATCGCCCGCTACCCGTGGAAGGACACGGGCGGCGCGTGGCCGAACCTGCTGCGCAGCGCCGCCAACGTCGCTGGCATCGACCTCGCCGACCTCGACCACGAGCACGACAGCATCAACGCCAGCCGTGCCTGACGCTGCCACAGCGCGGCGCTAGCCCTGCCGCGCCTCCTGTCATCCTGTGATCCCTGGAGGTTGACCATGGCCCCTCTCAAGCTCTCAAACCCGTTCCGCCGCACCGCTGCCGCGCCCTCGCTCAAGGCGCGCGCTGTCACCATGAAATCCGACCTGCTCAACCTCACGTCCCGGCCGACGCTGCCGGGCCCGCTGCCCGCGCCCGGCTCGCCAGAAGCCGTCGAGGCATGGCGCCGAGCCTGCACCGAGTTCGACCGACTGACGGCCCTGTCCGATGCCGAGTACGCCGCCCTGCGCATCGGCGACAGCTTCACCCTCTGGACCACGGAATGGGTCGAGGCCGCCCAGCGCGGCGACTTCGCCCGGTTCTCGACCCGCGAGATGCCGGCCGCCCGCGCCAAGACCGCCGCCGAACTGGCTGACCTTCTTGTCATCGCCGCGCGCCGGGATCTGCAGTTCGCCGAGGCGCGGCGACAGACGGGCATCCGCGATCTGTACGCGCTGGCCTACCCGAACGGCGAGGATCCCGCCGCCGAGCCCGACCCGATCCATGCTGCGATCGCCGAAAGCCACCGCGCCGAAGATGCGGTGAAGGCGTTCGGGCTGGACCCTGCCTCGACCGCGCGGCCGGAACCGCTGGCCGGAGCGGCACTTCGCGCACACCTGGAGGAGACCGGCCACGCGGCCTTCGACATCGGGCAGCAGGTAATCGACCTCCTCGACCGGATGGACGGCGACGCGGACCACGAGGACGGCGGGGACGCGGAACCGTCCCTGGCGGCGCCTGAGAACGCGACCGGCAGTCAGGTGACATGGCTGCGCGGCAACGATCAGGACCGCGAGGCCGAGGCGCCCGAGACCGTGCTACCGGAGGTGGCGACCGAGCCTCAGCCCGAGGCTGTCGTGCTGCCCTGGCGCGGTCGGGGCAATGTCATCGCGGCGGCCGGGACGCTGCTCATCGATCTGATGATGAGGGAGGGCTGACGCCCCTCTACAAGCGCAGCAGCCATCGCGCCGCCGCGCCAGCGCTGTCCTCCGGGCGCGTATTGAAGGCGATCGGGGTACCGGGGGCTCCCTCACCTACGGCGTTGATCACAACCTCAAATTCTTCGAGGTGCGTCGAACTCAGCCGGACGCCGCCCCCAATGACCACGCAGTCATAGCGAGCGGAGGCCAGTTGCTGAGTGACCATCTCCTTGATCGTCTCATCCGGCCTGATCGCGCAAAAGTCGGCCTGCCAGCCTCTATCCCGCATCTGCTGCAAACCGACTTCGATGCCTGCGGCGATCTTCCCCGCATCAATGCCAGGGGGCAGGCCAGGATCTGAGAAGTCGACGGCATCCGGAGCGTAGCCGATCAGCAGGACGCGAGGCATGAACAATCTCCGATTTGATCCTCACAACGATGACCGCCCCGCGATCAGCCGGCAAGGTCCTGGGCCACTTCTGCAGATGCGAAGATCCATTAGTCCCGCGCAAGCTTCGGTTCCGGTTTGGCAGCTCGCGTCAGGCCCTGGATCGCCCGCGGCGGTCTACCGGCCTTCTCGGCAATCTCCGCCTCCTGCTGCTCGATGAGTTCACGGGCCGGCTGATCGCCATCCAGACCACTAAGGATTTCCATCGGCACGCGTCGGTTCGAGGCTCGGCTGCCGTCCTCGAAGACGACGTCGAACAGGATGGTGCCCCGATCCTGAGGTAGTTGCTTCACGCGCTTGGCCATGCCGGTCTGATACCCCGGCAAGCGCGGCAGCACTATGTCATCGGATTGCCGCCGCATGAGCGTGACGGCTATCGGAAGCGACGCCTATAATCGCCTGGATGCCCCGCCGGACCTGCCAAAACCCGAGCAACTGTCACGCCGCTGGCCGTGGCGGTCCCTGCCGAACCTGCGACGCGGAGGCGATCGCACGGCGCGCCCTGATGCTACGCGAGCGCATCACCGCGAACCGAGCCGAGGGGCGTTCGCCGTATGCCGAGCGCTCCGATACGGCAACGCGAACGCAAGCAGCCGATCACCTCCGTTGAACAGGTTCGGTCAACGGAAGAATTCTGCGGGCGGCAGCTTCGATCCTACGGGGTGAAGAGGCATCGCACCCACGCTCGCCCTCGAGAGCTGAGGGGCATATCTGCGGGCGAGCGTGGTGGTCGACCGAAGCCGACACAATAGGCCTACGCCTCGCCTTTAAGTTGCGAAATAGCGTATGTTGTTTCGGCTTCCGATTGCATAGCGGGTATCAATCTGACGCGTACATGGTCGCCGCAGCAGATGCGGCATGAGGTCTGCCAGCATTAGGGTTCAGCCGCACCCGCATGGCCTTGCCCGGCTTGAAATGCACGCTCCGCTTGGCTGATACGACGACCTTCTGGCCTGAGCGCGGGTTGCGGCCGGTCCGCGCTTCACGGTCCCGTACCGCGAACGCGCCGAAATCCCTCAGCTCGACGCGGTCGCCGCCCGCCAGGGCGTCGGCGATCCGGTCGAGGATGGCGTCGACCACCCGCTCGACGTCCTTGGCGTAGAGGTGTGGGTTCTGCGCCGCGATGCGTGCGACAAGCTCGGATCGGATCATGCGGCACCGATGCCGTGGCGCTCATCGAACCACAACCGTACCGCGGCGCGCTAGCGTTTCATTAACCATTCGACGTGAGGAATGCCTTCGACGTCCGGAAGCCATTCGGGGCGCCTCCCTGCCTTGCCCGCCCGGTCTCCGCGGCGGGTTTTTTACCGAGGTACGGCACGCTGCGTGGAGGTTCGATCTCTGCCCCCGATGATCGGATCTGGATCAGCCCGCCCGGCTCGCCGGCGCGGGCTTTTTCGTGTCCGCCAGCGCTGAGGTTTGCCTCATGTTGTAGCGTCTGGCTCTGGGCGCACTCAGTTGAGCCTTAGCCCGAGACCTACCTCAGCCCGCCCAGTTCGCCGCGGCGGGCTCTTTCGTGGCGCAGCCCGGTGAGCGCATCGGGGCGGGGTCGAGCGATCCAGGCTGCGCATCGTCGGATAGGATGAGACTTCGTTCGCTAACCCCCTGGTGGGACCAGCCATTCACCCGTGAGAACCAGTTCCGCCGCGTAGATCGGCGTGCCCTCTTCATTCCGGATACGTACCGAGAAGGTACGTCGGTCACCGTCCGGTAGCTGATCGCCGGTCATATCCGGGAATGCCGCCAACGCGAGGCGGCGGGCGGCCTGAGCGTTGGGTAGATCCCGTCCGATGTCGTCAGGAACGGAGAGATCACCATCGTCGGTGTCGATGAAGAACCGGGGCACTGGATCCTCCGCCGGGATGGCACAGAACGCGATGCCTCGGCTCGCGCGATGGGCACCGATCTATGTCACGGATCGGAGCTGCCAAGCTCAGCCTTCAGATGCAGGTAGTCCGGCCGGAAGTCGCACGACTCGGCCAACCGCGCCATGTCCGGGAGGCTCATCCGCCGCTTGTGCAGGGTGATGAGGCCATCACGGCGCAGCTTTCCCAACGTGCGGTTGACGTGCACGCTCGTCATGCTGGCGATCTCGCCGACATCGATCTGCGTCAGAGGCCAGCTGAAGGCACCATCTTTGGCTAAGCCAACAGATTGCAAGCGGGCCCAGATCTCGCAGATGAAGTGCGCGAGGCGCTGATCAGCTTGGCGCAAACCATTGTTGACCAGAGCCGTGCGTAGGATGCTGTTCGTCTGCAACGAGGACCACCGCAGCGCCTGCCGCACCATCGGCCGTTGCTTTAGAAGAGCCGTAAGTTCGGTCGGATCAGCCTCTGCGATGATACAGGTCGAGAGCGTCGCGATCGAATGGTCGGACCTCAACAGCATGCCGCTGTGTGCGTGGCAGATGTCGCCTGGAAGGAGCAACTCGGTGATCTGTCGCTGCCCGTTCGGCAGTCCTTTCCAGCGGCAAGCCCAGCCGTCGAGGATGATCCGCGTCCGAGCCGCGTAGTCCCCTTCCGCCACGAGGTTGCGGCGGCCATCGACCGCGCGCTTGGACCGTGTGAGATGGCTCAGGGCCGCTCGATCACCGAGGGTCAGGGCCGAGCCGTGTTCTAGCCTTCGGACAAACAGATCTTCCAGGGCAAGCTCCCAAGCTTACAGGGCAAAGCCATTGGCATTCCCGCGCCTGTAATTCGCTGAGGGATTGTGTGCAATCGTATGCACCACCTAGCGTGGCAGTTGGTCGCTAGAGGTTGAGATCGGGCATGCCGCCATGACAGCAGCGGCCAGCACGGTCCGGAACGCCTTCTCCTGCGGACCTGATCGGTCCACCGCCCCGAAGGCCGGCGTGGCGTTCACGAGTGCCGCGATATCGATCCTGTGCCCGCTGGCGAACCGATAGGGGCCGGCTGCCGGATCCCGCAGGTAGAGGTCAATCGCGGCGACCACCTCCTGACTGGAGATGATGCCGGCCTTGCGCAGGTCTGCGAGGATCGGTGGTTGAGCCAATGTGCAACCCTACTGAGCGGCTTGATGGGGCCCGCAAAGAATGCGGCGACCTAGTCCTCTGCCAAGGACCGCAGATCGTCGCGTACCGCTTCAAGATCGCGGAGGTGCCGTTCGTACATCTCTACGGTCGCCTGCATGCGGCTCCTATCCTCTATCGATAGGCCGGGCTCGGACAGCGCCAATCCTGCAAGCCGAAGGCTCTCCTGTAGAGTGACGATATCGCGCTCAATGCTCTCAAGCTGGGTCATTGCCGCCTCAGCGTTGACTTAACCGTGCGCTCCGGCCGACATGGGCGGTCACGGTCGCGCCCGCACTAGCGAGTCGCGGCCACCATTCAGGAGACCATCGCCGCGAGATAGACCCTGAAAAGCCAACAGGCCCCCGTCGCCAAACGGGAGCCTGCTGAAATTCCGAGGGCCTGTGAGGGCCGAGTCACTTCCTCTCACAAGCCAGATCTCCCCCCGGGAGTCAAGACGGAACCCGTTTCCGTCAACGGGAAGGCTTTGCCTGGACCCTAGCCGCGGCCCGTGAGGGACCGGGATCGATGTTTCACGCCACCATTCGGTCGGCGATCGAGGGCGAGCGCACGCTCGCGCAGCTCGACCACCTGTCGCGCACCATCTGGCAGGCCCACGCCGCCGAGGCCGTGACCGATGACGAAGCCAAGGGCCTAGCCGAGGCGCTGCACACCAGCAGGAATGCGATTAGAGAGGCCGTGACCGCCGTCCGAATTCCGCCCGGCCGGTAGAAGCCGTTCGCGCTCTAGTGCAGCTACAGGGCTCC
>NZ_JAKSYM010000112.1 GCF_022829545.1 Methylobacterium sp. J-030 | reverse complement strand
CGCGATCCTCGCCTACAACATGAAGCGGATGATCCGCCTGTTCGGCGCAACCTGGCTCATCCAGGCCATTCGAGCCTGAAGCGGTCCACCGCGCCGCCGTCATCATCCTGCCGACCAGCGCTGGCGACCACGATCAATGCGTTTTGACACGGCCTCGGTCGAGGCTGTGTCAAAAGTCCGGTCTGAGATAGACTTGGGGCCTGATCTGCGGAGGCCAGCATGGGTCGGTTCGTCGAAGGGCAGGACCGTCGGCAGTCCTGGTTGCTGCCCAGTTCGCTGGACGATTATGTCACCGCGGACAATCCGGTTCGCGTGGTCGAGGTCTTCATCGACGAACTCGATTTGGGCGCCCTCGGCTTCACGCGCTTCGAGCCCGCAGCGACGGGGCGGCCTGCGTATGATCCGGCCACGCTTCTGAAGCTCTACCTCTACGGCTATCTCAACCGGGTGCCGTCGAGCCGGCGGCTTGAGCGGGAGGCACAGCGCAACATCGAGGTGATGTGGCTGACCGGTCGCTTGGCGCCCGATCACAAGACGATCGCCAACTTCAGGCGCGACAACGGGCCTGCGATCCAGGCGGCCTGTCGGCAGTTCGTGGTGCTGTGCCGGGATCTGCAGCTCTTCGCCGGGGCGACCGTCGCCGTGGACGGCTCGAAGTTCAAGGCGGTCAACAACCGGGACCGCAACTACACCGTGGCCAAGGTCGCCAAGCGCCTGGAACAGGTGGAGGCCAGCATCGCCCGCTACCTCGCGGCGCTTGACCGAGCGGATCGGGAGGGCAACGACGTGCCCGAGGCACGGACGCAGCGGATCGGTGAGAAGATCGCCGCCCTACGCCGCCAGATGGCCTTCCTGCGCGAGATGCAGGGGCAGGTAGAGGCCGCGGACGACGGACAGGTCTCGCTGACCGACCCGGACGCGCGCTCGATGGCGACGAGCGGGCGCGGCACCGGCATCGTCGGCTACAACGTCCAGATCGCAGTCGATCCCGAGCATCATCTCGTCGTCGCCCATGAGGTCGTCAACGAGGGCCACGACCGCACCCAGCTCGTGCCAATGGGCGGTCGGGCCAAGCAGGCCATTGGCGCGGAGGAGGTCACGGTCCTGGCCGATCGCGGCTACTACAGCGGCGACGAGGTTCTGGCCTGCGAAGGCACGGGCGTCCTGCCGGCCATGCCGCGGGCCGACACGTCGGGTCGAGCCAAGAAGGGGCTCTTCGTGCGCGCCGACTTCGTCTACGACGCCGCGGCCGATCACTACGTCTGTCCCGCCGGCGCTGTGCTGACGAAGTCCAACGCCCGCTCCGATCGACACGGTGACATCGACCACTACCGCAACCTGGACGCCTGTCATGCCTGCGCGATGCGGGTGCGCTGTACGACCGAGAAGTTCAAACGCTTCAAGCGCTGGAAGCACGAGGCGGTTCTGGAGGCCATGCAGAGACGGCTCGACGCCATGCCTGACGCCATGGCGATCCGGCGCGCCACGGTCGAGCACGTCTTCGGAACGCTGAAAGCCTGGATGGGCAGTACGCCGTTCCTGACGAAGGGCCTGAAAGGCGTGCGGACCGAGATGAGCCTCGCGATCCTCGCCTACAACATGAAGCGGATGATCCGCCTGTTCGGCGCAACCTGGCTCATCCAGGCCATTCGAGCCTGAAGCGGTCCACCGCGCCGCCGTCATCATCCTGCCGACCAGCGCTGGCGACCACGATCAATGCG
>NZ_JAKSYM010000105.1 GCF_022829545.1 Methylobacterium sp. J-030 | reverse complement strand
GGTCGCCGCGTCGATGGCCCGCTGGTAGACCTTCACCCGCAGGGCGTGCGGCAGGTTCGAGGAGCCGGCCACGTCGAGGAGGATCTTGCGCTCGCCCTCGGTCGGGTTGCCGCCGAAGATGCTCTTGAGGTTGGTGAGCGCGTTCGTGGTGACGAGGTTGTCGAGTTCGAGCGTCGCCTGCCCCGCCTCGTTGCCCGGCACCAGGCTCATCGCC
>NZ_JAKSYM010000104.1 GCF_022829545.1 Methylobacterium sp. J-030 | reverse complement strand
GCCCATGGCGAACCCGGTGGCGGCGGGGTCGAAGCCCTGCTTCTGCAGGTACACGCCGAGGAACGGGCCGAAGCCCTCGCGCGCGCCGGCCAGGGCGAAGTTCAGAGCGCCGAGGCTGAAAGCTGGCTGCATGTTGTCCGTCTCAGGTGCGGCAACGTCGCCGGATGAAAACTGGCGCGGCCCCAGAACAGGAGTGCCGCGCGGCAGGTTTGCGTGGTGCCGGCGCATAACCCGGCTCGCCGGAGATATTCGTGCTGACCGATCAAGAAATTGTGTCGTCACCCGTCGATCTAGGAATGCCGAACCAGGGTCTGAAAGCGGTCGTCGCTGTCCCGGTCTTCAATGAAGCCGAACGCATCGAACATTGCCTGCGCGCTCTCGACGGGCAGGAAGGTCTTGGGGGAAGCGGGCTTGGCGTCCTGCTGTTCCTGAATAACTGCACGGATGGCACCGCCCTTGTGGTCGCAGCCCTGCGCACGTCCCTGCGTTGCCCGGTTCGGGTGATCGAGCGAGCGTATGCAGAGGCGAACGCGGGATGGGCACGGCGTGAGGCCATGGAGGCCGCGGCCGCGTGGTTGGAGGAGGGCGGGACGTTGGACGGTGTCATCCTCACGACCGACGCAGATAGCCGGGTTTCTGAGGATTGGGTCGCGCGCAACCTCGCTGCCATCACGGAGGGTGTCGATGCCGTCGCCGGCCGGATTGCCCTCGACGAAGCGGATGCCGCGCGCCTACCCGCATCGTTGCACGCGCGCGGTGCGTTGGAGGGCGCCTACGAGGCGCTGCTCACGGAGCTCGAAGCTCGGATTAACCCGGTCGCGCACGATCCCTGGCCGCGGCATTGGACGACCTCTGGCGCGACGCTCGCGGTCCGGCTCGCCACCTACCGGCAGGTCGGCGGCATGCCGCCGCTGGCGGTCGGTGAGGACAAGGCCTTCGTGTCGTCGCTGCTGTCGAGCGACGCGCGGGTCCGGCACGACCCTGACATTCTCGTGGTCACTTCGGGGCGGCTCGACGGGCGCGCACCGGGCGGGGCCGCGGACACGATGAAGCTGCGCTGCGAGGTGCCCGAGAGCCCGTGCGACCCGCGTCTGGAGCCACTGCCGCGGGCCCTGTTCCGGTTCGCCTGGCGACGGAGGGTGATCGGGTTACATGCCTCGGGCCGCCTCGGTCGCAAGACGCTCTGGGCTCCGTGGCTCGGCATCTGGACGGATGCAGCCCGAACGATAGCTCACCTCCCCACACTTGGGGCCGTGCTCACCGCGACGGAGGCGGCCAGCCCCATGCTCAGGTATCGCCCGCTGCGGCCCGCCGAACTTCACCGACAGATCCTACAGGCCCGCGCCGTCCTGGGCCTGCTCCGGTCAACGAGCAAGGTCTTCGGCCGCTCCCGTAGGTTAAAGGTCGTTGCAGTGCAGGATGCCTCGCAAACGTCGGCGGAGCGGGCCGGCCATGCCTGAGCCCCTGGCCTACCGCGTGCAGAAGCACGCCGCGCGTCGTCTACACTACGACTTCCGGTTGGAGCTCGGTGGCGTCCTCAAGAGCTGGGCGGTCACGCGTGGCCCGAGCCTCGTCGCGGGCGCACGGCGCTTGGCCGTCGAGGTCGAGGATCACGGTCTGGACTACGCTGATTACGAGGGCGTGATCGCGTCGGGCAGCTACGGGGCGGGCGTTGTGCTGCTTTGGGACCGCGGCACCTGGGAGCCGGACGGCGACCCGG
>NZ_JAKSYM010000408.1 GCF_022829545.1 Methylobacterium sp. J-030 | reverse complement strand
GCCGTTCCCGATTATCAGCTGACACGGGCACCTGAAGCCTTGGCGATCCAGCTCGCAACGATAGGGGCTTTTGCATCCCCCCGTGCGCTCAATTCTGCTCGTCAAACGCAGAAGGAGCCGCCCCTCCCCTCCATTGGAAAGAACGGCCTCCGTTTTTTATGCCGTTTGAACAGGCGAAACTAGTTTCAGTGAAGGCCGGGCCGGTGTGCCGGTCCGGAGATACGCGAACATGTGCGGCACGTAGTCGGCCTTGCCGATCGCGACGCCCTTACTCCGCAGGATCGCGTAGGCACTGACGACGTGGAAGTAGAACTGGGGCAGGGCCCAGTCCCGC
>NZ_JAKSYM010000090.1 GCF_022829545.1 Methylobacterium sp. J-030 | reverse complement strand
GGAGATCAGGTCAAGCGGCTGAAGTCTCTGGAGACTGAGAACCAGCGCCTCCGCCGGGCGATCTCCGACCTGACCCTGGAGAAGCTCATCCTGAAGGAGGCGGCTTCGGGAAACTTCTGAGCCCGGCTCGCCGCCGGGCTTGTGTCGACTACGTCGTGGCCGAGCATGGCGTGTCGGAGCGGTTCGCTTGCCGTGTTCTCGGTCAGCACCGCTCGACACAGCGCAAACGCGCCGTCGTGGTCGAGGACGAGGCCGCACTGACCGCCGCCATCGTCGCGCTGGCTCTGCAGTATGGGCGCTACGGGTACGGTCGGATCACCGCGCTGCTGCGTCGCGATGGCTGGACGGTCAACGTAAAGCGGGTCGAACGGATCTGGCAGCGGGAGGGGCTTAAGGTTCCAGTTCGACAGCCGAAGCGAGCCCGACTTTGGCTCAATGACGGCTCGTGTGTGCGCC
>NZ_JAKSYM010000088.1 GCF_022829545.1 Methylobacterium sp. J-030 | reverse complement strand
CGTTCGGCAGGTTCAGGTACCGGCCATCGGCCGAGAGGCGGCGCCGGCCGGTGCGCGGGCTGTCGCTGCGAGCCGGGACGGGCTGACTGAAATTTGGGATGCGGGCATAAGTCATCGTTCGCGCTCCTCGTGGGGCTCGTGGGATCGGGTCGGTGGTGAAGGGGTGCCCCGTGGCGGGGCGGGTCAGGCCGCTAGGGGATCAGTGAGCAGCGGCGCGGTGGGCGGCCGTGGCGACCTGCCAGGCGGCCTTGAGAGCGGAGGACATCGCCTCGGCGCGGGAGACGCCGCAGCGCTCCTGGATGCCAGTGGCGGCCTTGCAGGCGGCGGCCATGATGGCGGCGCGGTCGTAGCGGCCGCCGACGACGAGGG
>NZ_JAKSYM010000077.1 GCF_022829545.1 Methylobacterium sp. J-030 | reverse complement strand
CTTCGTAAGCGCCTACAACTTTGGCCGCCGCCTCAAGACCCTGCGTGGTCTCACGCCCTACGAGGCCATCTGCAAAGCATGGTCCACCGAGCCCAGCCGCTTCAGGTCAAACCCGCTCCACCAAATGCCGGGACCAAACACCTAGTAGGTGAATGCGGTTTCCTCGCAGTGGCTGCCAACTATGGGCTGGCGTGATCGACAACCTGTTCGAGGCCGCGGTGCTGAGTCGCGGGCCGGCGAGGGCTATGAACAAGAGGTAAGCCTCGGCGCTTCCTCATGAGCCGGCGCGCTCCTCCTGAGCCGTGGCAAGGAGGAATCTATGCGTACCTTAATTCTTGCAGCGCTGGCTGGTGTAGGTCTCGCTGGCCTGACCCTACCGGCGGCGGCCGTACCTGCTGGTCCGGTAGCAGGCATTTCGTCACCGTCCGACATGCTCACCACCGTGCGGATGAGGCACCACCGAAGGCGGCACCGGATGATGTCGCGGACCCAACGGAGATATCCCGGCGCCAGCTTCGCCCGGAACAAGACGCCGGGAGCACCCGCTGGCAGCGGTGGCGGCAATGGGGTGACCGGTAGCTACGCCGCGCCCAGCGGCAAGTAGACCTGCGCTATCGCAGGGAAACCAGCCCGCCCGGCCCAGCGCCGCGGCGGGCTTTTCTATTTGCTCAAGTGCGGCCGTCGGAACGACCATCAGCCCGTCCGGATTGTCCCGCTACATGCGATCCGAGGGCACATGCCATGCTGAAGGTCACCTACATCGACTTCCATGAGAAGCCGGGCAGCGCGGTGCACAGCGGCTGGTACATCACCGACTCGAACGGGTCGATGATCGGCGGTGCGCATCGCTAAGAGGATCAGGCCAGCGGTTTGCGAGCGTTGCTTGCCCTGAGCTAACCCGACCGCGTTCGCCGATCTCAGCCCGCCCGGTTCGCCGCGGCGGGCTTTTTCGTTTCAGGACTTGCGAGTTCCAGCCGCCTCCCAGCTCTGCCCGATCTCGTGTAGCACTAGAATGGCGCCCGCCGTCGATACGGTTGGGTGAACCGAGGCGCCGCCCTGAGCAGCCTGAACCACGGCCGCAGCCTCCTTATGGGTGATCAGGCCCTTGGTGATCATCAGTTCGCCCAGCTGGGAAACCAGCATACCGCTGGCCATCGAGACTTCACGCGCGTCGCGACCTTGGAAGTTCGACATCGTCTGCACCTCTCGGGCGGGGCGACCCCCGCCTCGAGCGTCCCGAGGCGGCCACCCGATCACGGCTCGGTCACCATCACCGCCCATCCGACTTAACGCGCCGCAAAGCTTATCGGCTCACGCGGGGGTGATCTGACGCTCGATTGCCTCGTGAGCAGATCGGGGCGGGGCCGAGCGGCTGATCCGCTTACAAGCCGCGCGACGGTGTGCGGATCCGACAGGCTTAGGCGTAACAGTCGGCACGCTCCCGCCGAAAATCACACTTCCATGGAGGAAGGCGATAGCGAGCCGTAATAATCAATGAGAGGTCGAGGCTCTCTTGCATCATTACTGCGGCATTCGCCTGATGGCGTCGACGTTCTCAGGCGAGAGATCGGCTTCAAGGCTGTGATGATGCCGAGCCTCGACGCGCTTAGCCTCAGCGTGGTCCACCTTCGTTGCAGGGGCTTTCGGATTTACTGAGCCGGTCGTCATTGGGACGTTACGGTTCGGCCAGTCCTCCAGTTTCAGAGCCCTCGCTGGCTTCTGGTCACCGCAACCGTCGCAGACCGAAACCACCCAGGACTGCCAAAGGCCGTTAGTTTTCTCATCCACCGACTTCGCCTGCTCGCGATGGGCAGACGCCAGGGCAACAGTGTCGAGGTCGGATTGCTGCTTGGGCTGAGGAGCTGACTGTAGCTCCTCCAGCCGAACATCACGCCGTTCCGGCGGAGCAACGACGGGGACAGGAACAGTCAATGAACCAGTCTCGCTAGGCTCTGGAGTGCAACCTCGGCAGACCTGCTGGCTGATAGCGTCGTCCGCTGCCTGACGGGGCGTCAGCCGCTCGATAGGCTTCACCGAGGTCGGGCTCGCATCTCGGCTCGGCGGCTTGGTTTGACCAACGGCGGTGGTATTGGGGACCTTCTCGACAGCGAGCGGATCAGAGCCGCCATTGCCGCCATCCGTTTGAGCGAATGCTGACACCGAGAGCGCGAGAGCGAGAATAGAACATAGGATAGGAATGCGAATGTTGGTCATGGCTTCCTCCATGACGCTTTAATCGACAAACTTGTAAGAGGTTCACCACGAAACGGCGGCGAGCCTCGTCAGCTCATGCGAGCATGGCGAGGCAAACTGAGGCTCCACCGCGGACATCCTTTCGTGTCATGGGGTTAGGCTTCGCACGTGGCCTGCGCCCCACCGGCAGCAACGACGAGAGCGAGGGTGGTGAGGGCTGTGCGCATGGGTGCAGGATAGCCGCCGGGATGGCTGTGTCGAGCTATCAGACCCAAAAGGCCAGGCCTACGCGATGGCGAGCAACAGTGGGCAGGCGTGAGAAAATCAGGAGGCGCCCGTCAGCCGGTGTTGCAGGTGCGCCCTTTTCTTAGCCATTCTGCCGAAAGCAACCCTACGTGCGTTGTGCGCCGCGGAATGAACTTATATGTTAATGGAGCAGTTTGTTGCAAGCTACCTCCATGCAGGCCGCCTCGTTCTCATCCCCCACGTGCTCAGAAAGCCGATGCTGCGGCATGTCTATGCGACACACGAGGTCCAGACGATGCTCTGCCAAGCACCTCGGGTCGCGCGCTATCGGAGGAGACACGTCAGTGCGAGGCAGCATGTCGACACTTTCACAGAAGGGTTGCGAATAGCAGTCAGATTTCCGCCATCTAAATCAGTCGTTGCTCACACAGCTTTGCTTGATATGAGGCACGAAGAAATATGGGAGATGCGATGCAGAGATCCTTCGCCAGGCATTCGCATATTCGGTCGGTTCGCAGCAAAAGATAAATTTATTGCATTGACATGGGATTATAAAGAGAATTGCTTAACCCAAGAGCAGTATGAATGGCAGAAGAGACAATGTGAACGCACATGGACATCATTGTTTGTCGCGATGCCGCCGCACATTGGAGACCATGCCGATGACTACATCTCAAATACCTTCCTTGTCTGAGACTACGCACCCAGATGCAGAAATCCCAAATGATTGCCTTGTTTATTTTCAGGATCGGCTTCGCAGCCGCTTATACGACTTGGTGATTGGAGAGTTTGAGCAAGCGAGGATTGATGGACTCACACAAGCAAAACTAGCCAGAAGACTTGGAAAAAAGCCCGAGCAGATTCATAAATGGCTTTCAAGTCCTGGCAATTGGACCTTAAATACAGTCAGCAATTTACTCTTGGGCATTAGTTCGACTGAGCTAACAATGGGTTGTGACCGTGTTTTTATAGCGCCAACGCTTAATGACTTAGAAACACCAGGCTCTGAGTTGGCTGTCGACCAACGTAAATCGAATGATAATTTTGGAACAAACTATAGTAGCGGCAACATAGAGGGCTATTACTATCCATCTCAATCGGTTCAGGTTGGGGACATGATCAATGTCCTTGCCACAGTCATCAAGTCTGGGGGAGAATGAAACATGGCGGAGCAGGTTCCTCAAGTCCAAGTTGTGAGATCACCAAATTTTCAAGATATTTACAGTAATCAGACGTACATTGCATTGAGCGGATTTGATGCGACTGTAACTTTCTCTCGCTTGGTAAATTTTGCTGGGAACAATGTAATTGAGGAACTTTCCTCAATTAGACTCTCGCCTCAAGCCTTGAAGGTGCTCGCAGAGACACTGACGAACGCCACCGCCGCCTGGGAAGCAGAATTTGGCCACATCGAGACAAAGGAGATCCCTGTCAATACAGTTGAGCTAATGCGGAAAGGTGTTCAAGCGGCTAAAGCCGGCATCAAGTCTCTGCGAGCTGCGCATGAGGAGTCTTTGAAAAAATCTTGATGCCTTAAGGTCGGCTTACGGACGTCTGGTGGGACCGGTAGGACTCGAACCTGCAACCAGACCGTTATGAGCTGTCGGCTCTAACCATTGCGCTACAGGCCCATGTGCCCGCATGGCCATCGCTGGTCTGCAGGTACAATTCGCATGTCGTTGGCAGAAGACGCGCCGAACGGCCCTACTCGGCTGCCTCCGCCTTATCGCCGTCCTCCCGGTCGTCCTTGGTATCGCCCTCGTCCTCATCATCCGAGGCAGGATCCGCTGCAGCAGCCGCAGCAGAAGTGCCGGCGCGGTATGTGTCGCCGTCTCGATCCAGCTCACCGCTGTTCGCCATCACGCTGAGGTATGTGTTCAGGGTGTTGGCTGCCACGTCCATCAGGCGTTCGCTGATCTCAGCGTGAGTCAGCCCCTCGGAACCGGCTTCCCCCAAGAGCGCCTTCAACCGCCCCTTGGCAGAGTTGGCCCGAGGCCCGCGGGGACCACGGGTGGCGCGAGGTTGACCCTCTTCCGCGGGAGCGCGACGCCGCTTCAGCTGATCGTCGGCCGGCTCATCCAGCGACGCACCTTCGACGATCGATGCGAGCGAGCGCTCGGCGAGGCGGAGTTTCGTCAGCTCGCCAGCCACTCGCTCGTACTCAGCCTGGAGGGTCTCACGCTGCTGCCTCACGCTGGCCAAAGCCTTCGCGAGCGTATCGTCATTTGCCATCGGTAAATCGACTTCCTTGGTCCTATGGTCGGAGTTGGAGGGCGCATTCCCGAACCGGATCATTGCGCCCCCTCCAGATCCTCGCAGTGCCGCACGTAACCTTGGCCGGCTAGCTCACTCAGCATCATCAGGGTCCAAGCTTCGCCCACGTCGGACCGGCGGCGCCTCGGGATACACGAACCGCCGAGAGACCCAGCCCTCGACCTTCCGGTAGCGCACGAAAACCCAGTTGCCGTTGCGCTCACCGGTCGGGACTATCCCGCGGCCGTCCGGTGGGATGACACCCACGATCCGAGCGTCGGACGTCGGAAACTCGCGCACGTTCAGCACATCGTTCGGCGCGGTGTCGATCACGCGTAGCGTTGCCTGTGCGCAGGCAGCGGTTGAGATCGCCACGGCCATCAAGCCGATGAGCAGAGCACGCCTCATTTCAGGTAGCCCTTCGCCTTCAGGTGCTCGGTGAGAGCTTCGCCCGGTATCAGTGCCGCACAGGCGACACAACGCCCACAAAGGTCGCCATGCCGTTCGCTTCGACCATCGCGGTGAAGGCTTCGTAGGCCTCCTGATCCGTCACAAAGGTCTCAGCCCAAGCGGTGGGGCGCCCCGACGACAGGTCGACTACAACCAACCGCCACGGATTCTGAGTGCCGGCATAGCGGTAGATCTCGACATCGACGGTCTCACCATCCCGGCTGAATGAGCCAGACAGCGGGGAGTGCTCCAGTTCGTGGTTGTCTAGGTCTAGATCTGGCTCCAACATTCGTGGCTCCGCTAAGACCGCTTCGCGTTCAAGGCTTCCTCAACGAGGCGGCGGATGGCTTCGGAGCGGGACGGTAGGTCGGGCTGGAGACGGCGCCAATCATCTATAGACGCCGCCTGCAGGTCGGTAAGGCGCAACTGTACAGCGACAGGGAATTCGCGCCCCGCTGGCCTCCCAGCCTTTTTCGAATTTACCGGAATTGACATCAGCATATTTCTGCTTTACCAGAACTGCGGGCCGAACGGAAGGGCTCATTCTTCCATCCGACCCTAACCCTGCAACGTCTGGGATCTACGTGACATGGCTATCCACCACCCTACACCGCCCATCAGCGGCGGTGAACGCCCGCGCTTGCCTTCAACACAGGTAGGACCGGTCACACAGGCCATCCGTACAATGCGAGCGGCCAATCCGGCCATAAGCGACACGGTGTCGTGTTTGCAGAGCCGCATGGCCCAGTTCACCCACGGCATCCGTGCCCTGTCCCGCACCGAAGTCGAGGATCTGATCGGCGGCCTGATCGATCTCCTCGACGCGATGGACGGCGACGTGGACCGCGAGCCCGAGGTGCTGGACGCCTCGGCTGCCGAATGGACCGGACGCGGCGCTCACCGCTTCAATGTGGGAGAAGCGGCATGAGCAGCCATCCCGCGTTCAATGCCGTCGATAGCATGGAAGGGGATATCCGGGATCTGGGCCGGTGGGCCATGCTTCTCAACCGCCTCGGCACAACCGAAACCCCGATTGAGCCGGAAGAGATCTACGTCATCAGCATCGTGCTGCTGGACATGGCCCGGCGACTCGACACGCGACGCACGGAAGCTTTCCGCAAGGTCGGGGGGAGGGCCTAATGACCGCCCCTGCTAATCGCCGCAGCTTCCTGCGCGGCCTCACCACGCTCCCGCTGATCGGCGGAAGTGTGGCCCTCATCGGAGCGCCGGCCGCCGTGGCCGAGCCTGTCACCCCGCGGCTGCTCCGCGAGTACCACGACTGGCTCATGTTCGAGCGGAGCTGCCTTGTCCGTGAGATGGCGGAGGAAAGCGCCGCCAGCGAAAGCATCAACTGCTGCCACGGCGAAGCACTTCGCTGGCACCGTGTCCGCGGTAAGCTTCGTCTGGACAGCGAGGGGCAGCCCATGGGCGACGGCGTGTCGTTCCCGTCCACCCGCGCCGCCCTCGTGCTCAGCGCGGTTGGCTGCGACTGGCGGGAGGGCTCGGCATGGCTGTGAACCCGTCCACCCGCCGCGCCGCGCTCGGCGCCATCCTCACGGCTCCGCTGGCATCCGCGTCGGCCCGCGCCG
>NZ_JAKSYM010000061.1 GCF_022829545.1 Methylobacterium sp. J-030 | reverse complement strand
GATCACCCCGTTCCACCGGGGGCGGGTCCATGAAGGTGCGGGGTCCGTCGGCGATCGACAAGGTACTTGGATCGTCCGCATGCGACAGAGACCCCGTCAGGTGTAGGACCTCTACCCAGCCACGGAAGATAGATGGCTGTAGCGAATCCCTAGACGCCACCGACGCTGGCTGCCGAGTGGATGTCCAATCGATGTGGGGAAGAAGCCAAGCCCCGCCCACCGCAAACAGCGTGAGGGTAGAGAGGCAAGAAATCGAGATCGTGGCCCAAGACGACAGGCGGCTGCCGGGCCTAACGACCGTAAGAGGCCGGGCCGCGCCGAGGGGCTTCAGGTCGCCAACAAAGATGGGACCACGCTGTAACATTCTCGGAGAACTGCACTTTGCCAACGACAGTTCAAGGCCGGTACGATTTAAAATTCTCGTCGAGTGAACGTAGTTAAAAATATTCGAGTGCACACTAATGATGCAGACTGCTCAAATAAGCCGACGTGAGCCGTCGCATGGTAGCCGACGAAATTCGCTTGCAGCACGGGCGTTCGACAAATGGTCCGACCTCAGACCGTAACCGTGAAGGACGTATTGATCCGCCGGATCGTCGCCACAGGTTGTTCTGGCCGGATGCCGTTCCTCGCGTCGCGGCAAGGAGATGCCTGATGCGCTTTTTGACCCTCAGTGTGGTCGCTGCGATTGGAACCACAATTCTATCCCTGCCCGCTGCGGCCGTGCCTGCCGCCCCCGTCGCCGGGATCTCATCGCCGTCCGACATGCTCACGAACGTGCGGATGAGGCGTCACCACATGCGGCGTCGGATGATGTCGCGGACCCAGCGGAGATATCCCGGAGCCAGTTTCGCCCGGAACAAGACGTCGGGAGCACCCGCTGGCAGCGGTGGCGGCAATGGGGTGACCGGTAGCTACGCCGCGCCCAGCGGCAAGTAGACCGGAGCTATCGAAGCGGGACCAGCCCGCCCGGCCCAGCGCCGCGGCGGGCTTTTTTCGATCAGGATCCGGTAACGCGCCGATAGATGGCGGCAAACGCTTCGGCTCCCTCACGTGTGAGATCGGTGACCACGAGGCCGGGCGCATAGACCGTCCAACGCCCGTCGTTGTCCTGAGACATCCGGATGTCGATCAAGGGAAACCTCCCTGCCTCCGTAAAGGCGCAAGACGGTACACGGAGCGTAGTTCCCACGCCGA
>NZ_JAKSYM010000057.1 GCF_022829545.1 Methylobacterium sp. J-030 | reverse complement strand
TGCCGGGTGTATCCCCGGCCGCCGCGAGGGCTGCAGCAGCTTCGGCGTAGCGGGCAGCAAGACTGGCCCGCTCGGCCACTTCATCGAGGGCGAGAGTGGGGAGCACCGACATCACACGCCCTCCCGAATGAGAGCGCGGGCGTCAGCGCGACCGGTCACGAAGCCGAGAAAGCAACCGCGGCTATCGAAAACATAGGGCCTGCCGTTGGCGGGGTTCCGGTAGGATGCTATATCGGAGGCGTCGGTCTGCCGAGCGACATCTTCCGAGGGACGTGAGCGCTGGCCGGCGCTCCGTCCCTCAACTGTTTTCAGGGGCATCGTGCTACGCTGCCTCCTGCACCAAGGACGCTACAAGGCTGTGCAGGCTGTCGGCCGGGATCAGAGTTTTTACACCGACCTTGAACGAGCGCAGTCGCTTATCGGCGATCATTTCGTAGACGGTGGTTCTGCTGAGGCTCAGAGCCTGACAAGCCTCGTTCACCGAGTAGGCAAGCTTCACCGGCGGCGCACGCAGGTCTCCCTGCACCGCCTGAAACTCCTTGGAGTTCATAGGGCTATTCCTCGTTTGTCAGCACGTGTCCGCGCCGATATGGGGAACCTAGTCGCTCATTGGACTGCGTTCAAAAGGAGTTATTAGCCATTTTTCTCTGTACCCTTTTTCTCCTTACTGCTTCACGAGCGCAGCTCTCCGCACTAGCATCAACCGGAAGTGCCTCGAACACCTCCTCAACCAGACGAAGAAAGCGCCCTCCCGCTTTTCCATCCTCAAAAGTTGATATGGCGGCAGGCTTCCCTGTCAGTAATTGAAAATAATGAGCCAAACTAATTGCAACTGCTTGCGGTACGCCCGCCGTTTTTCTACGTGGCACCTTTATTGGTAAAGCGCTTGTATTTGCAGTTCGGCAAGCGGCACTTATTCTACTGCAGAAATCAAATATGTCACTTCGATTGACTCCGAGGTCACTCAAAGTCGCGTGTGTAGGCTGATGCGCATTAGCGATTGCCGCTGACATAGCATCGGCGAGTCGAGATATCACTGCCAATTCTTTGTCAACACCGCTTCGCCCCAGATTTAGAAAGCGATTTTCTACTTCCCTAGATCTCGTCCATAAAAGTATTTCTTCGACTGCAAGTGCTATTGTGTTCTCGACATCTGGAAGCAGAGGAAGTTTTTGAAGCGCGGCAGTAACTGCCGCACGTTTCACTGCCTGCTCTTGTGTCGTCATTTCTCAACTCGGCGCGGCAAATAGCAGGCGTCCGCCCATTCACTCATCAGCTCGCGTCGTTTTGCGAACAGATCACCGCGCCGGTAGGCTGCCTCCACCCGGTTCTCGATGATATGGGCGAGCGCCATCTCCACCATCTCGTTCGGGAAGTGCGTGGTCTCGGCGGCCCAGTCCCGGAACGTCGACCGGAAGCCGTGCACGGTCAGATCCGGGCGCCCCATGCGCTTCAACAGCTCCAGCATCGCCATGTTGGACAGAGGCTTGCCGCGCTTGCCGCCGGGGAAAACGTACCTGTCTCCGAGCACCCTAAAGCTTTTGAGGATCACCACGGCTCGATCGCACAACGGCACGCGGTGCTCTCGGCCGCCCTTCATCCGCTCGGCCGGCACGGTCCAGGTCCGCTCGGCGAGGTCAATCTCGTCCCAGGTCGCACCGATCACCTCGCCCGTCCGCGCGGCCGTGAGGATCGTGAACTCCAGGGCAAGGGAAGACGTACCGGCCTGCGCGCGGAGCAGACGCACGAAGTCGCTGATCTCCGTGAAGGGGAGGGCGGCGTGATGCTCGACTCGCTGAACCTTGGAGCGCTTTGGTAGGAGGTTTTGTAGGTGCCCGCGCCAGCGGGCCGGGTTCTCACCCTGCCGGTAGCCGCGGGTAGCCGCCCAATCCAGTACCGCCTCTATACGACCGCGGACCCGTGTCGCGGTCTCTGTCTTATCGCCCCAGATCGGCTCGATAGCGCGCATCACCAGCCCGGTATCGACTGCCTGGACGGGGAGGGGGCCGAAGACGGGCGAGGCGTAGGTGGCGAGGGTGTTGCGCCACTGATCGGCGTGCTTGGGGTTTCGCCAGCCCTTTCGGTGCGCCTCGATGTAGGCCTCGGAGCAGGCGTCGAAGGTGATGGTGTTGGCTGCGTCGAGCCGAGCGGCGGCGCGTACATTCTCCCGGGCCTCGATCGGGTCGATGCCTTCGAGGCAGAGCTTTCGACACTCCGTGGCCTTGCTGCGTGCCTCGGCCAGAGTCAGCGTGTGCAGCGAGCCGAGCCCCATGGATCGGGCGCGGCCATTCAGCATGAACCTGAAGATCCACGAGCGCGCCTCAGCGTTCGTCACCTGCAGGTAGAGTCCGCCGCCATCGGCGTAGAGGCCCGGCTCCCGGGTGCGGGAAACCTTCAGCGCGCTGAGCTGTCTTGGCGCTCGTCTCGACACGATACCTACAGCACTACCTACAAAAGGAAGCTGGATTGTAGCGTGTCCGTGCGTGTACAGGAAGACAGAGCGGGGGAGGGCGCTCTCGTGAAAACAACGGGTTACCGACATGGGCGGACGGTCGCGGACGGCTCTTAGAGAGACGCTCCCTCCGCCAGCCATTAGTGATCTGACAGCTTTTTATGAAATGAAATGGGGTTTACCCCACCATTCGCCCCACCGGCGAATGAGAGGTCGTGGCCGTAAGGGAATGGCGCTCGACTCGAAAAGCGATCCGGACGAGTTGCGCATTCAGGACGCGACGAGTGACGCAGGCATGCGGCCGTCTTGCAAGTCGCTGCGCCGCGAGCAGACCGAGACATCGACTTGGCTGCCTCAAGGTAGGATCACGGTATCACCGTCCCGGAGGCCGGATAGGATCTCGATGCCCTGCTGCTGTGTGGCACCGAGCCGGACTTGGCGTGGGCGGGGTTCGCCGCTCGCCGGATCGCGGACCTGGACCACCGGATTCGTCGTCGGATCGCGGACTGCCTCGATCGGCACGACGATCGCCTGCGGGTTGCTGGCGATCTCGATGCGCATCCGGGCCGACATGCCCAGGCGGATCTGACCGCGGCTGGCGTCCCTGGGGAAGGCGGCTCGCACCTCGAAGGAGGGGGCGCGACTCTCGCCTCGCGTGGCATCGGCCTCGGCGCTGATCCCGATGAGGCGCCCCGCGATCGGCTCGCCCGGGAAGGCATCGCTGGTGATCGCGACCGGGTGCCCGATCCGGATGCGGTTGACGTCGACCTCATCGACGCGGCCGGTCACCACCAGCGTCGCCGTGTCGGCGATGGCAAAGAGCGCCTGTCCCCGGCCGACGTGGACGCCGCTCGCGATCTCGGCCGCAGGCTGATTGGTCTGCCGGCTGACGGGTGGATGGGAGAGGATGCCGCCGATCGGCGCGCACACGACCTTGCCGTCGGCCTGCGCCATCACGTCCATGAGACGGGATCGCGTATTCTGCAGATCCAGCGCGGCGAGCCGCCGGCTGTTCGCATCGCCGCGCGCCAGCGTCGTCTGCAGGTCCATCCCCGCGCTCGCGACCGCCTTCTTCTGCGTGTCGCGCTGCTGCACGAGGCCGTCATACTCGTTGCGCGACACGATCCCGCGGTCGAACAGCGTCTTGGTTTCCGTCACCTGCCGCTCGGCCAGCGCGAGGCCGGCCTCGGCGCTCTCCAGCGTGCGTTTGGCACGGATCACCTCGGGGCTGTCGGCCCAGCGATGGAGGAGATCGGCGGCGATCGAGCTCTTCAGGAAGGCGGCCTGCGCCTCCCGCACCCGGGTGGCGATCTCGCCATCGTCCATCACCACGAGCGGGTCACCGGCCTGTACGACGTTGCCGATCTGCTTCCGCACCGCGCGGATCGCACCGTCGAACGGTGCGACGACCGGAACGGCCTTCTCCGCCCCCACCGTGCCCGCAAGGGTCACGAAGGCGGCGGCGGCCACGGGCGCGACCGTGAGGGTGCGTTCCGCGACCGGCTGCACGGCCTTGAGCTCGACCGAACCGAGCCTTGGCGCCCCCCGGAGCCAGGCCAGTCCGGCGAGAGCCACGATGGCGGCGGCGCAAACACCGGCAGCCGCGCGCCGGACGCGCGGCGGTGCGCCGATCTTCCTCCGCCCATCGGCGATCGGCGGCAGCGCGGCCGACATGACTTCGGATGTGGGCTCGGTCATGCGCGTCAATCCCGCAGGGCGACGTGCCACGTGTCGAGGGTGGTCCCGAGCTGGAGATCGAGCAGCGTCAGCGTATTGAGGTAGCCGATCACGGTGTCGAGAAGCTGGATGTCCGCCGAGCGGAGGTAGGTCTCCAGGGCACGGACCTGATAGTTGGCCGAGCGCCCGGCCTTGAGCTTCTCCCGCTCGATCTCGACCGCGCGGGCCGCCAGATCGCGGGCGCGGCGCGCGCCTTCGAGCTGGCGCCAGCGGATCGCGACGTCGCTCGCCGCGCTGCGGATCTGCAGCTCGATCCCCCGGCGGATCGTCTCGAACTGCAACTCGGCGGACTGGCGGCTCGCCGTCGCCTGGACGAAGGGCTGCTCGCGCTGGAGATCGTTGAGGGGGGCGTTGAAGGCCAGCCCGACCGTGGTGTCGGATTGGCCGGTGACGCGGCCCTGCGGCCCCGTGATCGTCGTGCGCCCGACAGCCCGGGTCGCGAATAGCGAGAGGTCCCAGAGCCGCGCATTCTCGGCGACGACGAGGCCGAGCTTGGTCTGCTCCAGCACTAGGAGCTGGCCGAGATAGTCGGGCCGCTGCGCGAACGCGACCGCCATCAGGTGCGGCAGATGGGTGGCGACCTGTGCCGGCTCGGTGCTCTCGGCGGCCAGGATCGGGGTTCCGAGGTCGAGGGCGAGCAGGTCCAGGAGCCGGAGGCGGGTGCTGTCGAGGGACCGGGTCGCGCCCAGCACGCCCAGGCGCTGGTTCTCCAGGTCGGCCTCGGACTGGACGATCTCGACCGCGGGCATCCGTCCGGCATCGATCAGGGCACGGTTGATCGCCACAATCTCCTCGGCGCGGCCCACCGCGGCCTGGGCGAGCACCAGGGCCTTCTGGGCGCGCAGCAGATCGCGATAGGCGTAGATCACCTGTCCGATCGTCTCCGACACGATGGCCTTGAGCCGCAGCCGGTTCGCCTGTTCGCCGAGCCGGGCCGAGCGGATCGGCGCCAGGGTCACGTCGACGCCGCCCCCGCGCAGGAGCGGCTGCGTGACCGACAGGAGGCCGCCCGTGCTGCGCGTCCGGATGCCGGCGCCCGCGCTCGCGTGGTTGGCCCAGGCGAACGTGACGGTGGCGCCGGAGGGCAGGAGTGCGGTGACGCCCGGCGTGACGTCGAGGCTGGTTGTGGTGATCCCGGCGATCGTCTGCCGCACCGCGCCGCCCGAGAGGCCGAGATGCGGCATGAACCCGTCCTCGGCGACGCGCAGGGCGAATTTCTGGGTGATGCGGTCGATGTAGGCGCCACGGATGGTGCGGTTGTCGCGCAGGGCCAGGGACACGGCGTCCGTCAGGCTGAGGGGGATGCCGGCCGCGCTCGCGGCTTTCGCCTTCCTGTCCGGGGTGGCGGTGGCCAACGATGGTGGCGCGGCCGATCGGGACGGTTTGGAGGGCCGTTGGGCCGCACGAGACTCGTGGACCGCCCCGATCACCGCGACGAGACCGATCGCGGCTCTTGCCAATCGGATCCGACGGGACATGGCGCTAGCCGGTTCGCCGGGCGGCGACTGGGTTCGCGCCGCGGCGGTTCAAAGCGCGCATCGGTCCTTAGTGTATGGGTGCGGTCGCGGGCGGCGTGGCGGTCCCGGTGCCCTGTCCCTGGGCTACGGCCGTGGAGGCAGCCGCCGCGGCCCCGGTCTTCGGATACAGGATGAACCCGAAATCGCCATAGGCTGCGATGTAGGACACCTTCATGGTGGGGTACTTCTTCTCGAGTTCATACATATAATCTTCGTTGTGGCCAGTCCGACCCCATTCGCCGACTTGAGTGTAATGATTGACCTGAGAGTTGAATGCGTACATGTCGTAACTAACGTCTTTTTTGAATTGCGATCCCAGTATCGTGGAGGCGCGTATGACCCGTGCCGTGCCGTTTAGCAAGGCCTGGGATATTTCGTTGGACGGGTCGATCGGCTCGTTGAGGCCGAGCCCGTACAGGGTATAGTTCTTGATGTTGCGAGCAAATTCCTGGTCGCTGGGCCGATCGAAGGTCTGGCTGTATTCGTACCAGACCTCGCCGCCGAAGGCGCGTATCTGCGCCACGTCCTCCGGCGGCGTCTCAGCCATCGATTGGAGAACCAACGCGTCGCTCGCGCGGATCTGGCGCGCGCGCTCTCTATGATTGCTGTGATGCGCGTCGTCGTCCTTCAACTGCTGAATGACATCGGCCGAGTTCCACGGCATCAGCGCGCTGTTCAGGGGAACTCTCGAATGGAGCTTGAGTTCATCCATCTGCTGATACCAGTGCTTCAACGACGTGGCCCCCTGGTCGGGTCCGGGCTCGGCCGCCGCCAGCATGCTCGTCTGCGCCGGCCCTCCGCCCGGGTGTATGGTCGGCGGGCTCTGAGACGCCTGCACCGGGTCGGAGCCACCCCGGAGCTCGGCCCACACCTTCAGCAGGGCGTCGAACGACTGCGCGGGCAGGATCACGAGCGACCGCGGATCGAGCGCCTGCTTAAGCGGATCCTGGTTCTGCTCACCGGTGGACGCTTGCTGCGGCGCCTGCACCTGCAGGACCTTCAGCGCTGCGGAGGAGGAAGAAACTGCGGATACCATGTCGTACTCCTGTGTAGACGACTGTTCCTTGTCGCCGGATTTCGATCGACAGATTGATTATCAACCTGTGCTTCCGGCCCAATGGACCGAGGGCTTATTTGCCAATCTTCAAACATGATAGACTGCCGCAATTATGTCAGAACTTGACATCGACGAGGTAGTTCGATGTCAAGCTTGACGCGTTTTCGGCTAGGGCGCTCGGTCATGCACTGGATTAGGAATGGTTTGATGCGAACGATCAAGCGATGCTTCGCCCGGTCGCAGGAATGCTGGCGCAAAATATCCGAGCGTTCGCAGTCGATACGTTATTCTGACCATTCCATTTCAACGATATAGCTGCAGGTTTCTTTATTCCACGTAGCCGCGCTGGAATCGAAGCAACTCACAGTTCCGCAAGAATTGTTATTGCTGGTCACCGTATATTTTGGTTTTTCGGGCGGCGTCGGACAGCCATACCCCCCTTTACTTGCAGCACTAGATGGGTATATTGATATGCCAACAGAACACGAAACGTGACACCCGTAGGGTCCTGGCGTATATCCGTCAAATTCTACAGTCAAATTCTGAGCCTGGTCATCGTCCCAGTACCCGATAAAGGTTCCCATATCTCCGCGGCTTACCGTTTGTGGGCTCCACGTCCAGTTTTTTGCTTGAGGCATTGATCGTACGTCGTGAAGACCTATCGAATGTTTCGACTGGTTGTGCAAGTTGATCGTGACAGTGTTTCTCGTCTGAGCCATGGCCGAGTCGCTCAGACACAGAACACCGATCAGCCCAGATAGACCAACCATCAAAGCACGCATGTTCGAATCTCCCTGCTCCGGATGCGGAATCACTCTGCTCGGGTACGAACAGCCGGTCGGCTTACACGGACGGTCGCTCGGCTGATCTGCGCGGGATTGCGGAGGCTGCATCGCCCCACGGATCCGAGGAGGCCGCGGGATCCCGCAGACCTTCGGCGCCGGGCGTCATGCTCCGGCCCATCGAGCAGAACAAACTTGCGATCTGAGGTCAACCAACAGACGGTTGTATCTGAATAAAACCGTCGCTGAGGTTCGATCGGTGGATGTCGATCACCTCAGAAGCGCATCCACAGCTGAACATCTTCGACCTGTTCGAGACAATTCTTTATGCAAAATCCAATCAGTCACGATTCCACTTCGATCGGTCCGCGCCGGAGCCGGTTCGACGCGGAGTCTTCGACTCGTGCCCTCCGCCTGATCTGCGGCGCTTCAGGATCCGGGCGCGGATCGGAGGCATGTCATATCGGGGGGCCGGCGCCCGGTCGTCCGGGCGAACCCCGGCCTCACTCGGCGCGCAGGGCGGCGATCGGATCGAGCTGCGCGGCCTTCAGGGCGGGATAGAGGCCGAAGAACAGGCCGACCGTCACCGCCATGCCGGCGCCGAGCGGCAGCGCCAGCGGCGCCGGCAGGAATGGCCAGCCCGACGATCGTGCAAAGATCCAGCCGGCGAGGGTGCCGAGGCCGGTCCCCAGCAGGGAACCGATGCCTGAGAGGATCAGCGCCTCGGTGAGGAACAGGGTGACGATGTCGCGCCGGCGCGCCCCGATCGCCCGGCGCAGGCCGATCTCCCGCCGCCGCTCCAGGATGCTCATCAGCATCACGTTCATGACGCCGACCCCGCCGACCACCAGCGACGTGGTGCCGATGCCGACGAGCAGCAGGGCGTAGACGCGCATCTGCTTCTCCAGGCCGTCGATCAGCTGCCGGGCGGTGTTGACCTGCACGCTGCCGGTGCGCAGGAGCAGGCGGAAATAGTCGGTCACACGCTGGGCCGTCGCCCGATCGTCCGCGCCCGGGGCGAGACGCGCCGCCACGTTGGTGATCTTCGCGTCCGGCATCAGCCGCCGCGCCGCCTGGAACGGGATCACCGCCGACCGGTCCAGATCGAGGCCCAGCAGCGGGCTCCGAAAGGCCGGCCCCAGGATGCCGATCACGGTCAGCACCTGATCGTTCGCCGTCACGGGATCGCCGATCCGGACGGGTCTTCCGGAGGCGGCGGCATCCCGCGCCAGATCGGCCCCCAGGACCACGAAGGGTGCGGCGCCGTCGAGATCCGAGGTCCGGCGCCCCGCCACGACGGGTGCCTTGACGAAACCGTAGAGCGCCTCGTCGGCGGCGATCAGGGCGGCGTAGAGCGAGGCGCGTCCCATGCGCAGCGAGGCGCTGCCGGACACAATCGGGATGGCCTCGGCGAGCCCGATCCGGCGCCCGGGCAGCGCCCGTACCGCCTCGGGCGACAGGTCCGGGACATCGTGGTTGTCGCCGTGCGGAGTGATGCTCACGAGATCGGTGCCGAGGGCCTCGAACTGGCGCATCGCCTCCGCGCGGGCGTTGTGGCCGACATGCAGGATCGCGATCACCGCGGCGGTGCCGACCGCGATGCCGGTCAACGCCAGCAGGGCACGCGCTCCGAGGGCCCGGAGATTGCCGGCTCCTTCGCGGACGACCTCGCGCAGCCGCGCCTGGCCCACGGCGGTCATGAAGGCAGGACGCCCGCGCCGTCGAGAACCCGGCCGTCGCGCATGACGATGCGGCGCGGGCAGCGTGCGGCCACGGCGGGATCGTGGGTCACGATCAGGATGGTGACGCCGGGATCCCGATTGAGGGCGAGGAACAGGGCCATGATATCGTCGGCTGCCCAGCTGTCGAGGTTGCCGGTCGGCTCGTCGGCCAGAAGCAGCGTCGGTGCGCCGACGAGCGCCCGCGCGATCGCGACGCGCTGACGCTGGCCGCCGGACAGCTCGTCCGGGCGGTGGGATGCGCGGTCCGCCAGTCCGACCCTGTGCAGCGCCTCAGCGGCACGCGCCCTGCGAAGGCGCTTGCCGAGGCCGCGATACAGAAGCGGGAGGGCGACATTGTCCAGAGCCGAGAGGCGGGGCAGCAGGTGGAACGCCTGGAAGACGAAGCCGATCTGGCGGTTGCGCAGGGTGGCCAACGCGTCGTCGCGCAGGTTTGCCGTCGGCACGCCATTCAGATGGATTTGGCCGTGACAGGGGCGGTCCAGCAGGCCGATCAGGTTCATCAGCGTGGTCTTGCCGGATCCGGAGGCCCCCATCAGCGCACAGAGCTCCCCACGCAGGATGTCGAGATTGACTCCCGTTAGAACAGGGACCGATCCTGAGCGACCAGTGTATGATTTATCAACGGATTTTATTGAAAGTAATGGCATATTCATTCGATAAATTCATCAAAATTTCATAAAACCCAACACGTTGGCCCAATCGCTATGGCAAAAATCGGCGTGCAGCAAGACCGTCGGCGCATGAAGCTTCATCGTCGGGCGTGATTTGAAGAAAATAATATTGTCTTCCTGGCGGCACCGACCATCCATGTTGATGTCTGCAAGTCGCTGCATCCCCATGGGCAAACACCGCCGTCTCTTCAAACGTCAGCAACACATGTGTTCCTGAAATTTCGAGTAGTAATGCTGGGACGTTGGATTTTGTACCTTGCGTGACCAAAAACAACCTGTCCGTTGTCATCAGGATCACGCGGAGTGGCAGAAATCCACCCCAATCGGGCCAGCCGAAGTTCAACGGTGCGGCCGTCACGCCTGCGCCACCGGTCGCTCGCCCACCTGCGTCGTGTCGCGCGGGGTCCGCATCTCGAACCTCGTGGTCCAGTCCCGCCGGCTCACCACTCCCGCCCGCGCCGGCACCCTCGGTCCAAGATACCGGGCAGGTCAGGCCATTTGAGCCGCAAAACCGTTCCGTAAGAACCTGTGAGCAGCTGGTGCCGTCGGCCTGCCGAGACCGAAACCCACGCTTGTTGGCACCGAATCCGTGACCCGTGTCCGACGCGGTGGGTTTTCGAGACACCACAACGCCCTCACGATGAATTGATCAATCGCCGGAATTCTTGTTTCGCTGCGGGATATTAAACATATCCGCCAAACAGATACTTTCTCTGACGCCGCATACCCTATTCGGATGAAGTTTCGTCACGTTTGCACGCGTACCATTCTCGCGCTCGCCACACAGGAGTGACGGAAATGGTCGATGATGGCCCGCCACTGAAATTCGTAGCCCTCTGGGGGATGTTCGCTGTTCTGATGCTGTTCGGTCAGATGCAGCTTATCAACCATGGTGCGAACATCGCCCTGTCCTACCAGATCGATCCAGGCGTCGAACCAACCTTGATGGCCGCGCTGGATTGACCCCAGCACGGCGCGATCCGCGTCCACCGGCGGGAGACGATCCGTGCGGGGCCGGTCGTAACCATCCGTTAACCATGCGGGCTCATTCGGAGCCGACCAGCCGAGCGCTGACCTTCCACGCCCACACGATCCTCCGCTCAACACGGGTGGGCGTGGAAGCCTTGATCGCTCGCACCGTATCGACGCGCGTGATGGCCGTTTCCGCGCCGCGGCCGGATCCTCGGCATGCGGCCCGCGCGCGACCGCTCGCAGCACCGTCCCCGCCTCGGTTCGGCCAAAGCCGTCAAATGGATTGCGTTCGAACCCGCTCGCGCGGGCGGACCACGCAGCCGGGCGTCACGCCGGCTCGGCACTCAGGCGAGCGAGTCATCGACGACGCGGTAGGCGAAGAACCTGAACGGGTCCTCGACCATGCCCTCCTGCGCCTCCATGGCGTCCGCACAGTGCTGGCTCTCGATCGGGGTCGAGGGTCGCTGCGTGAAGGTCGCCGTCGGCGCCTCGGCCTTGGCGGCCTCGATCTGCCGCTCGATCTCGCCCGGATGGGTCGAATGGCAGAGCATCCAGGGCTCGCCGTCCTTCTCGATCGTCACGTAGGCCATGCGCCGTCTCCTGCGTTTCGGGTGGGACAACGCGGCAGGACGCGATCGGGGCAGCGGGCGATCGTCGCGGCGACGACACAACCGCGCGTGCGGGGCGTTGGCACCCCGTTGCGGCTCATGCTCCGAAAGGGCGCCGATGTTCGTCCCGCCCGAGGATCGATCCATCCGACCGCAGTGGGAGCCTCCGCGGCGACCGGACCCACATGCCAAGCGGCAGGAGAACGCCGCCGTCACGCTCATCATCCTGATCTCGGTCCTGGCCCTGTTCGCGCCGATCGCCGGCGGCACGCTCGTCGGCATCGTCGTGGCCCTGTTCGGACACTGAACGGTCAATCCTGCCGCCCCGGCAGGGCGTTTCCTCTTCGGCCGCGGACCGGCACGGGGCACGCGCCGTGGTCCGGCCGAACCGGCGGGAGCCTCCGGCTCGCCGAGCCGCCCCGTCTCAGGCCGGGAGCGCCCGGCCGGCCGTCTCGGGGGCGAGCCAGATCGTCGGCAGGCCGAGGAGGTAGATCAGCGAGATGATCGCCAGGGCCTCCGGGTACGATCCCGTCACCACCACGAGGCCGCCCACGATCGTCGGACCCAGCGCGCCGAGGATTCGCCCGAAGCTGAAGGCGAAGCCGGATCCGAACGCCCGGCGGCGCGTCGGGAACAGCTCGGGCAGCCAGATCGTGTAGAGGGCGAACACCGCGTTGGTGAAGAAGCCGACGAGCGGCAGCAGCGCAATGAACAGCGTCACGCTGTCCAGCCAGACGGCGGCGCCGAGATAGGCGACGAGGTTGATGGTGAAGGCGCCCAGGAAGAAGACTGTCGCCGTCCGGCGACGGCTGCCGAACCACGTCGCGATGAACGGCATCGCGAGGCAGCCGATCAGCGTGCCGATATTGGTGATGATCCCGCTGATCGCCGCCACCTTCTGCGCCGCGGCCGGCGTCGAGCCCGTGGCCACGAGCTTGCTGATCACCAGGGTCGGCGCCCAGTAGGTCGAGGACCACAGGCCCAGGATGATGCACGACATCATCAGCCCGGCCGCCCAGGTGGCGCGGGCCTGCGAGCCCACGAACATGTCGGCGAGGCTCGGCTGATCGGCCCCCGGCTCGGTGCGCGCCTGCTGCGCCCGCAGCGGCTCCTTCACGGTGGCGCGGATCGCTACCACGAGGAGGGCCGGCAGCACGCCGAGCAGGAACATGCCCCGCCAGCCGATCACCGGGGCGAGGAACGAGGCCGCCGCGCCCAGCAACAGGCCGGTCGGGGTGGCGGTGTGGAGCCAGCCCGCGAGCCGCACGCGCTGATGTTCGCTCACTGATTCGTGCAGCAGCGGCGTGCCGGCCGCCCACTCGCCGCCGACGCCGAACCCCGCGCAGAACCGGAACACCGCGAAGGAGGCGAGCCCGCCCGCGAGGCCGCAGAGCCCGGTGAACACCGAGTAGACGAGGATCGTCAGGCACATCACGGTCACGCGCCCGATCCGGTCGGCGAGCCAGCCCCAGAACATCGAGCAGGCCCAGCCGAGCATGAAGATCGAGAAGAAATAGCCGCCGTAGAGCGCGATCGTGCCGCGGGCGGGCTCGATGCCGCCGGCCGCGAGCAGTTCGGACACCGCGGGCACCAGCACGAAGATGTAGATGGCCGAGTCGAAGCCATCGAGCATCCAGCCCGCCCAGGTGATCCAGAAGATCCGGGTGCTGGACGTGACCCGTCCGGCGGCGGCGCGGTCCGGGACCGCGGCGAGGCTCACGTGGTCCATGGGCGTCTCCGATCCGACATGCTGTCCTCCCTCAGGGCCGCCCGGTCTCGGGGCCGGGCTGGCCGGTCTTCAGATCACGCGCTTCGCCCGCAGGTCCGCCACCGCCTGCGCGTCGAAGCCGAAGGCGTTCAGGATCGCCGCGCTCTGCGCACCGAGATCGGGCGCCGCTGTCCGCACCGAGCCTTCCGACCGGGACATCCGGATCGGCTGGGCGACCAGACCGATGGGCCCGAGGCGCGGGTGCTCCACCGTCTCGGCCATGCCGAGATGCTGCACCTGCGGGTCGGAGAAGACCTGATCCATCGTGTAGACCGGCCCGCAGGCGATCTCGGCGGCGTTCAGGGCCTCGACCCAGTGGGCGGCCGTGCGCGTGCGCGTCACCGCGGTGATCGCCTCCGCGAGATCGTGGCGGTTGCGGCTGCGCGCCGGCTGGTCGGCGAAGCGCGGATCCTCGGCCCATTCGGGATGGCCCAGCACGCCGCACAGGCGCCGCCACATGGCCTCGCCGATCGGCGCGATGTTGACGTGCCCGTCCGCGGTCGGGAACGCGCCCATCGGGCTCGCGGTCGGATGGTGGTTGCCGATCTGCGGCGGGACCTCGCGGTCCATGGTCCAGCGCGCCGCCTGGAAGTCGAGCAGGGCGATCTGCGCCTGCAGGAGCGAGGTCTGGACCCACTGCCCCTGGCCCGACTGTTCCCGCTCCAGGAGCGCCGTCAGGATGCCGAGGGCGCAGTACAGGCCGGCGCTCGAATCGGCGACCGCGATGCCGGCCCGTACCGGCCCCCCACCGGCCTCGCCGGTGATCGACATCAGCCCGCCCATCCCCTGCGCGATCTGGTCGAGGCCGGGGCGCATGCGGTAGGGGCCGTCCTGCCCGTAGCCGGAGATGCTGGCGTAGACGAGCCGGGGGCTCTCCGCCGCCAGCGCCGCGTAGCCGATGCCGAGGCGGTCCTTCACGTCGGGTCGGAAGTTCTCGACGAGCACGTCGGCTGACCGCGCGAGCCGCTTCAGCACGGCGACGCCCTCGGGCTGCTTCAGGTCGAGGGTGAGGCTGCGCTTGTTCCGGTGCAGGTTCTGGAAGTCCGACCCGTCGCGGTTGCCGCCGATCCGGTCGCCCCCGGGGGGCTCGATCTTGATGACGTCAGCGCCCCAGTCGGCGAGCTGGCGCACGGCCGTGGGGCCCGAGCGGACACGGGTGAGATCCAGCACCGTGAAGCGGCTCAGCGCGGTGGCAGAGGGCATGGGCGTCTCCCGGTTTCGCGTGACGTGGTAGGTCGGGCGCCGCTCAGCGGCCCTTGAAGTTCGGCGGCCGCTTCTCGCGGAAGGCGATCGGGCCCTCCCGGTAATCCTCGCTGGCGAAGCAGGCCTTGATCGCTCGGTCGACGGCGGCAAGCGCGTCCGGGCCCGGCTCGGTGGTGGCCGCGTCGATGGCGAGCTTGGCGGCCGCGATCGTCAGCGGCGCGTTGGCGGCGACGCGCGCGCCATAGGCGCGGACCTCCTCCTCCAGCGCCTCCCTGGGCACCACCCGGTTGATCAGCCCCATGCCGAGCGCCTCGGCGGTGTCGAATTGGCGCGCCGAGTAGAAGATGTCCTTGGCGCGCGAGGGGCCGACCACGTCGACGAGGCGGCGCATGCCGGCGTAGCGGTAGCCCAGGCCGAGCTTGGCCGCGGGAATGGCGAAGCGCGTGTCCTCGGCGGCGAAGCGCAGGTCACAGGCCAGCGCCAGGGCGAGGCCGCCGCCGATGCAGTAGCCGCGCACCATGGCGAGCGTCGGCTTGGGGCAGGTCTGGATGATCGCGGTCGCGGCGTCCGCGGCGGCGTTGTAGGCCATCTGGGCCTCGCCGGAGCCGCGCTTCGTCTCGAACTCGGAGATGTCGGCGCCGGACACGAACGCCTTCTCGCCCGCGCCCTTCAGCGCGAGGATGCGGATCTCCGGATCCTCCGCGAGGCTGGCGACCGCTTCGGGCACGCCGCCCCACATCTCGAACGTCATGGCGTTGTGCTTGGCGACGTTGCTGAAGATCAGCCAGCCGATCGGCCCGTCCCGCTGCACGATGAGTTGGGGGTCTGCCATGGGCTATCCTCGATCGGGGGGTGGGTCGGCTGTCGGCGCAACGCCGGTCACGGGACGCCTCGACGGTCAGGCTCGCCCCCGACCCGCTCCGGGTCGAGGCTCGCGGTGCCGCCCTCCTTGAGGAACAGCGTCGTGACGAACGTGCAGGCGATGCAGGCGCTCACGTAGTAGAAGAACAGGCTCTCGTGGCCGAGATGCTTGAACCACAGGCCGACATACTCGGCGCTCCCGCCGAACAGGGAGGTCGCCAGGGTGTAGGGCAGGCCGACGCCCAGCACCCGCACGCTGGTCGGGAACAGCTCCGCCTTCACCACCGAGTTCACCGACGTGTAGCCGGACACGATGACGAGCGCGATCATCAGGAGGACGAGCGCCGACCACGCATCGTGGACGCGCGTCATCGCGGTCATCAGCGGCACGGTGCCGAGCGTCCCGAGCACGCCGAAGGCCAGCAGCAGGGGCTTGCGCCCGATCCGGTCCGACAGCGCCCCGAGCAGCGGCTGCAGCAGGGCGAACACGAACAGCGTCACGCAGGAGACCAGCGTCGTCTGGTCCCGCGTCAGCCCCGCCGAATTCGACAGGAAGCGGTGCATGTAGACCGTGTAGGTGAAGAACGCGACCGTGCCGCCGACCGTCATGCCGGCGACCAGCACCAGCGCGCGCGGATCAGCCAGGAGGCGCAGGGTCGGACGCTCCGCAGTGCCGCGCCGCTTGAGCGCCTTGAATTGGTCGGTCTCGTCGATGTTCCGGCGCAGGGCGTAGCCGATCACCGCGCAGGCCGCCCCGATGGCGAAGGGGATGCGCCAGCCCCAGCCGGCGATCTGGTCGGTGCTGAGCAGGATCCGCATCACCACCAGCAGGAAAGTCGCGAGCAATTGGCCCGAGATCAGCGTCACGTAGTTGAAGCTGCTGAAGAAACCCCGGCGGCGCGGATCCGCGATCTCCGTCAGGTAGACGGAACTCGCCCCGTACTCGCCGCCGAGGGACAGGCCCTGGAGCATGCGCGCGAGGAGCAGCAAAGCCGGCGCCAGGATCCCGGCCTGCGCGTAGGTCGGGCAGATCGCGATCATCAGGGACCCCGCGCACATCAGGGTCACGCACAGGCTCAGCGCCGCGCGCCGCCCGTGCCGGTCGGCGTAGATGCCGAAGATCCAGCTCCCCAGGGGCCGCAGCAGGAAGCCCAGGGCGAAAATCCCGGCCGCGTTGAGGAGCTGCACGTTCGGCGAGTCGCCGGGAAAGAATTGCGGTGCGAAGTAGAGCGAGAACGCCGTGTAGATGTGCAGATCGAACCACTCGATCAGGTTGCCGACCGACCCGCCGAGGATCGAGGCGACGCGGCGGTGGAGGGCGGGGCGCGCCTCCCCGAGGGCGGTGTCGGTTGCGAGCATCGCGCGTCCCTCCGTCATCGTGCCGCGGCCATGCGGCGCTCGAAGGCGGGGGCGAGCAGGGCCTGCACGCCCCCGAGGAAGGCGACCACGGCCAGGAACAGGAGGCCGTAGGTGAACTGCCCCGTCGCATCCTTGATCCAGCCGACGAGGTAGGGCGGCAGGAAGCCCGACAGGTTGCCCAGCGCCGTCACCATGGCGATCGAGCCGGCCGCCGCCGGCCCCGGAAAGCTCTCCGTGTAGAGGGCGAGCGACGGGCCTTTCAGCCCGTAGATCCCGATCATCACCACGCAGATCGCGGCGAACTGCGCGAGCGGCTGGGCGAGCCAGACCGAGGCGGTCAGGCCGGCGGCGACCAGGAAGGTCATGGCGGCGGTCGGCACGATCCGGTCGGCGTGCCGGTCCGACCACCAGCCGCCCAGCACCATCGCCAGCGTGCCGAACGCGTAGGGGATCGCGGTCACGAAGCCGGTCTGGGCGTTGGTCAGGCCGGCGGCCTTGATGATCTGCGGCAGCCACAGGCTCAGGCCGTAGCTCGCCGTCGTGACGTTGAAGAACAGCAGCGCGTAGAACAGCACCCGTGGATCGCGGATCGTCGCCCAGACGTTCGGCGCGGCGTGCGCCCGGGTGGGCTCGGCCGCGAGCGTCGTCCGCAGCCAGTCCCGCTGCGCGCGGCTGAGCCATTCGGCCTTCTCGGGCGTATCGGTCAGGACGAACAGCAGCAGCACGCCGAGGACCACCGCCGGCAGCCCCTCGAGGATGTACATCCACTGCCAGCCGGACAGGCCGAGCCACCCGTCGAGCCCCAGCAGCAGCCCCGAGATCGGCGCGCCGACGAGGCTCGACACCGCCATGCCGACCAGCATGATGCCGATGCAGCGGGCGCGGTACGCCTTCGGATACCAGAGCGCGGCGAACAGGAGCAGGCCGGGGAAGAACCCGGCCTCCGCGACGCCGAGCAGGAAGCGGGCGATGCAGAACGAGACCGGCCCGGTCACGAGCGCCATCCCGGCCGAGATGAAGCCCCAGGTGATCATGATGCGGGACAGCCAGAACCGGGCGCCGACCCGGCCCATCATCACGTTGCTCGGATACTCGAACAGGAAGTAGCCGAGGAAGAAGATCCCTGCGCCCCAGCCGTAGGCGGTGGCCGAGAGGCCGAGTTCGCGGTTCGCCGTCAGCGCCGCGAAGCCGACATTCACCCGGTCGATGAACGAGACCATGTAGGCGACGACGAGGATCGGCATGAACCGCCGGTTGATCCGGCGGATCGTGTCACGCTCCAGATCCGTCACCCCGTCCGACCGCGTGCCGTCCTGTACGGCGAGGCCGGCGGGGATTGCCCGCGTGTCCATGCGCTCTCCTCCCTGGAGGCCGCCGGCCGGTCTCGCGGCTCTGGCGGAGTGGTCTTGCGGCCCGGACGCTAGTCCGGCCCCGGCGGTCCGAGCCCGAGCCGGGCCACCGCCCCGGCCGAAGCCGTGTCGAGGGTGCGCAGGGTCGTGAGGAGATCGCGCGCCGCCGCGTCCCCCACGGCGGGGCTTGCGAGTTCGCGGAACTTGTCGGCCAGCTCGTCGTCGGTGAGCGGCGCGTCCGGGTCGCCCTTGCGGGTCGGCTGACGCTGCGTGAGGCTCCGCCCATCGGTCAGGGTGATGGTCACCACGGCCGAGCGCCTGGCCGGGAAGGCGGCCTCGCATTCCGGATCGACCACCATGGTCACGCGGCGCATCAGCGCCTGGACCTGCGGATCGGCGAGGCGCTCCGGCGCGACCGCGTCGAGCCGCACGCTGCCGTGCACGAGGGCGCTCGCCACCGTGAAGGGCGTCGAGAACCGTCCCTCGAACGGCGTGGCGACCGCGCGCCGGTCGGTGACGTCGAGGGCCGTCCGGTAGGTGCCGATGGTGATGGCCTCGATGGCGTCGAGGTCGAGATCCGGCCGGAGCGCCAGGGCGGCGTCGATGGCCGCGAAGGCGTGGCCGCAGCAGCCGTGGTTCTTGAACGTCATGGCGCAGATGTTGTAGCGGCGCCCGAGATCCGCGACGGCGTGTGCCCACTCGGCGCCCCGGCTCATCGCGGCCCCGAAGCCGGCGTCACCCTCCAGCACGTCGAGGGCGCCGGTGACGCCGCGCCCGGCCGCGAGCGCCGCGAGGGCGCCGGCCTCCGCGGCGTGCCCGGCATGGAGCGGCTTCGACATGGCATCCGAGCGGAAGGCCTGCTGGAGCCCGGCCGCCATCGTGGCGGCGGTGGCGAGCGCGTGGGCGAAGCGCCCGGCATCGAGGCCGAGCAGGGAAGCGGTCGCGGCCGCCGCCCCGAAGGTCCCGATCGTGCCGGTCGTGTGCCAGTAGCGGTAGTGCGAGGGCTGCACCGCCACGCCGATGCGCGTCGAGACCTCGTAGCCGATCACGATGGCGCGCAGGAGCGCCGCGCCGTCGGCGCCGAGGGTCTGCGCGACCGCGAGCGCCGCGCCGATCACCGGGCAGCCCGGATGGTAGATCGCATCGCGAAAGATGTCGTCGAACTCGATGCTGTGCGAGGCGGTGGCGTTGATCAGCGCCGCCGTGCGCAAGGGAGCCCGGCGGCCGGTGCCGTACACCACGGCGCCGCCGTCCGACCCGAACTCGTCGGCGAGCGCCGCAGCGAGCAGCGTCGCGGGCGGAAGGTCCGCCCCCGGCAGGAGCGCGGCGAACCAGTCGATCAAGGCGCGCTTGGCGTGGTGCAGCACGTCCTCCGGCAGCGATCGCTCGCCCTCGGAGGCCGCGTAATCCGCCAGCGCCTCGATCACCGTGCCCGGATGCGCCGTGGCCATGGCGGTCAATCCCGGTAGGTCGGATCGATCCGGTCGAGCTTGCGCAGGAGCGCGGGCCATTCGAGCACGCCGAACGGGCGGCGCACCTCCGGCCGGTAGAGGTGGTTGGTCTTGGCGATGATCTCGTCGGACGGCAGGACGAGGTCGGTGCTCGCCGCCATCGCCATGAGCTGCGCCTTGCAGGCGAGTTCCGCACGATAGATGTTGCTGAAGGCCTGGGGCACGGTCGGCCCGACCACCAGCAGGCCGTGGTTGCGCAGGATCATCAGGTCGGCGTCGCCGAGATCATCCACGAGGCGCTTCTGCTCGTCGAGATCGACCGCCACCCCCTCGTAATCGTGGTAGGCGACCGTCGAGAAGCGCATTGCCGTCTGGGTCATCGGCAGCAGGCCGCACTTCATGGCGGAGATCGCCATGCCGGACGGCGTGTGCGTGTGAATCACGCAATCGACCTCGTGCCGGGCCCGGTGGACCGCGCTGTGGATCACGAAGCCGGCGCGGTTCACGCCGTAGTCGAAGTCGGGCTTGTCGACGATGTTGCCGTCGAAATCGATCTTGACCAGGTTCGAGGCCGCGATCTCCTCGTAGAGCAGCCCGTAGGCGTTGATCAGAAAATGTTCCGGCTCGCCGGGGACGCGAACCGAGATGTGGTTCGCGATCATGTCGGTCATGTCCCAGAGGGCGACCAGCCGGTAGCAGGCCGCGAGGTTGACCCGCGCCTCCCACTCCTCGGGCGAGACCCGGTCGCGCATCGAGGGCAGGTCGAGATCGTAACGCTTCCCCCGAAGCTCGGTGATGCCGCTCGTCATCCGCGCCTCCCATCTCTGGCGCCGGCGCGGGCCGTGCGAGGCCCGGCGCATCGGCGCGCGTCTGGCCGGAGGGTCGCTTACTTCCGCAAAATTTACAACCGTGAATTTTCTCCATCAGCCAAAGGGGGACCGACGATGCCGCGCAGGCTGGCCAGGATCCGCTCCCGGTTCGGTTCGAGCCGCGACAGGGGGCCGGCGACGCCCAGCACGGTGGCCCGCCCGTCGGCCATCTTGGGCGCGAGCACCGCCATGGTCCCGGCACCTTCGGTGACCTGATTGGCCGACCACGCGTAGCCGGCGGCCCGGACCGCCTGGAGACCGTCCCAGAAGGTGTCGAGATCCAGGCTCACGCCGGCGCGCCGATCGAGCTGGCGCACGAGCCGGGCGATCGCGTCGCGGGGTTGGTGCGCCAGCAGCATCCGCCCGGCGGCGGTGGAGTGGATCGGCCGGAACGTGCCGGGGTGCAGGTGGTAGCGCAGGAGATGGCGCGCCTGGACCACGTGAATGTACTGCACGTGAAGGTCGTTCTGCATGCCGAGCACGACCGTCTCGCCGGTCGCCTCCTGCAGCGCCTCCATCAGGCGGATCAGCACGCCGTCGCGGAACACGCAGGCCTGCACCCAGGCGCCGAGCATCGCCACCCGCATGGTCGGGCTGTAGGTGCGGCGCTCGAAGTCGTACGAGAGATAATCGAGGGCGAGCAGGCTCTTGAGCAGGGCCAGGGTGCTGGAGGCCGGATAGCCCAGCGCCAGCGCGATCTCGGTGAGCGATTGCGGGCACTGGACGCGGTCGAAATGCTCCAGCACCTCGACCACCCGGCGGGCCGACTTGACGGCCGCGCCCTGCGCCTCGGGCGGAATGTCGGCACGCAGGGTCATGACGCCCGCGCCGCGACGCAGCTATTCACATATATGAAACGCATGACCTGCACCGGACCGGCCGGCCCCTCCCGCGACCGGCCGTTGATACCGGAAGGCGCGGGGCCCCGGTAGCGCCGCCGCTCACGGGAAGCCGTAGAGCGCGGCCGGGTTATCCGCCAGGATGCGGCGCAGGGTGCCGTCGTCCGTCCAGCGCCGAAGCGCCCGCAGCAGATCGCCGTCCGACGGGACGCCGCATTCGGTCGTCCCGCCGAAATAGTTGATGTGCGGCCAGTCGCTGCCCCAGACGAGCCGCTCCGGATTGGCCGCGATCAGGGCGGCGGCGAAGGGGTCCACGTCGTCGTAGGGGGCACCGGCCACGGTGAGGCGGTCGGCCCCCGAGATCTTGGTCCAGGCCGCCCCGTCCGCCACGAGGCGGCACAGCAGCGCGAAACCCGGGTCGTCGACGCCCCGGGCGGTGCTCATCCGGCCCATATGGTCGATCACCACCGTCATTTCGCAGGCGGAGAGGGCCGGCCAAAGCTCGGGCAGGTCCGGCGCGTGCAGCCAGGCCTGAAGGTGCCAGCCCCGTGCCCGCAGCCGCGGCGCGAGCGTTTGCAGGACCGCCAGTCCCATGCCGTTCCGATAGACCTGATGGCCGTCGCGCCGGAACAGGTTGACACGCACGCCGCGCACGCCGGCCTCCGTCAGGCGGTCGAGCTCGGCTTCGGCGACGCCCGCGGACAGGACAGCGACGCCGCGGAGGCGGTCGGGGGCGAGCGCGAGCGCCTCCAGCATGGCCCGGTTGTCGGCCCCGTAGGCGCTGGCCGTGACGATCACGCACCGCGCGAGACCCATCGCGTCGAGCTGTCTCAGCAGCGCGGCGCCGTCGTTTTCCGGGGGCGTGTAGCTGCGGTCCTCCGCGAGGGGATAGCGCGCATAGGGACCGAACACGTGGGTGTGGCTATCGCAGGCCCCCTCCGGCAATGCGAAGCCCGGCGGCGCGGGCGCCTGCGGGGCGAGGCAGTCGCGGCTCATCGGCGTCCTCCAGCTTGACTCCGGCGCCCTTGATGACCCGCCTCGGATGCCGTCGCAATGCACGGATATGAAAATTCGATGATCGCGCACCGAATCGCCTGGACGGCTCGAGCCTTCGATTCCGACACGCCGCCGGTCAGCACGCGGTGACGCAGCTCGTAGACCGCCGAGAGGAGTGGAACTTCGTCGCGCTTTGTCGTCAAGGGCGGGCGCCGCAACCTGTTCAAGGCCGCGGCACCTATGGACAGCGAGCAGCCAATCTTACACACATGTGAAACACCGCGCTGGGACTCCGCCGTCTTCCGGGCGCCGGGACACCGGTCCCACGACCGAACGGGAGATCGATGGCGTCAGGCGCCCAGAAACTGCCCGGCCACACCGAGGCCGTCCCCGGCACGGCGGCGACCGAGACCGCCGCGGGCGCGCGCCGCCGCGGCAAGCCCGTCGCCCTGGCCCTGGCGGATTACGAGGCGGCGGCGCGGCGGCACCTGCCGCGGCCGGTCTTCGGCTACATCGCGGGCGCGGCGGAGACCAACGCGGCCCTCGACGACAACCGGCAGGCGCTGCGCGCCTACGGGTTCGTGCCGCGGGTCCTCGTCGGGGTCGGGGCGCGCACGGCCGCCGCGACGCTGCTCGGCCGGGATTATGCCGCGCCGTTCGGGATCGCCCCGATGGGTCTGAGCGCGCTCGCCGCCTATCGCGGCGACATCGTGCTGGCCGCGGCCGCGCGGGCGGCACGGGTGCCGATGATCATGAGCGGATCCTCCCTGATCCGCATGGAGGACGTGATCCCGCACAATCCGGACGCGTGGTTCCAGGCCTACCTGCCCGCCGAGCCCGACCGGATCGCCGCCCTGGTCGATCGGGTGGCAAGAGCGGGCTTCGGCACGCTGGTCGTGACCGTCGACACCGTGATCTCCGGCAACCGCGAGAACATCACCCGCACCGGCTTCTCGACCCCGCTCCGGCCGAGCCCGCGGCTGGCCCTCGACGGGCTCTCGCGCCCGCTTTGGACCGTGGGCACGTTCCTGCGCACGCTGGCGCGACACGGCATGCCGCATTTCGAGAATTCCTACGCGGTCCGGGGGGCGCCGATCCTGTCGGCCTCGGTGCTACGGGATTTCGGCAACCGCGATCACCTGTGCTGGGATCACCTGCGGCTGGTGCGGGATCGCTGGCGCGGCCGGCTCGTCGTCAAGGGGATCATGGCGGCGGCCGATGCCGTCACCGCCCGGGATCTCGGGGTAGACGGGGTGATCCTGTCGAACCACGGCGGCCGGCAGCTCGACGCGACGGTCTCGCCGCTCCGGACCCTGCCGGCGGTCGTCGCGGCGCTCGGCGGCACGATCCCGGTGATGATCGACAGCGGCTTCCGCCGCGGCACGGACGTGCTCAAGGCGCTGGCGCTGGGGGCCGCCTTCGTGTTCGTCGGGCGGCCGTTCCTCTACGCGGCCGCGGTGGGCGGCCGGCCCGAGGTCGAGCGCGCGACCGCGATCCTGAAGGACGAGGTCGTGCGCAACATGGGCCTGCTCGGCGTGAACGCCCTGTCCGAGCTCGGACCCGATCGGCTGCATCGGATCCCGGCCGGGCCGCAGACCTGAATGTCCGAGGAGGAAACGCGCATGAACGGTCGGTCGCCGAGCCTCGGCGAAGCGGACGGGCTGAAGCCGGACGTGCTCCTGGCGATCGACCTCGCGCCCTTCGCCCTCGACCGCCTGCGGGCGCGCTTCACCGTGCACCAAGCCGTCACGCCCGAGGCCCGCGCGGCGGTCGCCGCGCAGGTCGGCGGAGGCATCCGCGCCATCGTGACGAACGGCACGACGCCGATCCCCGCCGCCCTGATCGACGCGCTGCCGAAGCTCGGGATCATCTGCGCGCAGGGCGTGGGCTACGAGGGCGTCGATCTGCCGGCCGCCCGGGCGCGCGGGATCGTCGTCACGCACGGCACGGGCACCAACGCGGCCTGCGTCGCCGATCACGCGCTCGGCCTGTTCCTGGCGGTGCTGCGCGACATCCCGCGCTTCGATGCCGCCGTCCGGGCGGGCCGCTGGCGGGAGGGCGGGACGGCCCGGCCGGGCGCGCAGGGCAAGCGCGCCGGCATCCTGGGGCTTGGCGGGATCGGCAGCCGCATCGCTCGGCGCTGCGCCGGCTTCGACATGGCGGTGCGCTACCACAACCGCCGGCCCGTCCCGGATGTCCCCTGGGACTACGCGCCGAGCCTCGGCGATCTCTGCGCCTGGGCGGACGTGCTGTTCGTGGCGCTGCCGGGGGGCGCCGCGACCCGCCACTGCGTCGGCCGCGCGGCCCTCGACGCCCTCGGTCCTGACGGCTTCCTCGTCAATGTCGGGCGCGGCTCGGTCGTGGACACCGACGCCCTGATCGAAGCCCTGGGGGCGGGCCGCCTCGCCGGGGCGGCGCTCGACGTGATCGAGGGCGAGCCCGCGGTGCCGGCCTCCCTCTGCGCGCTGCCGAACGTCGTGCTGTCGCCCCACATCGCCGGGCGCTCGCCGGAGACCCTGGAGGCGACGATCGGTCAAGTCGTGGCCAACCTCGGCGCCTTCTTCGCGGGCGAGCCCGTCCCCTCGCCGATCCCCCAGCAGCCCGCCTGAACCGCGCGCGGCACGAACCGTCCGGAGCACCGATGTCACCGAGAGGCAATCCGATGCGCACGAGCCGCCGAGCCCTGCTGCGCGGCGCCGGCGCTGCGGCCGTCCTGGGGACGGTGCCGCTGCGCGCCCTGGCGGCTCAAGGGCCTGTCAACGGCGCGATCAGCCCCGTCATGGCGAAGCTCAGCGCCTACATGGCCGAGGCCGGGGACCGGGCGCTCCCGGACGCGGTCGTCGAGGCGGCCAAGCACCACATCCTCGACACCTTCGCCGCCATGGTGTCGGGTTCCGGCCTGCCGCCGGCCAAGGCCGCCTACAGCTTCGCGACCTCCTACGGCGGCTCCGGCGCTGCGACGCTCGCCGCCGCGAAGGTCACGGCCGATCCCCTGGTGGCGGCGCTGGTCAACGGCATGCTGGCGCATTCGGACGAGACCGACGATTCGAACGAGTTCTCGCAGTCGCATCCGGGCGCGCCGATCGTGCCGGCGGCGCTCGCGGCGGCCGAGAAGTTCGGGATCGACGGCACGCGCTTCCTGCGCGCCGTGACGCTGGGCTACGACGTCGGCCCGCGCGTCACCCTCAGCTTCGATGCGATCCCCTTCCGCAACACCAGCCACAAGAGCACGCACGCCATCGCGGGCGCCTTCGGGGCCGCGGCGGCCTCCGCCTGCGCGGCGGGGCTCGACGCGCAGCAGATGCGCTGGGTGCTCGATTACGCGGCCCAGCAATCCTCCGGGATCGGCGCCTGGACGCGCGACACGCAGCACATCGAGAAGTCTTTCGTGTTCGCCGGCATGCCCGCGCGCAGCGGCCTGACGGCGGCGCTGATGGTCAAGGCCGGATGCACCGGCATCGACGACATCTTTTCCGGTGCCGACAACTTCTTCCTCGCCTACGCGCCCGATGCGCATCTCGATGAGCTGACGGCCGGCCTCGGCGCGCGCTACGAGATCGCCCGCACCAACATCAAGAAATGGACGGTGGGCTCCCCGATCCAGGCGCCGCTCGACGCCTTGAGCAACATCCTCAAGCGGCGGCCCGTCGATCCCGGGGCGATCCAGTCGGTCACCGTCCGCGTGGCCCACACCGAGGCGCGGGTGGTCGACAACCGCGACATGCCCGACATCTGCCTCCAGCACATGGTGGCGATCATGCTGCTCGACGGCACCGCCTCGTTCCAGGCGGCGCACGACAGGGACCGCATGGCGGATCCGGCGGTCCTGCGCCTGCGCGCCAAGGTGCGGCTGATCCCCAGCGACGAACTGGAGCGGCTCGAACCGGCCCGCGCCGCGATCGTGGAGATCGCGCTGGCCGACGGGACGGTGCTGACCGACACGGTGCTGGCGGTCCGCGGCACCGCCGACAACCCGATGCCGCGCGCGGAGGTGGTCGCCAAGAGCCGCGATCTGATGGCGCCCGTCCTCGGCGCGGAGCAGACCGCCCGGCTGATCGAGGCCGTCCTCGGGATCGAGACGGTCGGGACGATGCGCGATGTCGCCGGCCTGCTGCGCGTCGGTTGACCAGCCGGTCGGAAGCCGCGAGGCGGATGGATTAATCCGTCGACAACCTTCGCACGCCGGAACCCGGCATCGCCACAGCCGTAATTGTCAAGGTGCGGGCAACTACGGAGCTACCATGATGTCGCTGGGCGTATTCTGTGTCGTCGTCGGCACCTGCATGGCGGCCGGATCCCTGCGGTCCCGGCGCTACCGCGCGATCCTCGAGGTGATGGGCGGGAGCCTGTTCCTGGCCGGCCTCGGCTTCGCGGGCGCGACGTTCGCGTTGGCGTCCTGACATGCGCCGGCCTGCGCGCTGCGATCGCCCGGGTCCGGCGGGCGTCTGCCCGCGGTCGGACGGCCCGCGTGGGCCCCGATCTTTGCAATGAACCCGGCGTCACGTCAGTCGCCCGGGGAACTGTGCCAATGTCGGACGAAGTCATCCCGTTCTGGAGGTTGCTCACCGCCGCGGAAGAGCAGCTCCAATGGGGCCTGGAGCCCGAGACGATGGAGGATACGGCCCGCGCGCTCGCCTGCCGCCATCCGGGCAGCGCCCTGGCCGAACGCCTGATGGCGCGCGCTGCCTCCGTCCGCGCGGTGGGCACCCGCATGCCGAGCCACGGGGCACGGACGGCGTCCGCCGCAGCCTCGTGACCGGGCTTCAGGCGACCCGGTGACGGTCGGCAGCGGTCTGGGGGGCCGGAGCGGCGGGGCTAGCCTGCTCGGCCAAGGTCCGAAGGGCCGCCACCATCGCGTCGGTCTGCGCGTCGAGGATCGGCGTCTCCCGCCCGCTGCGGCTGCTGCGCCACGCCATCAGGAAACTGGCCAGAACGGCCCCGGCACTGGCCACGAAGGGTGCGGTGATCAGCGCGGCGAGCGGACTGATCGGCCCCAGCAGGGCGGCCGTCGCCACGCCGCCGCCGAGTGCTGCCGCGACAAGGAAGAGCATCGGAAACTCGCCCGACTGACGGGGCGGACCCCAGTGGTCGGCCCTTGGCGTGGGCGTAGGATCAGAATGTTAAGAATTGGTTAACGAGCAGATTTTCCGACAGCATACAGCTTAGCATTTCGGTCCAAAACAGGCTTCGGCCCGAGTTTCCCTCGGCATGACCGCAATCGGCAGGCACCGGACCAGGGGGGATCCCCTGCGTCCTTGATCGCGCGCGATCCGCCAATGGGGATGCCGGTTCGGCGCGCGGGGGCACAGCAAAACGAAGGGTTGGGTGCGCGTCCGTTCGCAGCGTGATCAGGCGTGATGTCGGCAGCCGGCGCATCGTCTTAGGAATTCGATGCGGCATCCGGCTTGCGGGCACGAACGTCAGACCCTGGCCTTCGCCCTGTCGGCCGCTTCGAGGAAGGCTGCGGACAACCGGTTTGGCTGCACGCCCGCCCTATTGGTGCCGGCCGGGTTGCAATTGATCTGCAAATGGCTAAGCTCATGCGTAGAGACTACTGAGGAGGGCGGCCATGAAATCAGTCCATCCCCAGGGTGAAGACCGCTCGGAAGTGCCTCTCCCGTCCGCGACGGCCATTCATCCGCTGCACGAGGATCTCCGGATCCAAGAGCAGATGCGGCGCCTCCACAACACGCGCGCCCGCCAGCGCGCCGCCCGGCATCACCGTGCTGGCCGATCCCTGATCTGAGCACCGTGCTCGACACCCTCCTCCTCGTCTGCGCCGTGATCGCCATCGTCGGTACGGCGGTCCGGATCGGTATCGCGGTGTCCGTGCCGGCGATCCGGCCGCGTCGGATCGAATGGGATGATCCTGCCGAGACGGAGGGCTGAAGGGGCGGCCGCCCCGTTTCGTGATTCGGATCGACGCGGCCCCGTAGCCCCCCTATACGCGCCCGGCGGACGACGCGGCGATCGGCGCCTCGACGGCCGTTGAGGAATGCGGCGTGGCGGAGAGCGTGGCAGTCGTCGGCCTGGGCTATGTCGGGCTTCCCCTGGCCCTGGCCTTCGGCCGGACGCGGACCACGATCGGCTACGAGCACTCCGCCGACAAGGTGGCGGCCTACCGCGCCGGGCACGACCCCGCGGGGGAGGTCGACGCGGCCTCGTTCGACGCCGCCCGGCACCTCACGCTCACCGACGATCCCGCCGCCCTGTCGGCGGCCGACATCATCATCGTCACGGTCCCGACCCCGGTCGATGCGGCCCAGCGGCCGGATTTCGACCTGCTGATCCAGGCGGCCGCTTTGGTCGGACATCACATGCGCCCCGGGGCGACCGTGGTGTTCGAATCCACCGTCTATCCCGGCGCCACCGAGGAGATCTGCATCCCCGTGCTGGAGCAATCCTCCGGCCTGCGCTGGAAGGCGGATTTCTTCGTCGGCTACTCCCCGGAGCGGATCAACCCGGGCGACCGGGAGCACGGCCTCGCCCGGGTGGTGAAGATCGTCTCGGGCGACACCCCCGAGACCCTGACGCGGCTCGGCGCCCTCTACGGCTCGATCATCGAGGCGGGGATCCACGCCGCCGGGTCGATCCGGGTCGCGGAGGCCGCCAAGGTGATCGAGAACACCCAGCGCGACCTGAACATCGCGCTGATGAACGAGCTGTCGCTGATCTTCGACAAGCTCGGCCTCGACACGCTGGAGGTGCTCGAAGCGGCCGGGACGAAGTGGAACTTCCTGTCGTTCCGCCCCGGCCTCGTCGGCGGCCACTGCATCGGCGTCGATCCCTACTACCTCACCCACAAGGCCGCGATGATCGGCTACCACCCGCAGGTGATCCTGGCCGGGCGGCGCATCAACGACAGCATGGCCGCCCACGTCGCCCGCGGGACGGTCAAGCGGATCGTCCGCGGGGGAGGGGGCCCGGGCGGGGGGCGGGTGATCGTGCTCGGCCTGACCTTCAAGGAGAATTGCTCGGATCTGCGCAACTCCAAGGTCGCCGACCTTATCCGGGAGCTGGAGGAATTCGGCTGCACCGTCGCGGTCCACGATCCCCGCGCCAGCGCCGCGGAGGCCCGGGCCACCTACGGGATCGCGCTTCTCGACTGGGACGACCTGCCCGGCGCGGCGGATGCGGTGGTGATCGCCGTCCCGCATCGGGAGTACGCCCGGCTGGGTCCGGAGGCGCTCGCCGCGCGGCTGCGGCCCGGGGGGCTGGTGGTGGACGTGAAGGCGCTCCACCCGCGGGCGACCTTCGAGCGCCTGGGCTTCGAGGTCTGGCGGCTGTAGCAGGGTCCGCGCAGCTGAGGAGGCAGGCCATGCAGGCGACAGGCGACGAACCCGGCGCGGTAGACCGGCACGCGCGCTACCCCGACGCGCGGATCCGCGCGATCCTGAACGACACGCGCACGATCGCGCTGGTCGGCGCCTCGGCGAACCCCGCCCGTCCGAGCTGGATCGTACTCAAATACCTGCTCGACCGGGGCTACGCGGTGACGCCGGTCAATCCCGGCCTCGCCGGCCAGGATCTGCTCGGGCGCCGGGTCGCGGCGAGCCTCGCCGAGGTGCAGGCCTCCTCGAGCGAACAGCCGATCGACATGGTCGAGATCTTCCGCAATTCGGCCGCCGCCGGACCTTTGGTCGACGAGGCGCTGGCCCTGTCGCCGCTGCCGAAAGTCATCTGGATGCAGCTCGGCGTCCGCGACGACGCGGCCGCCGCCCGGGCCGAGGCGCGGGGCCTCACCGTGATCATGAACCGCTGCCCCAAGATCGAGTACGGCCGGCTCTCGGGCGAGATCGGCTGGACGGGGGTGAATTCCCGCATCCTCAGCGCGAAGAAGCCCGTGCTCGCCGGCAAGGGGGTCCAGAAGCTCACCATCGCCGAACGAGGCCGGCGCAGCGAGTGATTGCGGTACTCCGATACCGCATCTGCTAACCGGCTCGCGAAATTGAGTTTTCCGGAAAAACTCATTCCCGTGTTGACCCGGCATGCGGGTCCGGCTATGCACCCGCCACCGCCGCCGCGTGTCCCCCACGCGGCGGCTCCTTTTTCGGCACCCCGATGCCTGACGGTCCCGCCAGTCGGGGCCGGATCCGTCGGAACCCCTGGGATTTGGCTATGAAGACCACCTCGCTGAAGCCCGCCGAGGTCGACAAGAAGTGGATCGTGATCGACGCGGAGGGCCTCGTCGTCGGCCGTCTCGCCTCGATCGTGGCGATGCGCCTGCGCGGCAAGCACAAGGCCGCCTACACGCCCCACGTCGATTGCGGCGACAACGTCATCGTCGTCAACGCCGACAAGGTGAAGTTCACCGGCCGCAAGTACGTCCAGAAGCGCTACTACTACCACACCGGCTATCCGGGCGGGATCAAGGAGCGCACGGCCAAGTTCATCCTCGAAGGGCGCTTCCCCGAGCGCGTGGTCGAGAAGGCCGTCGAGCGCATGCTGCCCCGCGGCCCGCTCTTCCGGCAGATCCTCGGCAACCTGCGCGTCTACAAGGGCGCCGCACACCCGCATGAAGCCCAGCAGCCGCAGGCGCTCGACGTCGGCGCCCTCAACCGCAAGAACGTGAGCGCTTGATCATGGCGACCCTGCAGTCCCTCGCCGACCTCAACCGGGCGAATACCGGCGCGGACGATTCCGCCAACGAGGCCCCCGTCCACGTCCAGAAGCTGGACGCGCAGGGCCGCGCCTACGCCACCGGCAAGCGCAAGGACGCGGTCGCCCGCGTCTGGATCAAGCCCGGCAACGGCACGGTCACGATCAACAAGCGCCCGGTCGAGACCTACTTCGCCCGTCCGGTGCTGCGCATGATCCTGCGCCAGCCGCTGGAGATCGCGGGCCGCGTCGACCAGTACGACATCACCGTCACGGTGGCGGGTGGCGGCCTTTCCGGCCAGGCCGGCGCGGTGCGCCACGGCCTGTCGAAGGCCCTGACCTACTACGAGCCGGAGCTGCGCGCGCCGCTCAAGCGCGAGGGCTTCCTCACCCGCGACGCCCGCGTGGTCGAGCGCAAGAAGTACGGCCGCAAGAAGGCCCGCCGCAGCTTCCAGTTCTCCAAGCGTTAAGACATCCGGTCATACCGGTGTCACGGGGAGGGCGGTTCCTGCGGGGGCCGCCCTTTCGCGTTTCCGGAGCTTCATCCCGAAAGGTGGCCACCGGCTTTCGGAAAACGGTGACGCACACGCACTGATTTGGAGCATCGTGCCGATTTCGGCTTCCGGGACGAGGCTCCAAAGCCCGGCGCGGCCGTTGACACGATGCTGCACTGCGATCACCTGAACAGCCCGGCCCGACTCGGGCGGCACATGGGACTCTTTCAAGAGCGAGACGGACGATGGCTGGCGACGGCGCGAGAAAGCCCACCGTGTTCATCGACGGCGAGGCCGGCACCACCGGTCTCGGCATCCGCGAGCGCCTGGAGCGCGACGGGCAGGTCACCCTGCGCAGCATCGCGCCCGAGCACCGGAAGGACCCGGACGCCAAGCGGGCGCTGCTCGCCGAAGTCGACCTCGTCGTGCTCTGCCTGCCGGACGAGGCCGCCAGGGAGACAGTGGCGCTTGCCGACACCCTGCCCGGCGGTGGCCCGCGGGTGCTCGACGCCAGCACGGCCCACCGCGTCGCCGAGGGCTGGACCTACGGCTTCCCGGAGATGACCCGGGCGCAGGGCGCCGCCATCGCCCGGGCCCGGCGGGTGGCCAATCCCGGCTGCTACCCGACCGGGGGCATCGCGCTGCTGCGCCCTCTGGTGGAGAGTAGCCTGATCCCGGCCGACCATCCGATCAGCGTCAACGCGGTCAGCGGCTATAGCGGCGGCGGCAAGAGCATGATCGAGGCCTACGAGCAGGGCACGGCGCCACCGTTCCTGCTCTACGGACTGGGCTTCGCCCACAAGCACGTGCCGGAATTGCAGCGCTACGGCGGGCTCACCCGCCGGCCGATCTTCGTGCCGTCCGTGGGTAATTTCCGGCAGGGCATGCTGGTGAGCGTGCCCCTCCACCTCGACGCGCTGCCGGGCAAGCCGGAGGCCGCCGACCTGGAGGCGGCGCTCCGCGACTGGTACGCCGACCAGCCGCTGGTTCAGGTCGTGCCGGGCGCCGCGACGGGTGCGCACCGCGAAAAGATCGAGCCGGAGGATCTCAACGACACCGACAGGCTGGAACTGCGGGTGTTCGGCTCGTCCGAGCACGGGCAGGCGGTGCTGGTGGCGCGCCTCGACAATCTCGGAAAGGGGGCCTCCGGGGCCGCGGTGCAGAATCTCGGGCTGATGCTCGGCCTCGACGGCTGAGGTCAGGGCCGCGATCCCCTGCCCGCCGCCCTGTAGCCGGGGGCTGCACCGGTCGGGGTGTCGAGCACGCGCATCACACGGGTCGGCTCGCATCCGGCCCGGTGGTCAACGCGGCGACGCTTCGCATTCCGAACGACGCCGCGCGGCGCAGCAACCCCGCGGGCAGGAACCACCCCATCAGGCCCCGGTCAGTCCGGACGAGCCAGGGGACGGATTTGGTCTATCCGTAGCCATCCCGGCGGAGACGATCCCGCACCATCCCATCCGCGCATCCGGACTCGATGAACCGAGGCCTTCCCGGAGCGGGTCTTCGGTACGCGTACTATAACCCGACCCCACCGGCTCGCCACCACTTATGCGTTGTATCGCCCACGTCGCCGATGTATGGGAGCGACGCTCAAATCGCGCCGTCAAGGCTTACTTTCGGGGGCCGTCGGCTTTATCGGTGCTGCCGATGCACGATGAGGCCGAGCCCCGCAAATTCGAGCTCCCTCACCGGTCGTCCTATGCAAAATCGAGGCTTTCTCAATCTGCCACCGGTGGCAATCTTTGACCATGAAGACAGTCACTAACGTTGAACTAGCCACGAACGAGAATTTCAATGCAGAAGGATACTTGGCCGCCAATCCCGATGTAAAGGCTTCGGGTATCGCGCCACGGGTTCATTTCGAACTCTATGGCCGTCAAGAAGGCCGAGGCCAGGTTACGGGGCCGCCGGATGCCTTCACCATGCGCATTACCGTCGTCGGCAATTGCCAGGCGCCGGTTCTCGCCGCATGCCTGCGCGTCATGTTGCCCGATGCCGAGATCCACGGCGTTCACCTCGGCGTATCGAGCACCGAAACGGTCGCCATCAGCGATCTCGTCCTCCTTCAGACGGAGTTCGCCGGCTTACGGGACGACAGGGCATTCATCTCCGAGCGGAGAACCGATCGCGTCCGGCTCTGGCCGACTTTCTACTATGCCGGATTTCATCCGGATCTGGTCTACGCGCAGTTAAACAACAAATTCATTGACAGTCCGCTGGATGAATACAATTCCGCTCTTACGCTCTACGGCTGGCATCGCGGGCTGAGCGTCGATCAGGTGATCCGCCTGTTCCGGGAAGACGTCTTCGACCGCCTTGGATATCTCGAATATATCACAAGCGCGGATGCTCATCTTATCGAAAATTTCAACAAAGCCGATCTCGATGGGAAATCCTTGTTGGACGGGTTGAAGGACGTCGCCCCATTCTGTCACGCCGTCAACCATCCGTCTCTCCCGGCCCTGGCTCGCGTCGCCGAAGCTGTCCTTAATGCGGTCGGGCTCGCGCCCGCGGTTCGCGCAGTCGACCGTTTCCTGAACGATCCGCTGCTGACCGGCCCCGTCTGGCCGATCTATCCGACCATCGCGGACCGGTTCGGCCTGGACGGCAGCTACGAATTCAAGACCTCGGGCACGCCCGGCCGGATCCTGGATCTCGAGCGCTTCGTAACCGGCTCCTTCGAGCGCTACAGAGGCCACAATCCGTCCGACCTCCGCTGCGAGCGCCTCATCGACCAAGCGGACCGATATCGCGACCTTGAGCGCTTGACCGTTCCATCGCACCGCCGCGGATCCAATCCCTACGCGAAGCTACCCGATTATCAGTTCTGGCGCCGCGCCGTCGTGCAGGCAGCACCCGCCGATCTCGATCCGGTGATCAAGCCGGGCTTTCGTCTGACGCCCGGCGACCGGATCGCCACGGCCGGCAGCTGCTTCGCACAGCATATCGCGCGAACGCTCATCGAGCGCGGGTTCAACTATCACGTGACCGAGCCCGGCGCGGATGAAGCCAATCTCTTCAGCGCCCGGTTCGGCAACATCTACAGCGCCCGGCAGCTGCTCCAGCTCGCCCATCGCGCCTACGGCTTGTTCAAGCCGCGCGACACGGCTTGGCTGAGACTGGACGGCCGCTACGTCGATCCGTTCCGACCTCAGGTCGACATCTCAGGTCATAGCTCGGAGCAGGCCGTGGTCGACGCACGGGTGGAGCATTTCGCGGCCGTGCGACGGATGTTCGAGGAAAGCGACCTGTTCATCTTCACCGTCGGCCTGACGGAGATATGGGAATCCTCCGTGGACGGGGCGGTGTTCCCGATCGCTCCCGGAGTCGTCGCGCAGCCGCCGGATCCATCCGCCTATCGCTTCACCAATATGACTGCGGAGGAGGTGAGGCGGGATCTGGAAGCGTTCGTCATCTTCATTCGAGAACGAAACCCCAACCTCCGGATTCTGCTCACGGTTTCACCAGTGCCGCTGGTCGCGACATACGAGGATCAGCACGTTCTGGTATCGACAACGTATAGCAAATCCGCGCTGCGCGCCGCGGCCGGCGAACTCTGCAGACATCATGACAGAATTGAATACTTTCCGTCTTACGAGATCATAACCAGTTGGGTCAACGGCGGGACATATTTCGAGGCCGATCGCCGCTCGGTCTCGGAGTCGGGCGTCGCGCATGTCATGCGGGTGTTCAATCGCAACTACATGACCAATGCCGCCCCGGCGGATGCTCATCGCGACGCCGCGCTGCACATGGAATTCAACCGATCTTCGAAGATCCTCTGTGACGAGGAGGCTCTGGATGCGGCTGGCTGATACGGATGGCGGCGGGCCACCGGATGAGATGACGGCGGGTGGAACCGCGCAGCCGGCCGGATCGGCGATCGACGCCGTGCACCGATCGCACCTTGCACGGCCGGAGATAGAGATGAGCGCACCCGGGATGAACGACGGGACGTGGGCGATCACGGCCTCGCGGCATATCGTGCGCGATCGCTGGCTCAGCATACGCGCCGACGACTGCGTCACGCCGTCCGGGGCAGAGATTGCACCGTACTACCTCGTCGAGTCCCGCGATTTCGTCCACACGCTCGCATTCGACGCATCCGACCGGGCGATCCTCGTGCGTCAGTATCGCCACGGCTACGCCGGTCTCACACTCGAGCTCCCGGGCGGGATCATGGACGAAGGGGAGACCGATATCGTACAGGCGGCGATCCGCGAATTGAGTGAGGAGACCGGTTTCTCGGGTGGGACCGCGCGACACCGCGTATCCCTGTCTCCCGATCCGGGCCGCTACACGAATCGCGTTCACCTCGTTCTGGCGGAAGGCGTTGCTCCCGGCCGCGCCTCGCCCGAGCCGACGGAGGATATCGAGATCGTCCTCACCCCACGCGCAGAGCTCGCAGCGCTGGCTTGTTCCGGAGCCGTCACGAACGCGGGACATGTCGGCTTCATCCTGCTCGCTCTCGCGTCCGGGATCGGGTTCTGAGGCCTGACACGCGGGAGGGTCAGGGACGCGGCGCCTGCGCCCCCAGGTCGGCGTGCCCTTCGTGCGGCTCGCGCCTGTTCGTGTCCCGGCCGTCCGGATGCGCGACAGCGGCCCCGTCGCCCCGTGCGGCATACCGGACCGGCCTCGACTGTCGCGCCGGCCCTTGCGATCCGCCGTAAGAGCCCGCGCAGGTCCGACCGCCGCGACGGTCCGCGCCTCACGTCGGCTGCTCGGGTTGACTTGGCCGACGCCCGAGTCGTAGCAGCCGGGCATCTGTTGGGACGGGACGGGCTATGACGGGCAAGCGCGCGCTGATCACGGGGGTGACGGGCCAGGACGGGGCGTACCTGGCCCAGCGCCTGCTGCAGAAGGGCTACGCGCTGACCGGCATCGTGCTCCGCTCCAGCCACGCCGGCGTGTTCGACCACCGGTCGCAGTGTCAGGGCAACCTCCACCCGGGCGGGCTGGTTGACGGGCACCTGCTAGAACCCAGTGACATCGGAAGTGGTGCCGGTATGGAATGAGGGTAGGGAAGAGTGTAT
>NZ_JAKSYM010000048.1 GCF_022829545.1 Methylobacterium sp. J-030 | reverse complement strand
CATCACGAGGGAGGATTGCACGCTCATCATCGAGCGGTAGCCGGAATCCACCGCCTCCACCGCCCGCGCCACGAGCCCGTAGGCCACGTAGGAGGCGCCGGCGCAGCCGTATTCCTCCGGCAGGGTGACGCCGAGCAGGCCGAGCTCGCCCATCTTCCGGAACAGGTCCGGATCGGTCTTCTCCTCGGCGTAGGCCTCGACGATCCCGGGCAGGAGCTGCTCCTGCGCGAAGCTCTGGGCGACGTCGCGAATCGCCCGTTCGTCCTCGCTGAGCTGGTCCTCCAGCAGGAAGGGATCGTCCCAAACGAAGCGCGCCGAGGCCGGGGCCGACGGGGAGGCGCTGCCCGGGGGCCGCATCGGAGCGTTCATGGGGATCCTCGCTGCAGGGGTTGCGTGGAGCCCTGCGGGCTCGCGCTTGGCGATACTCTAGACCCGTGCCGGCCGTCGTCCAACGCGCGCGGTGACGCCGGGGCGTACCCGTCACGCCCGCCCGAGCAGCGTCAGCCAAGCCACCGTCGTGAGCGGCGCCAGGAGGGTGGAGACCAGCACGGAGGCCGCCACCATCCCGGTCTCGGTCCGGTAGCGGGCCGCCAGCAGGTAGGCGTTGATCCCCACCGGCATGGCGGCGAACAGGGTCGCCACGCCCGCATAGGCCGGCGGCATCGCGAAGACGTGGAAGGCGAGGATCCACACCGCGAGCGGGTGAAGGACGTTCTTCAGCGCCGCGATCGCCAGCGCCCCCTTGAGATCGAACAGCACCCGGTAGCGCTTCAGGCCGGCGCCGAGCGCCACCAGCGCGCAGGTCGAGGCGGTGCCCGCGAAGGCGTCGATCAGGGACTGGAGGTGCCCGACCGGCGCGAGGCCGAGGCCCTTCATGGCCATGCCGATCAGGAGCGCGACGAAGATCGGATTCTTCAGGAGGACCAGGGCGAGGCCGCGGAGCCGCGCCAGGATCGGCAGGCCGGAATCGGATTCGATCAGGAAGGTGGCGCTGCCCATCATCAGCGGCAGGTGGACGGCGAGCAGCATGAACAGCGGGAAGGCGCCCTCCTCGCCGTAGGCCTGGAGGATCATCGGGACGCCGACGAACACGGTGTTCGACTGGCTCGCCGCGAAGCCGTGGAGGATCGCGCCCCGCCGATCGATCCCGGCCCGCCGCCGGGCGATCGACGTGCCGACGAACCAGGAGACCCCGGCGCCGCCGAAATATGCGGCCCAGTAGGACCACGCCACGGTGCCGCTCATGCCGGGCTTGGTCAGAGTGGCGATGATCAGCGCCGGCACGGCGACCGCAAAGACGTATTCCGACAGGCCGTCGCTGACCTTGTCGGAAAGCAGCCCGGCGAGTGCCGCCGCCCAGCCGATCAGGACGATCCCGAAGATCGGGGCGATGAGGGCGAGGGCGTTCACGAATCCGGGCGGCGTGCTGAGGAAGGGAAGCTTGGCCCATAGCACGCGACAGTCGTTTCATGCCCCGGCGTCGGGTGAATGGCTCGCCTGGGTTCGCCGGACGGGCTCCGGCCTATTTGCCGTCCAGCACCTGGATCGGGTTCGTACGCTGGCTTGCCGGAGGCTCCTTCGTGAGGGTGGCGCCGCCTTCCCGCTGGGCCTTCACGTCCCGCGGCGACCCGGGTCCGCCGACAGCCTGACCGCCGTCGCCGCTCTGGGTCGGAACCGTGCCGGAGGCGAGTTCGAGGCAGGTCACCATCTCGACGTAGGAGGGGTAGCCGCCCGCCTTGAACTGGTTCTCGCACTGCCGCTTGGCCGCTTGGGTGTAGCTGCCCCAGTGCCGCTCGGCTTCCTTCTTGGCCTCCCGCTCCGAGCGGAGGCAGCCGTCGTAATTGGCCTGGTCGCTGATCGACGTGTTGGCCACCTGCGCGGATTGGCACGTGCGTTCGACGTCGAGATTCGGAACCGCGTCGGCCCGGGCGGCCGGGGCGAGCGCCAGGGTGAGGAACGCGATGGAACCGGGCACGATCGCTCGGAAACGGGTCGTCATGACGTCGAACTCGCGGTGTGGGGCGCCCTGCGCCGACGGGTGTGCCGGCACAACGCGCGAGACCCCCGTTCGGCACCAGCGTTCTCGCCGATCAGCCCGCGTGCGAACCGCGCAGGGCCTGATCGAGATCAGCAAACAGATCGTCCGTATCCTCGATGCCGGTGGAGAGGCGCAGCAGGTCCGGCGGGCAGGGGCTGCCCGGACCCTCGACCGACGCCCGGTGCTCGATCAGGCTCTCGACGCCCCCGAGCGAGGTGGCGCGCTTCCACAACCGCACCCGAGCCGCCGTCGCGATGGCGCCCGCCTCCGCCCCTGCGACCCGGATCGACAGCATGTAGCCGAACCCGTCCCGCATCTGCCGGCGCGCGACCGCGTGCCCTGGATCGTCGGTGAGCCCCGGATACAGGACGTGGGTGACGTGCGGATGCCCGCGCAGGCGCTCGGCGAGCCGCAGGGCGCCGGCCGATTGCGCGGCTGCCCGGAGGTGCAGGGTGCGCAGCGAGCGCATCAGCAGATAGGCCTCGAACGGCCCGAGGATGCCGCCGCCGCCGGCACGGATGCCGCGGATCCGCGCCCAGAACGCGTCGTCCCGCGCCCCCGCCAGCACGCCCGCCACCACGTCGGAATGGCCGTTCAGGATCTTGGTGGCCGAGTGCATCACGATGTCGGCGCCGAGTTCGAGCGGGCGCGTATGCACCGGCGAGGCCGCGGTGGAATCGACCGCGAGCCGGGCACCGGCCGCATGGGCGAGCGCCGCGGCAACGGCGATGTCGGTGACCGTCCATAGCGGATTGCCGGGGGTCTCGATCCAGACGAGCTTGGTCTTGCCGGGCTGGATCGCGGCCCGGAGCGCCTCGGCATCGTCCGTGTCCACGAAGGTCAGGTCCAGCCCGCGCCGGGGTGCCTCCTCGCGCAGCCAGCGCTTCAGCGCCCAGTACATGACGGTGCCGGCGACGACGTGATCGCCCGGTTCCAGGGCGCCGAACACCGCGGTGGCCGCCGCCATCCCGGAGCCGAACAGCAGGGCGCCGGCTTCCGCGCCCTCCAGCATCGCCAGGACGGATTCGGCCTCGCGCACCGTGGCGTTGTCGGGCCGGGCGTAGCAGAAGCCCGAGCTGTAGCCGTTGTCGGGATCGCGGATGAAGGTCGTGGAGACGTGGAGCGGCATCACCACCGCCCGGGTCTCGGGCTCGATCCGGCCCATCGCCTGCGCGGCGAGGCTTTTTCGCGCGAAGGCCGGCGGTCCCGCGTGCTGTGTATCCGTCGGGGCCTGCGGCGCGTTAGGCTGTGTCATCTGACGATTCCCGGCGGATGGAGAGGGGCGCGTGCCACGGGCCGTCGTCCCCGGCAACCCGCCCGCGGAGACGGATGTCATGACGGTCGCCACACAGATCCCCCAAGGGCCCGCCGTGCCGCGCTGGCTCCGGCTCGCCGCCGCGGTCCTGCCGGTGGCGGCCACCGCGGCGATCGGTTCGGTGGCGACCCAGGCCGAGATCCCGGGCTGGTACGCGGGCCTGAACAAGCCGGTCTTCAACCCGCCGGACTGGGTCTTTCCGGTGGCCTGGACGATCCTCTACACGATGATTGCGATCGCGCTCTGGCGGCTGCTCGGCGCGATGCCGCGCACCGGGCCCGCCCGCGAGGGCTGGTGGCTGGCGCTCGCGGCCTTCCTCGTCCAGATCGCGCTGAACGCCGCCTGGACGCCTGTGTTCTTCACCGCCCACGCGATCGGCACCGGGCTGATCGTGGTGGCGATGCTGCTGGTGATGGTGCTCTGGACCATCCGGCTGACCTGGCGGTTCGACCGGCTCGCGGCCTGGCTGCTCGTGCCCTACGCCGTCTGGGTCGCCTTCGCGACGCTGCTCAACGCCGCGATCCTGCGGTTGAATTGAGCGGGTCTCAATGCCCGCTGCCGTTGGCTTCGTCGCCCGCGGGCTTCCCGTCGTCGCGGGCACGGTGGAGCAGAAAGATCGCGAAGACCATCGTGATGATCAGGCCCGCCAGCACGCCGAGCTCGATCATCGAGGCCTGGAACAGCGCCTGCTTCTCGGGCGACCAATCCTTGGCGTGCATGATCTCCGAGGATTGCAGCGTGATCACCAGAACCCGCCGGATCGAGGCGATCAGGCCGACGATCAGGAACGGCTCGCAGGTCAGCGTGCCCGACCGCATCGAGACCCGCACCGTGTGCAGGATCTCGATCAGCATCAGCAGGAACAGCAGCCGGTCGACCACCTCCAGGATCTGCTGGGCGCTCCCCAGGGCCTTGAAGGCTTCAAGGGTCAATCCGGCCGCATCGATCAGCGCGACGAGCGCGGTCAACGCCAGCAGGAGCCCGAGCGCCGCGTAGATCGCGTGCTCGGTGTGCAGGAAGATCGCGCTGGCGACGCGCGTCAGGCGGCCCTGGGCCTCGGTCTCGGTCGGCATCGTACCCCCCCCGGAAATCTGCCGGGAAGATAAGCCACTGCGCCGCGCGTCCAGCCCGGCGGAGAACGATTGTCAGTGAAAGAACGGCAGCGCGTGCGGCGCGAGGTAGCCGAAACCGAGGAGCGCCGCTCCGGCGAGACCCAGGAAGCCGCCCGCGAAGACCAGCACCGCGATGCCGGTGATCACTTCGGCCGAGGCCAGCACGATGCCGATCTGGAAGGCCGCCGAGGCCAGTTCGTAGTGGTGATAGCGCAGCAGGGACAGGTCGCGCCGCTCCTCGGAGGCGCGGGCCTTGGCGGTCAGCTCCTTGCGGCCCTCGCCGGTCGAGGGCTCGGAATCCCAGCGCGCCAGCGTCTTGGTCCACTCGGCGCGCTTGGCCGCGATCGCGTCCTGGTTCGGGCCGGGCGGCACGAGCGCGAGGGCCTCGTCGGCGGTCTTGAGCACCGTCGAGCGGATCGTGCGGGCCTGGAAGTAGGCCCATTGGTTGGCCGCCTCGACATTGGCGCCGATCGACTCCGTCTGGGCCGCCTTGCCCAGGGTCTCGCTGAAGGCGAGGAACAGCGCCAGGACCGAGATGAGCAGCGCCACGCGCTTGTTCGAACCCTCGACCGCCCCGTGACCACCCGACATCGCTGCGTGTTTCCCCGTTCGATTCGTCGGCGGGAGTCACAGCGCATCGCGACGCGCCGCGCAATGCGGATCGGCTATTCCGCGGCGATGCGCGGGGGTGCGGGCCGCCCGTCATTGGCCGGATGGAACGCCTCGACATCCTCCGGGTCGTCGCGCTCGCCCACGAAGCGGCCGAACATCCGCTTCAGCAGGCGCGAGAGATCGTCCATCAGCACGAAGATCGCCGGCACGAACACCAGCGACAGCACGGTCGAGACGAGCAGGCCGCCGATCACCGCCACCGCCATCGGCGCGCGGAACTCGCCGCCGATCCCGTAGGCCAGCGCGGAGGGCACCATGCCGGCCGCCATGGCGATCGTGGTCATCACGATGGGCCGGGCACGCTTGCGGCCGGCATCGACGATCGCCTCGTTGCGGTCGACCCCGGCGCGGATCTGCTCCACGGCGAAATCCACCAGCATGATGGCGTTCTTGGTCACTACGCCCATCAGCATCAGGATGCCGATCACCACCGGCATCGAGATCGGCATGTGGCAGATCAGCAGCGCCAGGATCGCGCCGCCGATGGAGAGCGGCAGCGAGAACAGGATGGTCAGCGGCTGCAGGAAGTTGCCGAACAGCAGGATCAGCACGCCGAACACCATCATCAGGCCGGCGCCCATGGCGAGGGCGAAACCCTCGAACACCTCGCCCATCACCTCGGCATCGCCGGTCTGGCTGATCGTGACCCCGGGCGGCAGGTTCCTGGCGGCCGGCAGGGTCATCACCTGCTTGATCAGCTCGGCGAGCGCGTCGGTGCCCTGCATGTCGCCTTCGAGGGCGACGCGCACCGCGCGGTCGTAGCGGTCGATGCCGGTCGGTCCCTGGCCGAGGCTGATATCGGCCACGGTGGCGAGCGGCACCGCCGCCCCGCCCTTCACCGGCACCTTCAGGGTCTCGAACTCGGAGAGCCGGCCGCGCAGGCTCTCGGGGAGCTGCACGCGGATCGGGATCTGCCGGTCGGTCGCGTTGAACTTGGCGAGGTTCATGCCGATGTCGCCGATCGTCCCGACCCGCACGGTCTCCGCAATGGTGTCGGTGGAGACGCCGAGATCGGCCGCGACCCCGGGTTTCGGCCGGATCCGGACCTCGGTGCGGTCGAGCGGCGCCGTCGACATGACGTTGACGAGATGCGGGATCTGCTGCGCCTCGCGCTGCAATTTCGCCGCGACCTCCGCCACCACGGCCTTGTCGGGCCCCGCGATGATCAGCGCGAGGTCGCGCTGGCCGTTCTCGCGCAGGGCCCAGAAGCGCAGGTCCGGCTCTTCCCGCAGGATCGCGGCGACCTCGGCATCGACCTGCTTCTGCGTGCGGTGCCGGGTGTTCTTCGGCGTGAGGTTGATGGTCAGGCTCGCGAGCCGCACCTCCTTCTTGGCCGGCAATTGCCGGCCGCCGTCGACGAACACGCTCTTCACCTCAGGCAGTTCCCGGATCTTCGCCTCGATCCGGTCGGTCACCCGGACCGTGTCCTGCAGCCGGGCGCCGGGCGGCAGTTCGAGGACGAACAGCGTGCGCGCCTGATCCTCCGCCGGCAGGAAGCCTGCGGGCAGCAGGCCCGTGGACGCGATGGAGGCGGCAAAGCAGGCGATGCCGAGCACCAGCGTGACGAACTTGTGCCGCACCGACCACGCCACGAGCCGGGTGTAGCCGCGCATGATGAACCCGTCGCGCGTATGGTCCGGCCCGTGGTCGCGCAGGAAGTAGGCGGCGAGCAGCGGCGTGATCAGCCGGGCCACGAGCAGCGACATGAACACCGCCGCCGCGATCGTCAGGCCGAACTGCTTGAAGTACTGCCCGGCGATGCCGCCCATGAACGACACCGGCGAGAAGATCGCCATGATGGTCGCCGTGATGGCGATGACCGCGAGCCCGATCTCGTCGGCGGCTTCCAGGGCGGCGCGGTAGGGCGACTTCCCCATCCGCATATGGCGCACGATGTTCTCGATCTCGACGATCGCGTCGTCCACCAGGATGCCGGTGACCAGCGTGATCGCCAGCAGGCTCACGGCGTTGAGCGAGAATCCGAGCGCGCTCATCACCCAGAAGGTCGGCAGCACCGAGAGCGGCAGTGCCACCGCGGCGATCAGCGTCGCCCGCCAGTCGCGCAGGAACAGCAGCACCACCACGACCGCGAGGGCGGCGCCCTCGATCAGGCCCATCATGGCCGAGTGGTAGTTGCCGATCGTGTTGTCGACGCTGGTGTCGATCAGGTCGAAGCGCACGTCCGGGTTGGCCGCGTGGAGCGCCGCGATCTTCTTGGCGACGCCCACCGCGACGTCGGCGTCGCTGGCGCCGCTGGCCCGGGAGATCGCGAAGGCCACGACCGGCTCGCCGTTGAAGCGCGCGAAGGTGCGGGGCTCCTCGGCGGTGTCGGAGAGGGTCGCGAGCTCGTCGAGCCGGACCTTGCGGTTGCCCGGCACGACGATCGAGGTCTTGGCGAGCGTCTCGAGGCTCGCCGAGGCGGCGAGCGCGCGGATCGACTGCTCCTGGCCGCCGATCTCGGCCCGGCCGCCGGCCATGTCGGCCGATGTCAGGCGCAATTGCCGGTTCACGTCCGCGGCGGTGATGCCGAGCGCCAGCAGCCGGTCGGGCTTCAGGGTGACGCGGATCTCGCGCGCGACGCCGCCCAGGCGCTCGACGCCGCCGACGCCCTTCACGCTCTGCAGGCCGCGGGCGACCACGTCGTCCACGAACCACGACAGGTCCTCCGGCGTCATGGCGGGTGCGGAGGCGCCGTAGACCATGATGGGCAGGCCGGCGATCTCGACGCGCGAGACGATCGGCTCGTCGATCGTGCGCGGCAGGTTCTGGCGGATCTTGGCGATCGCGTCCTTGACGTCGTTGGTCGCCCGATCCTGGTTCACCTCCAGGCGGAACTCGATCGTCGTGGTGGAGATGCCCTCGGTGATCGTCGACAGGATGTGCTTGACGCCCTTCACCCCCGCGATCGAGTCCTCGACCCACTTGGTGACCTGGGTCTGCAGCTCGGCGGGCGCGGCGCCCGACTGGGTGATCGTCACCGAGACGATCGGGATGTCGATATTCGGGAACCGGGTGATCGGCAGCGAGCGGAAGCTCACCAGCCCCAGGATCATCAGGACAAGGAACAGCACCACCGAGGGGAGCGGCTTGCGGATCGCCCAGGCGGAGACGTTGAGGCGCATGGCCGGATCCTTCGACTCGTCCTACCGCGGGTCCGCATCGGCCATGGGGGCAGATACGGGGGCAGCCATGGGCGTGTTGCCGGGCGAAGGCACGGCCCGCACCCGGTCGCCGTCGCGCAGGAAGCTGCCGGCGCGGGCGACGACGCTCTCGCCGGCCGTGACACCCGATCGGAGTTCGGTGAATCCGTCCGCCGACAGGCCCGTGGCGACGGTTCGCGCCTCGACGCGGCCGTCCTTCACCACCAGCACGCTGGCCCGGCCGTCCGCCGCGTAGAGCAGGCTGGAGACCGGGACCGCGACGCCGGTGCGGCGGGCCACCTCCACGTTGCCGCGCGCGAAGGCGCCGATGCGCAGGGCCGGATCGTCGCCGAGGCGGATGCGCACCTTGCCGAGGCGGGTCGCCCGGTCGACCTCGGGATAGACGCGGCGGACCTTGCCCTGAAGGTGGCGGCCGTCGTCGAGGTCGAGGCTCGCCGGGTCGCCGACGCGGATCTGCGCCAGCGCGGTCTCGGGGACCTCGCCCTCCAACTCGATCTCGCCGCGGGCGATCAGCCGGAACAGGGGCTCGCCGACCGCGGTGGCGGTGGCGCCGATCCGGGCGGTGCGGCGGTTGACGATTCCGGCCTCCGGCGCGCGGATGTCGGTGCGGGCGCGCCGCAGGGCGATCTCGGCGCCGGCGGCACGGGCGGTGGCGAGGTCGGCCTGCGCGGATTGAAGGCCGCCCTTCGCGGCGGCGAGCCGGCCCTCCGCCCCCTGCGCCGCCGAGACGCGCTGCTCCAGCACGGCCGCGGTGGCGTTGCCGGTCTTGGCGAGCGCCTGTGCGCGTTCCAGCGCCTGCCGGGCCTCGACGTTGGCGGCCTCGGCCTGGACGATCTGGCTCTGCGCCTGGACAATGGCCGCCTGAGCGCGGGCGACCGCCGCCACATTCGAGGCCTCCTGGGTGGCGATCATCTCCAGCGACAGCCGGGCGAGCACCTGACCCTTGGTGACGCGGTCGCCCTCCTCGACGAGCAGCTCGGTGATGCGCAGGCCCTCGACCTCTGGGGAGACCAGGATCTCGTCCCGTGGCACGAGGGTGCCGGTGACGACCGCCCGCTCGACGATCTCACGGTCCTCCGCCGGGACGACCGTGACGGCGGGCGCGATGACAGCGGCATCGGGAACGGCGGCGCTCTCGACGGCCAGGACCGGTGCCGAGGCCGGCGCCGTGGCGAGCGCTGCGAGCCCGCACAGGAGGCCGAGGCGGGACGCGCGCCAACGGTAGGATTTCACGACGGGGCCTCGCAGTCGGCGCGCGATTGATGACGCCGCTCCCTCGCCGAGTAGGTCGGCGATTTCATGGCGCAGGGACCTTGCACCCGATCGAGTATAGCGCCGCCGCGGGATCCCGTCGCCAGATGGCGCGCCGCATCCCGCGGCGCGACGATCCAGTCTGCCTTCCCGATCGTTTCCCCGCAACCCGCAGCCGGCGGCAACGTTGTCCCGCCAATAGGCTTCTCTCGACCGGCGCAGGTTCGATGAGCATCTTTCAGATCAAGCAGACGAAGAGCGGCGCGGTGTTCTGGACCGGCGCGGCCGACACCGAGCAGACGGCCCTCGACGCCATGGCGCGCGAGGCCGGCTACCGGGACTTTTCCGCGATGCCGGACGCGATGCGGGCCGACGGGATCGAGGCGACCAAGCTCGACCTGATTTCCTGAGACCGCCTGCGGTCTCCTAAGCGTATCGAACAGGCGTCCGTCGATGCGGCGGACGCCTGTCTCATGTCCGCTGGAACGAGGCGGCCAGGGCGTCGATAGCCATCGCGCAGTCGGCGACGGCGACCGGGCTGTGCAACCCGCCGATCACCGCCGGATCGAGGGCGAGCCCCGCCCGGATCAGATCCGGCCATGCGGAGGCTTCGGGCCATCCCGCGTGCACGATAGCGGCGCCGATCCGGGCCAGGGCGGCGGCCTTCTCGGTCTGCTCGCCGTAGGCCCGCGCCTCCGGCAGGCAGAGGAAACGCTTGGCTTGCGCCGCCGCCAGCGCCACGACTCCGTCGCCCCCGCCGCCGACCAGCAGGGCGGCCCGCGCCACATGCGCCGCGACATCGGGGACCCAGCCGTGCAGATGCAGGTTGTCGGGGATCGCACCCGAGCCCGTGACCGGGCCGAGCACATGCCAGGCCCAGTCCGGCACGGACCGGGCCGCTGCGGCCAGCGCAGGAATATCGCCGCCCGCGCCGCCCCGGCCGAACACCACCACGATATCGCGGCTCGCCCCGATGGCAGTCAGGGCAGGCCCGGTGAGGAAGCCCGCGTAGAACGTCCTGGCGCGGACCCACTCGGGCACGCCCGCGCCGTCCAGCGCCTCGGGAAACGGCGCGAGCAGCCGGCTCGCACTCCGAAAGGCTTCGCAATGCGGCCGGTCGGTCCGGGTGCCGGCGAGCCGCACCATAAGGGTCGGGACCGAGAGCAGGCGCGCGAACAGCGCCACCTCCACCGAGACATCGACCACGAGGAGCGCCGGGTCGGTCCGCGCCACCCATTCGGCGATGCGCGCCATCCGGGCGCGGATCCCGGGATGGTTCAGGGGCGCGTAGTGCAGTGCCTCCGGCCGCTCGGCCTCGCCGTCACGGCCCGCGAAGGCCGCGTCGCCGAGGGGGCGGTCATCGGGCAGGTCGAGGATGTCGAGCCCGGTCGTGTCGAAGCCGGCGAGCGTGCCCAGGATCGTGCAGGGCCGGGGCAGGGCGGCGGCCACCGCCCGGGCCCGCTGGAGATGGCCGGCACCCTGGTGGTGGACGTACCAGCCGATGCCGCGGGTCACGCGGCGTCCTTCAGCGAGACAGCCAGGGCGTCGAGGTCTGCGAGCGCCCGGTCGAGGGGGCATTCCCGCGCGGGAGCGGCCCGCGCTTCGAGGAGCCGGTCGGCCCGCTCGACGAAGGCGATGTCGTTGGGGCAGGTGCCGATGGCCGCGAGATCCTCGGCGCCGAGGTCCAGCCGCGCGCAGGCGGCGGCGCGGGCCGGCGGCTGGAGGTGGAAGGCCCGGCGCAGGGCCGCCCGGCGCAGGATCAGCGCCTGCCAGTGGGCGGCCTCCGGCAGCCGGTAGACCTCGCCGGCGAGCACCCGGGCGCGGCGGGTCATCTCGGTGGCCATCCCGCCCGAGACCCGGCCCTGATGCCGGGCCGAGACCATCACCCGCACGTTCGGGCAGTGGCGCAGGCGCGCACCATTGGCGCGCAGCAGCCCGACGAGCGCGTTGTCCTCGCCGCAGGGCAGCGGCGGCAGTCCGCCGACCGCGCGATAGAGCGCAACCGGAACGGCGAGGCTCGCCCCGGTATGGTCGCCGTGGCGCGGGGCGGGGTCGTAGGGCGGTGGATCGAGGAGATCCTCAAGACGTCGGACGCCGGCCCAGTAGCGCTCGATCCGGGCATGGAGATCCGCGAGCCTCGGATCCGCTTCCCCATCCTCGTCGATCACGAGGCGGCCGCCGACGACGTCCGCGTGTTCGAGGGCCCGCAGGTTCGCGGCGATCCAGTCGGCCGGCAGGCGGGCATCCGCGTCGGTGGTAAGCAGAACCCCGTCCGGAACGCCGTCCTCCGCGAGCCAGTCCGCGCCGGCATCGAGCGCCATCCGCCGCGCGGTGCCGACATGGGCCTCCTGGCCGGACAGGGCCGCCTCGATCAGCCGGATGTCGAGCGCAGGCCAGGCGCCCGAAGCCTGCTTGGCCCGTACTGCCGCCGCCGTCCCGTCCGTGCAGTTGTTGGCCAGCACGACGACGCGCACCGGCGTCGACACTCCGGTCTGCCGGTCGAGCGACGCGAGCAGGAGCGGCAGGCGCTCTTGCTCGTTGCGCGCCGGGATGCAGACGACGCCGCGGGGGAGATCGGGCCGGCCGCTCATCTCAGCCGCGCCCGCCCGCGACCCGAAGGGCCGGCCGGGCCCGCTCGGCGCAGCGCGCCATCACGGTCTCGTAGGTTGCGAGGTAACGTGCCGTCATCGCGCTGGCGTCGTAGAGCGCCTCGGCCCGGTCCCGGCAGGTTCGGCGCGACAGCCCCGCCGCTTCCCGGATCGCCACCGCGAGGTCCTGCGCGTCGTCGGGATCGGCCAGCCGACCGCAATGCGCGTCGAGGATGTCGGGCATGGCGCCCCGGCGGAAGGCGGCCACCGGCGTGCCGCAGGCCAGCGCCTCCGCCACCACGAGGCCGAACGGTTCCTCCCAGCGCGGCGACACGATCGCCACCCGGGCCCGGCCGAGATGATGGGCGAGGTCCCGGTGCGAGAGATGGCCGAGATGGGTCAGGTCCGGCCCGAGCCGTGGCGCGATCTCGGCCGCCCAGTAGGCCGGATTGAGCTTCGGCCCCGCGAAGACCAGCGGCAGGTTGGCGGCCCGGGCGGCGTCGATGGCGAGGTGCAGCCCCTTCTCGGGCACGATCCGGCCGGACCAGAAGGCGTAGGACACCGCGTCGGCCATTTCGGTGAAGGCGAAATTCGAGAGATCGACGCCGTTATCCACGACCTGTGCGTCGGGCACGAGCGAGGCCCATTCCTGCGCCAGGGACGGCGAGACCGCCAGGAAGGCCATGTCGGGATCGGCCGTTACGATACCGCTCACCAGGGCCTCGAAGGGCGGCGTATGCAGCACTGTCACCCACGGCAGGCCGATCCGGGCGCTTTCCTGCAGGGGCAGGGCGTGCAGGGCATTGTTGTGCACGAGGTCGAAGCCGCCGGCCGCGACCATGTCCATCATCCGCCGGTAGGCGTCGTGCTCGGCGCGGTCGATCGCTTCCTCGCGCTCGGGGTCGAGCAGCGCGTCCCCGGTGGGATCGCAGAGCATCACCGGGTCGAGCGCCGGATCCGAGCCGCGGCTCGCGAACAGCGTCACGTCGTGCCCGAGCCGCTTCAGCGCGACGGTGAGCAGGTGCGTGTGCATCTCCAGGCCGCCGGCATAGGGCTGGCCGATCGGGTATTTGAGATGTGCGAGGACGGCAATCTTCACGCGCGCACCAACTCTGCTAGCGTAGGGAAATCGACCGATCGCAGCGGGGTGGAAGGACTGTTTTCCGTCACGCGGCGGCGGCTATCATGGCGCAGGTTTGTTCAGCAAGCGTTGCGCGGGCGGGCCAGGGCGACGACACGTACGACGCTGCCGGACTTTCTAAGCGCGGCGGCCTGAACCAAAGATGATCAAGCCGGCGTGATCCCCGTTCATCCGGGTCGCGACGTGTTCACGAGCTTGAGCCGGGATCGCCGCGCCGCTAGCGGTCGGGTCTCCAGGGGAGGGGGCTGCGATGAATCTTCCGTTCGGGCTGAGCGTGTTCGCGGTCGGTGCCGCGGCCCTGGCGATCCTCACCCTCGCGGCGGGGGTGAAGATCGTGCCGCAGGGCTACGTCTACACGGTGGAGCGATTCGGGCGCTATGCCCGCAGCCTCGGCGCCGGCCTCGCGCTGATCGTCCCGTTTGTCGAGCGCGTCGGCCGCCGGGTCAACGTGATGGAGCAGGTGATCGACGTGCCGAGCCAGCAGGCCTTCACGCGCGACAATGCCGGGGTGACCATCGATGCGGTGGTGTTTTATCAGGTTCTCGACGCGGCGCGCGCCTCCTACGAGGTCTCGAACCTCGATCTCGCCGCCACGACCCTGACCATGACCAACATCCGCACGGTGGTCGGCGGGATGGACCTCGACCAGCTCCTCGCCCACCGCGACGAGATCAACGAGCGCCTGCTGCGGGTGATGGATGCGGCGGCTTCGCCCTGGGGCGTGAAGATCAACCGCATCGAGATCAAGGACATCCTGCTCCCGCCCGACCTCGCGGGGGCGATGGCCCGCCAGATGAAGGCCGAGCGCGAGAAGCGCGCCTCGATCCTGGAGGCGGAGGGCCAGCGCGCCGCCGATATCCTGCGGGCCGAGGGGCGCAAGCAGTCGGCGATCCTCGAATCGGAGGGCCGCAAGGAGGCCGCGTTCCGGGATGCCGAAGCCCGCGAGCGCTCTGCCGAGGCCGAGGCTGCGGCGACCGGGATGGTCAGCCGGGCGATCGCCGAGGGCGATATTGCGGCGGCGAACTTTCTGGTGGCTGAGAAATACGTCGACGCGGTGCGGGCGCTCGCCACCGCCCCGAATCAGCGGGTCGTGGTGGTGCCGATCGAGGCGGCGGCGCTCGCCGGTACCCTCGGGGGCATCGGCGAATTGACCCGCGCTGTGTTCGGCGAAGGCACGCCGCCCCGGCGGGCGGGCACGCCGCCCAACGTCGCCCCGCCGCGGGCCTGACGGCCGTGCGTGTCGCCGACTTCGCCGGGATGGTCGACGCCCTCGGGGCCGCCTGGACCTGGGTGATCGCCGGGCTTGTCCTGGCGGGGGCCGAGATCCTGGTGCCGGGCGTGTTCCTGATCTGGCTGGGGCTCGCCGCCCTGGCCACCGGCCTCGCGACCGCGGTGTTTCCGATACCGTGGCAGGGGCAGACCCTGCTGTTCGCGGGCCTCGCCGTGGTTCTGGTCACGGCCGCGACCCGCCTGAACCGGCGCGGCGCCGGGCGAGCGGATGGGGATCTGAACCGGCCCGATCGCGGGCTGATCGGGCGCGAGGCTGTCCTGGACGCGCCGATCGTGCAGGGGGCGGGGCGCATCCGGTTCGACGACACGCTGTGGCGGGTCGAGGGGCCCGATCTGCCCGCGGGTTGCCGGGTCCGCGTGACCGGCATCAGCGGCACGGTGCTGCGGGTTGGGGCGGCCTGACGCGTTCGGCCGCGCCCTACCCGAACGCCCCGACCTCGTGCTGGATCATCCCCGAGATCTCGCGCACCTGCGCGAACATCCGGCGGATCGGCTGGAACAGGTTGGCGTGCTCGGCCTCGTAGGTGCCGACATCCCGCGGGCCGGCCTGCTCGCCGAAGTTGAGGCCGAGCGTCGGATCGGGCGTCACCGGGAAGATCGCGTCGAGGAGGTCCAGGCAGCCGTCGATGTCGAGGCGCAGGAAGCGCTCCAGCAGCTGCTCGCGGGAGACGCCCGCCTGCGGCCGGAAGCCCGGGATATGGACGGCCAGGAACCAGATCCGGTGGATCAGCGCCAGCCGCAGGGCGTGCAGCAGCGTCAGCCGAGGCGACATGGCGGGGAGGTCCGGGGCCGCCGCCGTCAGGGCGAGCCAATCGCAGGTCAATCGCCCGAACAGGCTGCGCAGCGCCGGGGCAAGGTCCAGGCGCTCCAGGGCACCGGCGATCACCACCAGTTCCTCCCGGCGGAAATCCTTCTGCGTGCGCCGCGCGCGCTCCAGCCACACGGCCGGGTCGAGGGTGTCGATATAGGCGCGCAGCACGTCGAGGTCGCCCACGGAGGCCGCGTGCTGAACCAGCCGGAAGGCCCTGGAGAAGCGCACCGAATCGCGCCGCATGTCGCTAAACAGGTCGGGCCCGCGCTGGGCCGCGCGGCCGATCCCGTAGAGCGCGTTCGCCAGGAAGCCGAGCTGGTGCAGGATCGCGTTGTTGGGGATCGCCCGCATCTGGCGCGGATGGGTGATGCGGGCCGGGCCGCCGTTGTCGCTCTGGCGGGCGACGGGGCGCGAGCCGGTGCGGTCGATCAGGCTCGGGCCGAAGGTGCCGAGCAGCGCCGCATAGCCCGGATCGTCCACCAGCGCCTCCATGTCCTGGCGGGCTGCGGTGAAGAATTCGAGGGCGAAATCGGGCTCGGAATAGATCGGGTCGTCCTTGGCGTCGGCCCCCGCGTCGTCGGTGCCGAGGGCATAATCCGCGAAGGCATCGTCCTCCGCCATGTCGAGCGCGTAGACGTGCTCGGCGATGCGGGCGACGCTGGCCTCGGCCAGGGCCTCGGTGCCGAACAGCAGGTAGCCGTCGGTGCCCTGGAAGCTCGATTCGAGGCGGACCTTGATGCCGGCCTTGCGGTTGCGGTCCCGGGCATCCTCGGGCGCAAGGTAGGCGAGACGGTCGCGTAAGGAGGTCGGATGGGCGCCGCGGCCGATCGATTCGCCGTGCGTGTCGAAGATCGCGAGCTCGATGTCGGCCAGCCCGTTCTGGACCAGCATCTCGGTGATGCGCAGGCGCAGCCGCTCGATCCAGAAGGTGGCGGCGAGCTGGCCGACGTAGCGGCCCGAATCCGAGTAGCCGAACTGCACGGTCAGCCGGCCGATGCGCTTGAGATACTGGCGCCAGTGCGGATTGCGCAGGGCATCGTCGAGCACCCGGATACCCTGCTCCAGGGCGCTCGCCGTCTCGAACAGCGGCGTGATCTCCAGCTTGTCGGCGATCCCGTAATGGCGGGCGAGCCAGAGGGCGGCGAGCAGGGTGTAGCCGGTCTCGGTCTCGGCGATCAGGAAGCGCACCGGGTGGGTGCCGTCCACGTGCTTGAGGATCTGGGCGATCGTCATCATCAGCCGGGCGGCCGAGGCCCGCTCGGCGGCGAGCGCACCGAAATCCACCGCCACCGGCCGCACGTCGTTCAGCAGCGCGTGGATCGTCGCGAGATGCGAGCGGCGGCGGGCCGCGTCGGTCGGCTCGCCTTCGAGGTCGATCACCCGGCGCACCGCGTTGTGGACCTGGCTGGCGTTGAGCCGGAAGTGCGGCAGAGCGTTCGAGAGGCCGTGCGTGGCGACGCCCGCGCGCAGGATCGCGATCCGGCGCCGGTCGGCCGCATCCTCGGCAGCCTCCAGCGCCGCCGTGAGGCCGGCCACCAGCGCGCCCGCATCGGTCTGGGCGCGGTCGCGCTCGATGATCAGCGCCAGGGCGAACCGGTGCACCGATTCGAGAGAGGGCTTGTCGCCGAGCCGCGGCGCCACCGCGAGCTGCCGGTTGACCGCCGCCAAGGCCCCCTCGGCCAGGGCGCGGACCTCGCGGCAGGCCGCGATCCCGGGGAGTTCGCGCATCACCCGGTCGAACTGCATGCGCTTCGAGATCAGCCGGTAGCGCAGGGTGTCCCACCAGCCGATATCGGTGCGCCCGTCGGTGTCGCAGCCGACCCAGCTGGCGATCGCGAAGGGGCGGGGCGTCAGTTCGGTCCAGCGTTCCGGCCAGCGGGTACGGGCTGCGTCGAGCAGCGCGCCGTTGAAGGCGTCGAGCGCCAGACGCCCGTTATTGGCCGCCGCGCAGGCCTGCTCGAACTCGACATCCAGCGTGATCGGCGCATCGGGCCGCGTGGAATGCGCGGCGGCGCGCTCGATCAGGCCGGCGCCGTCCGCAGCGTCGGGCAGGCTCGCGGCCTCCGCGAGGAGGTTCGCCACGGCCCGCGGCATGCCGAAGGTCGGGTGGGCCGTGAACACCACCGCGAAGGCGGTGCGGTGGATGAAGCCCGCGAAGCGGTCGAAGCCGTCTGCCCCATCGGGCGCCGCCGCCACGAGGCGGGCGGGGATTGAGGCCTCAGGGTCGGCGGGTCCGGCCGCCAATCCGACATAGCCGCGCAGCCGCTCTGCCCGCGCCGCCAGGGATTGGGCGCGCAGCCGGGCGAACAGGGGGTCGAGATCGTCCGCCGCGATCTCCTCCCGGTCGAACCAACGGGTGATCGCCAGGGTCACGGCCAGGACGGGGTTGCGGAACGGATCCTCCCGCGCCTGGTCCCTGGCGGCCGCGATCAGGCCGAGGAGGTGCTCCTCCAGATCCTCGGGCTTGCGGCTCGGCTCGTGCTGCATCGGTCGATCCCGCCTCCGGTCTGTCGGCATTGGCCCGGCCCGCGTGCCCACGCAAGGAGCGTTCCGCACGTCCTGGGCTGGCGGCGACCCAGTGACCGGGTTAGAGCTGCGGGCCTCATGGAGCGTCTGTCCATTATCCTGGCAATATTGATCTTCGTCGTGGCCATCGTGGCAGTCGCCGTGATGGCGGCCCGGGGCCGTCGCGAACCCCTGCGCATGCGCTCCGAGCTTGATTCGGAGGATGAAGACCTGTTCCTCGGCGCGGTCGGCCCGCGTAGGAGTCCGATCGACCGTTCGGCGCAGGTCCTCGAACAGAGGCCGCCCGAGCCGCACGTGCTCGATTTGGAGGCGTCCGAATTGGAACCGATCAGAGCCTTGATGAAGGGCCGTGATGCGCCGGCCCGGCGCGATCCGCCGGAGTCCGGCCGTTGAGGCCGCTGGCCCGCGCGGGCAGCGCCCTGCTGCTCGCGGCGTCACTTCCGCTGTCCATTGGACACGCGGCTCCGGCCGCACCGGCAGTGCAGCAACCGCCGGCCGCACCCGCTCCGGCACCGAACGAGCCCGCACCGTCGGCCGGTCCCCCGCCCGGTCAACCCTGCGGCGCCAGCGCGGCGCGTTTCGAGAACGGCAAGACCTTCAACATGGTGGTCACCCGGGCCGGGCAGATCCAGACCAACAACCCGTTGCGGCCCCTGACGCCCGAGGTGAACGAGGTGCTGCTGGTGGTGATCGCCGGGAAGGTCGCCACCGCCTACGGCCCGGATTTCGCGACGCTGCGGCGGGGCAGCGCCCCGGCGGCCATCGAGGCGATGCTGGGCGGTCCGATCAAGTGGCAGCCGAGCCTGCCGACGCTGCCCGACGCGATGACGATCGTCAGCGAGGAGGGCGCCCCCCTGGCGCAGCTCACGTTCCGCGCCTGCGAGACGCCGCCGGCCGTGAAGGCACCGCCCAAGGCGCAGGCCCGGAAGAAGGCCCCCGCGCGGCGTGCACCGCCCAAGGCTGCGGCCGAGAAGACGCCCCCGGGCTTCTCCATGCCCCAGGGCGCGATTGCCGAATAGGGCGCTCTCCGCCGAGACGCGCGACGCCATCGTGTCGAGCCGATTTGCGCGGCCCTTCTCCCCGGCGCAGGCAGCGCCAGCGGACCGCAACCCTGGACCCCGCACGAAACATCGCGAAGCGTCCGCCGGGATCGGCCCGAGCCGCCGAGAGCCATGCCCGATCGCGTTGCCATCGCGCGCGGATCTCAGCCTTTGTCATTACACTCGCCAGCGCCGAACCGGTGTCCACTTCGGCGGAGAGCGCTCCCGGCAGCGCTTCTCGCCCCGGGGCCCGAATCGGGTTCCTCCGGCGCTGCACCCCGTTGGGAAAGGGGGCGCGGCATAAGGCCGGATGTGCCAGTCCTATGCCGCACCATGCCGAACGCCGTGGGAGGGCACGGCTGCAGCCGCCTACTTCTGCCGGGCGACGACCTTGTCCTTGATGCCGTCGTAGACATTCTTCGGGATGATCTTCTTCGTGACCAGATCGTCCTTGCCGCGGTAGGGACGGCCCTTGATGATCGCGGCCGCGCGGGCGGCGCCGATGCCGGGAAGGGCATCGAGTTCTGCGGAGCTGGCACTGTTGAGATCGAGCAGCGCCGTCTTGGCGGCGTTCGGCGAGCCGGCGACCGGAGCGCTCGGCGCCGTGGGCCGGGCGGGGGCGGTCGGCGCCGCCGTGCCGGGCGCCTGTGGGGCCGGGGCCTGGGCGAGGGCGGGCGCGCCCACGAGGCTCGAGAGGAGGGCGAGCAGAGCGAGGGTCTTGGTGGAGGAAGCCATGGCGTTCTCCCGAGAGGCACGGCCCGCTGCGCGGCGCCGACGATGCAGATCTGCGCTGTCGCGCTTGAACCCACGCTTAACGGTTGTGCCCGGCTTTCCGACCCGGAGGCCGCGCCGGGATGACGGCTTCTCGATCCGCTTCCCCGCTTTACCGAGCGCGGACCCCAGGTTTCGGAACGATGCTCTAGCCACGGGCGGACGCCGCGGCTATAAGCGCGCCCTCATCCGTATCCCGCGGTGCGCGTGGCGATCCTCGTTCGAGGAGCCGCCCGGGCGCCGCTTTGTCCGCGGCGTCACGAAGGATCACACCATGGCCGTCCCGAAGCGAAAGACCTCCCCCTCCCGCCGCGGCATGCGCCGCTCGGCCGACGCCCTCAAGGCGCCGACCTATGTCGAGGACAAGGATTCCGGCGAGCTGCGTCGTCCGCACCACATCGACCTGAAGACCGGCATGTACCGCGGCCGTCAGGTCCTCAAGGTGAAGTCCGCCGAGGCGTGAGGCTTCTCGCGGCGCCTCAGGCGAGGCGCCGCGCGGCCTCCGCGTAGCACGCGGCGGCCATTCGGGTCCGTTCCAGGCGCGACGGAAGCAGCGTCGGGTCATCGGCCGTCAGCAACTGCGCGATGAAGCCGGCGCGGGATTTCCCCGGGACCGCGCGCTCCGCCGCCACGGCCCTGTCACGCCCCTCGGGGCGTCCCCCATCGATCACGACCAGGGCGCGTCCTGCGGGACGCACGGTCTCGGACCGCGCGTCCTCCGTGACGCCGGGCGCCGCCCGCACAGGCCTGACCTGTGCCGGGCCGAGACGATTGCCTGCTTCGACTCGCACCATCGCGACACGCTCCGCACGTTTCCGTGCTCGTGTCGCAAGGGTGATACCGGTATTAAGGGTTCGTCAACTTCTATTCGCCCGCGCCGGACGGGCGCTTATTTCTTGGCCAGCGCCTCCAGGCGCTGCTGCATTTCCAGCATCTGCCGCTTCAGGTCGTCGAGCTCGCCGCCCGCGTAGGGCGCGGGGGCGGGCGGCGGGGCCGGCTGGGTCCCAGCGGGCGGCGCGAAGCCCGTGAACATCTTCATGGCGTCGCCGAAGAAGTTCATGTTGGTGCGCACCGATTGCTCGATGGCGTTCTGAAACGCGGCCGGGCCGAAGCTCTGGGAAAACTTCTCGCGCAGCCCGTCCTGGTCCTTGGCGAAGTTCGCCATGGAGAATTCCAGGAAGCTCGGCACCATGGTGCGCATGCTGTCGCCGTAGAAGCGGATCAACTGGCGCAGGAACGCCACCGGCAGCAGGTTCTCGGCGCCGGCCTTGTTCTCCTGCTCGAAGATGATCTGCGTGAGCACCGAGCGGGTGATGTCGTCGCTCGTGCGCGCGTCGTACACGATGAAGTCCTCGCCGTTCTGGACCATCGTGGCGAGGTCCTCGAGCGTCACGTAGGTCGAGGTGCCGGTGTGGTAGAGGCGCCGATTGGCGTACTTCTTGATGACGGTTTGTGTGGCCTTGACGGTATCCGCCATCGGGAACGGCCTTTCTCGACTCGAGATCTCGGGACATACGGGGTCGCGTGATGCGGCCCCGCGGGGATCGTCTTCGCGCCCGCAGCACGATCCTTAAAGCCTTCTCTAGGCGCAGAAAACAGCAAACTGCATCTCTTCAACGCAGAATAATGCAGCCCTTGCCGCCGCTGGGCACCATTTCAGTCTCGCGGGCGCGTCATGGGCATCTTTTGCGGGCTCGTTGTCCAATCTTGACTTCGCCGATGCCACGCCCTTCATCCCTGGGCCAGCACAGAGCGCGCCCCGGAAGGCGCGCCGGCTCGCGAGAGGAGAACGCAACATGGCAGCCAGCGAAGAGATCGTCATCGTCGGGGCCGCACGCACGCCGGTCGGCTCGTTCGGCGGCGCCTTCGGGGCGGTGCCGGCCCACGAGCTCGGCGCGACGGCGATCAAGGCCGCCCTCGAGCGTGCCAAGGTCTCGCCCGAGGACGTCGACGAGGTGATCTTCGGTCAGGTGCTGACCGCCGGTGCCGGCCAGAACCCGGCCCGGCAGGCCGCCATGAAGGCCGGCATCCCCGAGAAGGCCACCGCCTGGGGCCTCAACCAGGTCTGCGGTTCGGGCCTGCGCACGGTCGCGATCGGCATGCAGCAGATCGCCAACGGCGACGCGAAGGTCATCGTGGCCGGCGGCCAGGAATCGATGTCGCTCTCGCCCCACGCTCAGTACCTGCGCGCCGGCCAGAAGATGGGCGACGTGAAGCTCGTCGACACCATGATCAAGGACGGGCTGTGGGACGCCTTCAATGGCTACCACATGGGCCAGACCGCCGAGAACGTGGCCCAGGCCTTCCAGCTCACCCGCGAGCAGCAGGACCAGTTCGCGACCCGCTCGCAGAACAAGGCCGAGGCCGCCCGAAAGGAGGGCCGGTTCAAGGATGAGATCGTCCCCGTCACCGTGCCGGGCCGGAAGGGCGACACGGTCGTCGACGCCGACGAGTACATCCGGGACGGCGCCACCGTGGAGGCGATGGCCAAGCTGAAGCCCGCCTTCTCCAAGGAGGGCACGGTCACGGCCGCCAACGCCTCGGGCCTCAACGACGGCGCCGCTGCTCTGGTGCTGATGTCGGCCTCGGAGGCCGAGCGCCGCGGCCTCACGCCGCTCGCCAGGATCAAGTCCTGGGCGACGGCCGGCGTCGATCCCAAGGTGATGGGCACCGGCCCGATCCCGGCCTCCCGCAAGGCCCTGGAGAAAGCCGGCTGGAAGCCCGCCGACCTCGACCTGATCGAAGCCAACGAGGCTTTCGCGGCCCAGGCGCTCGCCGTGAACAAGGACATGGGCTGGGACGACGCGAAGGTGAACGTCAATGGCGGCGCCATCGCCATCGGCCACCCGATCGGCGCCTCGGGGGCCCGCGTCCTCGTCACGCTGCTGCACGAGATGAAGCGGCGCGATGCCAAGAAGGGCCTCGCCACTCTCTGCATCGGCGGCGGGATGGGCGTGGCGATGTGCGTCGAGCGGACGTGATCGATCTGTAACACCCGTTTCCTCGACAACTTAGACTTAAGGCTCAAATCAGAAAAATTCGCGTGCGGACGCCATCCGCACGCGTCATCACGGGCTGCCAACAGGAGGAAACAATGGCTCAAGGACGCGTCGCCCTGGTCACGGGCGGTACTCGCGGTATCGGCGCAGCGATTTCGAAGCGGCTGAAAGACAAGGGCTACAAGGTAGCCGCCAATTACGCCGGCAACGACGAGGCCGCCAACGCCTTCAAGGCCGAGACCGGCATCCCCGTGTTCAAGTTCGACGTCGGCGACCTCGCGAGCTGCGAAGCCGGGATCAAGGCGATCGAGGCCGAGGTCGGGCCGATCGAGGTGCTGATCAACAACGCCGGCATCACCCGCGACGGCGCCTTCCACAAGATGACCTTCGAAAAGTGGCAGGCGGTCCTCAAGACCAACCTCGACTCGATGTTCACCTGCACGCGGCCGCTGATCGAAGGCATGCGCAGCCGCAATTTCGGGCGCATCATCATCATCTCGTCGATCAACGGCCAGAAGGGCCAGGCCGGCCAGACCAACTACTCGGCCGCCAAGGCCGGCGTGGTCGGCTTCGCCAAGGCGCTCGCGCAGGAGAGCGCCGCGAAGGGCATCACCGTCAACGTGGTGGCGCCGGGCTACATCGCCACCGAGATGGTGATGGCCGTGCCGGAAGACATCCGCAACAAGATCATCTCCACCATCCCGACCGGCCGCCTCGGCGAGGCCGATGAGATCGCGCACGCAGTCGAGTATCTCGCGAGCGACGAGGCCGGGTTCGTGAACGGCGCGACGCTGACCATCAACGGCGGCCAGCACTTCGTCTGATCACCCCCGGGCGCGCCGGTTCCAGGCCGGCGCGCCCGATCTGCTGATATCGGGTGCGCGGTGCGGGATCGACGCAACCTGACACAGGGCGTGCGCCCTTTCCCGGACGGGTGGAGCGAAGCGGAACCCGATCCGGGATCCAGCCCGAAATGCGCTGCGCCAGCGGCACAGGTCAATTCAGGCGGACGCGTCGCGATGTCCTGTGCCGGATCCTGGGTCGAAGTCCGCTGTCGCTGCATGCGACCGGGAAAGGACCGGTGCGCAGCCGGCAGGGCGCGATAGATTCAGGGTTCTGCTTTGTATGGCGGATGCTCTATCGGCGTCCACTGCCGCCTTCACTCTCCGAAGAACAGCACGGACTCGCCATCCAGACTTCTCCGACGAGATTTACGCGTCGAAGATTTTCATTCGCGTCATAATACAATCTGTCGATGGTACAGATAGAGTTCGCGACTTAAGCGTGCGTGAAACGCAATCGCGCCGGTCACACGCAGCCTCACACGTCATCCGCACATCAATCGGGTGTGCACGACGCACACGGGCGGAAGGAATTGTTCACGTGCTCTGGGGCACGAACAAGCCGGACAAGCCCGTATAGGTCTCGTTCCGTCGCGCCGCGGATGTTCGCGCCGACAGTAGAACGAGAGGGCGAACACCATGATCCAGCGATTTTACGGTCAACGCGGCGTTCAGCGTTTTCGCGAAAGCGGTGCCTTGTCTGTGCAGTTCGGCGCTAAAGCTGACGGCCGGCAGGTTCGGCGGCTTCCGAGGGCCGCGAAAGTCGTCCTGGCCGCAGCCTGCACCCTGGGCCTCGCGGCCTGCGTCACGCCCCGGGAGCGGCACGCGATGGATCAGAACCAGTGCTACGCCTTCGGGTTCGAGCCCGGCACCGATGCCTTCGCGGAGTGCATGATGGGGCTCCACCAGGATCGTGCGGCCGCCGAGGCCGCCAGCAACCGGTACTGGTCGGCCCAGCTCGCCGAGCAGAACCGGCGCCGCGCGGCGCAGAGCGACCTCGACAAGGTGATGAGCCTGCAGCGGAGCGGCGACACGCGCTTCCCCGTCTGCGGCGCGTCCTCCGACGGCGGCATGGATCGCCGGACCATGACCTGGTTCGGTCCCAACTGCCGCGCCCGCTGACCCGGATCGAGGGAGGTTCCCATGTCTGACGTGACGACGCGCGGCCCGGCCCACCCGAGCTGGATCATCTTCGTGGCGACGGCCCCGATCGGCATCGCGGTCGGCTTCGGCACCGGCGACATCGGCTGGTTCACACTGGCCATCGTCGCCTCGGCCACGCTGCTCTGCACGGTCTACGGCCTAATGCGGCGCCGGCTCGGCTGGAGGCCGCTGAACGCGGACTACCTCGCCGATCTCATGCGGGTGATCAGCCCGCACTGACGCGGTGATCAACGCGGCCCGCGCGGAGGAACCGCCGGGCCATCCCCCATCCCTTGTCCGCCCCATCGCCCCACTCCGGAGGCCACCATGACGCTCGCCCTGATCATCGCCGGCATCCTGCTGGTCAACGTCCTGATGGCCGGTCTCTTCTCCCTCCTGGCCCTGTGGGCCGATTGAGCCGGCCTACGGCGCCCCGACGCAGTTCGCGTAGAAGGTCGTCGTCGCGGGCCAGTCCGAGAACACGCCCATGACGCCGACCTGCCCGTGCAGCACGTCGAGCAGCCGGAGGATGTCGCCGTCCCCGGTCACCACCGGCTTGATCGACTGGTAATAGTAGCCGCCGCCCTCCTTCAGGGGTCCGGAGCGCTCCAGCGACCAGGCGATCAGTCCGAGTCCCGCCTTCTTCGCCGCGCGGGCATAGGCCGAGGGCTCGATGGCGCCGTCCTTCCCCGGGCGGACCAGCATCCACAGGGGCGGGGCCAGGATCTTCACGCCCTTCTGCGCCAGCTCGGCCATGCCGGGCTGCCACGTGGCGGAATTCTCCGGATCGAAGCCCTTCGCGGTCTCGTCCCGATTGTCGAGGAAGATCGCCTGCCGGCCGATATCCGGCTCCTTCTCCAGCCAGTACAGGATGTCCCGCAGCTGGAAACTCTGCGGGTAGACGTCCGAGGCCGGGATGCCCGCCTGCTTGTACTCGTCGATGAGCTGCTGGGCGTACATGTCCTGGGTGTAGGTGCCGTCGAACGGCATCGGTACCTGCGGCGCCTTGAGTTCGGGGGTGAACTTCCGGCCCATGCCCTTCACCAGCGCGATGTACTCCTTGTGGGACATCAGCGTGCCGGTGCCGGCGTAGAGATCGGTGCGCCAGCGCGGCGTGGCGTTCATGTAGGCCGCGACCGTGGTCGCGTCCGGATCGGCCGCGTCCATCTTGCCGGTGAGCGATTTGAACTCCTCCAGCGTCAGGTCGCTGGTGCAGCACTTGGCCGAGGCCTTGCGCCCCGTGGCCGGATCGGCCGGCTCGAAGCCCTGGCTGCACTTCGCCGCGAGCGTCGGTCGGGCGAGGATGTCGGTGGTGGTGTGCAGGTCGCACTGGCTGTGGCGGCAGACGAGCTGACGGTCCTTGGTGAAGGCCGCGTCGCACTCGATGATGCCGGCACCCATCCGGTCGGCGGCGATCAGCCCCTCGCGGGTATGCTCCGGAAACATCAGCGGCGCCCCCCGGTGCGAGATCGAAAAGGTCCTGGGGGTGTAGGTCCGGTCGACCCCGCAGGCCGCGAGCTTGTCCTTGAGAGGACCGGGCATGAGCTGGTCGACGAGGTAGAAGGGCCGCGGCCCGAGCTGAGCGGCCTCGCCCGCCAGGACCGGCCCTCCGGCCAGAATCAGCACCAGTCCGGCCATGATCGTGCGCATCGCAGACGCCCCCCTTTGACGCCGCCGTTAGAGCGGGACGGTGACAGGGCCGTGACTTCCATCTCGCCGACTCGGAGGCCCGCGTGGTAGCGGCCGATCATGAGTGAGTCCGCGCCGCAGCCGTCCCCCCCTCTCAGCCGCTCCGCCGCGACGATGGCGGGCTTCGGCGCGATCGCGCTCTGGTCGCTGCTCGCCCTGTTCACGGCGGCGTCGGGCGCCGTGCCGCCGTTCCAGCTCGCCGCCCTCACGTTCCTGCTCGGCGGTCTCTGCGGCTGCACCGTCTGGATCGGCCGCCCGGCCCGCGCCCGCGCGCTGATCCAGCCCTGGCCGGTCTGGCTGCTCGGGGTCGGAGGGTTGTTCGGCTATCATGCGCTCTACTTCAGCGCCCTCCGCCTCGCGCCGCCGGCCGAGGCCGGGCTGATCAACTATCTCTGGCCTCTGCTGATCGTGCTGTTCTCCGCGCGGCTGCCAGGATCGGGAGGGCTGCGTCCGGGCCACCTCGCCGGAGCGCTGCTGGGTCTTGCCGGGGTCGCCGCTCTGTTCGTCGGGCGGGGCGATCTCGACTTCCCGGCGGGGGCGCTGCCGGGCTACGCGGCCTCGCTCGCAGCGGCCTTTGTGTGGGCCGGCTATTCGGTGCTCTCGGCCCGGGTCGGGCAGGTACCGACCGATGCGGTCGCCGGCTTCTGCCTCGCCACCGCGGCGCTCAGCGTCCTCTGCCATCTGGCCTTCGAGACGACGGTCTGGCCGGCCGACGCGACGCAATGGGGCGCGGTGCTGCTGCTCGGGCTGGGTCCGGTCGGCGCCGCATTCTACCTGTGGGATATTGGCTGCAAGCGCGGAGACGTCCGGCTGCTCGGGGTGACGGCCTATGCCGCCCCGGTCCTCTCGACACTGATCCTGGTGGTGACCGGCTATGCCAGCCCCGGGCCGGCCCTGGCGCTCGCCTGCTTGCTGATCGTGGCCGGCGCGCTGACGGCGGTGCGGGCCTCGCGGGCGGCGCCGAACGAGATCTAACCCCGCGGCGTCGGCCGCCAATCCGGCGGCGCCATCTCGAACCCCGCAAAGTCGAAGCCCGGCGAGACCGTGCAGCCCACGAGTGTCCAGGCGCCGAGGCTGGTGGCGGTCTGCCAATGCCCCGCCGGCACCACGCATTGCGGGCGCTGGCCGGCGGCCAGATCCGGCCCGAGATGTCGGGCCTCCGCATCGTGCCCGTTCGGGCTCGTGGTGATCACCAGCGGCGCGCCGGCGTGCCAGTGCCAGATCTCGGTGGCGTCGACCCGGTGCCACGTCGAGACCTCGCCGATGTCGAACAGGAAGTAGATGGCGGTTCCGACCGAGCGGCCGTCGACGGTCTGCGGATCGCGAAAGGTCTCGCGGTAATGGCCGCCCTCGGGATGGGGCTTGAGCCCCAGCGTCGCGATCACCTCGGCTGCCGTCATCATTCGCGTCTCCGCACACCGCGCCGGTGTCTTGCCCGCACGTGGCGCCGATGGTACCGGCGCACCACCCTCAAGGTCCCAAAAAAATGCCGAGCCCGACCGTACGCCTTCACCGCGGCGACCTGCCCGTCGACTACGATGCGGGCCGGGCGGTGGCCATCGACACCGAGACGCTCGGCCTCAATCCGCACCGCGACCGGCTCTGCGTGGTGCAGATCTCCACCGGCGATGGCACCGCCGATGTGGTGCAGATCCCGCAGGATGGCCCGGAGCCCGCGATCCTCAAGCGCGTCCTGGCGGATCCCGGCGTGCTGAAGATCTTTCATTTCGCGCGGTTCGACGTGGCGGTGCTCTACAAGGCCCTGGGTGTGATGCCGCAGCCGGTCTACTGCACCAAGATCGCCTCGAAGCTCGCCCGCACCTATACCGACCGCCACGGGCTGAAGGACGTGGTGCGCGAACTCGTGGGCGTCGATCTGTCGAAGCAGCAGCAATCCTCGGACTGGGGCGCCGAGAGCCTGTCGCAGGCGCAGCTCGATTACGCGGCGTCCGACGTGCTCCATCTCCACGCCGCCCGCGACCGGCTCGACGCGATGCTGGCCCGGGAGGGCCGCACCGACCTCGCAGAGGCGTGCTTCGCCTTCCTGCCGACCCGCGCCCGCCTCGATCTCGGCGGCTGGCCCGAAGTGGATATTTTCGCGCACAGCTAGGGATCAGCGTGGATCCTGCGGGGTACAACGCCCGCTTCAATCACTGGCTTTTGCGCTGTCGTCCTTGCGAGCGCAGCGAAGCAATCCAGGGTGGCGCCGCGCTGCCCTGGGTCACTTCGCTGCGCTCGTGATGACGGGGATGGCCGCTGGCCCATCAGGTCAGCGTGCGGGGGCCGGACGGCGTCGTGATCCGGGCGGTCCAACGCGGGCCGTCGCCCCGCACGACCTCCAAGGGATTCACCAGCCCGAGCGCAGCGTGAAGCTGTTGCACGGCGTCCGGATCCGGATGCGTTAGGACGAGCGTCTCAAGCCGGGCCTTGAAATCCGGCATCGTTCGAGCGGGATTGCTGCCCGTTCCCCAATCCATCACGTGCGGCGCGGCGCCGTCCGCCGGCCACGCCCCGTCCGGGCGCAGGCCGAAGCGCCACGACAGGGCGCCGCGGGTCATCGGGGCTGCCTGACCAAGCAGGTCCGGATGAGCGGCGAGCACGCCGTCGAGATCGTCCGTGCGGGCGACGAAGCCCCGCAGCCGCCGACCCGAATCCCAGTCCGCGCGCACCCGCGCCGGGTCGCTCAGGCCGAACCAGCGGGGGCGGGATGGGGCGGGCGCCTCTGGATCGACGGCAATCACCTCAAGGAACAGAGCCTCGCCGAGGCGGAGCAGATGGTTCCGGGTGCCCATCTCGCGATGGCGCCCGCCCTCCGGCATCGTGAGGCCCAGACAGGCCCTGACATGCGCCACGCCCTTCGCGAGATCCGGCGTGACGACGACGAGATGGTCGAAGGTGAGCATGCGGCTTTCAACACTTCGAATGATCGGGGCTTCTTAGCGACAGACGATGAATTCCGGCGACGAAGCAAGCTACCCCGACTTTTACGTCGCACGCCTCAACGATTCAGTTCGTTGCCTTATCGATCCTCTGCCGATAGGCGGGCCGGGCTCTACAGTCTGTCCCGCACCCGTTTGAGGAAGGTTCTTACCGTCCGGACTCATAACCAGTAGCTGACGGTGGCAGCGATGCAGACGGCAGCGAGATAGTTCGTGGCCGAGCGGTCGTAGCGGGTGGCGATGCGGCGAAAGTCCTTGAGCCGGCCGAACATGCGCTCGATGGCATTGC
>NZ_JAKSYM010000030.1 GCF_022829545.1 Methylobacterium sp. J-030 | reverse complement strand
ACCATGAAGGCGTGGCTGTTCCTCACCGACGTCGCCGCCGACGAGGGGCCGTTCACCTACGTTCCGGGCTCGCACCGCCTGACCAAGCGGCGGCTCGCCTGGGAGCGGCGCACCGCCATCAACGCGGCGTGCGGCGTCGATCGCCTCAGCGGCCGCGGCTCGTTCCGGGCGAGCCCCGCGGAGCTGAAGCGGATGGGCTATGCTGATCCGGTGGCCTTCGCGGTCCCGGGCAACACGCTGGTGGTGGGCGACACGGTGGGCTTCCACGCACGGGGCCCGTCCCTGCGGCCGGCGGTGCGCATCGAGGTCTGGGCCTACGACCGGCACAACCCGTTCCTACCGCTCGCCGGGTTCGATCTCTGGTCGCTTTTGGGCCTCGCCCGTTGGCGCACTCGGATCGAGTGGTGGCTCCTCGACCGGCTGGAGCAACTCGGCCTGCGCCGCAACGTCTGGCGCCCGGTGGGGGCCCTCACGGCCGATGCGCCGCCTCGGATCGTATGCGTCAGGGGCTCCGACTGAAAGCTCGGCGCGGGATCGTGAGACGTAGGAGCAGAAGTCCCTAACGCGTGCGAACCCGTGCCTCGAACTCGGATACGGGGCCGAACCGAGCGAGCTTGTGCGCGTACTCGAACGACCACCGGGGGTCCGTGCGCTCGATCTGGCACCCCCGCAGACCGTCGATGAAGCCATTGAAGGGCGCGCGCTCCTCGGCGATCAGGCGCAAGGTCGTGGCGCGCACGTAGTCTGCGGGTAGTTCGCGCGCTTTCATCGCTGCTACGCCATCCTGCACGGCACGCGGATTGTCGTCTACAATCAAGGTCGTGTCCGGGTGGAAGAAGACGTCGCGCCCACCCCGGCTACGCGTCGATACCACCGGCAACCCCGCCAGCAGATATTCGACGCTCGCGTACATCGCGCCCTCAAGGCCAGACAGACACAGGCCGACGTGAGCCGATGCCATCGCCTCGTTCACCTGCACGTGATCCATAGGTACGATGTCATCCGAGGTCACGTCGTTCAAGATCACATGGTTGTACGGCAGGCCACGAACAAACTTGCGCAGATGCTGCCGCTTGAGCTGCGGCGACCACGTGGTGAACATCTTCGTCACGTAGGCGCAGCTCGGTAGAGTGCGTGCAAGCTCATGCCGTTTAAAGGGCGCGAGCTGAGCGTTGTAGATTGCATCGAACCGTCGCGCGCGCTCTGGGATTGGGTGGTACATGCCCTCGTCGACGAACATGTTCTGCGGGGCATACTGCACGTCTACTCCGAGACGTCGCAGCAGCTCCTCTTCATCGCGGGTGTTGGCTAGGATGACGAGGCGCGCGCCGGTGTGCGTCTTACGGAACCGGCGGTGCTGGGCGGCGAGCGTGAGCGCGTTGAGCTTGCGTTCAAGGCTCATTGTGATCGGCACCAAGAAGACGAACCCTCTATCCGGGAATCGGGCGGCGAAGTGATGCGCTACTCCGAACGGCCGTGGCCTCGGCTGACAGTAGAGGATCGGAGGATCGAGGTTGAGGAATAGGCCGATGACTGGTCTGTCCGCTGGCCAGCCGCTCGGATCGCGCCTCAATAGCCCAACAAGGCCGGCCATGTCCTTCAGGACGGGGATTTCAAATAAAAACGGGTACTGAAGGTTCCGCAGGTTCATCGTCTAGGACGGCATCACCCCCGATTTCCGCACGTGGCGATGACGTGGGGAAACGCGCACCGCCTGCTTCACGCACTTCGATGCGCGGCCTGATCGAACGCGACCAGCCTCGATCAGAAGCCGGATCGCGGCACGAAGCTGAGCTTTAATCCCGACAGTTTCCGTCACATGTCTGATGCTCTCTGAGCACCGGATCGTGATCGGGCAGGTGGCTACATCATCGAGGCGGCCGAGCGCGGACGGCGGTCGGCTACATTCGGCAGGCGAACGCGTTCAATACGCACTCGGGTAGCAAGTTTCTGTAACGTCGAACCCGGCGATCATACATCCGAGCAGCGCCGGCGAGCATCCTATTGAAGCGTGATTGACGGCTATGCAAACCCAGTGTCGCCTTGTGTCGAGGCAAGAGTAAGAGGACGCTTCTGTATGGGTTGATTATAACGATTATAATCTGAATGAAGCCGTGTCCATTTGACCACACTCGTCCTTGTATTTCCTCTTACCGTGCAATGTGGCCCGAATTTGAGCGAGCTTGTTCGCCGCGTATATTGACCGCCGCTACCGTGGTTACGTATTCGTAAACCTGACGGTTCCCTCCGGGGATCAAAAGGGAATGCGGTGATGGCGTAAGCCTGATGCCGCAGCTGCCCCCGCAACTGTAAGCGGCGAGCCTTCACCACGAGGTCACTGGATGGATCATCCGGGAAGACGGTGCAGGGCATTGACCCGCGAGCCAGGAGACCTGCCGTCAGCCGTGGTCACACGCGAAGCGTGTCGGACGGGGTGTTCCGGCAGGTGCCGATGACGACGTGCCCCTCGGGACGCGCCGCAATCGGCCTCGTTCGCGGTGACGTGCCACAGCTCGGCCTGTCATGACGCGCGCATCCTCTCAATCCGATCCATTCCGCCTCCGGGCCTGGATCAAAGTCCTCGCTGTTGGTCAGTTGAGCTACGCCTCAGCCGTGGCAGCAGCTGACCTCGCGGTACCGCACCCAATAGCGGAAGGGTCGAACTACACCGACTGGTCGGGCGGCTACATCGGCCTGCAGGGCAGCGCCAGCGGCGCCTACGGCGACTACGCCTTCAGCCGGACCACGGTAGGCGGGCGCGCCGTCCCGAGCTTCATGAGTGGCGACGGCACCGGACGGCGCGATCAGGGCACCACCGCGACCACGATCGTCGGCGGGGCCTTCGGCGGCTACAACTGGCAGACCGGCCCATGGGTCTACGGCGTCGAGGCCGATCTCAGCGCCTCCAACCTCAAACGGCCGCTCCCCTCGACCATCACCGGTTTCGGCTACGAGGACGCCGACGCCTTCAATATCATCCGCGCCAAGACCGATGTGTTCGGCTCGCTCCGCGCGCGCCTCGGCTACAGCTTCGAGCGCTATCTCGTCTACGGCGCCTTCGGGCTCTCGGGAACCAACGCCCGCTTCATCGGCAACTACCCTGACATCGACACCGGCGCACTGAACGTCGCCAAGCATGAGGTGAGCTTCATCGGCTTCAACATCGGCGCGGGCGTACAGTACGCGATCACCGAAAGCCTCGCACTCGGTCTCGACTATCGCTACCTCGACTTCGGCAACAGCCGGCGCTTCTCCTTGGGTTCCGTCCCGGGCGACGCCGGCGGCCCGGTCGGCACACAGGCGAACTTCAACGCGCACCAGCTATTCCTGCGGCTGATGTGGTTCCCCGGCGGGCTGCGCGTGCCGCCGGACCCGGCCGAGATCGCGCCGCATGATCCGGACGACGGGAACTCGGACCGCTACTCCCTGCATGGGCAGACCACACTCATCGCACAGGGGACGCCCGGCTTCCGGTCACCCTACGTAGGCGACAACAGCCTGATCCCGCACCAAGCCCGCCAGACCACCACCGCCACGATCTTCCTCGGGCTCAAAGTCACCGACACGACCGAGCTGTACTACAACCCCGAGTTCAGCCAGGGCTTCGGCCTGTCGGGCACGCACGGCGTGGCCGGCTTCGTCAACGGCGAGGCGCAGAAGGCCGGCGCGCCGTATCCGCGGCTGCGCTCGAACCGCTACTACATCAAGCAGACGATCAACCTCGGCGGCGAGACCGAGGATGTGCCGGACGGCCCGAACCAAGTCGCCACCCGCCGCGACGTGAACCGGATCACGCTGCTCGCCGGCAAGTTCGCGCTGGGCGACTTCTTCGACGGCAACATCTACGCGCACGACCCGCGGGTCGACTTCTTCAACTGGTCGCTGTGGGGTTCCTCGGCCTGGGATTTCCCGGCCAACCTGCCCGGCTTCACCCAGGGTGTCTACGCCGAGTACAATCAGGCGAAGTTCGCCGTGCGCGCCGCCGCGACGCAGGTTCCCAAGGAGCAGAACAGCGACGTGCTCGACCCGCGGGTGTTCGAGCGGGCGGGGCTGAACGCCGAGTTCGAGGGTCGCTACGTCCTGCCGTGGCTGGATCAGTCGGGCAAGCTGCGGCTGGGGGTGTTCTCGAACGTCGGCAACGTGGCCAACAACCGCGAGATCGTGACGCTGACTCAGCTCGGCATCTTCGACGACATCAACACGGCCGCCGTCGTCACCAGCAAGCCGCGGCGCAAGACCGGCGGCTACGTCAACCTGGAGCAGGCGCTGACCCCGGATCTAGGCTTGTTCGCCCGTGCCAGCCTGAATGACGGGCGCACCACCAGCCTGTCGTTCACCGACATCGACCAGAGCTTCTCCGGCGGCCTGTCGCTGAAGGGTACAGCCTGGGACCGGCCCGGCGACACGGTGGGGCTGGGCGCGGCGATGAACGGTCTCTCGCCCTCGCACCGGGCGGCCTTCGCGGCGGGCTACTACGGTCTGCTGGTCGGCGACGGGCAACTACGCTACGGCACCGAGCGGGCGGTCGAGACCTACTACGCGATCAACCTGACGAAGTTCGTCACCTTGACCTTCGACTACCAGTTCGTAAACAACCCGAACTACAACCGGGACCGTGGGCCGGCACACTTCTTCGCCTCGCGATTGCACGCAGATTTTTGAACGAAGGTGCGTCTCGTGCACTCTCATTCCTGCGGCGTTTGGGCGGTTACTTCGACCAGCAGGCTACCGCACGACCATCGGAAACTTCCGAGCGATCTCCCGGCAGGACGCCTCCCTCCCCTCTGATGCCGCCATCCGCTCGAACTGCTCACGTCCCGCATACATCAGCGGGGCGGCTACGGACGAGCCGAGCTGGTTGAAGCAGCGTTTGGCGTCTTCCACGACCGCAGGGTTATACTGCGCGAACGCGCACTGCCCGCTGCTCCAGCGCAGTAGGCCATGCATTCGCAATACAGCTGGGCAATCCGGTTCAGCCTCCGCTGCACCAAGTCCAAAAATTAACAAGCATACGCCCCCCGTGAATGCAGCCAAGGATCTAGAAACGGGTTTGAATATCGGTGCGACCTGATCGCCGTTCGGAGCTGCCGATCGATATTTTGACTTATGCACTAGCGGACCTTTACCCGTCAGGATCCTCCGCCCGGCCGCAACGCCCTGTACCCAGCAAGCTTCTGCGGATCGGGCTTCAGTTTTGGCACGCTGCCCGGCCGGACGCGGTCGAGGAGTTGTCCGGTAAGGCCATCAGCGTCGACTCGGTTGTCATGGACGCTCGCCGGGAAACGCAGCAGCTTGGGCCATCGGTAATCAATCCTCCGGCTCGACGCACGTGTTCATGAACGTCGCGCGCTCTGCGCCCTTGAGCTTCTTCTGTGCAGCCTCTCGCTTGCAGCCCGCCAATAGCTCAGGGTCGACGTCCGTCATCGTATCATCGCCTTGGACTGAACCAGTCCCTGGCTTGTCCGCGGGCGCCGGCGCATTCTGCGCGAGCGTGCTGGTAATGAGGGCCGCGAGGGCTGTCGCGGCCAGGATCGAGCGTCTCATCGCTGTTCTGCCTGAGCTACGTTGCACAGTCGTGCACCCTCGCCGCGCTCTGCGGCGAAGGTTCGGCGGAATGCTCGGTCGCAAGCGCTAGGGCCTGGACTCGATCAGCACCAGAACGCGACGACGGCGGCCAGAGCGAGGGCTGAGGCGTAGTTGCGGGCGCGCTTATCGTAGTGGGTGGCGATGCGACGAAAATCTTTGAGGCGGTTGAAAGCCGCCCCGATGCGCCAGCGCTCCCCGATAGCGGGGCCTGCCTGTCATGGCGGAGAAGCATCGCGCCCTATCCCCAAAGCTCCGCGGGGCTATCCGTGCACGATGTGGGCCATGGCACCTCCGACTCAGAGCACGAGCCAATGCTTCAGACGGGCGTAGTATAGCCCGAGGGACGCGAGGAGGGTCAGTACGACCAGAACGACCAGTTTCATCCAGGCGAGCCGACTGCTCTCGGGCGTCGCGCCCCGCGACGTACGGATCCCGGCGCGGTAGGTGTCCGTAAGATTGAGCGGCAGCTTGCCCATTGCGATCGGAGCCGGCGTTACAGTGTTTCGATCGTGCGACGCACGTTTCGCCGGTGGGCGACGGCACTGGCGCGCTGCTCGGCCAGGAAGGCGTCGAATTCCGGGCTCAGTACGCCCCGGCGGTCGGCGAGTTGCACGAGGAAGAAGTCCGGGGTCTCGTTCATCTCCACGATGACCGGTCCGTCGGACGTGCAGGCGATGTCCCAGCCGATCAGCGGGACGTGCCGCATCAGGCGTGCCCCTTCGAGCGCCAGGGCGCAGGTCGCCGCCCAGTGCGGATGGCGGACCCCGGCGAACGAGGCTCCGGTATCCGGGTGGTGCCCGTGCGCATGCAGGGCCGGGCCGGTCCCCGAGACTACACGCCCGAGGGCGCCCGTTGCTAAGTCGATCTGGCCGAGCAGGTTGCCGCCGCGCCAGTAGTTATCGGCCGCGTTGCTCCCCGCCGGCAGCTTCCAGGCCGCCCGGAACAGCCTCGGCCCACCCTGGCTCGCCAGCGTCAGGAGGCGGATCGTCGCGAGGCGGGGGCCGCTGAGCGCGGCGATGGCCGGATCGGGGGCGGCGAACGGCTGGAACAGGTAGCCGTCGCGGAAGCCCGCATCGATCGCCTCGACGAGGTCATCGAGGGCGAGCAGGCTTCCATCGTGCCGTTCGAGCATGCGGGCGCCCGGATGGCAGCGGCCGAGGGCGATCGTGCCGAGGCTTTGGAAACCCGCGACCGGTTTGCCGAACAGCGGATAGTGGCCCGGATCGAGCAGGAAGGCTTCGAGCGTCCGGCGGTCGGCCAGGATCCGCTCGGAGCCCGCCGAAAGCTGCGGCGCGTAGATCGCCCGGATCGGGATCGTCGGGAGGCCGTGGGCCGCGAGGTAGCCGAGGGCCGCCACCTTGTCGGACATCAGCCCAAGCCAGTCGTGGCGGTAGTTCGCCGTCAGGCAGAGTTCGCGGTTGCGCCGCCGACCGACGAATCTGTAAAGACCACCGACTGTCCGGAACTCCGGATCGTACAGCCGCAATCCGACGAAATCGGAGAAGCTGAGGCTGCCGGGACCGAAGGCGAGGCGCGCAAACGACAGAGTGAGGGCCGCCGGTCCGAGCCCGCTCGCCCGGACGATCTCCGTGAAGGCGCGGGCCTCCAGGGCGGGCGCAGAGGGGCGATCGAGATCGAGCGCGGGCCGGGATTTCTGGCCGTCCGCGACCAGACCTCCGGGCGCGATGGAACCGAAGGCCGCCTTCGAGGTGTAGGGGAAAACCGCGTCCATAAACGGCTCGCTTGTCGCAGATCGTGACACTGCCCTGATCGTGCGGACAGCATGCGCGCGGCGATGCCGCCCCGAAACTGTCAAGTTTGACAGGTTCGATCCGTGCGGAAGCCCGTCACGATCGATTGGAGACGGGGCCTGCCCGTCGGCGCACGCGGTCATGTGCCGACGGTTTCGGATCCCGGGGGCGCGATATGGACCGCACTGAGACGCTCGATCCCGAGGATTGAGACGCCTTCCGCCATCAGGCGGAGGCGATGCTGCGCCTCCTCTGCGGCCACCTGCAGGGGCTGAGCGAGCAGCGCGTGTGGCAGCCCCCCTCGCAGACCCTGCGGGACCGGCACCGGTCCGCCTTGCCGCGGGCCGGCGGCGCGCCCGCTGATGTCTGCGCCGAATTCGAGTCCGACATCCTGCCCTACGGCAGCGGCAACACGCATCCCGGCTTCATGGGCTGGGTGCAGGGCGGTGGATCCCCGGTCGGCATGCTGGCCGAGATGCTGGCGGCCGGCCTCAACGCCAATGTCGGCGGCCGCGATCACATGGCGATCGAGATCGAGCGCGAGGTGATCGGCTGGAGCCACGAGTTCCTCGGCCTGCCCGAGGGGGCGGACGGATTGTTCGTGACCGGCACCTCGATGGCGAGCTTCATCGCGGTCCTCGTCACGCGGACCCGGACGCTCGGAGCAGGCACGCGCAGGACAGGTCTGTGTGCCCACGGTCGCCAGCTCACCGCCTACGCCTCGGCGGCCGTGCACGGATGCGTGGCCCGGGCGCTCGACATGGCCGGAATCGGCGCCGACCACCTGCGCCTCGTGCCCACCGACCCGTCCTTCCGCATCAGGCTCCCGGACCTCAGTACGCGCATCGCGGTCGACCGGGCGGCGGGGGCCTTGCCCTTCCTGGTGATCGGGACGGCGGGCACGGTCGATACCGGCGCCATCGACGACCTGGACGCGCTGGCCGACCTCGCCGCCAGCGAGGGGATGAGCCTGCACGTCGATGGGGCGTTCGGAGCGCTCGCAGCCCTGGCGCCCGGCCTGCGGCCTCGAACGGGCGAATTCGGTGGCCTTCGACTGGCACAAATGGGGGCAGGTTCCCTACGATGCGGGCTGCGTCATGGTGCGGGACGGCCACCGGCTTCGGACCGCCTTCGCGGGCGAGGCCGCCTATCTAAGCCGCGCCGAGACTGGCCTCACGGCGGGATCCTGGTGGCCCTGCGATCTCGGTCCCGATCTGTCTCGCGGCTTCCGGGCGCTCAAGGTCTGGATGACGCTGAAGGTCCACGGCGCGGATGCGCTGGGCCGCGTGGTGCAGCGCAGCTGCGACTTGGCCCAATCTCTCGCCGCGCTGGTGGCCGCGCAGCCCGAACTCGAACTCCTGGCGCCGACGGATCTCAACATCGTGTGCTTCGGCTACAGGGCGGAGGTGGGCCACGACGTCAACGCCGCCATCGTCGAGGCCCTGCACGCCGGCGGGCGGGTCGCACCCTCACTCACCCGCATCGGTGGCCTACCGGCGATCCGTGCCGCCCTCGTCAACCATCGCACCGACGCGCGGGACATCGAAGCCCTCGTAGCCGAGACGATCGCCCACGGGCGGCGGCTGAGCGCGCGGACCCGCGGCACGCCCCTCGGCGCGGCGGCCTGACCGGCGCTCGCCTCACCCCGGGATGAGGCCCAGACGCACGCAGGTGATCGCCGCCTGCGTGCGCGTCGCCACGTCGAGCTTGCGCATGACCCGGTCGACGTGAAAATTCACCGTGCGTTCCCGGATGCCGAGGATTTCGGCGATGTCGGTCGATGATTTGCCCCGGGCGACCCAGGCCAGCACCTCACGCTCGCGCTCGGTCAGGACAGGCGGCTGCGCGGTAGCTGCGGGTGGCGCGCTCTTCTGCAGCACGTTGTTCAGGACGGCCAGCAGGAGCTCGAAGTCGATCGGCTTGGCCACGAAGTCGTCGCAGCCGAGGCGCCGAGCCTCGATCTGGTTCTCCCGGCCGGCATGGGCGGTCAGGAGCACGAACGGGATCTGCGAGCCGCGCGCCCGCAGGGTCCGCAGGAGATCGAGCCCGCTCTGACCGGGCAGGTCGATGTCGCACAGGATGGCATCGTGGGCGTCACCGAGCCGGGCCAGGCCCGACGGGCTGCTCGCCGCCCGATCGACGAGAAAGCCCGCTTCCACGAGCACCTCCTCGACGAGTTCGGCGATGGCGAGGTCGTCCTCGATGCATAGGATGCGCCGGCTCATGGGGGCGGCTCCGGAAGGTGGAGGCGTACCGTCGTGCCCACGCCGAGGCGGCTTTCCAGCGTCACCCGGCCGTCATGGGCCTCGGCGAAGTGGCGAACAAGGTGCAGCCCGACCCCAATACCGGGGATGCCGACGCTGTTACCGGCCCGGTAATAGGGCTCGAACACGCGCGCGAGTTCCTCGGGTGCAATCCCCGAGCCCTGATCCGCTACGGCAATCTCCGTTCCGGCCATCACAGTCGAGGGTGCGACGGTGATCCGGATGTCGGCCGGCGCCGGGGAGTACTTGACGGCGTTGCCGACGAGATTGGCGACCGCCTGATAGATCAGGTCGCGGTCGCCGAAGAGTGCCGGTTCGGGCTGCCGGATGTCGAGGATCAGCCGCACCCCCTCGTGATCGGCGGCGAGCGGGCCGAGCAGCGCCCGCGCGTCGAGCGCCTCGCGGTGCAGCTCGATCTCGCCGCGCCCGACCTCCGCGGCGAGGCGGATGCGCGCAACCAAGCCCTGGAGGCGCGCCGCCGCATCCCGGATCTTCCCGGCCCGCGCGACGATCTCGTTGGGCTCGATGGCAGGGGCGAGCTTGGTCAGCCGGTATCCCTGCCCGTCGATCGACGTCAGCGCGGTCGCGATCTCGTGGGTGAGGATCTGCACGAAGCGCCGGCCAGTCTCGGCGGCGCGCCGCTCATCGGCGAGATGGGCCTCGACGATCGCGAAGTTGCGACGCCGCTGCTCCACGAGGAAGGCGACGAGCCACTGCGCGGTGACCGCGATCACCCGGTTGGCCACGAAGCTCACGGCGATGCCCCCCTCGGGGGGCCGGATGAAGGAGCCGACGAGCGAGGCGAGCGTCGCTGCGGCCGCGAGGCGAAACGTGCTGCCCGGACCGAGATAGACGCCGAGCAGGATCGGCAACGTGTAGGCGAAGCAGATCGAGACGTTGTCGGTCGGTTCGATCAGATCCGCGGTGAACACGCCGAGGATGAGCGTCGGCGCCAGAAGAAGCGCCGCGAGCTGAGGCCGCCCAACGGCAGGCTGATCGGTCGACGTCCAGGGCACGGACGCCTCTACGCCGAACTCGGCGACTTCGACCAGTCGAACCGTTCCGGGAGGCCCGAAATCTTGATCACCTCTTGGTGAAGACCGTGCATCGCGATCGGATCAACTGTCAGATCTGCCAGTTTGCCGGCCGTCCGAGGATGCCTAATGCGCAACGGATCGAAGGTTCGCCACCAGCGGCCTTCGCTCCTGACCGGGCCTGAGCGAGATGTCGAAGATACGGCAGGACGGCGCCGGACGGCGCCTCGGCGCGCGCCCGTGGACATGGTCCGTGGTGCTGGCCGGGTTCGTGGCGCTCGCAGCCGTCCCGCCCCTGCGCGACCGGGCCGCCGGCCTGTTCCGTGAAGCTGCCCCCCTGGTGACGGGCCGCGGCGAGACGGCCGACCGACCGGCCGAGGCGGCTCCCCCCGCCCGGACCTTCAGGCCGACCCCGGCCCAGCGCGCCGCCCTGGCGATCGCGTCCGTCGACCGCATCGCCTTCGTGCCCGAGAGCTCGGCCGAGGGCCGCATCGCCCTCAACGACGACGAGAATGTGCCGGTCTACTCGCCCTATGCCGGGCGCGTCGGGCGCGTCCTCGCCCGGGCCGGGGAGGACGTGAAGGCGAACCAGCTGCTGTTCACCGTCGAGGCCTCCGACATGGTCCAGGCGCAGAGCGACGATCAGGCCGCGATCAACGCGCTCGCCAAAGCGCGCGAGCAGCTCAAGCTCAACAGGACCATCGCCGACCGCCAGCGCATGCTGTTCCAGGCCAAAGCCGCGGCCTTGAAGGACTACGAGAGCGCGCAGAACGACGTCGTCTCGGCCGAGAGCGATGCGACGACGGCCGCGGCCGCCCTCGAAGCGGTGCGGAACCGGCTCCGCATCCTGGGGAAGTCCGACGCCGAGATCGCGGCGTTCGAAGCGGGCGGGCGCATGAACGCCGAGACCGAGATTCGCGCGCCGATCGCCGGGACGGTCGTCCAGCGCAAGCTTGGGCTCGGCCAATACCTCTCGGCGAGCGGGGATCCGCAATTCGTGATCGGCAACCTCGCCACGGTCTGGCTCATCGCCGACGTGCGCGAAGGCGACATTGCGCGCATCCGGCTCGGCCAGCCGGTCGTGACGACCGTTAACGGCTTCGGCGCGCGCACCTTCCGGGCGCACGTCACCTACATGGCTGCGAGCCTCGATCCGCCGACGCGCCGGCTCGCGGTCCGGTGCGAGATCGAGAACCCCGATGGGGAACTCAGGGCCGAGATGTTCGGGCGGTTTGCGATCATCACGGGCCCCGCGGTGAGCGGTCCCGCGGTGCCGGACAGCGCGGTTGTTCAGGAGGGGGACGGCGCCCATGTCTGGGTGCTGCTCCCGGACGGCGCGATCGAGGCCCGCGAGATCAAGCTCGGGCTGCGCAGCGGCGATCGCCTCCAGGTCACCGAGGGCCTGAAGCCCGGCGACCAGATCGTCGTGCGCGGGGCCCTGTTCATCGATCGCGCCGCCAACGGCGAGAAGGCCTCGTGACCGCCGGCCGAGACGATCCGGCCGGGACGCCCAGGGTCGCGTCACAGCCTTCAGCGGAATGACCCCATGACGAGCGTCATCACCTTCGTCCTGCGCCAGCGCGTCCTCGTCTTCCTGCTGTTTTTCGCGACGCTGGTCGTCGGGGCGGCGAGCTATGCCGAACTGAACATCGAGGCCTATCCCGATCCCGTGCCGCCGCTTGTGGACGTCATCACGCAGAATCCCGGGCAATCGGCCGAGGAGATCGAGCGCTACATCACCATCCCGCTGGAGGTTCAGCTCGCCGGCATCCCGAACGCCACCGTCGTGCGGACCATCTCGCTGTTCGGCCTCTCGGACGTGAAGGTCCAGTTCAACTACGCGTTCACCTACGAGGAGGCCGAGCAGCGGGTCCTGAACCGCCTGTCGCAACTGTCGCCGCTGCCTAACAACGCCCAGCCCTCGATCTCGCCGACGAGCCCGATCGGCGAGATCATGCGCTACCAGCTGGTCGGACCGAAAGGCTTCTCGCCCACCGACCTCAAGACCCTGCAGGACTGGGTGCTGCAGCGCCGGTTCAAGGCGATCCCGGGGGTCATCGACGTGACCGGCTTTGGCGGGAAGACCAAGGAATACGAGATCGCGGTCGATCTGAACCGCCTCCAGGGCCAGGGCCTGACCCTCGTGCAGCTCGTCACCGCCCTGAACAACTCCTCGATCAACGTCGGCGGTCAGACGCTGAACATCGGCGAGCAGGCCGCGGTGGTGCGCGGCATCGGCCTGATCCGCGAGCCGGACGACATCCGCAACACGATGCTCACCCAGGTGAACGGGACGCCGGTGCTGGTGCGCGACGTCGCCGAGGTACGGGTCTCGAACGCGCCGCGGCTCGGCATCGTCGGCCACGACGATCAGGACGACATCGTGCTCGGCATCGTGCTGCTGCGCCGGGGGAGCCCGAGCCTTCCAACGATCCGGAGCGTCGAGGCCGAGATCGAGAAGATCAACACGAGCGGCATCCTGCCGCCCGACGTGCGCATCGAGCCGCTCTACGACCGGTCTGGGCTGATCGCCAAGACCACCCACACGGTGATGCACAACCTCGTCTTCGGCGTGGCGCTGGTCTTCGTGGTGCAGTGGCTGTTCCTGGGCTCGCTCCGAAGCGCCATCATCGTGGCGGCGACGATCCCGTTCGCGCTGGCCTTCGCGGTGGCGATCCTCGTCTTGCGCGGCGAATCGGCCAACCTGCTGTCGCTCGGCGCCATCGATTTCGGCCTCATCGTCGATGCCACAGTGATCATGGTCGAGAACGTCTTCCGTCACCTCGCCGAGCGTCCCGGAGGTCCGCCCGATCAGGCCGTCGCACCGGGCGAAGACGCGGGCGGCCTGATGGCTAGGCTCGACGACATCCGCTCCGCCGCCTCCGAGGTGAACCGGGCGATCTTCTTCTCGGCCACCATCATCATCGTGGGCTTTCTGCCCCTGTTCACGCTGAGCGGCGTCGAGGGCCACATCTTCGGACCGATGGCCAAGACCTACGCCTACGCGCTGATCGGCGGGTTGCTGGCCACCTTCACGGTCTCGCCCGCACTCTCCGCCCTGATCCTGCCGGACCGGATGGAGGAGCGCGACACGCTCATCGTGCGGCTGCTGCACTTCGGGCATACGCGCGTCCTGCGCTTCGCGCTCGGCCACAAGATCCTGACACTCGGTGCCATGCTCTGCGTCCTGCTCGTCGCCGGGACACTGGTCCGCTCCCTCGGCCTGGAGTTCCTGCCCAAGCTCGAGGAGGGCAATCTCTGGATCCGCGGGACGATGCCGCCCTCAATCTCGCTGGAGGCCGCCAACACCTACGTCAACCGGATGCGCGCCGTGCTCAAGGCCTACCCCGAGGTCGAGACGACGCTGACCCAGCACGGCCGGCCCGACGACGGCACGGATGCCACCGGCTTCTTCAACGTCGAGATCTTCGCGCCCTTGACCGACGAGGAGACCTGGCCGTCGGGGCTGACGAAGGAACGGCTCGTCGCCGACATGTCGAAGAAGCTGGAGGAACAATTTCCGGGCGTCGAATTCAACTTCTCCCAGTACATCCAGGACAACGTCGAGGAGGCCGCCTCCGGCGTGAAGGGCGAAAATTCCGTCAAGGTCTACGGCAACGATCTCGGGGCGATCTCGCAGGCGGCCGAGCAGATCAAGGTGACCCTGGCCGAGGTGAACGGCATCACCGATCTGGCAATCTTCACCTCGTTGGGTCAGCCGACGGTCCGCATCACCGTGGATCGCGAGAAGGCTGCCCGCTACGGGCTCGCGCCCGGGGACGTGAACACGACGGTGCAAGCGGCGATCGGCGGCCAGACCGCGGGTGACCTGTACGAGTACGGCTCGGATCGGCACTTCGCGATGCGTGTGCGCTTGGCGTCGGCCTATCGCCGAGACCTCGCCACCATTCGCAACATCACGGTGGGCGCCCAAAACCCGAACGGCGGCGTGGTCCCCGTGCCGCTCTCCGAGATCGCCACGGTCGAGCTGGTCTCGGGCGCCTCGTTCATCTACCGCGAGGGCCAGGAACGCTACATCCCGGTGAAGTTCTCGGTGCGGGGACGCGATCTCGGAGGCGCTGTCATCGAGGCGCAGAGCCGGGTCGCTCAGCAGGTCCAACTGCCGCCAGGCTCACACCTCGAATGGGTTGGCGAGTTCGGGAACCTGCAGGATGCAATCGCTCGGCTCAAGGTCGTCGTCCCGATCACGCTCGCGCTGATCGCACTTCTCCTCTACATCAACTTCTCGTCGGCCACTGACATGCTGCTGACGCTGTCGGTGATCCCGATGGCGATGGTCGGCGGCATCTTCGCCCTCGTGCTGACAGGGACTCCGTTCTCGGTCTCAGCGGCGATCGGCTTCATCGCCCTGTTCGGCATCTCGACCATGGAGGGCGTGATCCTGCTGGCCTACTACAACCAGCTCGTGGCTGACGGATGGCAGCGCCAGAAGGCGGTGTTTCACGCGGCGACGGTTCGGATGCGACCGGTGATGATGACCTGCGTGGCGGCCTGTGTCGGCCTGCTGCCGGCCGCGATCTCGACAGGCATCGGCTCGCAGGTACAGAAACCGCTGGCGCTGGTGGTGGTGGGCGGCATCATCCTGGCGCCGGCCCTGATCCTGGTCGTAATGCCGATCTTGATCTCGCTATTCTCAAGACGGCAACCTGCCAAAGGCCGGCAGCTTCGGCCCAAACTGCAGGCCGTGTCGGCCCCTTAGAGCCCGTCCGATAAGGGCCTGAGGCGGGGTTGAGTGGCCGGGATGGCGATGATTCCAGGAGGGTGCTGAAGCCTAACCTGGAAGCGCCATGTGGACCCCGACCACCCGGCGGCAGCATAGCCGCGCGGGCCTTCGCTATGAAACTGACCTCACCGATGCCGAGTGGGCGGTGATCGCGCCGCTGATGCCGAGGCCAGCGCCCTGTGGCCGGCCTCCGCTCTGGACGACACGGGAAGTCCTGAACGCCATCTTCTACGTTCTGAGAGGTGGGATCTCCTGGCGGATGATCCCCAAGGATCTGCCGCCGCGTTCGACCACGTTCGGCTACTTCAGCCGCTGGCGCGACACAGGGCTGTTCGGCCGGATCAACCATCACCTCGTCATGGCCGATCGCGAGCGTGTCGGGCGGGAAGCCTCGCCGTCTGCAGCCGTGCTCGACAGCCAGACCGTCAAAACGATGGAGAGTGGCGGGCCGCGCGGCTACGACGCTGGCAAGAAGGTCAAAGGCCGCAAGCGCCAAGCTCTGGTCGACACGGACGGGCGTGCGCTCGTCCTCGATCCGCAACCTGCCGACGTGCAGGACCGGGACGGAGCCGGTCCGGTCCTGCGCCTGTCGCGCCGGACCTTCCCGTTCATCACCAAGGCCTTCGCCGACGCCGGCTATGCCGGCGACAAGCCAGCGAGCGCGACGATCATCGCCGTGGAGATCGTGCGCAAGCCGCCGGATCAGGTTGGCTTCGCTGTTCATCCACGTCGGTGGGTCGTTGAGAGGTTCTTCGCCTGGATCAGCCGCAACCGACGCCTCTGGAAGGATCCGGAAGCGACCCTCGCCTCCGCACGAGCCTTCCTCTACGCCGCAGCCGTCATGATCCTCGTCAGACGCCTCGCCCGATCAGCCTGACTTCTCGGACGGACTCTTAGAAATTTCGCAATCGCCATCGGTAACGGTCGGCTCTGTCGCTGCCGTCGCACGACGGGCCACGCCTGCAAAAGTGTAGTTATGCGTTCGGAAACCGATCATCACCCCGCGTGGTATCCGGCGCGGGATGCCGTGTTCGTCTGCACACCGCACGGACCAGCGGCTGCTCCGAAGACGTCAGTCAGCCGCGTCTCTCGCTGCGGGGTCGGGCTTGCACTGTCCTGGAGCATCGCAGCTTGCGCGGTCGGGCCGAACTACGTCCCACCCGAGGACCCGCCGGTCAGCCGCTACACCAGGGAGCCGCTGAAGAACCCCTCGGCCGCCGATGCCGTACGCACCCGGCAGGGCGGTTCAGCCTGCGGGCGCTCCAGGCCGACGCGAAGGCGGTGGCGGCCGCGGATGCCACGGTGAGCGCGACGAACCAGAGCCTCGGCCTGATCCGCAAGCAGTACACCGCGGGCGCCGTCACCTCCTCGCAGGTGCTGATCGCCCAGCAGGGCTACCTCTCGGCCCTGATCACATCGGCGGGCGCCCGAGCGACGCAATACGCCGACACGGCGGCCCTGTTCGTGGCGCTCGGCGGCGGCTGGTGGAACCGGACCGACGTGGCGCCACCGCCGCCCGAGAAGGATCCGCTGAAGATCCTGTGATACGGGCGCCTGCGGCCCGCTGGCAGTAATTTCTCAGAGGCCGGTCCGCAGGGCCAAAGTTTAGAACGGCTTGATGTCCCAGCTGCCACGTCAAACGTCCGCTATGGAGGAGCGGCTTGCGCGACTTGAATGACCGAGATGGGCGCAAAGCCGAACGGCCGGTTTTGCGCGCGATGGCGATGCGGCGTGACGTAGTCTGGCCGTAAGCGGAATGGCTGGTTCCGAGCAGGGCCACCCGAGAAGCGGACGGCCCTTCATCGACCCAACCTGGCTGCCTGGATCGGCATGGGCGTTTCCCATGATCGGTTATTCGTCGGCCCTCTGGCAGGCTCGGTTTGGGGTGGGTCAGTGCGCATTGATGGCAAGTATTGAAGCGGGCGTGCTCACCGCAAGATAATGAGCTTTTGATCCGCGAGGCGAGCGCTTCCTTGGCGAACAGTTTGGTCAATACCTGCATGCCGGGAGCGAGATGCCCGTAACCGACCGCTGCGTTTGCCTCGTCGCCGGTGATGACCAATACCTTGAGGAATGGCTGTCCCTCGCGACCCGCGTCAGTCATCTGCCGTCCGTTCATTCCCCCTGGTACTCTGCGATTTAGCCGATCTAAACCGTTGCAGTCGCATGTGCATCGCAACGCTGGCGAGCTCTGGCTTATGGCATCGACAGTAGCTGTAGGTTGACCAACACAAAGTGGTTAAAAAGTAATAAAGATAGTTAGCATTAGGCTAAATTTTATCTTTTCTCAATATTACATATCATATGTTTGCGTTATACTAGGTTTGTGCCAATAATATGCGAATGGGTAAGGCGGATAACGGCATAAATACACGTATTTTCATGGATTAAAGTAGATATTTGCTCGCTGGCAACAGAGCCCCTGAAGGATTTAGCGTTTGTATGAGCTTGAAAGTAGGAGCGGATGCGGGATAGCAGGTCCGCTGACGCAACACTGTCGACGCCAGCACTCGCCTCAATAGCGCGGTCGAGGACTAGCTGTCCTTGTCGTGCCGACGTCTCTAGTTCGTGAACGAGGTCTGGTTGTGCCGCCAGTATTGGAGCCGCAAAATTGGCTTTGAGTTCATAAACCACAGACATGGAAATAGCGCGTACGGTCGCTCCATGTGGCGCGCCGGTCAGTAGACCAATCTCACCGATGTAATCGCCTGGTCCAATGCGTCCCACGATCGAGGCTTCTGCATCCGCCGTTCGCGAAACCTCCAGCACGCCCGAGTTCACGATAAAGAGTGAACCGTCCTGGTTTCCTTCGGCGAACAGAACATCGTCTATGTTCAACGTGCGCTTGATAGTCCCTGCGGCAAAGGCAGAAATTTGTTCGGATGTGAGGAAAGGCACCGATGGAGGGTCGCTTGCAGGGATTGGGCGAGGGCTAGTCCGACCTGCAGGTCTATGCGCTCAGCACGGATGAAGCGGGGGCGAGCATCTCGTCAGCGCCGGGGCCACGATCGCATGGATCTTGATCGATGACTGAATCGTATTCAGTGGTGCGGTAAAACCGAGCAGGGCGTCACGTGGCTGCACCATGGGCGTCCGCCTGCATACAAACCCTACCGATCTGGTCTAGCGTCACGCCCTCGAAACAGTCTTCGCCGCCAACGCGCCCACAGACCTGAAACGTCTGATTGGCGGTCAACGCAGATGTGCCCCGGTATGTGAACTGACGCGGAACATGGCCGAGCAACCGAGCTGCGAGGTTCATCAGGAGTGTCGCCTGAATGGGCCCATGTACGACTAGATCCGCGTAGCCCTCCACCTCGGTGGCGTAGGGTCGGTCGTAGTGGAAGCGATGACCATTGAAGGTCATCGCGGAGTAACGGAACAGCAGCGTGGGCGTCGCCACGATCGACAGCGCCTCGGCATAAGCGGATGGTACGTCCTCCTGCGGCGGTGCCGCGACCGATGATGCGCCGGGCTGAGCTCGGTAGACGATGTCCTGCCGTTCGCGGATGGCGACGCCCCGTGCCGTCGACAGAACGTGGTCGACCGTTACGAAGCAGAGGCGGCCGCTGCGGCCCTCCTTTAAGACGACGTCCCGCACGGTTTCGCGTCGCGTCACCACGTCATCCAGGCGCAGGATGTCGAGAGTTTCGACCACGCCACCCGCCCACATCCTTCGCGGCAAGGGCACCGGCGGCAGAAACCCGCCTTTGGCCGCGTGTCCGTCGGGCCCAAGGGCGTCGCCCGGAGGCGTCTCCGGGGCAAGGCACCAATGGAGTGCCGGCGGAGCGACATCCCCCTTCCCCGGTGCCAGTAGCTGCCCGAACGTGGCCTGGAACGCATCGAGGATGCGCGGCGTGATCCGATCCGCCTTCTCACGCGACCGACCGATCCAGGACCGCAGATGGTCGATGCCCGCCGGCACCGAGCTGCCTTTCGTGAGATCGTCCCTCATCGCGTAATCCACCTCTCGTTCATGGGTCAAAGCCGTCCGCCCGCCCGAGGGCCGGGACTGGACCGTAGGTGCGCGCCTCGCCCTGCACGACCGCGGCCGGGGCCGGAAGGACGACGGGACCGGCCGGAGTGGCCACCGTGATTCGGCGCAGGTGCGGGTGGCTCGACAGAGCCGCCATGTCGTTGACTGACGCGAACGCGATGTCTGCCGCCGTCAGTCGGGCTGTCGCCTCGATCTCGTCGAGACCCGCAAAGGCGCCCGCGACCAAGGCATCTGTCTCGGTGCGATTGCGCGTGCGTGCGACGTTGGTGGCGAAGCGCTCGTCCCTGGCCACCGTGTCGTCGCAGAGGAGCAGGGCGCAGAACTTCACCCATTCCCGATCGCTCTGGATCGAGATCAGAATCCGCTTGCCGTCCCGCGTTCCGAACACGCCGTAAGGGGCGATCGACGGGTGGGCAAGGCCGACCCGCTTCGGGGGCCGCCCACCCTCGTGATGCAGCAGGGGCACGGTCAGCCAGTCGGCCATCACGTCGAACATCGAGATGTGAATATTCGCGCCGCGGCCGGTGATGCCGCGAGCAATCAGCGCCTCCAGGATCGCCGCGTGTGCGGTGGCGCCCGTCGCGATGTCCACGATCGAGATGCCGACGCGAGCCGGCTCGTCCGGTCCCCCAGTGATCGAGGACAGGCCGGACTCGGCCTGGATCAGCAGGTCGTAGGCCTTGCGGCTCGCAAGCGGACCCGTCTCGCCGTAGCCGCTGATCGAGCAGGCGACCAAGCGGGGATAGTCCCGGCAGAGGGTCTCGACCCCGAACCCCATCCGATCAAGCGCGCCGGGCTTGAGGTTCTGCACGAGCACGTCCGCCCTGGTGATCAGATCACGCAGTACGCTTCTGCCCGCGTCCGTTGCGAGATCGAGAGTGCGGGATTGCTTGCCGCGGTTGAGCCAGACGAAGTAGCTGCTCTGCCCGCCAGCGACGATGTCGTCGTAACCCCGGGCGAAATCGCCTTCCGGCCGTTCGACCTTGATCACCCGCGCTCCCGCGTCGGCGAGGCGGGACGTACAGAACGGTGCCGCCACCGCCTGCTCGATAGCGATAACGACGAGACCGTCGAGGGGAAGCCGCGCCGACATCAGAACGACCGCGGCAGGCCGAGGATATGCTCGGCGACGTATGACAGGATCAGGTTCGTGGAGATCGGCGCGACTTGGTAGAGACGAGTCTCGCGGAATTTGCGCTCGACGTCGTACTCCGCCGCGAAGCCGAAGCCGCCGTGGAACTGGATGCAGGCGTTGGCCGCCTCCCAGGATGCTTTCGCCGCGAGGTACTTGGCCATGTTGGCCTGGGCGCCGCAGGGCTTGTGCGCGTCATAGAGCCGGCAGGCCTCGTAGCGCATCAGATTCGCGGCTTCGATCTCGATGAAGCTCTCGGCGATCGGGAACTGCACGCCCTGATTCTGCCCGATCGGACGGCCGAAGACTTGGCGATCCTTCGTGTAGGCCGTGACTTTATCGATAAACCAGTAGCCATCGCCAATGCACTCGGCCGCGATCAGCGTGCGCTCGGCGTTGAGCCCGGTGAGGATGTACTTGAAACCCTGTCCTTCCTCGCCGATCAGATTTTCGGCGGGGATCTCCAGGTCGTCGAAGAACAGTTCGTTGGTCTCGTGATTGACCATGTTGAGGATCGGCCGGACGGTCATGCCCTTCATCTGAGCCTCGTGCAGGTCGACGATGAAGATCGACATACCCTCGGATTTCTTGGCGACCTCATCTAGCGGAGTGGTGCGTGCGAGCAGGATCATTAGGTCGGAGTGCTGAACCCGCGAAATCCAGACTTTCTGCCCGTTGATCACGTAGCGGTCGCCTTTCCGCACCGCGACGGTCTTGATGCGGGTCGTGTCGGTGCCGGCGGTGGGTTCGGTCACGCCCATTGACTGGAGGCGCAGTTCCCCCGCCGCGATTCGCGGTAGGTACTTTCGCCGCTGCTCCTCCGAGCCGTGCCGGATCAGGGTGCCCATGTTGTACATCTGCCCGTGACAGGCCCCCGAGTTGCCGCCTGAGCGGTTGATCTCCTCCATAATGACGGAAGCCTCGGTGAGTCCGAGGCCCGAGCCGCCGTACTCATCCGGGATCAGGGCAGCCATCCAGCCGGCACTGGTCAGCGCATCGACGAATTTCTCGGGGTAACCACGCGCCTCGTCGACCTTGCGATGGTATTCCGCCGGAAACTCAGAACAGAGGCTTCGCACCGCGTCACGGATGTCGCTGTAGCTGCCATGATCGATCGTCTGCATAAGGCACTCCCTGGACTTTTGTCGTCCCGATTTACGCGCGCTCGCATACCTGCCGCACGAGGATGTTCGGCGTGACCCGTGCGAGGGTGATCCGGACGCTCTTCATCCGGGACTCTTCCTCAGTCGCGGCCTGGTTATTGTCGGCGTCGCCGTCGTGCTTCCCACGGGCCCGGGGCATGAAGCGGCCCGCCCGACTGGTGTCACTCAGCAGCCCTCGGTTGCGGACGGACCCCTTGCGTCCGGAGCTGGTCCTGAGCGCTGCTGCGATCAAGGCTCGGAGCGGAAGTACAGTCGATCGAGAGCAGATCCTCGCGAAGGCCGGATACCGGACGACAGCGCATCGTCCAACGTCGTCCCGCTCCGCGCTGACCAATCCGGTCATGGGGTATCCTCAAGCCCCGGGGACGGCTCGGACGCAGTCGATGACCGTCCCGTCCCGATACTCAACGACGGCCACGATCCGGCCGTCATGGCTCCGGTCCCTCGGTGGGACGGGCGCCAGTTCCGCCGCGCGGTCAGCCAGCGCATCAATCGTGGTGAGCGGCAGCCCAGCCGTACGCAGCCGCTCGGCCAACTCCGGGCGACGCGGGTTCACGGCGATCCCGCCATCTGTCACCACGACGTCCACCGTCTCGCCTGGCGTGGTGCGCGTGGTGACGCGTTCAACCACCTTCGCGTGGCGCCCGGCAGTGAGTGATGTGGTGATCAGCGTCAACTTGGCGCCCGCCGCGGTGTCAGCATGTCCTCCAGACCCTCCCAGGATAACGCCGTCAGTCCCGGAGGTGACATTGACATCGAAGGCACGGTCGATCTCGGCGGCGCCGAGGATCGTGGCATCGATCCGGTTGACGACGCAGCCCCGGTTGTGCGGGTTGGCGTACATGGAGGCCGACATGGTCTGGTGTGCCGCGCTGCGGCAAAAGCTGTCCACCGCCGCGTGATCGAAAGCCTGCACGTCCATCAACGCGCGGAACAGCCCGGCGTCGAACATCTCAACGAGGCCCGCCGTGATGCCGCCCGCCGCGAAGCTTCCCTGGATACCCCGCTCGGTCATGATCCGCCCGAGGTAAGACGCGGCCGCCAGCGAGGCGCCACCCGCCCCCGTCTGGAACGAGAAGCCGTTCTCTAGGAGACCGGAGGCCGCGATGACCCGGGCGGCGGTGTCCGCGATGCCGAGGGCCACCGAGTTCGTGGTCGCCATTGTCGTGCCCGAGACGATCTGCGACGGGTCGCCGATCGAGGCCACAGGCACCACGAAATCTACCCAGTCCTGGCCGATCTCGATCGGTACTGCGGGGTAAGGCACCAGGGTGTCGGTGATCGCCACCACACGTTCGGCCCCTTGAGCGTCTGTCACTGCGTAGCCGAGCGGGCCACAGGCTGCCCGCCCGACAGCGCCGGTGAGATTGCCGTAGGTGTCGGCAGTGGGCGCGGCGACGAAGGCTACATCGATCCGAAGTTCCCCGGATTCGACGCAGCGCGCCCTGCCCCCGTGCGTGTACATCAGCACCGGACGCGGCAGGAGGCCGTGCGAGACAGCCTTCGCTAGGGGGCCGTAGATGGTACTCGCGGCGAGCCCTGTAACGACGCCGGTGCGAATATGCTCAATTAACGGCGCGTGGACCGGGAAGAGCGCGCTCGCGGCGACCGTGATGTCTCGTAGTCCCGCGCGCGCCACCGCGTCGAGCACGTGGTTCAGTACACCGTCGCCGTTGCGGAGATGGTGATGGAAGGAGATCACGGCGCCGTCGCGCAAGCCGCAGGCGCGGATCGCGGCGTCGATATCCGGCAGGACTTTGTCGCCGCCAGGTCGAGCGGCGTGCACCATTCGGACCGCACGCATCAGGGTGCCGAGATTGTCGAACGCACCCGTGAAGGGCCGAACCGTCCCATAGCCGGCAATCTCGGAGGGAAGCTCGCGGATCGTGTCGGCCATCAGGGGCTCGCAGACGCCAGGATGTCAGCGGCACGGCGCACCACCGGCGCGTCGATCATGCGCCCGTCGAGTTCGAATGCGCCGCGCCCCTCCGCTTGTGCGGCGACGTTACCCGCCACGACGCGGCGCGCCCAATCGATCTCGGCCGCCGTCGGCCCGAAGCCTTCGTTGAGTATTCCCACCTGCGCCGGATGCACGGCGAGCGAACCACGAAAGCCGAAGCGTCGGGCTCGTTCCACCGTCGCGCGAAAGGCGTCGAGGTCCCCGTAAGCGCCGATGCTGTCGATGAAGCCGAGGGGGAGAATGCCTGCAGCGCGCGCCGCCCGCAGGATGGCAAAGCTCGGCACTAGCAACGTGTCGGGATCGGGCACGCCGCCCATCGCGGCGGCGTAGTCCTCGGGGCCTAGGGTCATGGCCGCGATGCGTGAATGCGAGGCGATGGCGTCGAGATGTGGGAACGCCGCTGGCGTCTCGACCTGCAGGACGAGGCGCACGCCACCCCGCGGCATACCTCGCTCGGCCTCGATCGCGGTCACCGCGTCCGCGACTTCCGCGACGTAGCCTGCATTCTCGACCTTCGGCACGACGAGCGCGGTCAGGCCCGGCACCACTGCGGCCTCAAGGTCGCGCACTAGGTCGCGCAGGCCGTGATTGACCCGCACCATCGCCGCCGCGCCGTCGCGGGAGACCGCGGCGATTGAGACGGCGAGCTGGTCGCGAGCGCCGGGTTTCTCGCCGGCCGGCACGGCGTCCTCCAGGTCGAGGACCAACCCGTCCGCACCACGCGTGTGGGCGCCCGCGACGAAGCGCGGCACGTGGGCCGGCACGAACAGCAAGGAGCGCCAGCGCGGTGCCGTCTCCGGCGTCGAGGTGCTCATGCGCGTCTCCTCATAGCGCCCCCAGCGCCCTGGGCAGCCACAGGGACAGGCCGGGCCAGTAGGTTACGAGAGCGAGGAAAGCCAACATGGTCAGCAGCCACGGCATCACGGCGACGGTGAGTTCCGAGATGCCCATGTGAGCGATACCGCTCGCGACGTAGAGGTTGAGCCCGACCGGCGGGTGGCACAGACCGACCTCCATATTCACCGCCATGATGATCCCGAAGTGAATCGGATCAATGCCGAGCTTGGTCGCGATCGGAAACAGGATCGGGGCCATGATCAGCAGGATCGAGGACGGCTCCATCACATTGCCGGCGATGAGCAGGATGATGTTGACCACGAGCAGGAAGACGAGCGGGCTGAAGTTCATCGCGATCAGCCACGCCGCCATCGTCTGCGGGATGTTCTCCGAGGTCATCAGAAACGAGAACAGTACCGCGTTGGTGATGATGTAGAGCAGCATCGCGCTCATGTTGGCCGAGGCCAGCAGCACGCGGGGCACGTCGGAGAGCTTCAGGTCGCGGTAGACGAACACCGCAATCACGAAGGCGTAGACCGCCGCCGTGGCCGCCGCTTCGGTGGGCGTGAAGATGCCAGCATAGATGCCGCCGATCACCATCACCACGAGGAACAGGCCCCAGGCGCTCTCGCGGAAGGCGCGCAGGCGCTCAGCCCAAGACGCCCTCGGCATCCGGGGATAGCCGCGCTTCTTGGCAATGATAAAGGTGACGGCGGCTAGCATGGCCGACAGCACGATGCCCGGCATCACACCGGCCAAGAACAGGTTGCCGATCGAGGAGTTCGTCGACACCCCGTAGAGCACGAGGATGATCGAGGGCGGCACGAGGATGCCGAGCGCGCCCGAGGTGGTGATGACGCCGGCGCCGAAGCGCTTCGGATAGCCCTCCGCCACCATCGCCGGCAGGATGATCGAGCCGATCGCCACCACCGTGGCCACGCTCGATCCCGACACAGCCGCGAACAGCGCGCAGGCGACCACGCCGGCGAGGCCCAGTCCCCCCGGCCAGTGGCCGACGAGCGAGGTGGTGAAGTTGATCATCCGCTTGGCGACGCCGCCGTGTGCGAGGAAATTGCCGGCCAGAATGAAGAACGGGATCGCCATGATCGAGAAGTTCTCGATCCCGGTGAACAGCTTCAGGGCGACGCTCTCGATCGGCACCTGGGTCAGGGTGAACAGGAAGGTCAGCACCGTCAGGCCCAGCGCGATCGAGATCGGCATGCCGGTGAGCATGAGGGCGATGAGCAGCCCGAAGATAATCAAGCCGCTCATGCCGGGCCTCCCTCGCGGCCGAGCTGGATTGGATCGACGCCCTCGACGGTCTGGACCCCATCGACATGGGCGTGGTCACGTGCCGGGAGGTGCCCGGTTTTCCAGTAGCTCCACGCGACCTGGAGGAAGCGGAAGCACATCAGGTAGGAGCCGAGCGGGATCGCGAGGTAGACGATCCAGACCGGGATCTCCATGTCGGGTGTCGTCTGGTCGGTGTGGCTGATGCGCCAGACGAAGCTGGCGCCGAGGGTGCCGACGATCCCGGTGAACAGGGCGCCCGCCGCGAGGCTAATCAGGACCATGATCCGGCGCGCCCCCGGCGGCAGGCGGTTGACCAGCACGTCGACGCCGACATGGATCCCGGTGCGCACGCCGTAGGCCGCGCCGAACTTCGCGACCCAGATGAACATGTAGATGCACAGTTCCTGCGACCAGCCGAAGTCGATCCGATCGGTGTAGTCCTGAAGCGCCGGGATGCCCGACAGGAACCGGTGCACCACCGTGGCGAAGGTGATGACGGTCGCGGCCGCCATCAGCGTTCCGATCAGCATCTCTTCGAGCCGATCGAGAAGTTTCAGCAACATGGTCGGTCCGGTCGGCGCTGTGGCGGGATCAGTTGTTCGGCGCAGCCTCGGCTTCTTTGTTCAGCGCCGTGACGAGGTCCTTGCCGACGCGAGACGCCATCTCGCGCTGGACCGGCGCCAACGCCTTGCGCCACGCCGCGTTCTCGGCATCGGTCGGCGTGTAGACTTCGGTCTTGCCTGTAGTGCGGATGTCGGCGAGCGCCTTCTCGTTCTGCTTGTCGGCGATTTCGTGCTCGTAGGCCGTCGCCTCCTTTATCGCGCCCTCGAGCGTCGTGCGGATGTCGACGGGCAATCCGTCCCAGAAGCCTTTGTTCACGATGACTGCGTAGCCGACATAGCCGTGATAGGTCAGCGTGGCGTGCTTCTGCACCTCGTTGACCTTCTGGGTCGTGATGTTCGAGGGCGGGTTTTCCTGGCCGTCGACCACGCCGGTCTGGAGGGCTTGGTAGAGCTCGGAGAAGGCTAGGACCTGCGGCAGCGCGCCGAGCTGCTTGAACTGCGCTTCCAACACCTTCGAGGACTGAATCCGGAACTTCAGGCCCTTCACGTCCTCCGGCCCGTGCATCGGCTTGTTCGCAGTGAGGATCTTGAAGCCATTATCCCAGTAGCCAAGGCCCTTGATGCCCTTGGACTCGAGCTTCTTGAACAGGCCTTGCCCAATCGGTCCGTCCTGCACGCGCCGCAGCACCTGCTCATTCGGGAAAATGTAGGGCAGGTCGAAGGCCTCGTACTCCTTCACGCCGAGGGGCCCGAACTTGCTCGTCGACGGCGCCAGCATCTGCACGGCGCCGAGCTGGAGCATCTCCACTTCCTCTTTATCCTTGTACAGTGTGCTGTTCGGGTAGATCTCGACCTTTACCGCGCCCTTGGTGCGTGCCTCGGCGAGTTCCTTGAAGCGCTCGGCGCCCTGACCCTTCGGCGTGTCGGTGGTCGTGACGTGGCTGAACTTGATGACAATTGGGCTTTGTGCCGCCGCCGGCGCTAAGAGGGTGAACGCACACGCAAGCGCGCTTAGAATGTGGGCCTTCATCAACGCCTCCCGAAGTGACTCCGCGTCATCGCGCGGTTTGTATTTTGGATAGCCTTACAGCCGACGCACCATGGGGCAAGTCCTGAAGCCGGCCTCGCACTGACGGATCGGTCGCGCTCCCCAGGGTACGGATCTTGGTATCGGCCATGACGGTTTGGTCCTGGCCTAAAGCACAAGCGCACTTGATCCGTCTCGGATCGGTGTCGAGGCTAGAACGGGGCGACAGTTTCTCACCCGCGTGGGCATCGTCATCGGACCTGTGATCCCCAGCGCGGTGGCATATGTCGCCCAAGTCCACATGGCCTGCTCTGCAGTTCGCCGTCGGAGCATCGCCGCTGGCGGCCTCGGTCAGCGCCAGCGCCCAGTGGACCGCAGGGGAACAGCAGTGTCTCTTCGATGGGTTACGCTCATTTCTTCCGCCATCAAGTGCGTGTCTGATGGTTGCCCAAGCGGTCACCATCTCACGCCATACTGAGGCGTGATCTGATCCGCTATCGTATGACCCGGCTAATGTCGGGGGCCAAGCTCTCCAGCGATCGGCAAAACAGCCTACCAAGCGGTCGTTCCACCATCGGCAGTGAGCACGCCCCCGACGACGAATGGGGAGTCGCCTGAGGTTAGGAAGAGAATGGATGTGGCAATCTCGTTCGGTCGTCCCATGCGCCCGATCTGTGCATGTCCGTCCAACTCGCGCCGCATCGCCCTTGGATCGGCGTTCCGCCACTACCGGGCTCCTCCCAAATGAAACGCCGATTTTGGCTATGCACTCCAAATTAACATCTGTATGACTGTATGACAATATGATGAAAGGCGAGCTTACCGAGATCGCGTTCCGCCGTCCTGCACGCCACACCATGCGCGAAGCCCTACGTGCAGAGCTTGCCGCTGACGATCGAGTAGACCGATCTCGACAATCCGGGCCCAGGTGAGGCGCTCGTGCGCATCGCGGCGGCTGAACTGTGCCATTCAGACCTTTCGGCTATGAACGGCGATCGCCCGCGGCCTGTCCCGATGGCTCTTAGCCATGAGGCTTCGGGCGTCGTGGCCGGCCTCGGTGCGGGCGTCGACGATCTCGCGGTTGGTGATCGCGTGGTGATGTTGATCCTGCCGACCTGCGGCGTCTGCGGGCCCTGCGCGGAGATGGTGCGTGGATCATGGCTGCGGGCCGAACATTGGAACTAAAGTGTATTTGAAACTGCAACCTGTCGAACACAACAGCGCGCCTGGACCTGTGCTCCCTACCCGGGCATCGTAGCGCGCGGTGACGGATTGAATGTCGATGAGTGATACTCTGCGGGTAGTCCCCACGCCCATGCGGCGACAGGTCGAGGAGGGGCTGCGCTCGGCGATCGTGAACGGGCGTTTCCTGCCCGGAGAGCACCTGTCCGATCGGGTGCTCTGCGAATTGACGGGCGCCAGCCGCAGCGTGGTGCGAGAGGCCGTCCGCCTGCTCGAGGCCGAGGGCTTGGTCACGGTGCAACCCAATCGCGGGCCGTTCGTCGCGCACCTTTCCGTGGAGGAAGCCTCGCAAATCTACGAGTTGCGCAGCGTACTCGAGGCCCTGGCCGGTGAAGGGTTCGTGCTGCGTGCGACCGACGAGGAGCGCCGTGCGCTGCGGGAGGTCTTCGAGGAGCTAGCGCGCTGCGGACCAGATACCGCGCGGGAGACGCTGCTCGCGATCAAGCAGCGGTTCTACGGGCTGCTGCTGAAGGGGGCACGCAATGCCTACGTTGCCCGCACGCTTGAGCAGCTGATGAATCGCAACATGCAGCTGCGTGCGATGTCGCTGTCGGATCCAGGGCGCCTGCCCTGGACGATCAAGGAGATCCGGCGGATCGTCGAGGCGATCGAGAGACGCGATCCTGAAGAGGCATTCGTCGCGTGCCGTGAGCACGTGCAAAGGGCTGCCGACGTAGCGCTCCGGATCCTGCGGGCACAACGAGACGCTCCCCCAGGCGGTCCGTCTGACGGCGACTGATCAGGCGCGTGCCCCGTCCTGCTCGAGCGCCGGGGACTGCCTAGACGCTCGGTCGATTATGCCGTGAATGGCCGCAGAGTGCGACATCCACGGCTGCCACGGTCAGGAGGGCCCGACGGGTTCACCCGAAACGGCGCCCTCGGCCTTGAGCACCTCGTGTGCGGCTTTGAACGCATCGAGGCCCGCCGGGATGCCGCAATAGATGGTCGCGTGGAGTAGGATTTCCTTGATCTCCTCCACCGAGACGCCGTTGGCGAGCGCGCCCTTTACGTGCAGTTTTAACTCGGCTGGCTTGCTGAGCGCGGTCAGCATCGCGAGGTTGAGCATGCTGCGCGTACGCCGATCGAGACCGTCGCGCGTCCAGGCATAGCCCCAGCACCACTCGGTCGTGATGCGTTGAAACGCCATCATGAAATCGTCGGCCTTGGCGAGCCCACCATCGACGTATTCTGCGCCGAGTACGGCGCGCCGCACTGCCAGACCCTTCTCGAATTGTTCGCTCTCAGCCATCGCACCCTCTCCACACCGCAGGTAACCCGGACAGTCCGCAATCACATACTGTATGTCAATAAGACAGATATGATCGGTTGTTTCGAGTGACAGCCGCAGCCTCGTCGCGACTTTCCTGTTCGGAACGATATCGTTTTACGCCGCTGGGCACTCAACGTGGCATTGCCGGACCAAAGCGCTTCGATCGGTGAGGAAACGATCGCACGGCGGGGATGCGTCGTATCTCGTTAAGCGTTAGGCAGACGGCGACAGGTGGAGTTGCACGGCCTCGGCGCCGGGCCGGTCGAGGCGCGGATAACGCGTCATCACGAGCGGGTCATGTCCCGGAATAATATGTGCCTCGCTTCCGGCGAGTTCGTTGAGGCGCGCCCAGCTCTCCGCCATCGCCGCCACGTCCACAACGATCGGATATGGATTCCCGGTCTCCATGTTGGCGTAGTAGTGCGCGGCGTCGGAGGCCAGTACGACGGCGCCCCGGACGGTCTCGACGCGCACGCATTGTAGGCCGCGGGAGTGGCCCGGGACGAGGTGCACCGACACGCCGGGAAAGAGCGTCGCGTCGCCGTCGTTGAAGCGCACCCGACCGGCGTAGACCCGCCGTACCATTTCCACCACGTCCTCGACCGCGAAGGCGTTGCGCAGCCGGCCGTGACACATGCAACGGCCCGTAGCGAAAGCCATCTCCGCGTCCTGGAGGTGGAATCTCGCCGCGGGAAACGCCGACAGGTTGCCGGCGTGGTCGTAATGCAGATGCGTGATGATGACGTCCGTGATGCTTTCTGGCACGACGCCTAGCGCACGCAGCGCATCGGCCGGGTGTTGCAGCAGGACCCGACCTCTGGCCTGGGCTTCTGCCTCGCCGAAACCCGTATCGACAAGGATCGTTCGCTCCTCGGACCGCAGCAGCCAAATGAAATAGTCCATCGGCATTGGCGTATCGTGCGAGTCTTGGCTGGCTTCCGGCGGAAAAATGAAGTTGTCGCGCGCAAATCTAGCATGGGTGGCGTAACGAATTGCAAGGACTTCGTAAATCATCTTTCGCTCGATCCTCCTTCCCCGCCTGCGGCCAAACCACCAGACTCCGATTTGAGTTCGTGCGATCGTGGGCGCCTACGTCTGTCCATCAGGTCAGGGTGTCCGCGCACCGCGGGCTGCAGACGTCCGGCACACAGTCGATCACAGCGCCATCGCCCGAACCCGGTTTGCGCCTCCCATAATTCATACTGTCTTACAATCAGATTGAAGGAGTGTCGATTGACGCCTTGCGAGTGGTTTGACAGGGTGTCGATCAATGACGGGCCGAACACGAGCCGCGGGGAGGGGCACAATGTCGGACAATGATGCCGCAGATCGGCCTCCCCGCCTCGACCGGAGGCAATTGGTTGGCGCGCTGGGTGGAGCGGTCGCAGCGCCCTTTCTGATCCGCCGCGCGCAGGCCGCCTCAGCGGTCAATATCGGCGTCATCCTGCCCCTATCGGGGGCGAATGCTCAGTTCGGGGTTAATTCCCGTAATGGCATTCAGCTCGTCGCAGATCAGATCAACGCGGCCGGCGGCATCAAGAGCCTCGGCAGCGCTCGGGTCGAGCTCGTCGTGGCGGATGCCACTTCGACGCCGACGCAGGCTGCGACGGTTGCGCAGCGCATGATCACCCAGAACCGGGTCGCGGCGATCCTCGGCGCTTTTGCGTCTTCGCTGACACTTGCGATTTCGGAGGTGACGGAGCGACGCGATATCCCGCTTCTGACGATGTCGTTCTCGGACCAGATCACCGAACGCGGCTTCAAGAGCGTATTCCAGGTCGTCGCGAAGGCGTCCGTGATCGGCGCGGCGCAGTTCGATGGAACGCTTGCGATCGCGAAAAAGGCCGGGACTGATCTGAAGCAGGTCGCGATCCTGTTCGAGGATACCGCCTACGGGACATCTCAGGCCGGTGGGCTGCGCAAGGCTGCGGCGAAGGCCGGCGTGCAGGTCGTGGTGGACGAGGGTTATCCGCTTGGCATTACCGACGTGACACCGTTGATCAATAAGCTGCGGGCCTCCGGCGCCCAGGCGGTGTTTCCAGTCTCCTACCTCAACGACAGCCTGCAGATCATTCGGGTGATGCGTCAGCAAGGGCTGACCTTCCCGGCGATCGGCGGCGCGGCGGGCTACGTCATCCCAGACTTCAAGAGCGGCCTTGGCGAGTACGCGGAGGGCATCCTCTCGATCAGCCCCGCGAACTGGGATCAGGATCCTGCACTAACCGACACGTTCAGCAAGCGCTACGGCTACTTCATGGTACACGAGGCGCTTGAGCACGCGGTCTGCCTCGACGTTTTGGTGCAGGCCATGGAGAAGGCCGGCAAGTCGGACCCGGCCTCCCTGCGCGAGGTCCTACACGGCACACGCTTCGAGGGCGGCTGGACCAAGGTGATGACCGGAGGCGCCGTCCAGTTCGATGCGGCCGGGCTGAACACGCTGGCTGAGCCATTGATGGTGCAATGGCGGGGCAAGGAGCCCGTGACCGTGTGGCCTGAGCGCTTCGCAAAGGCTCCGCCGATCTGGAAAGCCTGACGTGGCGCTCATCCAAGCGATCCTCGACGGAGTGATGATCGGCGGAGTTTATGCCGTCATCTCGATCGGTCTGACGCTAGTATTCGGCGTGATGGGTATCGTGAACTTCGCCCAAGCCGAATTTCTTATGCTCGGCATGTTCATCGCGTGGTTCGCCTGGGCCAAACTCGGGCTCGACCCGCTTGTCGGCGCCTTCCTCGCCTTCGCGCTGGTCTTCCTCCTCGGGCTCGCGGTGCAACACTGGCTGGTCCGCCGGGTGATGCGTGCCCCCGAAGTCGCGCAGATCTTCCTGACCGTAGGCTTGCTGATCGTTCTGGAGAACGCCGCGCTGCTCGCTTTCGGCTCGGATTTCCGCTCGGTGTCGACGCCCTACCAAACCGCCGCCCTCCGGCTCGGGCCGCTGTTCGTCAGCGTGCCCTATCTCGCCGCCTTCGCGATGTCGGCCCTGAGTGGCCTGGGGCTGTGGTGGTTTCTGCGGGTGAGCTGGTTCGGGCGGGCGATGCGGGCGACAGCCCAAGACCCGATGGCGGCGCGGTTGTCGGGCATCGACGTCGACCGGATGCGGCGCCTCGCTTTCGGCCTCGGCGTCGGGCTCTCCGCGTTCGGAGGCGCGGTGATCCTGCCATATCTGACGGTTTATCCGACCGTCGGCAGCCAGTTCGTGGTCTTGATGTTCACGGTGGTGGTACTCGGCGGCCTCGGCAGTGTTGCGGGCGCTGTGGTCGGCGGCCTCGCGGTCGGTGTGATCCAATCGCTTTCCGGTCTCGTCTTCCCGATCCAGCTTCAGAACCTCGTGCTGTTCGTGGTGTTTATCGCTGTCCTGGCGGTTCGCCCCGAGGGGCTTCTGGGGAAGGCCCGGTGAGCGCCGTCGCCACGTCCCCGCCCTCAGCCGGATCGCCGCTCACAGGGCGGTTCGTGCCCGTCGCGGCGATCGCGGCTGCGCTGATCGTGCCGCTCGGGCTCGATGGCGACGGCTACGCGATCCGCGTGATCGCCCTGGTGTTCCTGTTCGCGGCACTGGGCCAGAGCTGGAACATCGTCGGGGGGCTCGCAAACCAGATCTCGCTCGGGCACGCAGCCTTCTTCGGGATCGGTGCTTACACCTCGACGCGCCTCCTCATCGACTTCGGTCTGTCGCCCTGGTTCGGGATGCTTGCCGGAGGCGTTCTCGGGGGTGCCGCAGCCGCCCTGATCAGTCTCCCGACGATGCGGCTGCGCGGCCACTACTTCGCCCTGGCCACCCTCGCCTTCGGAGAGGTCATGCGCGTCGTCGCCAATGCCTGGACTGGCCTGACCGGCGGCCCGGTCGGCATCTCCGTTCCCTATTCGGCGCCGGGGCTCTGGATGCTGAGCTTCAAGGGCACGCTGCCGTTCTACTATCTGAACCTCACCGCACTCGTGGGGGTGACGGCGGTGTTTGTGGGCATTCGCCGCTCAGCCTTCGGCTACCGGCTCCAGGCTGTGCGAGAGGACGCGAACGCCGCCGAGGTCGTCGGCGTCGATACCGCGCGTATCAAGATCCAAGCGGCCGTGATCTCGGGAGCGTTGACCGCGATGCTCGGCACGCTCTACGCCCAGATGAACTTCTTCTTTGATCCTGACGCGGTGTTCGGTGCGGCGCCGATCTCGGTGCGCATCGCTCTCATCGCGATCGTGGGCGGTATCGGGACGGCAGCGGGTCCGATCCTCGGTGCGATCCTGATCGTGTCGTTGGAGGAGATCGCCAACGTACTGCTCTCGGGTCAGGTCGCCGGACTGTCGAATCTCGTCTACGGGCTGATCCTGATCGCGGTGATCATGATCCAGCCGCACGGACTTGTCGCTTTGGGCCCGGTCTTCCGGCGGCCCTGGCGCGTGCCAGCTGTGGATGCGGCGAAGTGACCGCGCCGGACATGCCAGCGAGCCCCATTCTCGAGATGCGCGGGGTCGGCAAGCGCTTCGGCGGGCTGCAGGCGCTTCAGGATGTGAGCTTTGAGGTCCGGCGCGGCGAGATTCTCGGTCTGATCGGCCCGAATGGCGCCGGGAAGACCACCTTGTTCTCAACACTGGTCGGCCTGCACCGGGCGGATGCCGGGGCGATCCTGCTGGAGGGCCGGAACCTCGTCGGGCTCAAGCCCCACCGGATCGCACGGCTCGGTCTGACCAAAACCTTCCAGAACGTCGCGCTGTTCATGGACACGGACGTTCTCGATAACGTAGTCATCGGCGCGTTGCTGCACCACCCGTTGCCCGAGGCACGCGTCCGCGCGCTCGCCTGCTTGGAGCGCGTCGGGCTCGCCAACATCGCGCACAAACGGGCGGGCGACCTGTCGTTTCCCGAACGCGCCCGCGTCGAGGTCGCCCGTGCCCTATCGACCGAGCCGAAGATGCTCTTGCTCGATGAGGTAATGGCAGCGTTGAACGCCGTGGAGATGGCGGAGATGATGGACCTGATCCGGGCGCTGCGCGCGGACGGGCTCACCGTCATCGTGGTCGAGCACCACATGAAGGCGATCATGGCGCTGTGCGACCGGATCGTCGCGCTGAGCTTCGGCCGGCTGCTGGCGGTGGGATTGCCGGACGAGATTGTTCGACACCCCGATGTCGTCACCGCATATCTTGGGCGTGCCTATGCCGAGTGAGGCCGTCGACCTCCTGAGCGTGCGCGATCTCCATGCTGGCTACGGCACGGCGGACATTTTGCGCGGTGTCTCCCTGCGCGTCGGCGCGGGCGAGTTCGTCTGCGTCATCGGAGCCAATACCGCCGGCAAAAGCACACTTCTGCGGGCGATCTCCCGCCTCGTGCCCCGGGCGCGGGGGGCCATCAGCTTCTGCGGCACTGACCTGATGGCCATGCCGGCTCACGCCGTACCGGCGCTCGGCATAGCCCACGTGCCCGAAGGGCGTCACGTGTTCGGTGAGATGACGGTCGAAGAGAATTTGTGTCTCGGCGCGTTCAGCCGGCGGCGGGAACCAGGTCTCGGCGATCGCATCGAGACCGTCTACGCCCTCTTCCCCCGGCTCGCCGAGCGGCGCAGGCAGCGCGCCGGCTCGATGTCGGGAGGCGAGCAGCAGATGGTGGCGCTCGGGCGCGCGCTCATGCTCGCCCCGGGCCTGCTGATCCTCGACGAGCCCAGCCACGGGCTTGCGCCGATCGTCGTTGAGGAGTTGCACCGGGCCCTGTCCGACATCCATGCCCGCGGAACCGCTATCCTCCTGGTGGAACAGAACACGGTGCTCGCCCTCGATGTCGCGAGCCGGGGCTACGTCTTGGAGGCTGGCCGCATCGTGATCGAGGGGACTGCCGAGATGTTGCGGACCAACTCGCAGGTGCGAACCGCCTATCTCGGGATCTGAGCGCCTGATGTCCCACGTGGCTTCCCAGGCTGCCGACGGGAGGAACGACCATCCGGCCGATGGTGCGATGCTTCGCCGCCCCTGGGCAGTGGGCTGAGGAACCGAGATGCTGGATTTTATCGCGACGCTGACAGCGCGCCTCTCGTTCGCCCTAGATGATCCCGAGTTGCAGGCGTCGGCGCGTGGCCTGGACGCGCGCGTCCGACTTGCATGCGGCGATGCGGCGGTCGATCTCGTTTTCGCGCCCGACGCGCCGACGCGATGGTCTGGTTCCACCGGCGGGGTTGTCGACGTCGCTCTCACCGCACCGCCGATGATTTGGGAGGCAGCCCTGGCGCGGGTGCCGCCGCCTCTGCACCAGTCTTTTACCGCCCTGCAACTGGCAAATCCCGACGCGACCGTGTCGGGCGACCCGCTGCGCGTGGCCCAGGCGCGCCCGGCGCTGGAGCGGCTGCTCGAGGTCCTGCGGCTGGTGGCCGGACCGGCCACCGCCGGTGGTTCGCCGCCTCAGCCCGTCACCCGGGATATGGGCCAAGTGATCGGACGCTACGTGTCCCTGATCACGCAAGAGGGACCGTGCGAGGTATTTTATGAGGCGGCGGGCTCAGGTTCGCCGGTGGTGTTCCTGCACACGGCCGGGGCCGATTCGCGGCAGTACGGCGCGTTGCTGTCGGACGTGGCATTGGCGCGAGACTGGACGCTCCTGGCATTCGATTGCCCCTTTCACGGGCGATCGCTGCCACCCCTGGATTGGGACGGAGGCGCGTACCGTCTCGACGGCGCACGCTACGCATCGTGGGTCACGGCGTTTCTGGAGACCGTTGTGCCGACGCCGGCGATCCTGGTCGGCTGCTCGATGGGCGCGGCGATCGCCTTGACGGTCGCTGCCGACCGACCCGACCTGCTGCGAGGGATCATCGCTCTGGAAGCGCCGCTGCGCTCATCAGGTCGACGCAACCCCTATCTCGCCCATGCGGCCGTCTCCGGAGGGGGGCACAACAGCGCCTACGTGCGCGGCTTGATGAGCCCGACCAGCCCGGAAGCGTGGCGGCGCCGCGCCGCGTGGATCTACGCGCAAGGCGGGCCAGGGGTTTATACCGGCGACCTCGCCTTCTACAGCGACGAGTTCGACGGGGCCCGGGTCGCGCCGCGAATCGATGCGGGCCGGCTTCCGGTCCACCTCCTCACCGGGACCTACGATTACTCGGCCACCACCGACGATGGCGCGGCGCTCGCCGCCCTCATGCCGGGCAGCACCTTCCACGCGATGCCGGACCTTGGTCATTTCCCGATGTCCGAAAATCCCGACCTGTTCCGCCCCTACTTCGCGCGGGCGCTCGACGCGATCCGGGCCGCCGGCTGAAAGATATGAAATCCATGGAGGAGAGAACGATGGCGGAGAACAAGATCATGCCACCCGTGACGCTCGGGTTTATCGGCCTGGGCAAGATGGGACTTCCGATGGCCGTGCGGCTGATCGGGGCTGGCTACACCGTGCGCGGCTACGATCCAGCTCAGCAGGCCTTGAATAACCTTGCCGGCGCCGGCGGCACGGCCTGTACTTCCGCCGCGGCAACGGCAGTGGGCGCGGCGGCGGTGATCACCATGTTGCCCGATGGCGATACCGTGCGCCGCGTGGTGCTCGACGATGCTGATCCGGTCGGTACGGCGATGGCCCGGGACACCGTCTTGATCGAGATGAGTTCCTCAGCGCCACTCTCGACCCGAGCGCTCGGGGAGCGACTGGCGGGGGCTGGGATCGATGTCGTCGATGCGCCGGTCTCGGGCGGTGTGAAGAAAGCCGTAGCCGGTACCTTGTCCATCATGGCAGGCGGCGAGCCGGCAGCGATCGAGCGCATCACGGGCGTGCTCGATGCGATGGGCTGCTCCATCTTCCGAACCGGCGCCCTGGGCTCTGCTCATGCCATGAAGGCGCTCAACAACTACGTGTCCGCCGCTGGCTTGATCGCCGCCTGCGAGGCGGTTCAGATCGGCGCGGCGTTCGGACTCGACCCAGAATTGATGACGGATATCTTCAACGTCTCTACCGGCTGCAACAATTCCACCGAAAACAAGCTCAAGCCCTTCATCATCACCGAAGCCTATAATTCGGGTTTCGGGCTCGCGCTCATGACCAAGGATATCGGTATCGCGGTTGATCTCGCCAAAGATCTGGAGCGACCTGCACCGTTCTCCCAGGACGTGGTCGCATTCGCCCGTCGCGCTCTTGAGCAGTTGGGGCCGGCCGCCGATCACACAGAGGTCGACCGCTACCTCAAGATTTTGGCGGCCGAATCTGTAAGTGAGCGTGATCTGTCAACACGGGCCCTGAAATCAGAGTAACCGCTATAGATCTGGAGACGGTGCCTTTTCACTGTGGCCGTTATAAACGGCAGGGGCATGCACCAGGACTTGGTGATCCTCGCAGTGCCACCCGGATGACCACAGGCTGGAAATCTTTGCGGTGATCACTGCGAAACAGTCTTGATCTTCCGCAGACGGACTGCGAGCGCTGGATGTAGCCGCTCGGCCGACACGTTCGAGGCTCGACACGCGATCGAGAGGCGGTCTCACGTCGAGTACGCCACCGAATCCTTTGGGCCTGCGTAACTCGCTCGCTCGTCGAAGGAGGCAGGGAGAGGCGGTGCGCGTGGATGCGGCCCGAGCGAGCAGCTTGACCGAAAGGAACGGGTGCCAAAGGCACTTTGCGGCATGACCTCATCGGGTTGGCGCGCGCATGCGACCCGCGGGTGATGAGCGCGATGGTCGCCCGCGTGAAATGGGCTAGCCGCCGCAGCCGCTATCACCTCACGAAGCAGGTGGTCGGATCGGTCTTCGGCCAGATCAAGCAGGCCCGAGGCTTCCGACAGTCCTGATAAGAGGGCTCGATCAGGCACGGGGCAGGTAGGCCATAAACTGCATGGTCCACAACTTCTTGGAGCTGGCACAGGCCGGCCGCTGAGCCCACTGATCCGAACCCGCCTCCGAGCAAGCATGTCGGTGCCCCAGTCATGCCCTGAGGGCGGCGTGCGGAAATAATGTTTCTCGGCAGAACGACTCCGGATAAAGATCATCCCTGAGGCTTTAGGCTTGAAGCCATCGTCGCGCATGTTCTTGCATTTGTGGGCTCTGGTCGTATAGCCTCACTTCATGGTTCGCTGGCGACTCTCTTTCTTCGGCTGCATGGCCGTGTGTGCTCTCGCTTTCGGTCCGGCCTTCGCTGAACCGGACCTTTCCGGCGTCTGGTTGCCGGACGTCGCGGATCAGATGCGGCAAGAGAGAACAAATACGCCGCCCTGGAATGACGCTGCCGGCAAGCAAGTTCAGCATCTCAAGGACGAACAGAAAGCCGGCCGGCCGTTCCTCCTGCTAAGCCACTGCCTTCCGCACGGAATGCCGAGCTGGATGCTCATCACGCACAATCCCTTCGAGATGCTGGTGACACCCGGCCGTATCACGATGCTCGGCGAGGTCGACGGCAACCGGATGCGCAGGATCTACACGGACGGGCGTTCCCATTCCGAGGATCCCGACCTCACGCTGCACGGCGAGTCGATCGGCCGGTGGGAGGGGGATACGCTCGTCGTCGATACGGTGGCGATCTTACCGCAAGCCTTCCTCGCGATCAGCGAGGCTGTCGGGATACCGAATGACGGAGATACTCACGTCGTCGAGCGCCTGCATCTGACGGCGCCGAACACCTTGCACGACGATCTGGAAATCACCGCACCACATGTCCTGACCAGCACGTGGAAAACGACGCGGGTCTTCAATCGCTATCCCGAAAAGCACTTCGAGATCGCAGAAGGTGAGTGCGCGTTGGGAGAGTTGCGCCCTGGCAAGGACAGCTACGGAAACGACATCTTCGTGCCCGCGCCCGAGGGTGAGTACGGCACCGTCCACACGGAGAAATGACCTGTGATCCACAATTGGCGTTCCTCACTCGGTCTCGGCATCGCTGTCTCCGTCGTCGCTGGCAGCTTGGCCTTCGCCCATCACTCGACGGCCGGATATGACCTCGATCATATGGAGGACCTGGCCGGCACGCTGAAGCAAGTGAACTGGGCCAATCCGCACATATCCTTCATCATCGATACCGACGCGAAGGACGGCCCGCGGTCGGGTACATGGGCTTTCGAGGCCTCGAGCCCCGGCGTGCTGACCCGATCCGGCTGGACCAAGCGATCCATCCAGCCGGGCGATCACGCAATCTTCACGTTCGCCCCGCTGCGCGACGGCAAGCCGGGAGGGATCCTGAGGAAGGTCAAGCTCGATAACGGGACTGAGCTTAGCTACAGCTTCATGCCGGTCGAGTAAGCGCCATGGAATACGCGCTCTACGAACTGACGGGGAGATTGTCCCACACGTGGCTCAGCGGCTTCATCCAGACGACGCCCTACGTGATCCCGGGCTTGCAGATCGTCCACATCCTCTGCGTCGCCATTGTGTTTACCGCGGCTACAGTGACGGCCGGGCGCGTGTTCGGGTGGGTTGAACGCGATGTTGAGGAGAGCCGAGTCGCCCGACGGTTTCTGACCTCGATCTGGAAGGTCTTGCCGATCCTGGTTCTGACCGGAAGCTTGCTGGTGGTCGGCGAACCGCGGCGATCGCTGTTGAACGCCACGTTCGGCCTCAAGATGGCTTTGCTTCTGTTCGCTATCATACTGACGGGCGTCTTACAGGCGCGGGTCATGCACTTGCCCGACGGCATGCGGCGCCGCGAGGGGCGCACGGCCACCATCATGGTTTCGATCGCCTTTCTGACGCTCTGGTGTACCATTCTGGTTGCCGGACGGTGGATTGCCTACACACCGACCGCCTGATGACCTTCAGAGACCTCATCGCGCTGCTGGAAAACAGCAGCATCGCCGAAGCTATTCGCGAAGGCGACTGGCTTTTTCCCTCGATCGAGTCGGTTCACGTCATCGCGATCTGCGCGACGATCGGCTCGATCTTCATCCTCGATCTCCGGCTGCTGAATATGGCGTCGCGTGATCGGCCCGTCATCAACCTCGCACGATCCGTCCTTCCTTTGACGTGGATCGCTTTCGTGATCGCCGCGACGACGGGCTTCCTCCTCTTCATCTCTAATGCCAGCCGATATCTCGCCAACGGCTACTTCGACACGAAGTTGGTTCTCATAGCCCTGGCTGGGGCGAACATGCTGGTCTTCCATTTCCTCGGCGGCCGTGATCTCACCAAGTGGGTTGCAGATGCCCGACCCCCCAGCGCAGGGCGTATCGCCGGTGCTTTATCAATTGCTCTGTGGGTTGCGGTCGTAATCTGCGGGCGCATGATCGGCTTCACAATGGATCCGACGTGAAACGCGCAGCTCCGCTCGGCATCCTAGCAATTCTACTTGGGTCCGCGGTGAAGGCGCAGGATGCGCTACCACCCTTCGTCGAACAGGTCGACATGAAGACCTTCATGGAGCACGTACTGACGCCCGCAGCGACCAAAATCTGGGAGGTCAACGCGGTCGTCATCGACGTCAAGGGGGAACGTGACCTCGGGCCGAAAACGGATGAGGATTGGGAAAATCTGGTGAGTGCGTCGGCTACGCTGGTGGAGGCGACAAACGCCCTGATGATCCCGCAGCGGCAACGCGATGCACAATGGAACGACTATGCCAAGCGCCTCGCCAATATAGCCAAGAAAGCTTATGTCGCGGCGGAAGCGCAGGATCTCAAATCCATCTCCGAGGTGTCCGACCAGCTTGATGGCGTCTGCGCCGCGTGCCATCGGCACCTCGGATTGGAGTGATCGCGGTCTTGGCCGCCCAAGCTGCGGAACGCCGCAGCGAGCTTTGTTCCGTAGCGTGTCCTTATGCGAATGGCTGGACGGAGGGCGGCAATGTCCGCTTACGGGACTTTCCCAAGTGGGCTGAATGGCCGCGATGGGCGCAAAGCCGAAGGTCTGCTTTTCAGCTGAATCCATAGCTTGCCCCGCTCGGCTGCTCGACCGCCCAGTAGACAGTCTCCAACAGGCACGATCGTCAACGCATTGACATTAGGATTATTATCCGATATGGTGCTCGACGTCGCCCAAACCCCGCGACGCCGCAACAGGCGGGTCACGATGCCCCCTCGCCCCAAACCACCCCCACCCTATCGGCACGCGCAGCCTCACCTCAGCGCATCCCCCTCATCAAGGCGGCCCTCGGGCCGCCTTCGTCGTTTCTGGAGCCCGATCATGCCCGCCAACCCTCCGCACCGGGCCGCAACCGTGCCGCCACCAGCCGCAATCAAGATTGGCCTCAAGCCCCCGGCGGTACGTAGGCCCACAGGAGCCATGGGCGCCACGTCAATAGCCATGGCAGGCGACAGCAAGGCCGCGGCAGCGGCACCGTCCCCCGTGGGCAGCCAGAGTGGCGGCATAGTAGGCGTCCTCGTCATCGCCCTGGGCTAGCACGAGGCTGCCGGGGCCGATGTCGGCCCAGTCGAACGGCGGCTTGGCGCCCCCGCCCGAACCCGCGCCGGCCCATACGGCCATCCCGCCGCCACTCTGGCTGCCCACGGGGGACGGTGCCGCTGCCGCGGCCTTGCTCTCGCCTGCCATGGCTATTGACGTGGCGTCCATTGCTCCTGTGGGCCTACGCACCGCCGGGGGCTTGAGGACAATCTTGATTTCGGCTGGTGGCGGCACGGTTGCGGCTCGGTGCGGAGGGTTGGCGGGCATGATCGGGCTCCAGAAACGACGAAGGCAGCCCGAGGGCCGCCTTGATGAGGGGGATGCGCTGAGGTGAGGCTGCGCGTGCCGATAGGGT
>NZ_JAKSYM010000401.1 GCF_022829545.1 Methylobacterium sp. J-030 | reverse complement strand
GGCGAGCCGCACGGCCGCGTTCAAGCCGGTCACCCCCGAAGCGGCTCCTGCCCGCCCCGCGCCCCTCGCCCAAGCGTGCGATCAGGCCGTGATCGACTGGAACGCCATCCCATCGTTGAGCCAGGCCAACGACTGGGGCGACGAGCGGCTCGACGTCGCGCTGGACGACTACAACGCCGTGTTTCTGCGGGCAATCAACGAGCCCTCCCGAGGCATGGCGGACGTGCAGGCGAAGGCGCGCCTCGTGCTTCACGACATCATGGCGCACGCCATCGGACCTGGCAGCGAGGATGAAGCGCGCTGACGGTCGACAAGCGGCTGACGCGCGTGGTCCTGCGCGAAATCGTCAATCTGCCCGGCGACATCGAGACCTCAGACGGCGGTCCTGCCGCCACTTTGGAGGAGATGGCGACCCTCGACTTTGCCGCCTACACCTTCGACACGCCGACCCGCGATCCAAACGGCTGGATGAAGCAATTCCACCACCACGCCATCGGCATGCACATCGCCGATCGCACATTGCGCATGAGCAAGCCCGAACTGGTCGACTTCATCCGCAAGGGTGGCGAGCGCGACGCCGACACGCCCGCGATCATGCTCCAGGCGCTCGATGCCGCACAGGAGGCGTTCGAGGGCTGGGGCAAGCTGCTGAGCTTGGCGCACACTCGGTACATGGTGGCGGCATCGTCCGCAGTGCTGGATCAGGAGGAGCCCACCGCAGAGCCCAGCAAGCCGATGCCGGCGCCTGCCGAGGAGCCGGCGCCCGCCCCCAACCTTGTCGCCATGCTCGACCTCGCGTCTGCCACGATCGACGAGCTGCAGGATATTCGGGACTTGGCCGACGCGGTCGGCTCCGTGGCCTACGCCTACACCTGGGGGCCGCGCTGCGGGACGCGCCGGGGTCGCTATGGGGGCATCGAGCCCAATGGCATCGGCAGGCTGATGCACTGGCTGGGCGATGCCCTGACCGAGGTCGAGAGTGCGGCCGAGCTGGAAGTTTGGCGCCGGGCGCCCGGCAACCGAGCCGATCGCGAGACGCGGCTGTCGATGTGCGCCGTGACGACCATCGACGGCGGCGACCGTGACGCGATCAAGGCCTTTGCTCATGAGCTGCTGGCCCACGCCGAGGCCGAGCGCGAGAGCCGCTGATAGCGGCTCTCTCCCTTCTGTCGCCGTGCGTACCGCCCCGGCCGGATCCCGCCGGGCCTTCCCCCTTCATCGCGATCCGAGACCTGACACTATGGGCGACGTGCTCAATTTCACCCCGCGTCCGAAGCTGCTCGCGATCGTGCTCCCCGCGCCGCTCGCGGGGCCCGCGCTACGTGCCAGCCTGGAGGAGGCGGCGCAGATCGCGCTCGACGCGGCAGACCGCATTATCGCCGTGCTGGATGGCATGGACGGCGACGCGGACCTTGAGGACGGCGCCGACGCCGAGCCGTCCTTGGCCGCCCCCGAGAACACCACCGGTTCACAGGTGACGTGGTTGCGCGGGAACGACGCCGATCGCGAGGTCGAGGCGCCCGAGATCGTCTTGCCTGAGGTGGCGGCCGAGCCGATGCCCGAGGCGACGATCCTGCCCTGGCGCGGACGCGGGAACGTCATCGCAGCGGCCGGTGTGGCCCTGCTCGACCTGCTGGACCGGGAGCGCGCCTGATGCCGAGGTTTGCTTGGGGTGAGAAGCGGACCTTGAGCCTTGTCCCCGCAGCGGACGTTCCGCAGAAGCCGGTCTACGATGTTCCCGAGAGACTACGTTCGTCGTCATCGCGTGGGTTCAGGTGGAGATACTTCGGATCAAACTCGGCGAAGTCCATTAGCCGCGCAGCGTTGGGGATGCGCATGCGCTTGCGCCTCCATTCGAGCAGGCCCCGACCTCGCAGAGCCTGAAGTACCCGGTTCACGTGTACGCCGCTGATGCCCAGCGCGTCTCCGAGATCATCCTGGGTCATTGGAAATTCGAAGCTGTCCTCGCTCACCAAGCCTACGACCCGCAAGCGCACGAACAACTCGCACACGAGATGCGCCATCTGCCGGTCGGCGTCGCGTTGCCCCATGTTGACGAGCCAAGCCCGCAGCGTGCCCTCATCGACCAGGGTCGCCCACCAGAGCGCTCGCGTGATGCGGGGGTGGTGCGACGTGAGATGCTCGATGACCGAGCGCGGGATATCCACGATGGTGCAGCCCCAGCTGGTGCCGATGCTGTGGTCCATCTCGCCGAGGATGGCCACGTGTAGGTCGCAGAAGTCCCCCGGTACCAGGAAGGCCATGATCTGGCGTCGCCCATCGGTCAGGGTTTTGTAGCGACAGGCGAAGCCTTCCACGACGAGGCGCACGTTCTCTGGCCGCTCGCCTTCGGGGCTGATGTCCATACGCCGCGCGACGCGACGGGCGTTTCTGGTGAGGTCGTGTAGGACGGCACGGTCCTCGGCGGTGAGACGCGCTCCGAATTCGAGCGTCATGATCAGCGGATTGGACATTCGTGCTCTCTCGCGGCTCGGTCGCTCTGAGAACGAGGAGCCGTTAGGCGTTCTTCCGCCGTCAGTCGTGCGTCGTTCGGAGACCGCAAAGCTTTATGCTTCGGGCAAAGACCTCACACAAATTTCGTTCAGCTCGTATTACTAAGCTTGTTCTGTTT
>NZ_JAKSYM010000400.1 GCF_022829545.1 Methylobacterium sp. J-030 | reverse complement strand
GCCCGCATGCGAGAAGTGCAGGAACTCTGAAACTCAGTGGTCAGTGGGGTCCAGCCCCATCCGGGAGCCCTGCAAGGATGCTTTCAGACAGACGGACATCGCCGCCTGCCACGTACCGACGTGGTGCTCCTGATGCGCCTTGGCCGCCGATACGGCCGCAGCCATCACGGCCGCGCGGTTGAACTGGCCTGCCACCACCAACGGGCGATGACGGACCTCAGCGAAGCCCTGGCAGCGAGCCCGGGCCGAGAGGAAGCCGACCGGCACGACGGTGCGGTCGGAGCGGATGTCGCGGAGGGCGGCGTTCCAGGAGATGGATCGGTTGGACATGCCCTGAATGCCCTTGCTCATTTCCTC
>NZ_JAKSYM010000399.1 GCF_022829545.1 Methylobacterium sp. J-030 | reverse complement strand
AGCGCCGAGCGCTGCTCGGCATACGCGGGGGCGACCATCGGGTAATCGGCCGGCAGGCCGTAGCGGTCGCGGTAGGCCCGCGGGTCCAGCCCGTGGCTGGTCAGGTGGCGCTTGAGCGTCTTGTAGGTCTTGCCGTCGATGAAGCTGACGATGCCGTCGGGCCGGACCGACTTGCGGATCTGGGCGGCGCTGGGCCGGTCGATCTCGGCCTGCGCGGTCGCGCCGGTCTCTGCCGTCAGGGTACCGGAGGCGAGGCCGGAGACGGCCCCGTGCACCCGGGCGATCAGGGCAGGCAGCTCAGCGGCCGGGACGGGATTGTTCGA
>NZ_JAKSYM010000396.1 GCF_022829545.1 Methylobacterium sp. J-030 | reverse complement strand
CAGGTCTCGCGGCCCGTCGGCTCGCTCATGGTCTCGTAGACCCGCAGCTTGTGGATGCGCGCACCGCATTCCAGGTGGAAATTGTGCAGCAGGTCGATGATCAGGTTCCCGGTCGTCGTCACCATGTCCATGTTCCAGGACGCGGCGTTCGAATTCATCGGCATGGCGCCGCCGCCGTTCGCCAGGAAGCTCCCGGCAAGCCGCACGTCCTGCATCTCGGCGAATGGTGCTTTGGAGATGTCGACATCTGACTTTGGGTTGCCCGGGCCGTTGTTGAGCATGGCAATGCCGGTGGAGACCAATTCGACGTGCCCGATCTCTTCGGCGAAGATGCTCGACACCAAACTGTAGAACGGCCGGAGCTTCTCCTTGTTGCGGAAGTTGAAGCTCTGGAACATGTAGTTTCCGAGGGTCGACATCTCGCCGTACTTGCCACCGAGCAGCTCCTGCAGGGCAGCGGCCGCGTTCGGCTCCGGCTTTTTCGGCTCGGGCAGCTCCGTTAGGAGGCGGTCGATCTTCATAAACATGCAGGTAGCTCCGTTCGCGCAAGGTGCGCCTCAGGGCATCTGTTTGCGGGATCGATCGTTCCTTCCGGCTTCACGAAGGCGACCACAAAGGGGCAGGACAGGATCGGGAGGTGATCACCAGAGGGCACGATCAACTGCCGCGATTGCAGCCAAGCTTGAGCCCAGCTAGACGCGCCACCTTGGGGTGTGCGGGAGCAGGGATGAGCGATGTCGTGGCCGCCCTGCTCCTGGCGTTGGCGGCTGAGAACGCCGAGCTGCGCGAGCAACTGGCTTCCGCTCAGGACATGCTGGTCGAGACCGCGATCGACGCCGGCAACATGCACGCCCTCGTCGAGGCGATGCGGGTCGAGCGGGACGCGTGGCGGGAGGAGGCTGAGCAGATGGGGGCAGCCCGTGTCCATCTCAGTCCGATGTGCGTCGGCTGTAATCAATCGGCTTGGCAGGAGGGAATTGGCTATCCGGACGCAGGCCGAGCACGTCCATGACACGGTCTCGTGCCCCGGCGTCGGCGATCGGTGCGCCTTGTTCAAGTCTGGCGATCACTTCGGGGGTGACCTGCGCGACTGCCGCCAGGGTCTCGATCGAGTAGGCACCTCGGACGCGGGCAGCATGGATCTGCGCGGCTAACGCGGCATCCAGGGGCGAGGGTTTGTCGTGTCGTTCGCTCATGGGTGAGCGGTACGTGCTGGCTCGGCCTGAAGTTTCGTCCCGACACATTCCTGTAGAGGGGCTATTCCATCCCGGCGACTCGCGGACGTGGGAGGCCGAGTTCGCTGAGGCCGAGGAACAAGGCAAACTCGGTCAGTACGGCGAGCGAAGCCATGCTATCGCTGCCGTTCTCGATAGCCACGACGACTTCGGGCGCGAGGTGAGCTAAGCGCGCGGCATCTGCAAGAGATAGACACAGCCGTGCGCGCGCTGTGACCTGACCGGCTGGCTTTGGACCGGGCTGATTGAGAGGATCAGTCAGGACCAAAGGAGTTGGACATGCGGCGAGGTCAGAAGACGGGTGCGGAGCAGGTCGTGTTGAAGCTGCGCCAGATTGAGGTGCAGACAGCCCA
>NZ_JAKSYM010000395.1 GCF_022829545.1 Methylobacterium sp. J-030 | reverse complement strand
CTGTCCGGGGTCGTGGAATGGACGGGCAGGCACCCAAGCTGAGGTGCGGGCTTCAAAGCCCCAGGATGAGCCGGGGTCCTGCCCGTCGCCGCAGATCCAACCTTACCAGATCGGACAACAGAGGACTTACAAGGATGAGGGGGATGGCCGGTCTGAGGCTGACCGGCGCATGCCCTTGCGAGCCGGGTCGACCGAGAGGACCGACCGACGAGCCGGCGATCAAGACCGGCGAAGCGACGGGCAACCCCGAGGGGGGCCAAGGAGGATGACGATGGCGGCCGAACTCTTCGCAACGGATACGCGGCCGGTCGCGCCGTCCGTCTCGGGGGGCGGGAAGCTGACGCTGTTCCTGCTCGCCCTCGTCATCGTCGTCATCGCGGAGGCGATCGGCAACGTCAGTATCCCGGTCGGCCCCGGCAAGATCGTGCTGCTCCCGCTGCTCTGGGCTCTGCTCCTCGGCGGGGCGCTCGGGCTGATGAGCCCGCGCTTGCCCGCGTCGCTGCAGCTGACGCTTCCCCTGCAGAACGCGGCCTCAGCCTATCTGCAGCCGGCCCTGCTGATCTTCATCGCCAAGCTCGGCCTGCTAGTCGGCGGGTCGCTGCCGAAGATCCTCGCCTCGGGCTGGGCCCTGGCCTTCCAGGAATGCGGCCATTTCTTCGGCACGATGGTGTTCGGCCTGCCGGTCGCGCTCCTGCTCGGCATCAAGCGCGAGGCGATCGGCGCCACCTTCTCGGTCGGCCGCGAGCCGAGCCTCGCCATCATCGGCGAGCGCTACGGCATGGACTCGCCGGAGGGACGTGGCGTGCTGGCCGAGTACCTGACCGGCACGGTGTTCGGCGCGGTGTTCATCGCCCTGCTGGCCGGGCTGATCGCCAGCCTGAAGATCTTCGACCCGCTGGCCCTGGCGATGGGGGCCGGCGTCGGCTCCGGCAGCATGATGGCCGCCGCCTCGGGGGCGATCGCCGCCCAGCAGACGCCCGAAATCGCCCGGGACGTCGCCACCTTCGCGGCGGCCAGCAACCTCGTCACCACGACGATCGGCACGTACTTCACCCTGTTCCTGTCGCTGCCCTTCGCGATCTGGGCCTACGGCAGGCTGGAGCCGATCCTCGGCCGCAACCGGCCGGACGCCGCCCGTCCGGCAGCCGCCCCCCAGGAAGCCGCGCCCCAGGAAGCCGCGCCGGCGCACGCGGAGGTGCGGATCGGCTTCGCCGAGACCGTGCTCGCCTGGATCCTGATCGGCGCCTACGGGCTGATCGGCAACTGGCTGACCTACGGCGTCGTCCCCGACGCGCGGGTCGCCGCCGGGATGGCGATCATCGTCGGCACCGTGCTGGCCGGCTGGGGCTTCTACCGGCTCCTCGGCCGGCGCCTGCCCGCCGTCCTGTGGGTCTCGATCATCGGGATGGCGCTGACCTATCCCGGCACGCCCTACGCGGCCGAGATCGCCGCCCTGACCGGCAAGCTCAACTTCCTGGCGCTGGCCACGCCGATCCTGACCTTCGCGGGGCTCTCGGTCGCCAAGGACGTGCCCGCGTTCCGCCGCCTCGGCTGGCGGATCGTCGTGGTCTCGTTCCTGGCCAATGCCGGGACCTTCCTCGGCGCGGTCCTGATCGCGCAGGTCTTCATGCACGCGCCGCCGGGGTGAACGCCAGGGCCGGTCGGCGTAGGATCGGGCCGGGGATCGAGGCGCTCCGGCGGCCTCCGGCAGGTGAGAGACAGCGCATGGGTATCGAGGCGGAGATCGTGGAGCGGATGGTGGCGTTGCGGCGCGACCTGCACGCCCATCCCGAGCTGGCCTTCCAGGAGGTCCGCACGGCGGATCTCGTCGCCCGGGAACTGGCCGCCTGCGGCCTGTCGGTGAAGACCGGGCTCGGGCGCACCGGGGTGGTCGGGACCCTGAGCCGGGGCGACGGCCCGACCGTCGGGCTGCGGGCCGACATGGACGCGCTGCCGATCCAGGAGGCGACGGGCGCTGCGCACGCCTCCCGGACGCCCGGCGTGATGCATGCCTGCGGCCATGACGGCCACGTGGCGATGCTGCTCGGCGCGGCGCGGCACCTCGCTGCGCGCACCGACCTCGCCGGAACGGTCCACGTCATCTTCCAGCCGGCGGAGGAGTGCGAGGGCGGCGGGCGCGCCATGGTCGAGGACGGCCTGTTCCGGCTGTTCCCGTGCGATTCCGTCTACGGCCTGCACAACTGGCCGGGCCTGCCGCTCGGGACCTTCGCGACCCGGGTGGGCGCCATCATGGCCTCGTTCGACACGTTCGAGATCACGGTCGCCGGCTTCGGCACCCATGCGGCCATGCCGGAGCGCGGCACCGACACGCTGGTGGTCGCCTCCGAGATCGTCCTCGCCCTGCAGACCATCGTGAGCCGCCGGATCGCGCCCATGGACCCGGCCGTGCTCAGCGTCACGCAGATCCACGGCGGCGACGCCTACAACGTGATCCCCGACCGCGCCGTCATCCGCGGCACAGTCCGGTGCCTGGACGCGGCCGTGCGCGCGCGCGTCGCGGACCTCGTCGCGGCCATCGCGCAGGGCACCGCCGTCACGCATGAGGCCACCGCGGAGGTCGCGTACAGGTTCGGATACCCGGCCACCGTCAACACCAGCGAGGCCGTCGGGATCGCGCTCGACGCCGCCGCGGCCGTCCCCGGCATCACGATGCGCCACGGCGACGTGGGGCCCTCCATGGCGTCCGAGGACTTCGCCTACATGCTCGAAGCCTGCCCGGGCGCCTATGCCTGGATCGGGACGGACGGGGCCGAGCGCGGCCCGCCGCTCCACAATCCGGCCTACGATTTCAACGACGCGGCCCTGTCGATCGGAGCGGGGTATTGGGCCGCCGTCGCGACGCGCCTGCTCGGCGGACGATAGCCGATCCGCCGCAAGCCGCGGCCCGGCCGCCTGGGGGCGTGAAGCGGGGCGGCTACGGCGTCCTGGCCTGGGCGGACCCGAGCACATTGACCCAGAGCACGATCGTCCGGTCGTGCGTCCCGGGATTGGCGAAGCGATGCGGCCGGCGGCTCTCGAAGCGGAAGCTGTCCCCCTCCGCCAGCTCGAGCGTGCGCGCCTCGACGACCAGGGTCAGGCGGCCCTCGAGGACGAGGCCGGCCTCCTCGCCCTCGTGGCTGAACAGTGCGTCCCCCGTGCTGGCGCCCGGCTTCAGCACCATGTGGAACAGGCTCATGCCCTGGGTGCCCCCGGGCGGGGTCAACAGCTGCTTGGTGATGCCGGTCCGCCAGAGCTGCAGTTCCGGCCGATCCTTCCGGAACACCACGATCGGATCCGGATCCGGCGCCTCCGGGCCGGGCTCGAACAGGCCGCCGATCCCGATCTGAAGCGTGTCGGCCAGGAGGGCCAGAACGCGGAGCGAGGGCGATGACAGGCCCCGCTCGACCTGACTGATGAAGCCGATCGACAGGCCCGTGCTGGACGCGACCGCCTCCAGGGACAGCCCCCGCGCCCGCCGCAGGCTGCGCAGGCGTTGGCCCACGGCACGGTCGACCGGTTCCGGATCCGTCGTCTCACCTCGGAGGATGCTCACCGTCACACCAGCCTGCCTCTCACGCGTTCCTTCATGCACGTGAAAGTCGCTTGCGTCGATATTGAAAACGTGCGGTATTCTTCACGACGATGAAATCGGGCATCGGCGATCGCCGCCGGCCTCGAACACTGCACGGGAGCGGCAGAATGAGAAGGCGATTGGCCAAGCTGTGTCTGTCGTCGGCGCTGCTCCTCGGATGCCTGGGGAGTGCGGTCGGCGCCCAGCCGCTGAAGGTCGGCGCGACCCCCACCGGCCTGCCCTTCACGTTCCTCGACATCAAGACCAACACGATCCAGGGCGTGATGGTCGACCTCGTCGACGCGGTCGGCAAGGAGGCGGGCTTCACGGTGGCGGTGGAGCCGCTGCAGTTCTCGACGCTGATCCCGGCGCTCACCGCCTCGAAGATCGACATCATCTCGGCGGCGATGTTCATCACGCCCCAGCGCAAGGAGATCGTGGCCTTCTCGGCGCCGGTCTACAGCTACGGCGAAGGCCTGATCGTTCCGAAGGGCGACACCAAGGATTACACCGCTTTGGCCGACCTGAAGGGCGAGACCGTGGGGGCCCAGGTCGGCACCGCCTTCGTCGAGCCTTTGAAGAAGTCGGGTCTCTTCGGCGAGGTGAAGATCTACGACACGATTCCCGATATCATCCGCGACGTGAATTCCGGCCGGTTGAAGGCCGGCTTCGCCGACGCGCCGATCCTCGCCTACTACGTCAAGCAGGGCGCGTTCCCGGGCGTGCGCTTGGTCGAGACCTTCAAGCCGACCGTCGTGGCCTCGGTGGGCCTCAGCGTGCGCAAGGCCGACACCGCACTGCTCGGCAAGATCGACGCCGCGCTCGCCAAGCTCAAGGCCGACGGCAGGCTCCAGGCGATCCTGACCAAGTGGGGCCTGCCGCCGTCGGCTGACCGGTCCTGAGCCCGATGCGCGAGTTCCTCGCGGACGCGCAGGAATATCTGCCGATCCTGCTGCAGGGCGTGCAGCTCACGGTCCTGATCACGCTGGCCTCCCTGGTGGTCTCGACGCTGCTGGGCCTCGTCTGGGCGGTGCTGCGGGTCTCCGGCATCGCGATCCTTGCGAGCTTCAGCGCGGTGATGATCAACCTCCTGCGCGGCATCCCGATCATCGTGCAGTTGTTCTACCTTTACTTCGTCATGCCCGATTTCGGCCTGTCGCTGACGGCCGTCCAGGCGGCGATCATCGGGCTCGGCATCGCCTACTCGGCCTATCAGGCCGAGAACTTCCGCGCCGGCATCGAGGCGGTCGACCGCGGGCAGGTCGAGGCGGCCCTGTCGATCGGCATGGGTTGGGGCATGACCATGCGGCGGGTGATCCTGCCGCAGGCGATCCGGATCGCCCTGCCGCCCTACGGCAACATCATGATCATGATGCTCAAGGACTCGTCGCAGGCCTCGACCATCACGGTCGCGGAACTTGCCCTGCAAGGCAAGCTCATCGCATCGTCCACCTTCAAGAACACCAGCGTCTACACGATGGTGGCGCTGATGTACCTGGCGCTCAGCCTGCCGCTGATCCTGCTGGTCCGCCACTTCGAGGCCAAGGGGCGGCAGCGGTGAGGCGGCAGCGATGAGGCGGCCCCGATGATCGTCCTGGAGGATGTGCGGAAGCATTACGGCGCCCTGGACGTGATCAAGGGCGTGTCGGCCGAGGTCGCCAAGGGCGAGGTGGTCTGCATCATCGGGCCGTCGGGCTCCGGCAAGTCGACCCTGCTCCGCTGCATCAACGGGCTCGAAGCCTATGACGGCGGCGAGATCCGCGTCGGCGGCACGCGCGTCGAGCGGGACGCGCGCAGCATCAAGGCGATCCGCACCCGGGTCTCGATGGTGTTCCAGCGCTTCAACCTGTTCGCCAACCGCACCGCCCTGGAGAACGTCGTCGAGGGGCCGATCCACGTGAAGGGCGAGCCCCGCGCGGAGGCCGAGGCGCGGGCCGCCGCCCTGCTCGCCCGGGTCGGCCTCTCGGGGAAGGAGCATGCCCGGCCCGACCAGCTCTCCGGCGGTCAGCAGCAGCGCGTCGCCATCGCTCGGGCGCTCGCCATGCGGCCCGACGCGATCCTGTTCGACGAGCCGACCTCGGCGCTCGATCCCGAGCTCGTGGGCGACGTGCTGCGGGTGATGCGGAGCCTCGCCGACGAGGGCATGACGATGATCGTCGTGACCCACGAGATCGGCTTCGCCCGGGAGGTGGCCGACCGGGTCCTGTTCCTCGACGGGGGCCGCCTCGTCGAGCAGGGGCCGGCCGCCGAGGTGCTCAACCGTCCGCAGAACCCCCGCACCCAGGACTTCCTGCAGCGCGTGCTGCATCCGCTGTAGGAGAGGCCGTGGCCGAACCGTTCCCGCTCGCCCCCGCGCTCTGGGCCACCACGGCGGCGCCCGCGCCGGAGACGCCGCCGCTCGCCGAGTCCGGTCGGGCCGACGTGGTGATCGTCGGCGGCGGCTTCTGCGGCCTGTCCACCGCCCTGCACCTCGCCGAGCGGGGGATCCGGCCGGTCGTCCTGGAGGCGCGCGAGATCGGCTTCGGCGGCTCCGGGCGCAACGGCGGCCAAGTCATCCCGGGCTTGAAGCACGATCCCGCCGACCTCGTCGCCCGGTTCGGTCGCGAGCGCGGCGAACGGCTCGCCCGCTTCGCCGGCGGCACCGCCGACGTGGTCTTCGATCTGATTGATCGGCACGCGATGGACGTGCCGCACCGGCGCGCAGGCTGGATCCAGGGCGCCCACACGGCGGCCGGACTGGAGGACGTCGCGCGGCGGGCGAGCCAGTGGGCGGATCTCGGCGCCCCGGCCCGCGTCCTCGACAAGGACGAGACCGACCGGCTGCTCGGCACGGAGCGGTATCTCGGCGGCTGGCTCGACGGACGCGGCGGCGCGATCCAGCCCCTGAGCTACGCCCGCGGCCTGGCCCGGGCTGCCCTCAAGGCCGGGGCCGCGATCCACGGCGGATCCCCGGTGACCGCCCTCGAACGGACAGGATCGGGCTGGACCGTCACCACGGCGCAGGGCGCCAGTCTCGCAACCGAGCGCGTCGTCCTCTGCACCAACGGTTACACCGGCGGCCTCTGGCCGGGCCTCGCCCAGACAGTGATCGCGGCCAACTCCTTCCAGGTCGCCACGGCACCGCTCTCCGACAACCTGCGGCGCTCGATCCTGCCCGAGGGGCAGGTCTCCTCGGACACGCGCAAGCTGCTGCTCTACTTCCGCCTCGACCATACCGGCCGGCTGCTTATGGGTGGGCGCGGCCCCTTCCGCGAGCCGCGCAGCCCGCAGGACTGGGCCCATCTCGAACGGATCGTCGGCAAGCTGTTCCCGCAGCTCGACGGCATCGCCTTCGATCACCGCTGGTGCGGCCGCGTGGCGATCACCCGGGATTACCTGCCCCATCTTCACGAGCCGGCACCCGGGCTGCTCATCGACATCGGCTGCCAGGGCCGCGGCGTGGGTCTCCAGTCGGCGATGGGCCGGGCGATCGCCGCGTACCTCGCGACCGGGGATGCCGACAGCCTGCCGCTGCCAGCCACGCCGGTAGCACCCCTGCCGCTTCACGCACTACACCGCCTGTACGTCTCTGCGATCATCGCTTGGTACCGCCTGAGCGATGGCGGTATCCGCTGACGCGGCGCGGCGTCTCGGAAGCGATCGGCGGGCGGGGATGCCGCATTGTCCGCCTCCGGGATCCTGCGTCGCACGATCTCGGGCAGTCCGGACAGGACCGCCCGACCCCGACGCAGACGGGCCGACCGGAATGCGGAGGCGATCTCTCGCCGGCTGGGCCGCGGCCGCGTTCCCGCAAGTCTGCCGGTCGTGGGGTTCGGTCGTCGCCGGGATGGATGACGCCGGTCGCGAGGGCCACGGCCGCGCCGGTGGGCGCGCTCCAGCTGATCCCGAAGGCCCCTGGGCTGCCGGATGACGAACAGCGGCGTGGCGAGGCGGATGGCGAGCGCGCATCGCGGCGGGATCCTGACGGACAAGGGATGAGGCGCGCACCGGCACCGACGACCGGGTGACAGGCCGCCCCGCGCGCGCGACTGAGCTGGATCAGGCGGTGGCGATGCGGCGGCCGTGCTCGTCGACGACGCGCTCGCCGTCTTCCTTGACGAACGCGCCCTGCTGCACCGGCAGGAGGTCGAGGACGGCCTCGGACGGACGGCAGAGGCGGACGCCCTTGGGGCTCACCACTACGGGCCGGTTCATCAGGATCGGGTGGTCTGCGATCGCATCGAGCAATTGATCCTCGGTCAGCGCCGGGTCGCCGAGGTTCAGTTCGGCGAAGGGCGTGCCCTTCTCGCGCAGGAGATCGCGCACGGTGACGCCGGCGTGCTGCGCGAGTTCCCGGACCATGGCCCGGCTCGGCGGCGCCTTCAGGTACGCGACGACGTGCGGTTCGATCCCGGCGTTGCGGATCATCGCGAGCGTGTTGCGCGACGTGCCGCAGTCCGGGTTGTGGTAGATGACGACGTCGAAGGCCTCAGGCATGGGCAATGTCTCCGGTTGTGTCATCGCGGGCTGACAGGGCGGCGGCGACGGGCGCACAGACCTCCGGGTGGCCCTGGCAGCAGTCGCGCATCAGGAAGGCGATCAGGTCCGACAGCGCCGGGTAGGCGGCGCTGTAGATGATCGAGCGCCCCTCGCGCCGCGCGGCGACGAGCCCGGCGTGGCTGAGTAACTTGAGATGATGCGATACGGTCGCGGCCGAGACGCCGACCGCCTCGGCCAGCGCGCCCGAGGCCTGGCCTGCCGGACCGGCGGTCACGAGCGCCCGGACGAGGCGCAAGCGATGCTCCTGCGCGAGGGCCGCGAATGCGGCGCGTGCTTGCGGTTCGTCCATTCTTGCTACAATCATCAAACAACAGTTTGAACGTACAAGAAAGGTCGATCGTGGACAAGCTCCAGCCCCCCTTCACGGACGGGATGCCGAACCTGAGCGCGGCGCATTTCATGCCGCCGACGCCCGGGCGTGTCGCGACAGTGACGCCGTTCACGCACGCGCCGCGGTTCCTGATCCTCTACGGGTCGTTGCGCGAGCGCTCGTTCAGCCGCCTTCTCGCCTACGAGGCGGCGCGCCTGCTCGAGGCGATGGGTGGCGAGGTCCGAATCTTCCACGCGGATGGCCTGCCGCTGCCGGACGACACCACCGCCGACCATCCGAAGGTGCAGGAATTGCGCAACCTGTCGATCTGGTCCGAGGGCCATGTCTGGGTCTCGCCCGAGCGGCACGGCACCCTGACCGGCGTGATGAAGAGCCAGATCGACTGGCTGCCGCTCAGCGAAGGCTCCGTGCGGCCGACGCAGGGGCGCACGCTCGCGGTCATGCAGGTGTCTGGCGGCTCGCAGAGCTTCAACGCCGTGAACAATCTCCGCATCCTCGGCCGCTGGATGCGAATGATCACCATCCCGAACCAGTCGTCGGTTCCGATGGCCTACAGGGAGTTCGACGACGCTGGCCGCATGAAGCCGGGGCCGCTCTACGACCGGGTCGTCGATGTCTGCGAGGAGCTGATGAAGTTCACGCTGCTCACCCGGGAGCGCGCCGACATGCTCGTCGATCGCTACAGCGAGCGGAAGGAGCGCGCGCCGGAGCGGCTCAAGGCCGTGGCCGCCGACATCGGCTTCATGAAGCGCTGACGGGGCCGGTCGGCCGAGGGATTGCGGGCGACCAGCCCCGTCAGGATCGTCGCACGTCCCGGTCGGGTCCAGGTTGTGGGACCGTCGCTCGACGGCCCCACGACCTCGCTCACGCGGCGAGCGACCACTTGTCGGCGTCGGCAGGCTTCTGCTTGTAGATCGTGCCCGCGAAGTCGATGTGGAGCTCGGTCCAACCGCTCTGGCCTCGAAGGGCTAAGACTTCGAAGTGCTTTGGCTTCTGGCGCGGATCGCCATGGGTCTCCCAGCCCGCCTTCCGTGCGGAGGCCAGGACGACATTCTGGTCGGCCGGGACGTCCGCGTGCTTGTGACCGGGGGCGTGGTTCGGCTTCTTGTGCTCGATCCAAACGGGCTCGCGGCCGGCGGCCTCGATCCGGGTAACCTTGATCTCGGACGGGCGACGCTCGCCCTCGAGGGACACGCTCAGGCCTGGCGCGAGCGCGAAGGCTTGCGCCCCCTTCGGGCCGAGATCGGCCAGATGGGTTTGGCCTTCCGCCTCCAGGGTGAAGCGATGCGCGAAGACGTGCGTGATGACGCCCGACAGGGCGCTGGTGTCGTGGTGCGGCATGATCTTCTCCGTAGAGCGCCCAACCGCAGGCGCTCTCGGCAGATCGGGGGCTGATCGATCGATGTCAAGACGTTCGCCGGACGGCCGCAAACACCGGGCTTTGATCGATCCGACCGGCTGGCTTCGGACCGGGCTGCCGGAAGGGGGCAGCCAGAATCGCCGGCGTCGGGGATGAGGCGGATGTCTCCGGGCAGAGCGACGAAAGCTGGCGCAGGGCGGTCTGAAGGTCGATCGGGCCAAGACACGGATCAAGGATCCGAAGCGCGGGAACGCCCGCCCGCGCCGGCTCGTGGCCGGTCGATCTCCGCTGGGTCGGGTCCTGGCGAACGTCGCCTCGGGAAACTCGGTTCGCCCCCCAGCGTGGGGTCGCTTCGCGCTCCATCCCCCCCGACGCGGTCCCGCTTGCCGCAAAGGATCATGTCGCGATGCAAATCGCCGGAGCGATGAGCGGCGCGGCCTCGAGTCCGGTCATCAGAACGTGAGGCACGGAATCAGCGCCGCACGGCCCTCATTTCAGTCCGGTCGCCCTGTCGGGATGCGCCAGGGTCGCGCGCGCCGCACCGATGTGGCCGCACGGCGCGACGTGCGCCGTCTCTGCGACTGACATACCCGTGCAAAGTTTCGGATCGAGCATCCGGCCCGTGCCGCCGGCACACCACCAGGGTTGGGCTGATGCAGATTGACCCTGGCAATCAAACACAGCCTCGAAGGGAAACCCCGCTCGATGAAGATGACCACCATGATCGTCGCGGCTTCCATGGCCCTCTGTGTGGGCAGTGCAGCTCAGGCGTTGCCTGTCGCACCGCTCGCTCAGGACGGTGCCCCCATGACGCTCGTGCGCGGTGGCTGCGGCTTCGGCGAGCATCGTGGTCCGGCTGGCGGCTGCCGCCTCAACCGCGGTCCGCGGGGCGCCATCCGGCGCTCGATCACCGGTGCGCCGCGCGGCTGCCCGCCTGGATTGGTTCGCGGTCCTCGTGGCTTCTGCCATCGCTGATCGACGCGACCGACATTTGCGAAGCCGGGCGAGCCGTGACGATCCGGCCGCCCGGCAAGCAGGTGTCATACCGAGTTGCGGTGATCCCGACCCATGGTCGGGCTCACCGCGCCCGGCGGACGACCGCCGCCGCGCCTTCGCGCGGACGAACCGCGATTGAGTCAGGCTCAACAGGGTTCGGTGTCAGAACCGGACTGCGCGGCGCCGCGGCGCGAGTTCGTCGGGCTCCAGCGGGCACGGACGCGCGCCTTCGCGGATGAGCCTGCCGCCCGGCGCGTTCGGCTGGGCTGAAAGCAACCTCGCCGCGCCCGTGCGATACCACCGATGCGGGCGGGGCACGGCGAGGGTGGACGTGCCCATGAGCGCCAGCGCACACGCGAGGCCGAGCCTCCGAAGCATCGCCGCCGCGCATCGGGTTCGTGTGCGGGACGATACATACGCAAGGCCCGGGCAGGGCCTCCTTTGGCCTCGTGACCTGCCGAAACCAATCAGGCAGGCACCGGAGGCGCCTGATGACTGTTCAAGACACTAATTCTCGGACCGAACCGCGGATCAAACGCTGCTGGCGCCAGCATCTGGTCCTGCCAATGCTGCTTACCGGCGGCCTGCTCACGCTGGCCTGGATCGCCGTACTGATCGCGATCGTATTGCAGATCATCGGCGCCGTCGCCGGGACGGGGGGGGGCCGGCTGAGCATGGCCGCTGCGGCGGCCGAGTCCGCGGCCCGCAGTGCCGGTATCGCGATCGCCCCGGCCATCGCGATACCGGCCGATCACCGTGCATCGGCAACGAACCGGCCGGGCGCGACCATCTCGACCCGCACCCCGGCGTGACCGTATGCCCGCAGCGCTGCAGGACCGTCATGATGTCCGCGGTATCAGGATGGCGGGTTGCGCGTTAGGTCCTCGGACATGCCGATCGCTTTGACGGAGACGGACCATGAGCAAGGCCATCATCCCGGGGCCGGACTTCGTTGTGTACGATCCGCCGACGATCTTCGATGTCGGCGCGAGCCACATGCCCATACCGTTCACGGAACCGGGCGAAGTCGCGGATTCCTCCGGCGACCTCTGGCTCGACGCCTACGGGGATCGCCTTGTGCATGGCGAGATGGCTGTGACGCCGGAGCAGGCGCAAGCGGCGGCTCGACACGGCTGGGAGACGGTCCTGGGGAGCGAGCGCGAGGGGAAGGTCACCGTGCAGCGATCGGACCCAAAACCAGATCGGGATTGATCGCACCCAGCCTTCGAAGCGACCGCCGATCGTGTGCGATGAGGACACCGCGAAGGTTTGAAACGGCTCGTGAGCGGGCGTTGCACGCGCCCATTGCCGCCATCAACGGGCGCTGACGGTGACGGCCGGTGATGAAACCGGCGCGCTGGAGAGCATCACGAGGCTCGGGCCTCGGGGCGCGGTCCCGGACGATTTCGCCGAGAGCCCGCGGGGCGGCCGCGCCTCCTAGCGCCGAATGCGCCGTTTAGAAGTCCTCACGGAACTCCCGGGTACCGGGCGTTCGCCCTCCGGCAGCCACAGCGCAGCGGGCGTTTTATGAGACGCTCTAAATCTCGCGGATGGCGCGGAAATTCTTAGATATGGTCCGATAATCGACGCCTCGACTTGTATCCATCGGCACGCCGCGGGCGTCGACGCCCAGGGTGCCCCGTGGCGGAGGCACGCCGAACGGCTCGGCGGCCGTCCAGTCCAGAGATGGTGCGCCTCCGCGCCGTGCCGTCCAAGGCAGGCCAGCCTGGTCGCCCGCCAGACCGATCACTTCGGCGGCGCGCGATATCGGCCCGGCACGGCATGCTCCGAGACGCGCTCGATTTGGTCGCGCCAACAGGCGACGGAAGGTCGGGAGTCTGGCGGAGGCGAGACCGGCTGACCGGGCGGCGGCAGAGTCGAGCCGTCGGCTCGTCAGTTCGCCCGGCCCGGCGCCGATACCTGACGCGACAGAAGGGGGGCGGGTAAAACTAACGTCCGGCCGACCCGCCTTGGGTCCGGCTCAACGCCCGTAATGCAGCTCGATTGGCTTCACCCTGCACGTAGCTGATGACGCGGCGGCGAACGGCGACGTCCTCGATCGTCTCGAACGCTCGGATCAGCTCAGCATTCTCCGAAAGGCTCAAGCCTTTCGCATCGTTCAGCTGGCGGGCTACCCGGAGGCTCTCAATCGAGATGCCGAGCGCGTCGGCAATTATCGACAAAGCCTGCGCCGTATCATCCATGCCCCGAGCCCTAGGCTGGTTCTTCACGCTCGACTCTAAATTTGCATACAATTGTCTACAAATCACGGAAGCGTGCGCTGCAGCAACCAGCCGCTTGCCCTGCTTCAGGTGCATAGCTGGGATGGCTGGACGCGGGTGCCGCCCGGATCTGAGCGCGGTGCGCTTCGTCGCGCCGTGCCGACGCGTCGTCCCTCGTGTCTCGTATGGGGGGATCCGACGCACGAAAGACCCCGCCGCCGCAAGCCGGACGGGATGAGGAGATCCTTTGGGCGCAATGGGAGCCTACGGCGGCCCTGCTTGGCATGGCTGCGTGCGGGACGCATGGCAGAACGTCCGGATCCCGGGCTGAGAATGCGCGAAGCGGCGACTCCGGATCGGCCGCGGCACCAACGTGAGTGTCGGCCGGCCAAGACATCAGCATCGCCCTCGTTACGGCTGCGCGAGCCTTCTTCGACGCGCAGATGCGCGGAATTCGGCCATCTTGCCGCCAGCCTCCGCTGACGAGGATCGGATGGCTGGCACGGAGTGCTCAGCGCCGAAGTGGATACCGGTTCGGCGCAAGAGGGCACGAATCTCGCCGAAGGTGCAGAGCGCGAACTTGAGACCGCCGGGTTCGCGCTGCGCTGTGCTACCAATCGCTCAGCGCCGCCCGCTTCCAACGGTCAGGTGCCACGCACCGGTATTCGTAGCTCTGGTCCCAGGCGCGTTCGCCCGCGACGCACGGCGCGCTCGACGAGGCCGGCACATGCGGGATCGTCTCGACGATGCGACCGACGTAGGCGGCGCCGTCGTCGGTGACCCGCAGGACGGGGCCGCCCCCGGTCATGTAGGTCAGCGCACCGTCCGCCGGATTGAAGCCGAGGAAGCGGCTGAATTTGCCGTCAGCGTTGCCGTCGAAGCCAAGCCACTGGCCGGCCGCCATCAGGATCGCCGCGCCGCTGAACGAGGCACCCGCGAGGTCGATGCCGATGCCGAAGGTGGATCCGACGTTGGCGGTGGAGAAGGCCCGGTCGATCGTCACGCCCTGACCGGTCGAGACCATGTAGCCGTATCCGACATGGGCGCCCGGCTGACCGCCGCCGGCCGCATGCAACAGCACCCGCTGCCGGTTTGGATCCGGACCCACGATGCCGCCGACGTCGAGTTCGAGGGCGACGCAAGAGGTGGTCGGGTTCGGCAGACCGGTCTGGTCGACGCAGTTGAAGTTGCCGGCCCAGGTCGTGCCGGTCTCCTCGCCGTTGTCGGTCGGCTGCTTCCACGCCGTACCGTTCACCGCCACGTTCTGGGCATTCGCGCTCCGGCGCGAGCGATTATGCAGCTCGCCCGTGATCACCCACTCGAACCCCGGGGACACGAAGCTCGTCGTCGTGTTCGCCCAGAACGCCTTGTAGGTCCACCACGGCTTACCGCCGCCCGCGGTCGTCTCGACATCGCGGTCCACGCGCAGGGTCGCGCGATCATCGAAGGTCGCGCCGCCGAACCCGTTCCAGAGGAAGAGGGGGATGCCTTGAATGCCGGGCTGTCCGGAGTTGATGACGCTGGCCGAGAACGGCGCACTGAGGGTCTGCGCGGTGGCCGGCGATGCGATCAGCAACAGGGCGAGGGCGAGGCTGTGTCTCACTGAACCAACGTGTTCACGCAGATCATGAAGCTTGCCACATCCTCGGGTGTGCGTGAACCGCGCCGGGGTGTCCCGGAGACGATTTGGCTTCCGGCAGGCTGCCAGGGCCGGCTCCTGCGCCCGGGGCATCGGAGCGCCCTTCGGCCTGCGCGGGAGGCACGGACGGCGGTCTTCGGCGACATCGACGGCGTCTACGACGCTGCGCTGCCACTCGGCGCTCGGCGACCGCTCGCCCGTGTTTCTGAGAGCGGGAGACCGGGTCAGAACCGCCAATCGAGACCCGGCTCTGCCAAAGTCCCCTGACGGTCCATGAAAACGGGGCAAGTCCAACGCCACAACGAACGCCGCCGTGTCTAAGATTTAGCATGCCGCCGAGTAGCGTATGGGCCGGGCGAGCCGTGATGGAATGGCCGCCCGGCTAGCAGGTAAGTTCAGTTCGTTTTCGCGCTGAGTTCGCCGAGGTGACGCTGCACGATGCGGTGGGTCTCAGCGGCAAAGGCCTTCAGATCCGGGTCGGTCCCGGACTTGGCTTCTTTGGCGAAAGCAGCCCCGTCTGCGTCGTGGATCGCCTTCATGTCCTTGACATAGGCGGAGTCGAAGGCCGCGCCCGATAACCCCTTCATCCGGTCGAGCCGCCCCTGGAACTCGGTGTTGAGCGTGTCGGGAAAGGGAAGGCCGGCGCCGGTGGCGATCGACTTCAGCTTGTCACCTACGAGACCGTGGTCATGCACCTCGGTGTTGCCCTGGTCCTTGATGTCCTGCCGAGCGCCTTTCTCCTCGGCGAGCTTGCCGAGTTCGACCTCGTACATGCCACCCTGCGAGACCTTGGCTACGAAGGCTTTGTCCTCATCGGACACGTTCGCTGCCTGCGCTGTCGCGAGCCCGGAGAGCGAGATGATGGCAGCGATGAAGAAACGCGTGCCAGGACGAGCGTAGGACATGGGATGAAACTCCTGTTGTTCGCCGCAAACTCGCCGACCATCTGTATGATGCATCACGGTTTGCTGAGCTTGCGCAGGGCCTGCGGTGCATCGACGTCGCGAAGGCGATCGAGATGCACCCGCAGGCGAAGAAGCTCTTGGCTGATGAGCCGACCACTCTAAGCCTGTGCCGAACCATGGTGATGACCGCCGTCATCATGGGCTTTCCGGTCCAGGGATGAGCGGTTTAGATCTGAACTAGGCCCGGGGAGGGGCGACACGTTCGTCGCTTTGGTCCTCACTTCTTTTGTCGAACTTGGGGACATTCCCGTCGAGGATCGCCTGAACGCCGACTGGGTGTTTCGGCACTCCGAGCATCCGAGCCAACCCGTCAGCGACGCCTCGACGGACAGCATCCTCCAACTCGTGGTCGTCCCTGCGGCCTACAACCGTAAAGCTCACGCGGGCACTCCACTGCAATTTCCACGTAGGTTAAATTAACAGATCGTTTGCGGTTCCAATGCGGGCGCGTCCGCTGGCTTGTGGATGATGCAGGTGTGGGGGCCTGTTTCGGCGGACGCGTTGCGGGCTGTCAGGGCACCACGCCCGTGGAACCGCAGGCCGCCAGCGCGGTCAGCCGTTCTTATGGAGTCTCCACGGTGCAGCGAGCGAAGAAGCAGCCCGGCACACCGCCAGTGGCGGCTGGAACGAAGTGGCCGAAGATGCGCGTCTCGCCATAGGGCACGATCGCCTCTTCCACGTGACCCGCGCTTACCGCATCCTGCCCATAGTCACAGTCCGGCGCATAGGCGATGTCGCACACGGCCCGCGTCCGCCGATTGCAGTCGTTGTAAACTTGGAAGACGTCCCATTTCGCGCCTCCCGCCGCTTGAGCCCCACGCCTGTAATCCAGGCACTCAGAGAGTGCACCGTCCGGCCGCCGGCTCCTCTCGTATCGGCTCCAGCCTGTAGACTGTGAGGCGGCTCTCGCAACGGAGGCGCTCGCAGCGAGCACGAGGACGCTCACGATAGCGATCGGGCGGATCTGCTTCATCTCGACGGCCCATCAGCCGCCGACGGAGGCGGGCGAACAGGGGTGGTTCTACCCGTCCGATGTGTCCGCGATTTTTCCAGCAGTCCGCCTTCAGGGTGGCCCGCAGCCGCAGCAACAAGAGTTCTATGCCGCCAGCGGATCATCGACCGTGGTGGTGGCTGTCGTAGTCGTCGATGCGGTGCCCGGATCCGTGCTGGCGGTGCTCGTCTGCGATGGGTTCGAGGTGCTGGAATTCGCTGCGGGCGGGGCGCCGTGATGTCCCCCATGATGATGATGATGGACAGGCGTGGATTGGGAACTGCCGGCCGAGTCGCTGCTGGTGGCAGTCGAGGATGGGCCGCTCGATCCGGTTGAGGCGTCGGTCGACTGGAGTTGCAGCAGAGATGACAACATGTCGCTCGACAGGTTGGATGTCGGGGAGACGCTCGTCGAGGAGGTCGCGCTCGTCGAGCCCGAGTTCGATGTCGTGGACGATGTCTGATCCGACGAGTCTGCCGAAGCGGCGTCGACGAACTGGGTCGCGGCCGAGGATGATGCCTGCTGCGTCGCGTAGAGCAGACTTTGTTGCTGGCTTGTAGATGAGATCGAGCTGATCGACATGGTCCGTCCTCGTGCCGCCCCTCAGGCAAGAGCTAAAACAGGAGGTCTTCAAATTTTCCTTAAATGAACCGAATGCATTAGGCCGGAGAGAAGCAGTTAGAGTGTGACGCAATGTGGCGACGATGCCGAATATCGGCCCGAGAAACAATTGGATATTTCATTTCTTCATTGAATGAGCCGAGACACAGGCGCGTCAACGTCCGATAAGAGCGCTCCGGTTGCACGTGAGGTGCGCCACCGCCGGCTTAGGGTCGATCGGAGAATTCCGCGCCAGGATGGGTGGTGGATCGGTCGGCTCAGCGCGTAGGCGGCGTGCTGCGCGGCATTCGTGCGGTTGGACACCTGTCATGACAAAGCGCCGCCCAGCCATTTGAGGCACCGGCAGCACGCCATCAAGCACGCGCGAGACGACGTTCGTGTCGAGCCTGAGTGCCATGAGATCAGGCGCTGAAGCTTCAGTCACGGCCTGGTAGGGCTCGCGGGCCGATCGAGCCACAGCACCCATAGGGCGGAGCAGCCATGGCTTGAGGAGAACTCAAACAGCCTCTCCCGCACCCCGAACGCCGCCGGGCGTTTGGTCGACCGCGAGCAGAACCGGGCGGCGTGGATCCGCTCACGCATCTCCGAGGAGATGCAACAGCGGACGCCCCGCACCGACAGAGAACGCGATCGCCGGCTTGAGGCGCTGGTCCGCCACGAGCTGCTTTGTGGGGGCAGCCTTCACCACGCGCCCGAGCTGCGCACCGAGATCGCCAAGGCTTGGGGCGGCTGACCACCCCGACCTTCCCCGTAGCCGTGCGTACCACCCCGGCCGGACCCGGCCGGGCCTTCCTCAAAAATCTCGAGATTTGACCCATGGGCGATGTTCTGACGTTCACCCCGCGTCCGAAGCCGGTCGCGATCGCTCTCCCCGCGCCGCTCGCGGGGCCCGCGCTACGTGCCAGCCTGGAGGAGGCGGCACAGACCGCCCTCGACGCGGCTGACCGCATCATCGCCGTGCTGGTCCGCATGGACGGCGACGCGGACCTTGAGGATAGCGGGGACGCTGAACCGTCCCTGGCGGCGCCTGAGAACGCCACCGGCAGTCAGGTGACATGGCTGCGCGGGAACGATCAAGACCGCGAGACCGACCAACTTGAGACCGAGGCGGGGGAAGTTGCCTCGACACCGACCCGAGCCGACCCGCAACCCGCAGCGGTAATCCTGCCGTGGCGCGGACGCGGCAACGTCATCGCCGCGGCCGGCGTGGCGCTGCGCGATCTGTTCGACCGGGAGCGCGCTTGATGCGCAAAGGCTACTTGCTGGTGGCGCTCCATCGCCCGAGGTGAACACCTTTCTTGGCCTCGCTCTAGCCAGCGGCACCTTTGCGCTCCTGCGCCGCAAGCGCAGCGGTCAGCTCAAGTCGAGGGTGGCCTGAGGCCTATCTGCACGAAGCCCCGCCGGCCGCGAGCACGGCAGACAACTCAAGCAGTTGGAGCGGGCGTGATGCCGACCGCGCTCCCGATCTGCCCAGCGCCCGTGCGGGGCCTGTCCTGGCCCAAGGTCGTCCGCCTGCGAGCAAGATGGTCACGGTGGGCTTCGAGGCCACCGGCACGCTCAAGCGTTCGGAGTTCGGCGTGAAGACCTACGTGCCGCTGATCGGCGACGACCTGCACCTGACCATCGCGGGGGCGTTCGAGAAGCAGGAGTCACCCGCCTCCGTCAGGGTGGCCGTGCCGGGATCCGGCACGGCCCTCCCGGTTCAGAGCCTGTCCGCGCTGGGTCCCTTCGCGGCGGGGGCCGATCCGTCCGAAGCCTGCTTCACGGCGGCCCTCGATCACCCCGGGTGGCGATCGCCCCCCCCCTGTCACCGCGCTATCCGTTCATGACGGCCATCGCCGGCAGAACGCCCTTCCCCATCGAGGGCCTCCACCGTCCAACCGGTCGGTGACAGGCGCAGCACCTTGTCGTGATGGGCCCTGAGGCTCGGCCGGTGGGCGACGCTGATGAAGGTCGAGCCGGTCCGGCGCAATTGGTCGTACAGGATCTGCTCCGTCTCCGGATCGAGGGCGCTCGTCGCCTCGTCGAGGAACACGGTGCGCGGCGCGGTCGCCAGGATGCGCGCGAAGGCGATCCGCTGCTGTTCGCCGAGCGACAGGATCCGGCCCCAATCGCGCCGCGCCGAGAAACCGCCGGACTGCTCGGCGAGATCGGGCAAGCGCACGCGCTCGAGGATCGCCTGGAGTTCCGCATCGCTCAGGGACACGCTGGCCTGGCGCGGATAGGTGATCTGCATCCGCAGGTCGCCGAGGGGCATGTAGGGCCGCTGCGGCAGGAACATCATCGCGGCGGGGTCGGGCATCTCGATGGTGCCCCGCCCCCGCGTCCAGAGCCCCGCCATCGCCCGCAGCAGCGAACTCTTGCCGGTCCCCGTGAGGCCCACGATCAGCAGACGCTCCCCGGCCCGGAGGCTGAGGCTGAGGCCGTCCACGAGATGGCGCTCGCCCGCCGGCGTCTCGATCGCGACGTCGCGCAGCACGATCCGGTCGCCGTCTCCGTGGCGCAGGGTGATGCGCGGGGCGTCGTCCGCCGGGAGGGCGGCCGCCTGCGCGTCGAAGGCCTCCTGGATCTCCGCGATGCGCACCACCGTGGGCGCCGCCTCGACGAGGCTCGGGATGAAGCGCGAGATCACGCTGAGGCTGCCGACGATCATGGCCGCCGCGGCGATCCCGGCCGTCATGGTCCCGTAATCCATCCCGCCCGCGAAGAAGACCGGCGCGAGGCAGAGCGCCGGCAGCGCGTGCCAGATGATCGCCGAGACCTCGCTCGCCCCGGCGGTCACCAATTGGTAGCGGACGATGCGCAGCTTCCTGGCGAGGACGCGGCGCAGGCGGTCCACGAGCTGCGTCCGCTCGGCGCCCTCGCCCTGGTAGAACGCGATGGTCTCGGCATGGTCGCGCACGTGCAGCAGGCCGTAGCGCAGGTCCGCCTCCGCCACCGTCACGTCCCACTGCTTCCAGATCAGCGGGCGGTAGACGTAGTAGTTGAGGACGATCTGGAAGCCGACATAGGCCAGCGTCGCGGCCAGCATCGCCCGGGAAATACTGGCCAGGATCGCGACCTGGACCACGACGTCGATGCTCGCATGGGTCAGCTCCCGCGGGAACCGGCTGACCGCTTCGCAGAACGGCTCGACCTGTTCCTGGATGCGCTGGTCGGGATTGTCGATCGCCTGCGTGAGGCTGATCTCGTAATAGGTCCTTCGGGACAGGTACTGATCGATCAATCGGGTCGTCAGCCATCCGCGCCAGTGCAGGGTGAGGGATTGGCTCGCCAGGATCTGGAGCGTGCTGAGGAGCTGCCGCAGGAAATTGAGGCCGAGCAGCCCCATGAACAGCGGCCAGTAGGCGGCGGCGTCGCGCGCGACGAGGGCGTTGGTCAGCGCGGCCGTGGTCGTCGTCACGAAGCCCCCGGCGACGCCGAACGCGACCGACAGGGCGATCCCGGCGCCCGCGAGCAGCCAGGACGGCCAAGCCCCCCGGCGCAGCCAGTACGGCCGCAGGACCGCCCAGAGGCGCCGCGCGAACCGGAGGTCGAGCTTGAAATTGCTGGGATCCGGCGTGTCCGGGGCCGCCCCGGACGGCGCGAACGTCGTCATCTCGGGCGGCCCGCAACCGGTCAGAAGCTGAGATGGACCGAGCCCACCACCGTCCTGCCCTGGCCGAACCAGTTCCCGCCGGCGTAGTTGCCGATGGACTGGTAATACCGACGGTCGAGCAGGTTGTAGACGTTGAGCTGGACGGACGCCGTCTCGTTGATGTCGTACTTCGCGAAGGCGCTGAACGTGGCGTAGCTCGGCTGCCGGACCTGGTAGAAGTACGACTGGATCCGGCCCCTGTTGTACTCTTGGTACGTGTCGGAATGGATCGTGGTGCTGTGGAAGTCGGCGCCGAACCCGATCCGGACATGCCGGAGTTCCTGGTCCAGATCGGCCCAGCCGGTCGACGGCCTGAACGACGTGAACAGTTTGGCGATGTGCTTCGGGAAGATGTAAGTGGCCTTCTGTTGTGATCCGTCACCCGAGAACGACTTGTTGTCGTTGAAGGTGTAGTTCGCGGTCACGTCCCAATCCGGCGTGATCTTGCCGGTGACGGCCGCGTCGATCCCCTGGGACACGGTCCGCCCGGCCCCCAGGAAGCAGCATTTCAGGAGCGAGTTGGGATCCTGGCTGAAGGGCTGGCTGGGATCGAAGACCGGCACGTTGGTCAGTTCCGCCCGATAGAACGCGAGTGAGGATTGCAGCTGGTCATCGAGATCGCTGCGCTTGATCCCGGCCTCCCAGGTATGCCCCTCGATGGGCGGCAGCAGCTTCCCTGGGGAAGCGAGGCTTTGGTTGATCAGGTAGGTGGTCGAATAGCTGCCGTAGATCGACATGTGGGGATCGAGATCCAGGGTCAGCCCGACATCCGGGACCGGGATGTGGATATCGCCGCTGTTCGACGTCACGGTCGTCCCGGAGCGGTACTGCTGGATATTTTGCTGGTAGCCGCTGATCCGCTCGGCGATCAGGAGGTGGGCCCAGGGCACGGGCGAGAGCCGGATGCTCGCGTAGCCGCCGACCTGGGTGAGATCGTAGGCCTTATCGTATTGGGACACCTTGGTGTAGCGCGTGAGCGGCATCCGCGGGAACTCGTAGCCGCCGAAGGTCAGCAGGTTGACGCGGGTCGCGTTCGGGTAGCTGTAGGTGAGCGGCTGGTTCGTCAGCGACTGATCGATATACTGAAGGCTCGTACCGAACGTCGTCTCGATCGGCATGCCGAGGAGCTCGTCCTTGCCGGTGATGAAGCTGTCCAATAAGTACTGATCGGACTTCGTCTCGTTGTATGTCGCGTACCAGCGCGCGCCGGTGTTGTTGGGCAAGAGGCCGCGATTACCATATGCATTGAAGGACAAATTGTCGTTCTTCGAATTCTGTAAATTCATCGTCGTGTTGACGTTGAACTGCCAGCCCTCGACGATGTCCTGACGCAGCTGCGCAAACCATTCGTCGGTGACGATATCGGTCTTGCCCCAGGGCGCGCAGAGGCAGGTCGAGCGTGAGAACGGCACGAACCGGCCGCTCGGGTAGGTCGGCAGCCCGTTGAACCAGGGCACCGCATTGGTCTCGTTGTGGGTGCCGCCGAGGTTGATCTGCGTGCCCTCGGCCGGATGGATCTCGGCGTTGAGGTAGCCCTGGTTCACCGACTTGTTCGAGATCCGGTAGAAGTTCTCGGCATCGTTGTGGACGAAGGATCCGCGGATGTGACTCTGACCCACCAAACTGGTCCGCACTGAGCGCGAGTTATTCGGGCATCCTGAACCCTGAAGGAGGGTGCATGCCATGCCTCGCAAACGCTTCACGAACGAACAGCTCGCCTCTGCCCTGCGGTAGGCGGAGACAGGCCCGACTGTGGACGGAGGATCCGCGGACGTGACCCTGACCCACCAAACTGGTCCGCACTGAGCGCGAGTTTTTCGGGCATCCTGAACCCTGAAGGAGGGTGGATGCCATGCCTCGCAAACGCTTCACGAACGAACAGATCGCCTTTGCCCTGCGGCAGGCGGAGAACG
>NZ_JAKSYM010000391.1 GCF_022829545.1 Methylobacterium sp. J-030 | reverse complement strand
TCGTCCAGCGAACTGGGCAGCAACCAGGACTGCCGACGGTCCTGCCCTTCGACGAACCGACCCATGCTGGCCTCCGCAGATCAGGCCCCAAGTCTATCTCAGACCGGACTTTTGACACAGCCTCGACCCATTGCGGAAGCTTGGAACGTCCGCTCCCAGGCAGCTGATGAGACAGTGCCGAACGACTGGGTTGGGTGGTTTTGCGACTGTCCGCTCTCGGGCATGGATGATGAGAAAGCGGGCGTGATAAGGTCATGGTTTTCGCGATGAGGTGTCGGCTAAAGGTGAGCGATTGCGATTGATCAAGTATGCAAGCAAACCTTGTATGCGTGGAATGATGACGAACACCATTGCGAGCACGATGATCGGCACAACGACAAGCTGGCGTTGCCAGATCTCCCATTCGTAGGCCGCAGCCTGCATTGGGTAGGCCAGACCCGTTACGAGCGGATAAACGGCGCAGAAGATCAGCAAACAGAAGATCAGACGATTACTCATCTCGGCACGTGACATGTACGACACCTATCAGTAGTCTGCGCTTGATCGTGACCGGAAACGCTTGTACCAAGCGTCCAGCCGCGGATGCTCGCATCCATAGGGAAGATCGAACCGCTCGCGTGCTGTCTGAAAGATCGTGAAGGTCGTGAAGTCCGCAATGGTCGGTTCCTCGCCGGCTAGGAACGCATTCCAGCCGATCTCAACCTCCAGAATGTCCAGCAACTCCGTCACGTAGCGATGCGTCCGGTCCGCGGTCTCCTTCGAGGGAGACGGCTCCTTCGCCGAGAAGGCTTCGGTCCGGTTCCAGAGCCAGAGCTGGCTCCGGGCGACCAAGTCGCCGCCAAGCCGCTCCAGGGCGCGAACCCGTGCACGCGATGACGGGTCCGTGCCGATCTTCGGCCGTTCGGGGTGAAGTTCTTCCAGGTACTCGACGATGGCGGCGGAGTCGGTGATCGCGAGACCGTCATCGGTCACCAGGGTCGGGGCCCGGCCGGATGGGTTGATGCCGAGGTAGCGCGGGGAGCGATGCTCGCCGTTCGCGTAATCGAGTTCGTAACGCGGGACGTCGATCCCCTTCTCCGCCAGGTAGATGATGACGCGCCGCGGGTTCGTGCCCTTCCGGAACTGATACAGCAGCATGCTTCCGCCCATCTCGTGCCTCGATGGTTACCTATGTATACCGCTGCGATTTCCCCGGAAGACGGCACGCAGATGTGCCTCGGGCACACGGAGGGCACCCATGGCAAAGACCCTGTACGGCCGCCTCTACGAGGAGAGCGAGCGTGGCCCGAGGCTGAAACCCTGTGCGCCGCACGACGTGCTGTCCCGGATGGGCGACAAGTGGACCATCCTCACGCTGCTGCTGCTGGCCATCGTTCCCGGCCATCGTTTGCGTTTCTCGGCGATCAAGAACGGCATCGAGGGAATCACGCAGCGCATGCTGACGGTGACGCTGCGTAACCTGGAGAGGGACGGGCTCCTCGTCCGACACTATTTCCCGGAGGTTCCACCGCGCGTCGAGTACGAGTTGACCGCCATGGGCGCGAGCCTGCTGCCGGCCTTGGAGGGTTTTACCGGCTGGATCCGAGAGCATTGGCCCCTGATCGAGGCGGCCCGCCGCACCTTCGACGAAGCCGTCGCTCTCGACGCAGGAGCATCGGAACTGCGGAACACGACCTGAAAAGCTATTCCAGGCCGGCCGCATGACGATGATACGAGCGCCTGCCTCGTGCCCGTCTCATCCAGCGCCTTCGACCTATCTTCATCAGGTCAAAGGCGTTCGGTGCATCGGCGCGCGTCCGTTCGATGGCGCGGCGATCTTAGATCGTAGCCGCCTAAGCCATCGCATCGGCCCAAGCGAGGATGTGCGCTGGCGCGTCCTTGTCGGTGACGGCGCGCCAGATCCCCTCGGCCACCTTGTCCGCCACCGCCGCCAGTGCCGCGATCCTGGCGGGATCGGTCACGTCGAGGGGGAGAACGCGCAGCCGGTCGGACGGCGGCAGCACGTCTTCGCGCGGGGGGGGGGGGCGCATGGTGGCGATGTCGTGCCCCCCGCGATCCGCGAAGCGGCGAGCGGTCGCCAGGCCGAAGCCTGACGAGCAGCCGGTGACGAGGATGGTCGGCATAGCCGGTTCTTTCCGTTCAGCGGTGAGGATCAAGCCGACGCGAGCACGGTGGCAACCTCGCGGTAGGTGTGCAGCGGGCGACCCAGCAGCGTGGTCAGGCGCTCGCGGTCGCCCTCGGCCGGGATCATGCCGTCGCTGACGTAGCGCTCGGCCATCAGGCGCATCTCGTATGCCATCCACTTCGGCATGAAGCTCGCCATGTTCGCCTCGAACCCGCTCGGATCGTCGCCGCCATAGGTGACCAGGCGGCCGAGGACATCCGTCCAGATTGCGGCGAGGTCTACGCCGGTGAGCGTGTCGGGGCCGACGAGGTTGATCGTCTCGATCGGCATCTTCCCCGGCGCCGCGTCGCGGCGGATCAGCTCGATCGCGGCGACCTCGGCGATGTCGCGCGCGTCGACCATGGCGACGCCTTTGGCCCCGATTGGCATCGGGTAAACGCCGTGCTGGAGGATGACATCCTTGATCATCACCTCGTTGTCGATGAAGTAGCTCGGGCGCAGGATTGTGGCGTTGAAGTCCATTGCCTGGAGCATCCGCTCGGCGCCGAACTTCACTGCGAAGTGCGGCACGTTCACCGCACGGTCGGCCTCGAACACCGACAGGTAGACGACCCGATCGACGCCGGCCTCGCGGGCAACGTTCAGCGTGATGATCGCCTGGGTAAATTCGTCGCCCGTCACTGCGTTGAGCAGGAACAGGGTGCGGATGCCGGTCATGGCGATGCGCAGCGCCGTGATGTCCAGAAGATCGCCCTGCACGACCTCGACGCTCGCCGGGAAGGCGGCCTTCGTGGGATCGCGGGTGAGGACACGCACATCGGCGCCGCGCTGGACGAGCTGTTCAACGACGTGGCGGCCGACACGGCCGGTGGCGCCGGTGACGAGAATGGTCATGGGGATCGCTCCTTCGGGTTAAGCCGTTTGGCTAACCTCAAGATGAGCGATCCACTCCTGCACCAAAAGCCGTTATATTTGGACGCTCCGTCTCGCTGGTGGAACGCAATGGACTTGCTCGCCCTCGCCGACTTCACCCTCGTCGCCCGCCATGGCGGGTTCGGAAAGGCTGCGCGGGCAGCCGGGCGCCCGAAGGCGACCCTGTCCCGGCGCGTGGCAGAGCTGGAGGCGAGCCTGAACCTACGCCTGTTCGAGCGCGGGGCCCGCGTTCTCAAGCTGACCGAGGAAGGGCGCGCGCTGTTCGAGCGGGCCGGCGCGCTGCTCACCGAACTGGAGGAGACGGCAGCGGCGATCGCCTCCGGCGGGGACCGCGTGCGGGGCCGCCTGCGGATCAGCGCGCCCCTGCTGTTCTCGCAGATCGCGATGGGAAAGCTCGCGGCGGGCTTCGTCCTGAAGCACCCGGAGGTCCGGCTCGAAGTCACGACGGAGGATCGGACCGTCGACATGATCGAAGAAGGCTTCGACCTCGTCATCCGGGTCAACCCCGATCCGGACGAGGGCCTCGTTGGCCGAGCATTCCTGCACGACCGCTTGGTCGTCGTGGCGAGCCCCGACCTCGCCCGGCCCACCGACGGCATGACTGTTCCAGCCGTCCTGCGGGGAAGGAGCGATTGCACTGCATGGCTGGTGAGGACGCCGGCCGGCCGAGAAACGATCGAGGTCGAGCCGTTTCTCGGCCTGTCGTCGCTCGTCATGGTTCGCGATGCGGTTCGGGCGGGCGTCGGTGCGGGACGCTTGCCCGTCTCGCTCGTGAGCCACGATCTGGCTGCTGGGAGGTTGATCAGCTGGGGCGACGTCGACGCACCCGACATCGTACTTTGGGCCCTCTATCCGACGCGCCGGCTGCTCAGCGCACGTGTGTCGGCTTTCCTGGACCAACTGAAGCAGGCGTTTCCCGACGGGACGCCGGATGAGCTGGCTTCCTTCATCGCAGGATGAGGCCGCCCTCCAGGTTCGCCTCTGCCCGTGCGAGAACCGCCGAGCCCGCCCGTGATCGCTGCAACGTCCGCTTCCCGAACACCAAGACTACGTCCCCGACGACCGGGTAGCGTCGAACGCTGAATGTCCGCTTCTCGCCAAAACGACAAAGGCCGCTCCCCACCCGGAGACGACAGCGCGCAGACGGCTCAGATACCGGCATACCAAGCGTAGCCCTGATCCTCCCAGTAGCCGCCCTTGCCCTCGCCGATGCCGGCAAGGCTCTCGACCACCTCGATGCGCATCACGTACTTGGCCTGCTTGTAGCCGAGGTTGCGTTCCACACGCAGGCGAAGCGGGGCGCCGTTCGAGACGGGAAGCGCCTTGCCGTTCATGTCATAGGCGAGGATCGTCTGCGGATGGAACGCGTCGACTAGGTCGATGCTCTCGTAGTATCGGACCGGCGATCCGCCACTCGCCGCGGTGCCCTCCGACGCCTGCTGGCCGCCGGAGTCCTTCCTGCTCTCACCGCCGCCCGACTGCTTGGTCATGGCTGGATTGGCGTTGCCGGCGGGGGCCACCTCGTCCGAACCGTCATCCTGCGCGGTGTCCGCCCCACCGTCGTCTTCGCCCTGGTCCATGGTGTCGGCGCAATGGAACACCACATAGCGCGCCTCCGGCTTCAGCTTGGCACGGGTCAAGAGGTCGGCGAGCGGCACGCCGGCCCATTTGCCGATGGCGCTCCACCCCTCGACGCAATCGTGCCGGGTGATCTGGGTGCGGGCGGGAAGCTTGCGAAGCTCGGCCAGGGACAGCCTGAAGGGCGCCTCCACGAGGCCGCCGACCTCCAAGTGGTACTTGGCGAACTTGCCCTTAGCCAGGGCCTTGTAGGCCTTGTCCGGCGGGTCCTCGGTTCCGTTCGGCTTGAACCACGGCGAGATGTCCGCCTCGGCATATTCGGGAGCCAGCGTCCGGTCTGTCAGGAGCAGGCGCTGAACGAACTGGTTGGCGTCCTCGCCTGTCTTGAGGGTTCGCTTGAACCACTCCGCGTTGCCGAGGCGGTCGCACCCGCCGAGCATGGCCGCCGCGGCAGCGGCGGAAGCCCCAGTTAGGAGAACGCGTCGGCTGAGAAGGCGACTCATACCCGGGTTTGCCCGGACACGGGTGCGGGCTCGACCTTGCGCTCGATCACGAACCAGCCCGTGAGCATGCCACGCATGTTGTTCCAGAAGCCTGAGAGCACAACCAACGCGACGTGTACGAGCACGAACAGGACCAGCAGCGCCGCCACGACGAAGTGCACCGTGCGCGCCGATTGCCGGCCGTCGAACAAGGTCAGCAGGAACGGGAAGGCGGCATCCATCGCCGGCGACATCGCAAGTCCGGCCAGAATCTGCACCGGCAACAGCACGAAGATCACGACGAGGTAGGTCAGCTTCTGGATGACGTTGTAGCGCTTGGCTTCGTCGCCCTGTGGGAAGCGCAGGGTGAGGTGCTCCCACACCGAGGCGCCGAAGTGCCGGACCTGGTCGCGCGACGGGATCACCCGGAACTGGAGTTGCCCGCTGAACAGGCCGTAGAGCAGGTAGATGGCGCCGTTCAGGACGAAGGCCCAGGCGAAGAAGAAGTGCCAGCTGCGTCCGCCGGTGAGGTCCTGGTCACTCGGCAGGGTCTGCCAGGACGGGAAGCCGCGATCTGCTGGCTCGCCATCGGCGCCTGCCGAGGAGCCGAGCCAGCCGGTGGTCTCGAAGGTATGCCCGAGGACCGTCGTGATGCCTTTGGGCGGGTCGTCCTCGGTGGAGGACATCGCCATCAGCGGCGTGTCGAAGGTCGAGACCTTGCCCCAGTATAGGGCGGGGTGGGCGTTGAAGATCTGCAAGCCGCTCATCAGCAGCACGACGAGGCAGATGGCATTCAACCAATGCGTGACGCGGATGACGACCGGGTGCCGGAACATCCAGCGTCGTGTCTCGATCTCGCCCGTGTCGGGCGCCGAGCGCGTCAGGTAGGTGCGTGGCAAACGGACTCCCTCGGAGCGATCCTCGAAAAAGGTGGAGGCCCCTGGATCGGGGCCTCCGGAAGCACAGGGCGCCTCGAATTACATGCCGCGCTTCATCATCATGCGCTTCTTCATCATCCGCTTCCGCATCATGCGCTTCTTCATCATCATCCGGTCGCCGTGCATCATGCGGACCTGGGTCACGCCGGTATCGGACTGCAGGCCGTTGACGGCCATCGGGGCGGCCGATGCGGAGCCCGCGGCCAGCGTCACGCCGCCGAGGGCGGCCAGGGCGGTGAGGACGAGAGCAAAATTTTTCATGCAGGATCTCCTGTGGAGGTGAACATATTATCCAACCCACAGGACAACAGCATCTTTGTATTGTCGTTCCATGAATTAGAAAACTAATTCTCTATACTATGATGATTTTACAATAAGCAGCGCGCGCTCAAATCAAGGCTTGCAGCCTGGGCGCGATGCTTTCGTCGCGTATCATTACGGCGCTGGTCGGCAAAAAGTTTCAGGCCCCCCCCCGGGCACGGATGCCGCCGAATTAATTCTCGACCTTGATCGAACGGGCGACTTCGGCCTGAGGATATCGTGGCCACTCGCGTCAGGGCTCACTCTTGCACCGAAGGCGGACCATCTACCGCTTGCACGCGAAGGCCCGCTGATGGGGCACTTTTGCCGACATCATGGATCAACGAACGACCGATTTCGGGGATGGCGTAGAGTGGCTCCTACGGCAAGGTCGAGTCGAATGCGGCACGTCCGCTTCGGGACGAAAGGTCAAGGTCCGGTTGCTACCGATTGTGTTGAAAAACTCCGAGGCGGCCCTTCAAGTGTCGCCTGAGGCAGCACGCTGGAGAATGTTCGCCTCGAGCCGACTACATGATCCCGCAATGGTGGTGGGTTCTCGGCCATGGAATAGTAGGATTTTCTCCAGTCAACGCGCTTCACCGCGTTGCGTTGGCACTGCCCAGAATTTTTTCAACAAAATCCACCCTTCTCGGTCGTTCAGCTGCCAGCGAACGGACGTCCGGAAAACGAACGTTTTCCCGACGCGTCGTCTTAACCGTCAGGAGCCCGACCAGACCAGCTCACAATTTGTCGGGAAAATATGTCGGGCTTTCAAACGCCGGTAAAACGCTCGGTCAGGCATGCATGTCTGCTCCGAGCCACGGTTTGCCAGAAACCGGACGGGCAGCTTTCGGCCAGCCCCGGTCATTGGCGCCTCACCGAACTATCCGGGAGCGGACGTTCTTCGCGTTCGCACCACTTCGAGAATTTGCGCTCGCGAGTCCGTGTAGCTGGATGAAGTCGGCGAGCAGCGTGCGCAGGTAGCGGCCAGGGAAGGCAGCTGCGTCGGCTGGACCCGGTTCAGCCATGGCAATCAACGTGATGAGCTTGCGGGCGAGGTCGGCGGGCTCAACTACGGGTGCGAGCAGCAGGGTCGCCGTCAGGTCGGCGATCTCGACGGCGAGGGCACGTTCGCGCGTATGAGCCCCAGGCAGGCCAGCAGCCTCAGCGGCTCGCATGAAGCGGCTCTGCCGACGCCGCAGGCCGGCTGTCGGGCGGCGTGCCTCGGGCCCGGTGCCGAGCAGGCGTCGGATCGTGCTGGGATCGGCGGCATACGTCGGAGGTGAGCCGGGACGAACCGGCAGGGACATGCGGGGATAGCCAAACCGAGAGATCAGATCAGCCTCGATCCGGTCGATCTCGGCCAGTGCGCCAGCCTGTGCGTCGAGCAGAGTCAATAGCCTGCTGAAGGCCCGCTGCACCGGTGAGGCGGTGTGGGTCGGACCGGCTTCCGTCAGGTAGAGCGCGGCGAGCTCAGCCAGCACGCGCCGGGCTGGTGTCGGCAACGGGCTCATGCCGCGACCTTGATGAAGGGGATGGCATCGGCGCCGGCGCCGTCCTGCTCGCTTGAGAGGGCAGGGACTTCGGCGCCAATGGCTACGCCCCCTGCCTCATGCAGGCCGGCGAGGTAGGCGGCGGCGCGAGAAGCGTGGCTGGCGGCGGTGGTGAACGCCCGTGGGTCTGCCCGCAGCAGCGGCAGCCAGTGTGCGACGTACTTCGCATGGTCCGGGTGCGGGCTGCGGGCGAGGCCAAGGTCGGCCAGGACGAAGGCTGCCCCGAGCTCGGCCACGAGTTCCTCAGCGGCGTAGGCTTGGCTGCCGAAGCGGCCGGTGAGGTCGCGGTGCAGCCGGTGCGGGGCGCCGGCCCAGTGGATCAGCTCGTGCGCCAGCGTGCCGGCATACCCCTCGGCGCTGTGGAAGGCGGCCTGCGGCGGTAGATGGATGCTGTCGCTGGCCGGCATGTAGCAGGCGCGGGTGCCGCCCTCGATGATGCGTGCGCCGGTTGCGGCGACGAAGGCGGCGAGGATTGACAGCGGCTCTGTGAGTTCAGGGGAGGGCAGCGAGGCCGCGAGATCCGGCGCCCCATCGACCTGGGCGGCGTTGAAGACGGCGCTGGTCCTGGCAACGAAGTGAAGGGCGTCATCCGCTGCTGCAGCGGTGGTGTCGGCGCCGTCGGCCGTCAAATCCTTGTAGAAGAGCACGGCGGTGCCGCGCTCGCCCCGACGAACCTGGGCGCCGAGCGTTGCCCATTGGCGGTAGGTGGCCCAGCGCGCGTCGGCGTAGCCGTTGGCCTGCGCAGCGGCCCATAGGACCAAGATGTTGATTCCGCGGTAGCGCCGGCCGGTGAGCGCGTTGCGCGGCAGGGGATCGACGCCATGCCAGGGCGGGCTCCAAGAAGCAGGGTCGGCGGTCTTGAGCTGGGCGAGGATGAGGGCACTGACTCGGGCGTGCGGGTCGAGGCGCGAGTGGGTGGGTGTCGGCGTGCCGAGAGATGAAGAGAGATGGGCTGACATGGGTGATCCGGAAGGGAGCCCCGGAGCGGGGTGTCCGAATCAGCTTCAGTTCAGTCGCCAGATGTTCAGCGTCGCGGCGGAAGGAGGTAATGACGCCGACTTCGCGGCCTGGAGACTGGAGATGTGGGTCTGCGTGACGCTGCGGGGGGCTTCGGTTTCGCGGGTCGGCAACGTGCATGCCTTGGAAAGGACGAACGGCTGCGCGTCGGGACCAGCATCGCGGCACTGGCATGGTGTCGGCGCGCTGGCGTTCACTGCACGCGGGCGGCCTTTCTCACCCCGCACCGGCGCAACACCTCTTCGCCGACACACCAAAAACCGTCTTGTTTGTAGATAGCTCGTCAAATAGCCAGTCGGCAGCGATCGTGCGGATCTTTTCGCGGCAGGGTCACAGCGTTTCGACTGGTGTCGTTCGGGGTGAGCCGATCGTCCGGGGATGCAGAGCGCCGAAGTGGGATCGTGTGCGGTATAGCATGGTGATGCTTATCAGTGACGGAGGGCAGCCCGTCCCTGCGGTGCCTCCGCTGAGGCTACGAAGACGGCGGGCGGCTGTGCGGCCAACCATGCCTGCGCCGCCTCGACCGGGATGAGCAGTCGGCGCCCGACCTTGACGGCGTGTAAGCGTCCGGTTGCGATCTCCTCGAGCGCCTTGGTACGCCCGAGGCTCGACCAAGACAGAAATTCGGTGAGCGAAAGGGCACCTTTGTTGGAGAGCGTGTCTGGCTTAATCATCGTTCGTCTTCCACAACGCGTGCTGGCTGGGTGAATGGCGCGGCGATATAGGCGGGACCGGTGCAATCCCGCAGACGACGGGCGGCTGGGCGACTAGGAAAGGGGGACGGGGATGAACAGGAAGTCCCGCACGCGCGTGAGGTGAGTCCGCATGGCGGCGCGAGCACCGGCCGGATCCCGGCGCTCAACGGCGTCAACGATCGCGGTGCGGTGCTGCTCGACCGCTGCGACGATGCCGGTCAGCGGATCGCCGACAGCGTGATTGAGGATGTGCCAGAGGTCGCTCGCCCGCGGCGCCATGGTGCGGTAATTCGCGTCGATCGGCTCGGGGCGGTGCGTCGACGACGCCAATGCCGCCGTGAAGCTCGCGAACGCCGTGGTGAAGTCAGCTTCCGATGGGCTTGGCGGCCGCCAACTGGCCGCGTGGCGCAGATGATCGAGCGTGGCGTCGTCCCGGTGCTCAGCGGCGAGACCAGCTAGCCGTACTTCGAAAGCCGCGGTGTGCACGAAGATGTCGTAGGCACCGACTTGGTCGGCGGCTTCGAACAAGTATTGCAGCTCATAGAAAGGCACGAACGTCTTGAGGACGAAGGTGCCCGTCTCAGCATTGATCTCCTCGACCAGACCTGCCGTCTCCAGAGCCGTAAGCGTCGTCCGGGCTAGGCCCGGAGCGGCGGCGAGCGCGGATTGGGCGAAAGTCCGGTCGAGGTAGTGATGGACGCCCCCACGCAGGCGATGGTAGAGCCAGCGCTCCGCAACCTGATGATGCGGCTCGCGCAGGATGTAGCGCGCCGGCGGTGCGTCGACCGGCAGGACCAGCGCAGGTACCGAACCCGCGACTTGGTCGGGAGGCGACCGCCGCAGAAGCGGGCGAGGGCGCTTCGTCCGCACGCCGAGAGGCCGTGCCCGCTTCCGTATGACGGCTTGGCCACGGGCAGGGTCGTAGACGAAGTCGTGGGTGAGCCGGCTCAAGCCGCGCCAAGCCAGTTCCCGACGTACGCAGGTAGGATCGATACGGACGCTGCAACGATCCGGCGGCAGGTTGAAGATGCGATGGACGGCCTCGAAGAATTCGCCGCAATTCAGCAAGATATCATGAGTGATAATGATGAATTGTGCCGAGCGCGCATCGTACCAGACTCGCACCGGTAGCGTATCCTGGAGGCTTGCATAGGGATCGATGTCGTCAAACGATGGATCAATATAGGTCCTACAAAATAGATGCTTCTGCCACTCCTCAAATGGCGCGTCAGCCTCCAGCTCGCCGACAAACACACCCTTCGGCGCGAAGGGGATGTTGACAACACCGCGGGAGAGGGGTGTGGTCGCTGGCACGGGGATGAGGCGGCCGTCCGCTGTCGGCACGGCCAGGAGACAACCGACACTCGGCATGTAGGAACCTCGCGCTGAGAAGCGCTTTCCGTGCTGCGATCGGTGTGGATGAGCCGTCGTGGAAAGCGCGGCGATATAGGCGCGATCGTGTCGGCGGCGTAGCGGTGCGGATTGGTGGGTCTGGTTGCAGGTCCAGAGTTCGGCGTGGGGGTTGGCTGCCGGCGAGGGAGCGACTGGCTTGACGCATTACCGCGTCACCCAGAACTAATCACCTCGCGCACAATCACACACCGGCTTACCGGGGACAAATCAACTACCGCCTATACGGTAGATAGGTCGGAAAGCAGCTGGACGACAGCTGATGAAGCGGCCTTCTTCAGCCAGGGGTAGAGCGTTTCAGGCACGGCCACTGAACGGCGGCCGTGCCTTTCATTGCGGGAGCTGCTCGCCAGCGTCAGATCACCCCGAGGCGACGCAGCCAGGAGGGGTGCCCATGCTCGCAGGTGCCATCCGGCTCGACGAGGCAGCCGTCTGTCGCTTCGGCGCAGGCATCGACGATGAAGCCGGCAAGCACGATGAAGGCTGGCTCCGGTACCGTAGGCCCGGGCCAGCATAGGCCGGTACTGGGATCGCGGGTCAGGTGCGGTACCAGTTCGTCGTCGGGGTCAAAATCGGGTGCCGGCATGAAATGCAGGTGCGTCATGCCGTGATCCTCCCAGCAGCTCGCGCCGCACTGGCATAGGCCGACAGTGGCTGACCGGCCACGAAGTGCCGGTCGCGTTCGACCGGCAGGCGCTGACAGCCGCGCAGACGCGCGAGTTCGTTGAGATCAACATAGCCGAGCTCGGGGGCGCCGAGGCCGAGATCGCACAGGCCGAAGGCGCGGGTCAGTTCGCCGGGATCGAGCTCGGTGAGGAGCCAGGTCGCTCGGCCGCCGAGCAGGAATAGTTTGACGACGGGGCGCGGGTCGATGTCCTCGACGGCCGCCGTGCGGCGGCCGTTGGCAAGCAGGCGGTGGCGCTGGGCGGCGGTGAAAAGGGCCGGCATCAGCGCGCCTCCGTCCCGGCCTGTATGGAGGAACGCCGTCGCCGTGAGCGCCGGGCTGTGGTCGGCCGCTTCGTCCGCTGCGCGGCTCGCCTCTTCTCTGACGAAGCGGGACGCTGGCCGACGTCGGCGTGCCGCTGCCGTGCGCGGCTCGTGGTCCCGACTGTAGGTGTTGCGCCGTCGGACTCACCCGGTCCCACATCCGGCGCGGTTGGCGGCGGCAAGCGGAGCAGTGGTGCGGGTGCTGCGGGCGGGGCGGGGAAGTTGTCACCCAGGGCGAGCGCCGCCACACGCTCGAGGTCGAGAAAGCGGCGATGAAGCACCAGCGCGTGCTCGCCGGCCCCGGCCGCGCTCAGCGCGGCGAGGATGGCCTCGATCGTGATGTGGCTGAAGCCTACCCGTTGCTCCGCGAGACCGGCCGGGTCGATAAGGTGGTCCCCGAAAGCTTGGGCCGCGGCAGCTACCCTTGGGCTAAGGCGCGGACCGGTCAGAACGAACCGACCGCGGGCAGCGAGGCCGCGTTGAACCATAAGCTGTGCGAGGCAGTGTTCGCGCCGCAGTTGCTCCAAGCCGGCTCGGTAGAGTTCGGGGGCGTCGGGGTCGATGAAGAGGTCGGCCGCGTGGGCGGCGGCTTGGTACCGAGGGCGTGGCGTGGCGGCGGGTCCGGCGAAATTCTCGATGTACTTCAACTCAATGGCGACGAAGGCGATCTCGCCGTCGGGCGTGATCACATCGAGGACGGCATCGAAGGCGGTCCCGTCCTCCAACCAAAGAGGATCGTTACGGCCCGGGCTGCTCTCAAATCTCAGGTTAGTAACGCTATAGACAAAATCCGATAACAAGCGGCGCCAGACGGCGGTGGCGAGTTCAAGATCGAGCGCCATCGGCACGAACAAGTTGAGGCAGAGGTTCTGGCTGGACAGTAGATTGGACCGGATCTTGTTCTCATTCCACAGACTACCGGGCTCGCGCAGCACGAGGGCTTGATGGGTAAACTTGGCAATGGTGCTGTTCAAGAATGCGGCTCCGGCGCGGGCGGCGTCCGGGCGCAGGCGCCAGCCGGCCCGACTGCGGCGGGTACGACCGTCCTGGAACCGGGAGATGTGGACGCCCGCGGGAAGACCTTGGTCGATACGGTTCAAACTGGCCAGGAGTCGACTCGAGGCTGCGAAGCGCGTGTCAGTGGCGATGAACGCCGCGTGCGCCTTCAGCAGGGCAGGGGGGCAGAGCGGGGCGGCGGTGAGAGGCGCGCCAGGGTCAGTCTGCTGCGGGGTGGCACTGGACGAAGGATCAGGCCAGGGGGATGTCCGCGTGACTGCGGCACCGCGCGGTGGGGTGAAGTTCGGCATGGGATGGGATCTCGCACCGGCCGGGAGCGGCCAAGACGAGATTCAAAGTTGGTGGGACTAAGTTCAGAAGCGAACCGATAAAATTGTTCGACCTACGGCATGTCACCGATTCCACGTCGGGTGGCGCGCTAGGAAGCTTTGGACGAACAGCCCGATGCCGGCGGTTCTCGCGCAGCACACCGGATCATGGCTGGATGTATGTCACAACTGTCGGGACGTCGGCATTGCACTACTGGGTTATCGATCCGGCCGACATCCGGCACGGCCGCGTACTAACGGCACCACACCAACCCACCGCCGGCACACAAAACAAACCCCTACAGAATAAGATAGCGTCGCAGCCAGGCAGACCACAGGCGTAGGCGGCGGCTCGTGCGGCCACACCCCCAGCGTTGCCGGAGGCGGTTCACGGCCGCCTTCGGCCCGGTGTCAGTCCTCCCAGGGTGGGGTATCCGCGGCCACTTGCCGATCGCGCAGCGACAGGGCATCCGCGCCGGCGGGCTGAACGGTCTCGCTCTCCGGCAGCGGGTAGGTTGACGTCTGTTCGACCACCACGGGGAGCGCCCAGTTCCCTGGCGCGTGGCGGATGTGATCGGAAGTCTCAACCGAGCCACTCGTCGGCGCTGGGAGCAGCAGTACCTGGAGCGCGGCTAGACCTCGCTCTGGCAACGCTGGACCATTGCCATCAAGCACGATTCGACCAGTGGTCGGGAAGTAGTTGATCGGTCCGATCTTGATGTGGTGGCGCGTCTTGCGCACGAAGCGGATGTGATTGCGGAGGAGCCAAAGCAGCGCTTTGGTGGTCGCCGGATCGTCGTCGGGCTGGATTACGCGACCAGGTAGGTAGGGCGACGCGAAGCGCTTGTGAGATCGGAGCGTAGGGCTGGCCGGTGGGACAAAATCTGACGTGGACATAGGTGTGGGTTCCCGTTACGGACGACGCCGTCCGAGCGAGGATCGGCACCCGCGGCCGGTCCGCCTGAAGGTCGCGAGCGCAACGATATGGTCGCGGACGCGAAATTCATGCAGACGTTCGGCCGCCCCCTACCGCTGCGCCGCGACGAACGTATGCAGGTGCGCCGGTTCGGCGTGCTGCGAGACGCGTAGTCCCTTCGTGCCAAGGCCGATCTCGACAGAGCGATTGGCGACCACGGGGGATGCCCTTCTGAGGTCCGAGTAGAGCACGGTGAGTTCGTACGCCGCGGCCGACGGTCCATCGGGTGGGGCGTTCGACGGTGCATCGGTCGCGGCGGGCTTGACAGGGCACCTGAATACAGCCTCGCCCGATGTGACACCGACGGTGAAGAGGAGGCAGTTCGGCTCTGCGGCGGACCAACTCACGCGGACGTGCCCGTCCGGTTCGATGAACTGTACCCGAAGTACATTTAGGGCCTTTTGCAGGTCGGGCGCCTGTACCGTGACGGTGACAGCCCAAGGTATCGCGAGGAGTCTACCTCCTTGGCGCGCCCGCTCGACCGTCTTTACGCGACACCAGCGCTGCCCGTCGGCGAATACCTGACGGCCATTCTCGGACCAAGTGCGCGCCGCTCGCATCCCGCGGAGGAAGCGCGTCATATCCCGAGCGTCGTCCCGCAACAGCGCCATCTCAAGCTGCGGTAAGTCGAGACCCTGGACGACGCGGAACACGCCGCCGGCGCCGGCCTCGCACCGCTCGGGGCCAACGCGAATCGCATCCGTCTGCTCACCGAGCTTCAGATCAGCGAAATCGTGGAGTAATCGCAAAGCATCGCGCAGATTCGGCGCGAGGATCGGGTCGGCGGAGGCGGGATGGACCGGGGGCGGCGATGCTTGCGCGAGCGTGCTACGGATCGGCCAGACAGCCTGAAGAACCCCGCACGTGATCCGCCACAACTCTGGGACCAAGGTCCCTTCGGCGGACGACGGCTGCGACAGATCACGATCCCGCTCGAACTCGACGCGCGCGGAGGATGTGCCTCCTCGCTGCAAAGCGGTCTCCCGCCAGCGCTTCTCATCGCAGAGCGCTTTCTCGAACAGGTCGGAGGGTGCAACGAGTTGGAGGCTCTGCCCGACCGGGAGGGCTACGGTCGCCTGAAGCGAGATATCCATCGCGCAGGCAAACGTCGCGGTCTCGGCCCAGACGGTGAGGGCCGACGCGGTGAGGGTCAGGTGAACCATCTTCCCAGGCCGAAGCCGGGTAGCATGGAACGCGTCAGACAGTTGCGCTCGACTGACAGAAAACGCTGAGACCTCCGCAGCTGATCCGGCTTGCGGTGCTACGGCATCGGGTGTCCCGGACTCTCGATCGACGGGCGGATCCGACGCCACCGGTTCGGCTCCGACGGCCACCTCGGGCGCCGTTACGCTGTGGAGGTCGCTCACGGGACAAGCTCCGGAAGGCGCGGCACTTTGGGTTTTTTGATTTTTACGGGGCGCTTCTTCGCGCGCAGCGCGATCACCGCCTCGGTCTCGAAGCCGGTTGCGTCGTCCGCGTCGCGCACGATGAGACAACCTGCGTCGGGATAGAACGCCAACTCGATGTTGGAGGAGTCGAAGGACTCCGCGACCGCGGCGAGATCGTGCCGGGAGAAATGGACGTGGAGTTTTATTCCCGTTGCATCCAGACCAGCATCGCCGGTGCGACGCACCCCGTCCAAACGGATGCGGATCGTCTTTCCATCAGCGCCCCGGCTCTCGAGTGCGCACTCCGGCAGCACCTCCCCCCTCGTGCAGACGAAGCGTACGATGTCGAGGTCCGGCGTCGACTCCGTCGGATCCCTCTCGTCGGCTTTGGGCCCAGCCGCGCGCAGGGCTCGCAGAGCTTGGCGTAGCGGAGTGCGCGGCACCATCAGGGAGCAGACCGTCGCGGGTCGATACGGCGATGTTCTCGGATGCTTGACCTCGCGCCGCTTCGCAAAACCGAAGGCCGTGTACGCGTCGCGCAGCACGTAGCCCTTGTCCGTCGCGTAGAGATCGACCTCTGGCGCCATTGCGGCGAGTACCCGCTCTGCGACGATCGTAACGGACCATCCCATGCGGAACGCGGCGCCAGCAAAGTCTTTCGTAGTGACCGTAGCGCTCGCGAACCCCGAGGTCGCGCTGAGGATGTCGCTACCCAGAAGGACCGTATCGCTCGCCTCCCGATCCTCGCCAGGTAGATTGGCCGTGCCGACCCTTTCTTCGGTCACCCGCGTGACATAAGCCAACGCTCGCCGGAGCAGCCTGTTGGGAAGTGCCTTGTGCGTCGCTCGATCGAGCGTACCGATCCGGCTCGCCCGCAGATCGTGCAATCGTACGGGGGGGACAAAATTCAGGGGGCGTTCGAACGTCTCGGACGCGAGGTGCAGGCGCTGCTCGCTTCCGTCGAGAGACGCGCGGACGGTCCCTCCTAGGCCGCCGGCGGCGGCGGCGAGTTCGTGCAGATAAAGGACCATTGCAACCTTGGTACCAGGTTCAAGCGTCGACGCATTACTATCAACCGGGATCAGGATCTGAGCGTAGGAGATCCCGTCATAGGTCTGCGCGAACAGCGCGCCGCGGGTGAGCACGAGCTTGACGTGGTCGGACGCGTTCAGGAGTTGCGCTTCGGACCGGCGCACATTCGAGTGTGGGTTCGGCGCCCGATCCATGGTGATCGAGCCGGACCGGGCGGTCGGGGCAACGACCTGGACGAGGCGTGCGAAATCGTTGGCTTCGAAGGCGAAGCTGTAGGTGCCATCCTCGACGAAGGGAGCGTCCAGCGTCGGCCCGGTCAGATCATCCAGGGTGAGGTCCGGCAACCGGCTCGGTAAACCGAGGAGGTGATCGAGACCTGCAAGCGGTGTTGGAACCCAGCTTGTATCGGCCGCGTCCTCCAAGAACTGCTCGAAGCCCCGGTCCGGGTCGGCGAGCGGGAAGATCGGCACGGATGGAACCGGTCCGTCGTGCGACGCCGCAGCGGGGTCTTCCGAAGGCAGAACTGCGGAGTTTGCGGCCGGCGCCGGCGTGGACGCAGGCGCAGCCTCAAGCTCGTTCTCCATGGCTTGTACATCTGATCCACCCGACGACGAGCAGCCGCGCCCGATCGCAGTTGCGGATGAGTCTGCGTCGTCGAAGTCCGACGCAGTGGCTGCGATGTTAGCCGGTGCAGGTGGGCTGATCGACCTGTCGCTCGCAAGCAAGTCGGCCGACGAGGCGAGGAGTGGCAAGTCCGGGGAGTGGTCGCCAGTGGTGTGCACGGGAGACTCGCTCGTATTCACCTCTTCGACCTGTCGATCGACGGGCGATGTGCTCTCAGCCGATGCAGGCTCACAAATCGCATCAGCGATGTCGGCCGGCATCGCGGGTGGGGGCGACTCGGGCGCGGCGTGCGGGGAATGAGTGCTTATGAACGAATCGCCGTCTGCAGGTTTCACGCACGTTTCGTTCTGCCCATCAGACGTTGCCGCCGCGGTCATTGTCGATTCGCGGCACGGGTCAGTCTTCGTCGACGAGGGGCCGTCCGCGTCTAGTAGATCCGGCGAGCAGCGATCTAACGCCGTCTCGTGGTCGGCGCGGTCGGCGTCCCGGCCGACGTCTGATGAACTAGGATCGTTTGGATCGTCCGCAGCCACGGCTGTCCTCCGTCTAAGCTAGGCAGTATAGCGAGGGCGGTCGCTGTGTGCAGGGACCGAAACGGAAAAATCAGGACAGGGTCCTAGCGTTTCGTTGAAATTCGAGGATCAGGGCGGCGCGTGGCCAGGGCCGAAACGGCATCCACCCGAGAAAGGCGCCGGCGCTCGAGCTTGGCTGAACGCCATAGGCCCGAGTGCTTCGCGGAAGCGATCGCGCATCCCGACGCCGTGGCCTTCCTCAAGGCGGAAGTGCGGGCGCGACGCGGTCGCAGCGTGCTGCTGCACGGGCCTCAAGGTTGCGGGAAGACGGTACTCGGCGAGATCTACGCCCGCGCGCTCCTCTGTCGGGAGGGAGAGGGGGAACCCTGCGGGAAGTGCGAGGACTGCCTGGACGCGCGTAAGCCCGGCTCGCCTTGGTCTCGCTTCGACGCCGCCGACCTCGAATCCAACGAGCAACGGGTCATCGCCAATGCCATCGACGCGCGCGGGTACGCGAGAGATGATTGGCGCGTCGTCAGCATCGACGATGCACACCGCTTGAGCGAGCGCGCCTTTGCCGTGCTGCACACCTGTCTCGAGCCCCCGCCGCTGGAGGTGACCTTCATCCTTATGAGTTCCGAGCCGGAGCGCATCCCCGAGCGCGTGCGCCATGCTCTACGACCGGTCCACGTTCCAAGACCGAGCGTGGCCGCCCGCAGGCGGATTCTGGCGTCGATCTGCGCCTGCCCGGACGAGGGGCTGTCATGCGAGACGGCCGCCCTCGAGGAGCTTGCACACGAGGCGCCCGGGGGCTTGCGCGGCCTGATCGGTGAGCTTGAGGTATTGGCCACGTCCGGGTCGGTGACGCGCGCCGCGGTGCGGGCACTGCGGGGGACCGACGGTCCGGCTGCCCTCCACGGGTACGTCGCAGCCGTGGCGAAGAACCAGGGTCTCGCAGCGCAGATGGCAGCGCTGAATGGCTGGGATCGCGATCCCGATGTAAAGGTCCGGGGCGTCGAGTCCTTCCTGGCCGACCTGTTCGGCGTCGACATCCTGCACCTAGACCAGACCGGCCGTGCATCGGCCCTCACCCTCGCGGAACGCGCAGAACTCGTCGCAGCGCTCCGGGTCTGCGGTGCGCGCCTCGGCCTCGCCGCGCGCCCATTCTTCCGCGCGATCCTGCAGGCATGGCGCCCCGCTGCGGTCCCAGAGACCGCGGCGGGACTACTGGTCAGGGTGAGTGACTTCGACGAACTGATCAACGGGCAGGCAGGGCTGACGCTGCGGGCAGATCAGCCAGCGAGCCTGAAACCACGCCGGGCCTACGGGAGCGGTCGGCCAACCCGACGCGCTCAGGCGCTTGGCGCGGTCGAGATGGGTCAGCGCTACCTTTCTCGGGACCAAGTCGGCCAGATCTGGGAAGCGGGGTCGTTCCTCATGCAGATGCACGGGCAGACCTTCGACGCGCGGATCTGCCTGCGCTACAGCGCCTTCGCCGACGCAGCGCCGAAGGACGTTGCCGCGTTCGTGACAGCCCTGACGCACGAGATGGGCATGGTCGTCGCGGACCGAGTCGCCAAGACGCACGGGGGGAGGGCGCCGGGGGATCCCGACTCGTTCCACTGGATCTACGTGCACCGGCAGGACGAAACCGAAGGACGGGGCACCGACCTTATCGCGACGCTGCCTGTGGCAGCCGGGGACATCGAGGGCTGGCTGCGGAGTGATTTTGTCGCCTCCAAACTTCGTTGCGCGTGTTCGCCCGCGGCGATTACGGTCGATCGCTGGCCTGTGGGAGACGAGGCAGCGAAGGTACGTCGACATTGGCGGCTGGTGCGCGACCTGTGCGGCAGCTTGATGCCGACTGCACCGCCCAAAGCCAGCAGAGATGCCGCGACACCGGACATGCTCATCGACGCACTCAAGATCGAAGAAAGGCTGCGCAGACCGCTCGGCGAACGCTTCACGCAGCGTCAATATGGGCCTTCGCGCACGCTCGCGCCGGGTGCACGTGAGACGGCTGCGGCGGAGCTGCCTGTACTGTCGGCGCTCGAGACCGGCGCCTGGCCCCATCTCGATGATGGCTGGGAATTGCGCGACCACACATTCCGGCTCGCGCACCGGCAACGCCGTGTAGTTGGTCTCGCCAAAATCAAGTCGGACTGGCCGGAAGACGATGCGCTGAGCGCGGCTCGTCGATCCGAGCAGGAACAGCTGTTCGATGCTGAGTGGCGCGCGGAAGGCCTGCGCAACCGACCCGGGATCCCAATTCACGACCGAGAATCTTCATACTAAGACGCAAAGTCCCCACCCTAAGCTGAAAAAAACTGCCACACGACCGGCATTCAAAAAACACATTATAAATCAGCTAGTTAATGCGCTTCTTCAATGACCATTTGGACACAAGTTTCGCCCTTTTCCTTCATATTAGCCTGCAAATCGCCTTCAGAGCAGAAAATCCATAGTCGCGGCTCGAACGTGGAGCCCTTGCTGAGACAATCGCAAGAGTGAGCATAAAGCGAGGAGGCGTACGGCCGACCCACATTGGCGGCATTCATGACGTACGGTATCAATATCAATCCACCGCAGAATAATCTGAGTGATTAGAAAAACCTATAGTATTGTATATATTTTTATGGGAAGATTAATACCTTAACATTTCAGATTATTGAAATAGATCGTCCACACTCACGACCGTGACACGTCCATCTTCTGGCACTTGCTTGTACACGGCGGCTTCGATGTCGGCGAACTCACTCGTGAGCATAACCTGTCCGTCCGACAAGAAGGTGGGGGTCCAGAACCCCTCACAGTATCGAATTTCTCCACCGCAGGCTGGGCGCCAGGTATTGTAAACGTGAATGCTGGCGATCTCGCCTCGGAAAAACCCGGCCTCACGCGCCAACTGCCACTGCGCACCGAGGACGTCGGTGAACAGGTGGCGGTACTCAAGCCCCTCCAGAAATTCGCGATTGACGCCGTGCAGCGTTGCCGCTTTGCCAGAAACGGCCAGATTACGCCCATTCATGTGAGCCATTTTCATCGCTGAGAGCGAGTTCCGCACCCGGTGCATAATGATGTCGTCCGAGGCGACGAAATCATGCCTCAGGAGAGAGCGCAGGCGCTTCTGCATTGCGAGATCGGGATGGTGAAACCCGCATTCCCAGCGAGACACGGTGGCCTGCTCGACGCCGAGCACTTCGCCGAGGGCAGCCTGCGTGAGCCCGTTCATGCGCCGGTAGCGCCTGATCACTCGATCCCACCCGCTCATCCTGACCTCATGCGTATTTATTCGACCTTCCTGAAAGGCTCCCAACTGGCCAGTCTCTTGCTGGTGCTGGATGATCGCAAGAGCCGGACCAAGGGTCGCTCGCGCCCGCCCGGCCGTTTGCCCTTGCAGCGCACGAGTGACGGACATGACGGGCAAAATCTCCCGACGCACGGCCCTCAAGGGCGCCGCGGCTAGCGCATGGGTGGCGGCAGGCCGAGACGGTGTCAGCCCGCTGCGCGCGCAGACTGCCGGGGCGGCCCGACCCTTTACTTGGGCGGCGACGGGCGGCACGTGGGGCGACACGCTCAAGACGATCTTTGTTGACCCGTTCTTCGCTGCACAGAGCGGCCCGAGACCGTTGCAGGCCGCCCAATTAGAGTCCGTCGCCGCGGCCAAGATTCTGGCGAATTGCGGCAGTTCACCTTACGACGTCTCTGACGGCCCGCAGTCGGATTACGCGATGCTGAACGGCGCGTCCTGCATCGAGGCCTATGACCCCTCAATTATTACATCGCTCCCGGATATTTTCGACGAGGCGAAAGAGGGGGATTACTACGCGGCCTTCAACATCCTACTGTTCGGGATGACATGGAACACGAAGGAGGCGTCCAAGCCGACCTCGTTCAATGATCTTGGACTTGCGAAATATAAAGGGAAGGTTGGGATTCCGGCCTACGGCTGGTACGGCATGACGTGGTTACACGCCTTGAACAAGCAGCTCGGCGGCAGCGAGGACGACATTACACCTGGTCTGAGCGCGGTTGCCGAACTCGTGAAGAAGAACGGCGCCATCATCGTCGAGAACGCCGATCACGGGACGCGGCTCATGGACAGCGGCGAGATCGTGATCATGCCTTACTGGAACGGGCGGACGGTCCGGCTGCAGGAGGCTAACATCCCGGCCGCCTTCGAACTCGTGCCCGGCACCGTCCTTGTCGGCAGCGGCTACTCGATCATGAAGGGGACACCTTACCCCAAACTCGCCCAGGCCTTCGTGCAATCCACCCTTGACGCGGAACGCCAGTTGGCATTCTCGCAATGGTCGAAGTACCCACCGGCCAATAAGAAAATCAAGCTGCCGCCCGCGCTCGAGAACATTGCCATTCCAGCCGGCGGACTGGAAAAGACCGCGAAGCTAGATTGGAAAAAGATCAATGAATATCGCTCCCCTTATCTGGAGCGCTGGAACAAAGAGGTTTTGAACGCCTAAGTCAGGAATCGCCCTGGTGCTCGCTCAAGACATCGCGCTCGAATTAAAGAGCGTGACGAAGATTTACAAAGGCTCAGTGACCGTGGGGCCGATCGACTTGGCCGTGCGCCAAGGGGAATTTTTTTCGCTCCTCGGTCCGAGCGGCTGCGGGAAATCGACCACCCTGCGCTGCATCGCCGGTTTCGAGACGCCGACCTCCGGCAGCATCCTACTCGGGGGCGAACGGCTTGATGCGAAGCCCGCCCATCGCCGCGACCTCGGGTTGGTGTTCCAGAATCATGCCCTGTTCCCGCACCTTACGGTCGCCGGCAACGTCGGCTTCGGCCTCGCGTTGAGGAAGGTTGGGGCAGGGGAGATCACGCGGCGCGTAGCCCGTACGCTCGAGTTGGTGGGTTTGGCGGGTTGCGGGGCCCGAATGCCCTCGCAGCTCTCCGGCGGGCAGCAGCAGCGGGTTGCCCTCGCCCGATCTCTGATCCTTGAGCCGCCCTTGCTCCTCCTCGATGAGCCGCTCTCCAGCCTCGACCTGAAGCTTCGGCAACAGATGCGCGACGAACTCCGGGGTCTGCAGCGGACGCTCGGCCAAACCACCGTCTTCGTCACGCACGATCAGACGGAGGCGCTCGCAATGTCGGACAGGATCGCCGTCCTGTCGAACGGGCGCATCGAACAGGTGGGGACGCCGCGCGAGATTTACGGCGCGCCGGCGACGCGCTTCGTTGCCAATTTCATCGGGGAGTCGAACACCCTCGCGGCGACGGTAGAAGGAATCCGAGACGAGGTCGCGACCCTGAGACTTCCCGCAGGTCAGTTGCTTCGGGCGCGGCTACCGGCGGGGACGACGCGACGTGTGGGCGAGGCGGTCTGGGCGATCGTAAGACCCGAGAACCTCACCATCCAACCCGCCGAGAACAGTCAGGACGACCCGACCCGCCTCGCTGGAACACTCGATACCGTGTCCTACCTTGGGGAAGATATCCACGTCCGCCTGCGCGTCCCAGGCCTGGATCCACTCCTCGCATCCATGAAGGCAACGCGACGAGCCGAGGTGGCGCTCGCCGTACCTAAAATCGAGATCGGGATCGATGCCTGCGCTGTCGTCGTCCTTGCCCGGTGAGGCGATCGCGGCGTACCCGCCCTGGATCCCGGGTTGGGTCTGGCTGATCGGCCCCTACCTGCTCGTGCTCATCGGGGTGCTGGTCCTGCCGCTCGCGAACGTGGCGGCAATTAGCGTATTCACTCACGATCCGCGCGCGTTCTGGAGTGCAAGGCTGACGGGCGCAAACTACGCCAGGCTGCTAGACCCGTACTACGTGCAGGTGTTGGTCAGGACGTTACGGATCGGCCTGATCACGACTGTCGCTTGCGCGGCCCTGGGTTTCCCGGTGGCCTACTGGCTGGCACGCTGCTCGCGGCGCGTGGTCACGATCGGCCTATTCCTGATCGTCATGCCGATGATGGTCTCGACGGTCATCCGGTCCTTTGGGTGGATGGTGCTCCTGGGCCGCACCGGCGTGATCAACGTCGCCTCCGAGGCGCTTGGGCTTGGACGCTGGCTGACAATCATGAACACAGAGGCGGCTGTTGTGATCGCGCTGGTCCAGATCTGCCTGCCGCTGCTCGTCCTGCCCACCATGGCGGCGATCGAGAAGGTCCCGGTCAGCCTCGAGGAGGCCGCGAGCAATCTTGGGGCGGGCGCGATCACAGTGTTTCGCCGCGTGCTCATCCCGCTCGCCGCCCCCGGGCTCGCGTCTGGAGCGCTCCTGGTCTTCGTGGTTGCTATCAGTGTGGTGGTCACGCCGGCCCTGATGGGCGGCCGATCGAATCGGATGCTTGGCAACGAGATCTACGACCAAGTCATCACCGCGATGAACTGGCCCTTCGCTTCCGCGATGGCCATCGTGCTCATCGCCGTCGTGCTCGCACTACTCGGGCTGAGCCTCGCGGCCGGACGTGCCCTGGCACGGCGCTCGGTACGGGGCGCCTGACATGTATGGGCGCCATCCCGTCCTGCGCTTGTTGATCGTCTGCGTGCTCGCGTTTCTGCTGGCACCCATCCTCGTTGTCATCGGAGTCTCGTTCAACCCGACCTCGGCATTCCGCATTCCCATTGGTGCGGTCTCGATGCGCTGGTACGCGCGGTTCTTCGCCACGCCGACGTTCCGGGACGCGCTCTTCCTCGTGAGCCTACCAGTCGCCCTCGCTGCGTCCGCGCTGGCGACAGTAATCGGGAGCCTCGCGGCCATCGGGCTCGTGCGCGCGCGGATCGCGGCGCGAGGGGCGTTCGAGAGCGTCTTCATGCTCCCGCTCCTCATCCCCAGCATCCTGCTCGGGGCTGCCATGTACCTCGTCAGCGTCTCGCTGGGGTTTCGAACGAACTTCCTGACGCTCGTGCTCGGCCACATGCTCCTCGGGATCCCCTATGTGATCCGGGTAGTGGGTTCCGCCCTCGTCGCGATTGATCCGCGGTTAGAGGAGGCCGCCCGGTCCCTCGGGTGCACACCCGTCCAGGCCTTCCTGCGCGTGGTCGTCCCCAATCTCCGATCGAGCATCCTGTCCGGCGCGACCTTCGCCTTCATCGTCTCGTTCTCGGACATCAACCTCGCGCTCTTCGTTGCCGGGCCGGAGACGACGACGCTGCCGATTCAGATCTATTCGCAGATCTTCTGGGAGGGTGATCCGACAATCGCCGCAGCCTCCACCGTTCAGATCATCATAGTCGGCACTCTGATCCTTCTTATGCAGAAAATATTCAAAATCAGAGTCGGTCTTTAAAAAAGGTATACTTCATGTCACGCCTGAGGGTCGGTGTCGATATCGGCGGCACGTTCACCGATTTCGCGATACTGGACGAGGAGACCGGCCGTATCCGCGCGCTCAAGTACCCGTCGAACCGAACGCGACCGGCGAGCTCGGTCCTAGGCGGGTTACAGGCAGCCCTCGTTGCCCAAGGGGCCACGGCCGAGGAGATCATCTACTTCAGCCACGGCACTACGCTCGCGGTCAACACGATTCTCGAATACAATGGTGCGCGGACTGCGCTCCTAGTGACCCAGGGATTTCGGGACATCCTGTACATCGGGCGCCATCGGCTGCCCGACGTCTTCAACTTCTTCACCGCGATGCCGGCGCCGCTCGTGCGGCGCGCCCATGTGGTCGAGATCGCGGAACGGACCCTGGCCGATGGCTCGGTCGCGCTCCCCGTCGATCGGGCTGCGATCGCGGCGGCCGTCGAGAGCCTACGCGCGTTCGGGGTCGAGGCGGTCGCCGTCGGGTTCCTGCACAGTTATCGCAACGGTGCGAACGAGCGGGAGGCCGCGCGGCTCCTCGCCGAGCTCGCGCCGGACCTCTACGTCTCGCTCTCCAGTGAGATCTGGCCGCAGATGCGCGAATACGAGCGCACCCTCATCGGCGTGATGAACGCCTATGTCGGACGTCGCATGGAGACGTACTTCGGCGACCTACAGACCAGCCTGGCGGATTCGCTCGGCGTGCGCGCGACCCTTCTGAGCACGAAGTCCAACGGCGGCGTGATGACCGCCTCGGAGGCCGCGCGTAGACCCACCGAAACGCTCATGTCAGGGCCGGCCGCGGGCGCGATCGGCGCGGCGTTCGTGGCAAAGGCCGCAGGCTTCTCAAAGATCGTCACCCTCGACATGGGCGGCACCTCGACGGACGTGTCGATCATCGAGGACGAGCCGCGCTACTCGACCGAGAACCACGTCGGGAATTTCCCGGTGATTATGCCGGCTGTCGACGTCACCTCGATTGGGGCAGGCGGCGGCTCAGTGGCCTGGATTGATGATTTCGGGGTGCTGAAGGTCGGACCGCGCAGCGCGGGCGCGCGGCCGGGGCCGGCCTGCTACGGCCACGGTGGGACGGAGGCAACGCTCACGGACGCCTTCGTCTGTTTAGGCATAGTCCAGCCCGGCGAGCTGGCTGACGGGCGCGTCACGATCGACAAGTCGCTCGCGGATGCGGCCGTCGGCGCGCTGGCCGAAGGTCTCGGGCGCCAGCCGGAGGCGGTCGCGGAGGACATCCTGCGCATTGCCACCTCCCACATCTACTCGGCGCTCGTTCCGCTCCTCGCGCGCAAGGGCGTCGACTACGCCGACTACGTCCTCTTGCCCTTCGGCGGGGCAGGGCCGATGCACGGGCTTCTCGCCGCCCGCGACATCGGCTTCCGCAAAGTGCTGGTGCCAGCCAACCCCGGGGTGCTGTGCGCGACGGGGGCGCTCGTGGCCGACGTCCGGCGCGATCTCGTCCGGACGCTGCACATACAAATTCGGGACGAGAGCCGGGACGAGGTGGTGAATGCCAGTCGCGCCGCCTTCGAGGCGCTCGAGCGCGAGGGCGGTGCCTGGCTCGAGGCTCAGAACCTCGCCTACACCCGCCACCGGTTCCACCGCATCATCGAGATGCGCTACCACGGTCAGTCTTTCGAGATCTCGGTGCCGGTCGCACCGGGGGATCTCGATGGCGACGACAGTCGCCTGGCCGCAGCCTTCCGGAAGGAATACGCGGTCATCTACGGACAGGCCGACCGGGGATTCCCGATCGAGGTGCGAGATGTGAGATCGGTCGCGATCGGCGAGACGCCGAAGCCGGCCCTCGAGACGCTCTCGGCCGCGGCCAGCGACTTCGATCTCTCCGCCGCGACTGTCGAGCGAGACATCTTCCATGACGGCCGCGGGCAAACGGCCCGCTTCATCCCGCGCGCGGCGATCGGGCTCGGCCAGAACATCGCGGGCCCCGCCGTAATCACCCAGTACGACACGACAACCTTTGTGCCATCCGGATACACGGCGCGCGTTGATCGGTTCGGCAATCTCATCGCGGAGGCGGACGATGGCGCTCGATAAGATCCTCCTTGAGATCCTCGGCAACCGCTTCACCGGTGTCGTGGAGGAGATGGGCTACATCATCCACAGGTCGGCCTTCACGACCTTCGTCAAGGAAACCTGGGATTTCGACAGCGCCCTGGTAACCAGAGACGGCGACGTGTTCGCCTACCCGCGCTCGATCGGCGTGACGAACATGCTCTCGATGAACCTGAAGGCCGCCATCGACTGCTTCGACAGCTACGAGCCGGGGGACGTCGTCCTCACGAACGACCCGAACCACGCGCGCGGGATGGCGACGCATCTCCCCGACCTGATGACGTTCCGGCCGATCTTCGCCGAGGGACGCCTGATCTGCTTCGCATGGTGCTTCGTGCACTCCTCAGACGTTGGCGGCATCGTGCCGGGCAGCATCACGCCGCACGCGACGGACCGGTTCCAGGAGGGCGTCGTGATCCCTCCGATCAAGCTCTACAAGGCGGGCGTGCTCGACGAGGAGTTGAAGCGCTTCGTGCTGGCGAACGGGCGCATCCCCGATCAGAACTGGGGTGACATCAACGCGCTCACCGCCGCGCTGCGCACCGCCGAGCGCCGGGTCGGCGAGTGCATCGCGCGCTACGGCGCGGGCGAGATCGAGCGGGTCATTGAAGGCCTGCTGCATTATGCGGAGATGCGGGCCCGGCAGGTCTTCGCGGCGGTTCCGGACGGTCGCTACGCGTTTTCCGACTATCTGGAGGGCGACCTTCTCAAAACGAACCACGTCAGGATCAAACTCGCGCTGACCGTCACGGACAGCGACGTCCACCTCGATTTCACCGGCACGGATCCTCAGGTGAACGCGGCCTTTAACCTGCCGACGCACGGCATGCTGAACCAGTTCATCGTGCTCGGGATCGTCAATTTCCTTCGCACCTCCGACCCCGAAATCCCTTTCAACCGCGGGATGGTGCGGCCGGTGACCGTCACCTTGCCGGACGGCTGCATCCTGAACCCCACCCGCTACGCACCTACCGGCATCCGATACACGACCGCACTTCGGATCTCGGACGTCGTCATGGGCGCGCTCAGCCAAGCCGTCCCCTCTCGGATCCCGGCCGCGGGATCAGGACAGTTCGGCCTTCTGACCTTGAGTGACCTCGAGCCGAAGACGGGGAGCTATGTCGTCCACGTGCTCCAGCCGCTCCAGGGCGGTTCGGGCGGCAGGCCCGGGAAGGACGGGATCGACGGGGTGAACTTCTCGGGCGGAGCACTCCGCAACGCGCCCGTCGAGGCGCTGGAGATCGACGCTCCAATCTTCGTGCGGCGCTACGAGCTCAACGACGCGGTGGCGCCAGGGAAGTGGCGGGGCGGAAGCGGCATCGTGTTCGAATGTCAGATCCTGTCTGCTCACGCGCAGATCTCGTCACGCGGCTGGGATCGCTTCCTTTTCAATCCCTGGGGGCGAGAAGGCGGCGCCGGGGGAACGCTCGGAGCTACCTTCGTGGTCGACCGAGACGGGCGCGAGCGTCCGATTCCGAAGATCGACGTGTTGAAGCTCGCGCCTGGCGAGACGGTGCGGATCGTGTCGCCAGGCGGTGGGGGGTACGGCGACGCGCTGGACCGTGATCCAGCGGCGGTTCTGCGCGACGTGCAGGATGGCTTTGTAACAGCCGAAGACGCCCGGACGGATTACGGCGTCGTGCTGCGGGGAGATGCCGTCGACGCCGCCGCCTCGCAGGCGCTGCGGGCGGCCGAGGGGCGCCGCGAGTTGGTCGACTTCGAGTTCGGCGCGGCGCGGCGCGCCTATCAGACGATGCTACCCGAAGCTTTCCAAGATCTCGTCGTTCGGATCCTCGAGTCGGAGCCGGCCGGCAGCCGCCTCTATCTGCGCGACATCATCTACAGTCGCGCGCAGGAAAGCGGCCTCGAGGGACTGGACGATGCGGGCCTACGGCAAATCCTGGCAGACCTCGCGCACAACAGCAGACGCCCCTCGCTCGGGCGCGCGAGGACCCGTACCGTACGTTCTTGACCTACGTTCGGCGCGTAGCGCCGGAAGTGCGAGGCGGCGATGCCACGCCATATGTCGGGTGCCCGTTATCGCGGCCGCATTCGCGAGCGAGATTGGAGAGACGCGATGAAATATAGGGTGTGAAGCGGTCGTGCACGTATTTGTGCCAGATCAAGCCTCCGCGTCCGGGACAGCGGCCTCGTAGAGGTTCAGCGCACCACCGTCATGGGTCAATCTGCCCACGCCGCTGACTAGCGCCATGCCATCACAGACGCTGAAGGTAGAACCGTGGAACCAGCAATTGCGCTCGTGAAAAACCACCATCATCCTCCCGATCCGCTTTTACGGGAACGGGCAATCGCGGGGTGGTCTCTTAGGTCAGCGAACTCCGGCGAACGCTCTCGGACGCCGGCAACTTTTCCGTATAATTTCCGTACAGGGACAACCTGCTACACGAATATTACAGCTAAGTGCCTGATTTTATTGGCGCGCCCTACGGGAATCGAACCCGTGTTTTCGCCGTGAAAGGGCGACGTCCTGGACCGCTAGACGAAGGGCGCTCTGGCTAGGCCGGGGTTCTATAGTCGGACCGGGGGCGCCCGGCAACCGCCGAAGCGCCACACCGTCCGGGTTTGACCGGAGGCCGGCTTGGGGCGATGGAGGGACATGCCGCAGCCGCCCCCTCGCATGACCCTCGTCCTCGGCGGGGCGCGCTCCGGCAAGAGCGCCTACGCGGAAGCGCTGATCGAGGCCTGCCCCGGGCCCTGGCTCTACCTCGCCACCGCCCAGGCCTTCGACGACGAGATGGTCGATCGCATCGCCCAGCATCGCGCGCGGCGGCCGGAGGCGTGGCGCACCCGCGACGTGCCGCTCGCCCTGCCGGAAGCCGTCGCGGAGGCCGACGGGCCGGTTCTGGTCGATTGCCTCACCCTGTGGCTCACCAACCTGATCCTGGCCGAGTCCAACCTCGAGGACGCGACCGTGCGGCTCATCGCCGCCTGCGCCCGCGCCCCGGGCCCGCTGGTGCTGGTCGGCAACGAGGTCGGGCTGGGGATCGTGCCCGACAACGCCCTCGCACGCCGGTTCCGCGACGCGGCCGGGCGCCTGCACCAGCGGCTCGCCGCCGAGGCCGACCGGGTCGTGCTCACCGTCGCCGGGCTGCCCCTCATCGTGAAGCCAGGAGCCGCCGCATGAACGACGACGCGACCCGCCACCGGGAAAAGATGGAGAAGCGCAAGGCCGTGCAGGACGCCGAGGTGGCGGAGAAGACCATCGAGAAGGGGCTGCTGATGGTCCATACCGGCCCCGGCAAGGGCAAGAGCACGGCGGCGCTCGGGCTGATGCTGCGGGCGCTCGGCCGGGGCTGGCGGGTCGGCATGGTGCAGTTCATCAAGGGCGGCTGGGACACGGGCGAACGCCACGCGGTCGCGGCCTTCGGCGAAAGGGTCGTCTGGCACACCCTCGGGGAGGGCTTCACCTGGGAGACCCAGGACAAGGCCCGGGACATCGCCGCCTGCCGCCACGCCTGGGAGGTCGCCGAAGGCCTGATGGCCGATCCCACGATCCGCCTCCTCGTCCTCGACGAGCTCAACATCGCGCTGCGCTACGACTACCTCGACCTCGACCCCGTGCTGGCGGCCCTGCGCGCCCGCCGGCCGGATCTGCACGTCGTGGTCACCGGCCGCAACGCCAAGCCCGCCCTGATCGAGGCCGCCGATTGCGTCACCGAGATGGGCAGCGTGAAGCACCACTTCGCCGCCGGCGTGAAGGCGCAGGAGGGGATCGAGTTCTGAGCCCATCGCGGAAGAAAGCCCTGATGATCCAGGGCACCGGCTCCGATGTCGGCAAGTCGCTGCTCGTGGCGGGGCTGGCGCGCGCCTTCACGGACCGGGGCTTGGCGGTCCGGCCGTTCAAGCCGCAGAACATGTCGAACAACGCCGCCGTCACCGCCGATGGCGGCGAGATCGGCCGGGCGCAGGCACTCCAGGCCCGGGCCGCCCGGGTGGCGCCCTCAATCCACATGAACCCCGTGCTGCTGAAGCCGCAGAGCGAAATCGGCTCCCAGGTGGTGGTGCAGGGCCGGATGGTCGCCACCGTGAAGGCCCGCGACTACCAGGCCTGGAAGCCCCGGCTGATGTCCGCCGTCCTGGAGAGCTTCACCCGGCTCTCCGAGGAAGCCGATCTGGTCCTCGTCGAGGGCGCGGGCTCGGCCTCGGAGGTAAACCTGCGCGCGGGCGACATCGCCAATATGGGCTTCGCCCGGGCCACCAATACGCCCGTGGTGCTGGTCGGCGACATCGACCGGGGCGGGGTGATCGCGAGCCTCGTCGGCACCAAGGCGGTGATCGATCCCGACGATGCCGCGCTGATCGCCGGCTTCATCGTCAACCGGTTCCGGGGCGATCCGAGCCTGTTCGCGGACGGGATGCGGCTGATCGCCGAGCGCACCGGCTGGGCGGCCCTCGGCCTCGTGCCGCATTTCCCCGACGCCGCGCGCCTGCCCGCGGAGGACGTGCTGGGGCTCGCCGGCTCGGACGCGCGTAAAAGTGGGGCCGTCACGGTGGCGGTGCCGGTGCTGCCGCGGATCGCCAATTTCGACGATCTCGACCCCCTGCGGGCGGAGCCCGGCGTCTCCGTGGTGCTGGTCCGGCCCGGGACGCCGATCCCCGCCGAGGCCGCCCTGGTGCTGCTGCCGGGCTCCAAGACCACGATCGACGATCTGGAGGCGTTTCGCGACGCGGGCTGGGACGTCGACCTGCGCGCCCATGTCCGCCGGGGCGGCCGGGTGCTCGGGCTCTGCGGCGGCTATCAGATGCTGGGAAAAAGCCTCGCCGACCCGCACGGGATCGAGGGGGCGCCGCGCACCGTGCCGGGCCTCGGCCTCCTCGACGTCGACACCGTGATGACGCCGGAAAAACGCCTCGCCGCCGTCACCGGAACGAGCCTGCCCGACGGCGTGCCGTTCGCGGGCTACGAGATGCATATCGGCGCGACGGAGGGCCCCGACGCGGCACGGCCGCTCCTGCGCCTCGCGGACGGGCGCCTGGACGGGGCGGTCTCGGCGGACGGGCGCGTGGCCGGGACCTACGTGCACGGCCTGTTCGCCGACGACGCCCAGCGGGCGGCGTGGCTCGTGCGCCTCGGGACGGCCTCGGAGGGAGCGGCCTACGAGGCCGGGGTCGAGGCGGCGCTGGACGGGCTCGCGCGACACATCGCGGCCCATGTCGATTGCGACCGCCTCCTGGCGCTTGCCCGGTAGGCTGGCCCTGGGGCAGGAATTACTCTGCGTAATGCCGGCCCCGTCACGAAGGGTCGCGAACGCCCAGAGGAATCCTCATGCCGTCCAGACAAGCCCCGCCCGGGGAGGATCTTGCCGCGAGCACCGTCCGCACGGTGACCCTGCGGCTGATGCCGCTCCTCGGGCTGCTCTACCTGATCGCCTATATCGACCGGCAGAACGTCTCCTACGCCAAGCTGGAGATGGTGGGCAGCTTAGGCCTCAGCGAGACCGCCTACGGGCTCGGGGCCTCGCTGTTCTTCCTCGGCTACTTCCTGTTCGAGGTGCCGGCCAACGTCTTCCTGGAGCGGGTCGGGGCGCGGATCTGGTTCGCGCGGATCATGATCACCTGGGGCCTCGTCACCGTGCTGCTGGGCTTCACCCAGGGCGCCACGATGTTCTACGTGCTGCGCTTCCTGCTCGGCGCCGCGGAGGCCGGCTTCTTCCCCGGCGTGCTGTTCGCCCTCACGCTCTGGTTCCCGCAGAGCCACCGGGCGCGGATGATCGGCTGGTTCATGATCGCCAGCGCGGTGGCCAACGCGGTCGGCGCGGTGGTCGGCGGGGCGCTGCTCGGCCTCGACGGGGTCCTGGGCCTCGCCGGCTGGCAATGGGTGTTCCTGGCCACCGGCGGGCCGGCGATCCTCATGGCCGTCGTGGTGCTGGCCGTGCTGCCGGACAGGCCCGAGACCGCCCCCTGGCTGTCGCAGGCCCAGCGCGACTGGCTCAGCCGGACGCTCAAGGCCGAGAGCGAGGCCGGGGGTCATGTCGACCACGGCAACCCGTTCGCGGCGCTCCTCGATAAGCGCGTGCTGATGCTGGCGGGCATCTACGTCTTCCTGCCGCTCGCCGCCTACGGCCTCGGCTACTGGCTGCCCACCGTGGTGAAGGGCTTCGGCGTCTCGAACCTGACCAACGGCCTCCTCAACATCATCCCCTGGACGGCCACGGCCGTCGCCCTGTGGTGGGTGCCGCGCCACGCCGCCCGCACCGGCGCGCAGGGCAACGCGCTGACCTGGCACGTTGTCGGGCCGGCGCTGGTCGGCGCGGCCGGGCTGGCGCTCTCCGTCATCCTGCCGGGCAACGCAATGAAGTTCGCCTGCCTGTGCGTGGCGGCGGCCGGGACTTTTTCGGCGCAGCCTGTGTTCTGGTCGATGCCCGGGACCTTCCTGCGCGGTGCCACGGCGGCGGCCGGAATCGCGGCGATCAACTCGGTCGGCAATCTCGGCGGCTTCGTGGCCCAGAACGCGGTGCCGCTCATCCGCGACCTGACCCGGAGCGACCTCGTGCCGATGCTGTTCCTGTCGGCCTGCCTCGCGGTGGGCGCCGGCCTGATGTTCGTGGTGCTCTCCGCCCTGCGCCGGGATACGGAAAAGCGGGACGCGGCGACGACGCGACACGCCGCGTGAACGCGCCGCGGTCTCGCGCGTTATCGTTCCTCAGGCCGGTTCATCCGGCACAATGATGCGGCACCGTGCCTTCCGCGCGGCGCCATCGAGGAGGGCACCGCGATGAGTCAGGGATTTCCGCTCATGATCCTCGCCTTCGGGACGCTCGGCGGGATCTGGTTCCTGGCCGCCGCGGCCCGGAAGCAGGTCGCCAACGCCAAGGGCAGCCCGGAGCGCTCCAACGTGATCCACCACCACGGCGGTGAGCCCCGGCCGAACATGCCGGGCACCGAGCACTGAGAGCCTGAACTTCGGGTTTCCAAAGGGCTTCAGCCCTTTGGCGGGGTGTCGGGGCAGGGCCCCGACCAGGGCTCTGCCTTGGACCCGCGAAAGGTCTCGACCTTTCGAAACCAGGACTCGACCGCCCTCAGCCGGCGGAGATCCGCCGGCAATGCTCCAGGGCGGCGCCGATCAGATTGTCGCTGGCCTCGGGCGTGCGGAACGCGGAATGCGCCGAGAGGGTGACGTTCGGCAGGCGGGCCAGGGGGTGATCCGCCGGCAGGGGCTCGATCGTGAACACGTCGAGCCCGGCCTGCGCAATGGCGCCGGTGCGCAGGGCCTCGATCAGGGCCGGCTCGTCGATCACGGCGCCGCGGGCGGTGTTGATCAGGATGGTGCCGGGCTTCATCGCGGCGATGCGGGCGGCCGAGAGGAAGCCCCTTGTCGCGTCGGTCAGAAGCAGGTGGAGCGAGACCACGTCGCTCTCGGCGAGCAGCCGCTCCAGGGGCACGAAGGCGACGCCCGGATGCGTTCTCGGCGTGCGGTTCCAGGCGAGCACCCGCATGCCGATCCCCGCGCAGAGCCGCGCCATCTCGGCCGCGATCCCGCCGAACCCGACGAGGCCGACCGTCTTGCCGGTGAGTTGCATCCCCTCGCTGCGCAGCCAGGATCCGGCGCGCATCGCCCGATCCATCTCGGCCAAGCCCCTTGCCGCCGCCCACATCAGCGCGAAGGCGCATTCGGCCACCGCCGTGTCGCCGTAGCCCTTGATGGTGTGGACCGCGACGCCGCGTTCGGCCTGCAACGCCTCCGGGTCCATGTAGCTGCGCGCCCCGGTGCCCAGGAACACCACGTGCTTCAGCCCGGCGCAGGCGCGGGCGACGTCGAGGGGGAGGGCGGTGTGGTCGATCACCGCGATCTCGGCCCCGGCCAGGAGGCCGGGCAGGTCCTGCGGGGTGATGGCGGGGTCGTCGTGGATCACGAAGGGCGGATCGTCCGGCCGCAGCAGCCGCCGCGCCACCGCCGCCAGCGTCTCGCTGGCATCCACGAACACCGCGCGCATCCGCGTCTCCCTGTCTCGCACCGTCACGATGCGCCGGGAGCGGCGATCGTGCCAAGCCCCGGAATGACCGGAGGGAGCCACGCATACCGCGTGAGGGACCCGGGCGCGCCCCACTGTTTCGAGCTGATCGCGCGGGCACGGCCGTCCTCGCGGGCGCAGCGAAGCAATCCAGCCGCGCTCCGCGCATCGGGGCCACGCTGCCCTGGGTCACTTCGCTGCGCTCGTGATGACGGGGCGGGACGCATCGGCCGAGGCGTTCGAACGAAAACCGTCGCTCCTTAAGGGGCAGCCCCGCACGAAAAAGGCCGGCCCCTGCGGACCGGCCCTGGTATCCATCCCGTCGGAACGGCTCAGCGCTGCAGCGAGGCCGTCTGCGGGGCGATGGTCGGCGGGGTCGCCTGCGCCACCGTCACGGCGCTGCGGGGCGCGGTCGGCATCCAGCCGGTGGCGCACTGCATCACCAGGGCGAGGCCGAGGGCGACGCACAGACCATTGGCGGCCAGCCAGAACGGGCGCGCGGCCCGCTTCACGGCGGCTTGAAGCTCCTCGGCCGTCTTGCCTGCCGCCTCGGTGGCGCGATCCGAGATCGGCAACAACCAGGGCTCGGTCGGCAGGGCGTAGAGACCGGCCATCTCGTTGGAGCCCGGCAGGTTCTGGAACAGTCCGTTCGACATGTTCGTCCTCCAGATTCGTCCGTGATGTCCCGGCTTACCGGGCCATTCGTTCATCTACAGTTAAGGGAAGATTGTGGCTGATGCAAGGTCACGGCCCTTGCCCGGGGCTTGCGGGACGCCATGGCGGGTCCTGCCACGCTTCCGCACGATCCGGCTAAGTCGCTGACAGACAAAGATCTTTCTGACCCGCTGTGACATCGCCGCATCTTAAGGTGCGGATCCGCGCCGCCGGCACCGGGCCGTTCCTGAACGCGGGCCTTCCTGAACGACGCCGTTCATCCGGCTCCGATCAGCCGGATCGCCGCCTCCCGCTCGAACAGGTAGAGCAGCGCCCGCAGCGCCTGCCCCCGCGGGCTCTTCAGGCCGGGATCGCGCTCGACGATCAGGCGGGCATCGTCGCGGGCGGCCTCCAGCAGGGCGCCGTCGCTCTCCAGCCGCGCCAGCCGGAACGCCGCGAGGCCGGATTGCCTTGTGCCCAGCACCTCGCCCTCGCCGCGCAGCTTCAGGTCGGCCTCGGCGATGCGGAACCCGTCCTCGCTGGAGCGCATCATCTCGAGCCGCGCCCGCGACACCTGCCCCAGCGGTCCCCGGTAGAGCAGCAGGCACGAGGACGCCCTGGAGCCGCGCCCGACCCGGCCGCGAAGCTGATGGAGCTGCGCCAGCCCGAACCGCTCCGCGTGCTCGATCACCATGATGGTCGCCTCGGGCACGTCGACGCCGACCTCCACCACCGTGGTCGAGACGAGGAGCTCGGTCTCGCCGGCGACGAAGCGCGCCATGGCGGCATCCTTCTCAGGCCCCGGCATCTTGCCGTGGATCAGCCCGACCGCGGCGCCGAAATGCTGTTTGAGGTCGTCGAAGCGCTCGGCGGCGGCGGCGAGGTCGATGAACTCGGATTCCTCGACCAGGGGGCAGATCCAGTAGACCCGCTCGCCCCCGGCGATCGCCCGGCCGAGGCCCGCCACCACCTCGTCGATCCGCTCGGTCGGCAGGGTGATCGTGCGGATCGGCTGCCGGCCGGCGGGCTTCTCGTCGAGGACCGAGACGTCCATGTCGCCGAAGAAGGTCAGCGCCAGGGTGCGGGGGATCGGCGTCGCGGTCATCACCAGGAAGTCGACCGCCTCGCCCTTGGCGCCGAGCGCCAGCCGCTGGTGGACGCCGAACCGGTGCTGCTCGTCCACCACCGCGAGGCCGAGATCGCGGAAGGTCACCGCCTCCTGGAACAGGGCATGGGTGCCGACCAGGATGTCGATCTCGCCGGCCGCGAGATCGGCCAAGGTGCTCTTGCGCTCCGCAGCCCGGTCGCGGCCGGTCATCAGGCGTAGGCGCAGGGAGCCGGCCAGGGGCTTGAGCCGCTCGAAATGCTGCCGAGCCAGGATCTCGGTCGGCGCCATCAGGGCCGCCTGGCGCCCGGCCTCCACCGCCGAGGCCATGGCGAGCAGCGCCACCGCGGTCTTGCCCGAGCCGACATCGCCCTGGAGCAGCCGCAGCATCCGGCGCGGCGCCGCGAGGTCGGCGCGGATCTCCACCACCGCTTGGGCCTGCGCGCCGGTGAGCGCGAAGGGGAGGGCGGCTTCGATCCGGGCGCTCAAGGTCCCGTCGCCGGCATTGACCCGGCCGGCCTTGCGCCGCTGCCGGGCGCGCAGCAGGGCCAGCGCCAGTTGCGAGGCGAGGAGTTCGTCATAGGCGAGCCGCTTCCGGGATGGCGTCGCGGGCGGCGGCTGGAGCGGATCCTCGGCCTTCGGCGGCGCCTCCTCGGGGCGGTGCTCGGCGCGCAACGCATCCGCGAAGGCCGGAAGCCGGTTCTTCTCCAGCCAGGCCGGATCCTGCCATTCCGGCAGGATCGGCAGCCGGTCGAGGGCCGCCACCGCGAGCTTGTTGATCGCCCGGGAGGTCAGCCCCTCGGTGGCGCCGTAGACCGGCTCGACGGCGGGCAGCGCGGCGAGCCCCGCCTCGTCCACGATCCGCGATGGGTGGACCATCTGCCGGGTGCCGTCCCAGAGGTCGATCCGGCCGGTGATGTAGCGGTGCGCGCCGAGCGGCAGCATCTTCTCCACCCGGGGGCGGGGCATGCCGAAGAACACCAGCGTGATGTCGTGGCCGGAGGCATCCTCCACCAGCACCCGGTGCGGGCGCTTGCCCGAGCCGATCTGCGCCGGGCGGTGATCCACCACGGTGACGCCGAGGGTGACGGGTTCGCCGACCGGCGCCTCGCCGACCGAGCCCATGAGTTTGCGCGCCACGCCGCCCTGGGGCAGGTGGAACAGGAGATCCACCACCCGGGCCTCGCGCTCCGGCGTGCCGAGCAGCTTCTCGATCAGCGGCGCCATCTTCGGGCCGATCCCCGGCAGGGAGCGGGCGGGGGCGAACAGCGGATCGAGGATGCTCGGGCGGAGCGTGGGGGCTCCGGCCGACGCGCGCGCGGCCTCGCCCTCCGGCGCCTCGGCGGCGTCGGGGTCTGTCACGGCCGGGTCCTGAGTCGCGCGTGCATCTGTCATGGCGGTTCGGCGGACATGGTGCCGGAGGCGCCTTATCATCCGGTGCATCCCGGCGCGCCAGTGCATCGGGATGGAGGCAGGAGACCGACACCCATGGCCAGCGACTTCCTGCCGGGCTTCGCGCGACACCGGATCGAGACCGCCCCCGGGGTGACGATCAACGCTCGCGCGGCCGGCTCCGGGCCGCCGGTGCTGCTGCTGCACGGCCACCCGCAGACCCTGTCGACGTGGCTCCACGTCGCCCCGCGGCTCGCGGAGACCCGCACGGTCGTCGCCATGGACCTGCGCGGCTACGGCGATTCGTCAAAGCCCCCGGGCGGCGCGCGCCACGCCAACTACGCCAAGCGCGCCATGGCGGCCGACGCGGTGGCGGTGATGCGGGCGCTGGGCCACGACCGATTCGCCGTCGTCGGCCACGACCGGGGCGGGCGCGTCGCCCACCGCCTCGCCCTGGACCATCCCCAGGCGGTAGAGCGGATCGCCCTGTTCGACATCGCGCCGACCGCGACCATGTACGCGCGCACCAACAAGGACTTCGCGACGCGGTACTTCTGGTGGTTCTTCTTCATCCAGCCCCATCCTCTGCCGGAGACGCTGATCGGCGCCGACCCGGCGTATTTTCTGCGCCACCACGTCGAGGGCCAGTCCAAGACCCCCGGCTCGACCCCGCCGGACCTGTTTGCCGAATACCTGCGCTGCTATGCCGACCCCGCCTGCCGCCACGCGATCTGTGAGGATTACCGGGCGGCGGCCGGGATCGACCTGGAGCACGACGCCGCCGATTCGGAGGCGCGGATCACGGCGCCGCTGCTGGCGCTCTGGGGCGCGATGGGCGTGGTCGGCCAGACCTACGACGTGCTGGAGACGTGGCGCGCGAAGGCCACCGATGTTTCGGGGCGGGCGCTCGATTGCGGCCACACCCTTCAGGAGGAGCGGCCGGACGAGGTCTTTTCGGAGCTGGCGGCGTTCCTGGGGTGACGGAGACGCTGAATCTCAGGGCATCGGAACGCGCTCGACGTTCAGTTCACAGCCGAGGGCTTGGTAGGCGGCGTCGAACTGCGCGCCCGGCGTCCCGTGGTCGAGCCTGGAGAGCCGGTCGACGCTCGCTCGGTTCCAGCCGAGCCGGCGCTGCAGTTCCGCGCGGGTGATCCCTTTGCCGCGGAGCAGGCGGTAGAGCCTCACCTTGAGGTCGGTCTCCAGCGGCAGCTTCACCCACACCCGGAGACCGTCCGAACGTGCAGCCTCGCGCGGCGAGAAGCCTGCGGCGTTCGCTCGGGTTCATGGCTTAACGGTCGGTCCGCAGGTCGGTGGAAGTCAACGGAAATGTGCAGCCGGGTTCCGTCAAGATCCATTCAACCGATCGCGGGCGCAAACTCGGCGATGAAAACGGCCGCGTCCCGTGCGGCACCACGGCCGGCGCCCTGGACTTGGCAGAGCGGCGGAAGAAATCAGATAGGACTGGTCGTAGACAGGCCGGCAGGACTGAACAGAATCTCATGTCCGAGGACGCCAACACACCCTTCGACGTCGCCGTGGTCGGCGCCGGGGCCGCGGGCCTCGCCGCGGCGCTCGCCATCGCCCGGGAGGGGATCCCCACGGCCCTCGTCGGCCGCCACGCCCCCGTGGCGGACGGGCGGACCGTGGCGCTGCTCGACGGGTCGGTGCGCTTCCTGGAGGCCCTCGGCGCCTGGGCGGCGGTGACGCCGCAGGCGAGCCCGCTCTGCACCCTGCAGATCATCGACGACACCGGCAGCCTGTTCCGGCCGCCGCCGGTGCGCTTCCAGGCGGCCGAGATCGGCCTCGACGCCTTCGGGTGGAACGTCGAGAGCGCCCGTCTCGTCGAGAGCCTGCGCGCCCGTGCCCGGGTCCAGCCGAACCTGACCCTGGTCGAGGCGGATTGCGCCGGCGCCGTGGCGGGCGAGGCGGCGTCCCGCATCGCCCTCGCCGGCGGTGGGGCGGTCGCGGCGCGCCTGGTGGTGGGCGCCGACGGCGGCCGCTCGCCGCTGCGGGCCGCGAGCGGCCTGCGCGTGCGCGACTGGACCTACCCGCAGAGCGCGATCACCACGATCCTGGCCCACGACCGGCACCACCGGGACGTGTCGACCGAGTTCCACACCCGCTCCGGCCCGTTCACGCTGGTGCCGCTGCCGGGGGGCCACCGCTCCAGCCTGGTCTGGGTGACCGGGGAGGGCGCGGCCCGGCGGCTGGCGGCTTTGGACGACGCCGCCCTCGGGCAGGCGGTGGAGCGCCAGGCCCGGGCGATGCTCGGCGCCATGCGGGTCGACGGCCCGCGCGGCCTCGTGCCGATGCGCGGGTTGGCGGTGGCACGCCCGGTGGCGCAGCGGCTGGCGCTGATCGGGGAGGCGGCCCACGTCTTCCCGCCGATCGGCGCGCAGGGGCTGAACCTCGGCCTGCGCGACGCCGCCACCCTCCGCGACGGGGTGCTGCGCGCCGCCCGGGACGGACGGGATCCCGGGTCCCGCCCGGTGCTCGACGCCTATGCCGGCGCCCGGCGCGTCGACACGGCGGCGCGCACCGCCGCGGTGGACCTCCTCAACCGCAGCCTGCTCACCGACCTGCTGCCGGTCGATGCCCTGCGCGGCCTCGGCCTGCTGGCGATGGGGCAGCTCGGGCCCCTGCGGCGGCTGGTGATGCGGGAGGGCGTCCTGCCCCGGCTCGGCGCGCCGGAATTGATGCGCGGGGCCCGGTGAGACTCGGTTCGGTCGGTTCTTGACCGAGGGCAGAACAGCCCGTTCTGCTGTCATTTGACGCCAACAGGCATCAGCCTATCGTGCGCTCATGAAGGCGGAACTTCTCATCCGTCGCCGCGTGGCTTTCGGTGAGCGGGATTTTGTCGAGCTGGTTGTCTGGCGGGTCCCGGAACCGGTTCCGCCGGCCCGGCACGGTTTCAAGGACCGCCTCGTCCACGTCGTGAACGGCCTGCGCGTGATCGGCTTCGACAACGAGCGCGGCAAAGGCGATCACCGGCACGATCAGGATGCCGAAGTGCCGTACCACTTCGATGTAATCGATCGTCTGCTGTCCGACTTCGTCGAAGCCGTCGAGACTTGGAGGAAGACGCATGACGAAGATTGAGGTCGAGGTCGGCCGGGATCTGCGCGCAGCCGCGGCGGATGTGGCCGACGCCTGGAAGATGGCCGAGGCCGGAAACCCCGTCGCCGGGCGTGACCGCATCCTGTTCCGGGATTGGAGCGCCCTGTGCGCGGTGCTGACGCCGAAACGCTACGAGCTCCTGCGCCATCTCCGGCGGACGCCCGAGACCGGCATCCGACCTCTCGCCCGTGCGCTCGGCCGCGATGTCAAGCGGGTCCATGAAGACGTGGTCGCCCTGGCCGAACTGGGCCTCGTCGCACGGGGTGAAGACGGAAGCCTGTCGAGCGAGATCGACGAAATCATCTCGACAATTCGCATCGCAGCGTGACTCCGCGCCATGCGTTCGGGCCGCATACCGGGGCCTGAAGCGCTCGACCCGAGCGGGAAGCGGCGGCCCTCAGAGATCCGGCTGGGCCGCCACGTAGGCGCCGAGACGGGTGGCAAGGTCGACCGGGCCGCCGGCCCGGGGCTCGGCCGAATCGCCGATCAGGATCACCGGGATGCCGCGGTCGCGCAGATGGCTGCGCAGCTTGGCGGCGCGGCGGGCATAGGCGGGGTCCCGGCGCGTCGGGGCCTGGAGCAGCACGGCGGCCGGCCGCGTGATCACGGCCAGCACATCGTCCGCCGCCTCCATGGAGGCGGTCACGCTTGCGTAGCCGAGACTGGCGAGCTCGCCCGAGAGGGACCGGTCCACGGCGCGGACGCCGTCATCGACCACGAGCACTTGTTGCAGCGCACCCATGAGCTTGAGCGGTACTCCATCCGGCACAGCTTGAAAAGATAGCCGTGACCACAATCCGTTGCAGAACCCGCGAAGGGCCCGATCGGATCCGTCGGTCCGTGTGCAGATGCGAGATTAGCCGCGGTGCCTGAGCGCCCGATGAACCGCCGCGCAGCCGCCGTTCAGATCGCCGCGACACCGATCGCGGCCCCGCCGGACAGGACCGGCCGGTAGCCCGAACCGCGCCACGCCCAGGCCTCCGGCTCAGGCGTCGCGCCGCGGGGCAGGGGTGCCGACGCGCAGGCCGGGCCGCGGCAGGCGAGGCCGCCATCCTCCCCCCGTGCGAGGGCCAGATGCGCCGGCGGCAGCGGGGCGCGGTCCGGATAGGCCAGGGTCGCAGCGAGGTCGGACAGGCCGGGGCGCGTGACCACAGCCGTCTCCCCGAGGACCAGCGAATCGAGGCGCGGCTTCTCGCCGTCCGGCACGGCGCGGCGGGTCAGGGAAGCGGGGGCCCGATGCACCACGTTGAGAACCCGCACGGTCCAGGGCAGGGGCAGGGCGGCGAGCGCCGGCTCGATCAGGGCGGGGACGACGAGCCGGGTCGGCACGGGCCGCAGCAGGGCGGTCCGGAAGCCGGCCTCCTCGAAGGGGATCACCGTCTCCAGGCCGGCACCGGCCGCAAGCGCCGCGCCGAGGCCGGTGACCAGCCCGCGCAGGTCGTGGGCCGGCAGCAGCGTCAGGACCCGCTCGTCCGCGGTGAGCGGCAGGACGTCGCAATGGGCGGCGATGGCGGCGGCGAGCGCCTCCGCGCTGCGGTAGACCGGGCGCTCCGGATCGCCGCCTTCGAAGGTTACGAGGCCGCGGCTGGGGGCCGGCTCGGCCACGCCGCGCTCCAGCGCCATCGCGTCGAGGCTGATCACCCCGTCCGGCACGCCGGGGCCGAAGGCGGCGAGGTAGCGCAGGCTGAACTGGCGCATGGCCGCGTGGGTGAGTTCTTCCGCCGGCCGGCGCACGCCGCGGCGGCCCTCGGTCAGCACGCCCAGCAGGTTGGCGGCCTCGATTCCGGCGGCGAGCTGCCCCGGATCCCAGGCGGCCGGCATCGCGCAGGGCAGGTGCCCGGCCGCCTCGACGGCGAGGTGGGCCAGCGCCGCCTCCGCGCCGCCGGAGAACCACAGGCCGACCCGGCTGCCGGCCGGGAGCCGCCACGCGCCGATCCCCCGGGCGAGCCGGCCGACGATCTCGGCGGCGGCCGCGTAGGTCCAGGTGATCGCCGGGCGCCCGCACCACGCGGCCCGGTCGCCCGAATCACGCAGGGCCGTGCGCTGCGGCGCGGCGCGCGCCGCAGCGAACAGGCAGGCCGACAGGCCGCCCGGCAGGCCGCCGGACCGCGCGGACGCGTCCGGTGCGGCCTCGACCGCCCTCTCGGCCACCGCGAACGCGTTCAACCCGCCGCCCCCCGAACAGATACTGCACAACCGCCGGCATGGTCGGCCGATTACGGTTAACCGACCACTAAGACCCGCGGGTGACGGCCGGCCCGGCAGGCTCCGCCGGGCCGGCCGGGCGCGCCGATCACGCGGTCTTGCGACGTGGCGCTTGCGGCCAAGCGGGCAGGGGCCTATCGGGGGCCGGCCGCGGCCCGGAGGGTGATCACCTGCCCGTCAGATCGCGGTGTCAAGCCGCGGTGTCATGCCTTCGCCTCATTCCAGGGGAAAGGCAGGCCGCCCGGTCGCCGGGGCGGGAGATGCGCGCAGTCAGGCGCCCGTCCCCCCCGATGGCCGGACCGTTTCATCCGGAGCTCCGGTCGGCGCGCCACGGCGGCGCGCATCCGGACGGTCCGGCGGACCTGCCGCCGGGCCGGCTCCGCATCAACCCGTCACACCGAATCGCTTCCAAGGGGTCAGAGCCGATGTCCTTCACCCGCCCCGCGACGCTCGTGCGCGCCGCCCTCCTCGGTCTCACGGGCCTCGGCCTCGCGTCCGCCCCGGCCCTGGCGCAGCCGAAGAAGCCCGCGGCCCCCGCCCCGGTCGCGCCGGCCCCAACCGCCCCGGGCGGCACCCCCGCCGCCAACACCCCGGCGGCCCAGACCGGCCCGCAGATCGTGGCCGTGAAGTCCGAGCCGAGCCAGGCCGACTGGACCAAGGTCTGCGGCAAGGATCAGGGCTCGGGCACAGACATCTGCTACACGACCCGCGACTTCGTGTCCGACCAGGGCCAGCCGGTGCTGGCGGTGGCGGTCTACGAGATGAAGAACGCCGCCCAGAAGCAGGAGGTGCGCGTGGTGCGCTACCTGCTGCCGCTTGGCCTGTTGCTGCAGCCGGGCATCCGCTTCAACGTCGATGGCCAGGGGGCCACGGCGGGCCGCTTCGCGGTCTGCTTCCCGAACGGCTGCTTCGCCGAGGCCGGGGGCGTCGATGCCGGCGTCGTGGCGGCGATGAAGAAGGGCACCACGCTGAACGTCTCGGTGCAGAACCAGACCCAGCGCGAGGTCACCTTCGCGGTGCCGCTGGCGGGCTTCGGCAAGGCCTTCGACGGCCCGGCGATCGACCCGAAGGTCCTGGAGGAGCAGCAGAAGAAGCTTCAGGCGGAGCTGGAGAAGCGCTCCGAGGACATGCGCAAGAAGCTGGAGCAGCAGGGCGGCGCGGCCCCGGCCGCCGGCGCCGCGGCCCCGAAGTAAGCCGGCCGCAGGGTCGGGGTTTTCCGGAGGGCCGGGCCGCGAGGTCTGGCCCTCCGCGTTTGCGTCGGGTCCGCGGCTTTCGCCGCGCTCTTGGCGGGCTTGCGGGGAGAGGGGTCGGCGTCACGTCCCGCCGCCGACAGGAAGACGCCCTACCGGATCCCCATCGGACCCGGCCCGGGCAGGACGAACAGGACCCGGAGGTCGTGATCGGGGATGTAGTCCCGGGCCTCCCAGCGGTATCGGGTCGGCCCGACCTTCCGGATCCCCGTGCGGCAGAAGCTCACGACCGCCTCCGGAATCCCCTTGTCCACCGTCAGGGTGAAGCGCCCGATCGGCGCGGCCCAGTTGCGCGCCGTGGTCACGATGTAGGGCACCACGAAGGCCCGCAGGGAGCCGCGCGCGTCCGGTGCCCTCGCGCGCAGGCGCCGGATCGCCGCGAGCCCGGGATCGTCCAGGCAGTAGGTCGCGCGGTAGCCTTGGCGGAACGCCTCCTTCAGGTCGAGCCGGTGGAACCCGCTCACCGGGGCGTAGCCGTGCGCGATCCGGACCTCCTTCCCCGCCGGGAAGGTCTGCAGCCAGTGGAACTTCGCCTCGCTGCGCCAGAGCCCCTCGGACATCTCCGGGTCGTCGGGGAACAGGCCGGCCTTGACCAGCTCCACCCAGGTGGCCGTGTCGATCCGCTTGTGGGCGGCTTCCAGCTCAGTGAAGCGCAGCGGGTTGAGCGGCAGGCCGTGGCGGCGCAGCAGGTCGGTCACCTCGCGCTCGCCCACGAAGGCGCGCTCCTCCAGCTCCGGCGCGACCGGACGGCCGTCCACCGTGACGGTGAAGCCGACGAAGTTCGTCCGGTCGGGCTGCGGCAGCTTGAGGGCCGCGAAGCCGAGCAGGCGGCCGTCGATCGGCGGCAGCGGGAAGGCGATCCGCACCGTCCGCGCCTCGTCCACTTGGTTGCGGAACACGTAGGCGACGTCGATCCGCGCGCGGCCGATCGACAGATCCTCGCGCGCCAGGGCGATGCCCGGCTCCGGCACGAGGATCAGACCGCCGGCATCGAGTTCGGAGGCGCTGTCGTTGGCCCATGCCGGGGCGCAGAGCAGCGCGGCAGCCAGGAGCAGCGCGGCAGCCAAGAGCAGCGCGGCGGATCGGAAGGGGGCGACCATGGCGTCGGGCTCGTCCGGCGGCGGCAACCGTCGCCCGAGGTTATCGCGGCCGCCTTGTCGGAAGCTTGACGCCGTCCGGCCCGCTCAGTTCGTGGCGCGGGCGCGCATCCGGTAGGCGCCGGCGGCGTCGCGCACGAACATCTCGGCGATGCCGGCGTGGCGCAGAGCCTCCCCCGAGGTGTCGGGCACGAGGTTCTGCTCCGACACGTAGGCGACGTACTCGGTCTCGGCGTTCTCGGCCAGCAGGTGGTAGAACGGCTGGTCCTTGCGCGGCCGGACCTCCTCGGGGATCGACAGCCACCATTCCTCGGTGTTGTCGAAGACCGGGTCGACGTCGAACACGACGCCCCGAAAGGGGTAGATCCGGTGGCGCACCACGGCGCCGATGGCGAATTTCGCGGTTCTCAGGGTTACGTCCGTCATGGTTCAGTCCGTCCTGACCGGACAGATAGGACCGATGGCGGGGCCTGTCACCGGGCGGGCGCCGATCCCCCCGGCCCGGCGGCCCGGGCCAGCAGGTCCCGGACCGCGATCGCCGCGGGCAGGGGGCGCCACAGGACGCTCATCTCGGCGATCCGCCCGGCCGCGTCGAGGCGCCAGACGTCCACGCCGTCGAGCCGGTGCGGGCCGGCCGACGCCCCGAAATACGCCGCCGCCCGCCCGGGTCCCTCCAGGATCTCGCGGATCTCGAAGGTATCGATCGTCGCCAGCAGGGCATCGACCACCGGGCGGATCGCCGCCTTGCCGCGCACGGGCTCGGCGGAGAGCGGCGTGTTGAGCACGACGCCGTCGGCCATCTGCGCCAGCATGCCGTCGGCATCCTTGGCCTGCATCGCCGCCGCGAAGGCGCGGACGTGGGTGAGGGTCATCGGAGGTCTCCTGCCTGTTCGAGGGTCCGGATGCCGAGTTCGGCCGCGATCACCCGCGCGGTGGCCGCGCGCCGGGCGGTGAGGTCGGCCACGCGCGCGCGCGCGGCCTCCACGAGGGCCGGTGGGGCGGTCCGGGGGGTGCCGCTGTCGAAGGGCGGCTCGGGGGCGTATTGCATGCCGAGCTGGATGCCCTGCGCGGCCTCGTCGCCGCGCAGTTCGGCGGCGAGGCGCAAAGCCCCGTCGATCCCCGCGGTGACGCCGGCCGCGAACACCCAGGTGCGGTTCTCCGCGTCGCGGTCGATCACCACCCGCGCATCCACCGGCTCGGCCCCGAAGAAGGGCAGGAGGTGGACCGCGTTCCAGTAGGTGGTGGCCCGGCGCCCGACGAGGAGGCCGGCCGCCCCGAGGATCAGCGCGCCGGTGCAGACCGAGAGGACGTGGGAGGCGCTCCCCGCCTGCTGCCGGATCCAGCCGAGCACCACCGGATCGCGCATCAGCGCCTCCTGGCCCTGGCCGCCCGGCACGTGGAGCACGTCGAGCCGGGGCGCCGCGTCGAGGGTCGCGTCCGGCAGGATCCGCAGGCCGCGCACGTCGCGCACCGGATCGGGGCTGGCCGCGTAGATCCGGTAGGTGCTGTTCGGGATCCGGGCCAGGATCTCGAACGGGCCGGTGAGGTCGATCTGGTCGAGCCCCTCGAACAGGAGCGAGCCGATCTGCAGGTGTCTGTCGGGCGGGATCATCGAAGGGCTCCGGGGTGGACAGGGCGACCCTACCGCGTCACGCTCTGGCCTGAATGACAAAGAGCCCTCGTTTCCCGCCAGATGCGCGACGGCCCGTCGAGGTGCTGGCCTTTCCCGCGGTGCAGCTCCTCGACGTGGCGGGGCCGCTCCAGGTCTTTGCCACCGCCAACGAGCACGGCGGGGTCGGCCTGCCTTACGCGCCGCGGGTGATCGCGCCCGGCGAGCCGACGCTCACCGCCTCGGCGGGCCTGCGGCTGGTGGCCGAGCCGCTGCCCGGCGACGACACGCCGGTGGACACGCTGGTGATCGCGGGCGGACCCGGCGTCCTGGCGGCCTGCGACGACCCCGCCCTGGTCGCGTGGGTCCGGGCGCGGGCCGGGCGGGCGCGCCGGGTCGCGTCGGTCTGCACCGGGGCGTTCCTGCTCGGGGCGGCCGGGCTCCTCGACGGGCGGCGGGCCGTGACCCACTGGCAGCATTGCGGGGCGCTCGCCGGGCGCTACCCGCGGATCCGGGTCGAGCCCGACCCGATCTTCGTGCGCGACGGCCCGGTCTGGTCCTCGGCGGGGGTCACGGCGGGGATCGATCTGGCGCTCGCGCTGGTCGAGGAGGATCTCGGCCGTCCGCTCGCGCTCACGGTGGCGCGCCACCTCGTGATGTTCCTGAAGCGTCCGGGGGGCCAAGCGCAGTTCAGCGCGGCGCTGGCCCTCCAGGCGGGCGAGGAGCGGTTCGGGGCGCTCCACGCCTACATCGCCGACAACCTGTCGGGGGATCTCGCGCTGCCGGCGCTCGCCGCGGCGGCGGGGATGAGCGAGCGCAGCCTCAGCCGGCACTACCGGGAGGCGACCGGCCTCACCCCCGCGCGGGCCGTGGAGCGCCTGCGGGTGGAGGCGGCCCGGCGGGCGCTCGCCGAGACCGCGCAGCCGGTCAAGCGCATCGCCCGGACCTGCGGCTTCGGCTCCGAGGAGACGATGCGGCGGAGTTTCCTGAGGCACGTCGCGGCTACGCCGCAGGCGTACCGGGCGCGGTTCGGGGGGTGAGGGGGGATCACCCCAGCTGATACAAAGCCGCCAATTCCGGATCCTTCGCGGCGACCAGCTTGGCCAGATCGACGATGACCTTGGCCTGCTTCCACGTGGCATCGTCCTGCATCTTGCCGTCGAGCATCACCGCGCCGGTGCCGTCCGGCATCGCCGCGACGATCCGGGCCGCGAAGGCGACCTCGGCGGGATCCGGCGCGAAGACCCGCTTGGCGATCGCCACCTGGCTCGGATGCAGCGTCCAGGCCCCGGCGCAGCCCATCAGGAAGGCGTTGCGGAACTGCGCCTCGCAGGCATCCCCGTCGGAAAAGTCGCCGAACGGGCCGTAGAACGCCTTGATGCCGTTGGCCATGCAGGCATCGACCATCCTGGCGATCGTGTAGTGCCAGAGATCCTGCTGGGCCGCGGCCCGGGGGGCGTCGCCCGCGGGATCGCTGAGCACCCGGTAATCCGGGTGGCCGCCGCCGACCCGGGTGGTCTTCATGCCGCGGGACGCCGCGAGATCGGCCGGGCCCAGGCTCATGCCGTGCATCCGCGGCGAGGCCGATGCGATCGCGTCGACATTGGCGACCCCCTCGGCGGTCTCCAGGATCGCGTGGACCAGGATCGGCTTCGTCACCCCGTGGCGCGCTTCGAGCTGGGCGAGGAGCTGGTCGATGTAATGGATGTCCCACGGCCCCTCGACCTTGGGCACCATCACGACGTCGAGCTTATCGCCGACCTCGGCCACGATCGTGAACAGGTCGTCGAGAATCCACGGCGAGTTGAGGGCGTTGATCCGGGTCCAGAGGCCGGTGCCGGTGGCGGCGAAGTCGGTCGCCTGCGCCATGGCCACGAAACCCTTGCGCGCCGCCTCCTTCTGGTCGGCGGGGACCGCGTCCTCCAGGTTGCCCAAAACCACGTCGACCGTGCCGGCCAGCTCCGGCACCCGGGCGCGGACCTTGTCGTTGTGGGGCGGCACGAAGTGGATCATCCGCTCCAGCCGCACCGGCAGCTCGCGGAACGGGGCCGGCGCGCCGGTGGCGAGCGGCTGGAAGAAGCGGCGGGGCAGTTTCATCGGGGGCCTCTTGGACGGGCTGGCGTCTATCTCCCGTTAGAGCCGATCCCGATCGCATTGCAATCGGACCCGATGAGGGATTCCAAAGGACAAGTCCTTTGGCGGTTGCAGGGCAGAGCCCTGCGGTACGGCTCTTTCACCCCCTGCGAGGGGGTGGAAGAGCCGTGCGCCGGGGTTTCACCCCGACACCCCACCAAGGGGACGGGGTCCCTTTGGAAACCCGTCAGCCGCGCCGGCCGCCGCGGTCGCTCAGGCCGATCCGGCCGAACAGGCCGCCGTCGCCGGCCACCACCACGAGGCGCCGGACCTCGCCCCGCAGGAAGGCCTGCAGGAAGCGGTTGTAGTCGCGGAACGAGACGCAGCCGTTCGAGGCGCCCGGCTGGCGCAGCATGTAGGTGTGGGCGAGCAGCCCGTCACGGCCGTGGATCGACCCGCTGCCGGCCACCGGGGTGAGGCGGATCGCCCGCACGCCGTGGAACAGGCGCTCGCGCTCGGTCAGCATGTAGGTGCCCGGCGGCGTCGAGCCGCGCATGCGCAGGTGGACGAAGCGCGGGTTGTCCATCGCCTCGCCGAGGCCGGAATGCGCCTCCAGCACCTCGCCGGAGGGGAGCGTCACCGTGCGGGCGGTGATGTCGTAGACGGCCGTGCCGGCGACGGAGTCGGGCTCCGGGCTGATCCGGGCGCGCGGGGCCTCCTGGGGCAGGGTATCCGGGCTGGCATAGGCCAGGGCCTGACGCGGTTCCTGCCGGGGCGCGGCGGCGCCGACGCCGAACAGCTTCTCGAAGAAGGACGGCTCCTCCGCCATGGCGGCGCGGAACACGTCGCGGGTGCGGGGCAGGGCGCGGGCCGCGACCCGGGCGGGCGGGGCGGTGGTCGCCACCGCGGGCGGGCGCCGCAGTTCGGGCGGACGGGCCATCGGCAGCGGCACCAGCGCGGGCGTCGCCTCGGCCGTGGTGAGCCGCAGCGGCGCGGGCTTGGCCGGATCCGCCTCGGACGCGGCCTGCGCGGTCCGGATCCGCTCGGCCTTGTTCCGCTCGGCTCTGTCCCGCTCGGCTCTGTCCCGCTCGGCCTGGGCGACCTGCCGGGCGATCTCCCGGACCGCCGGGAACGGCTCGGCCACTGCGACCTGGGTCGTGGCAACTTGGGTCGTGGCAACTTGGGTCGTGGCAACTTGGGTCGTGGCAGCTTGGGTCGTGGCAACTTGGGTCGTGGCAACTTGGGTCGTGGCGACCTGGAACTCGGTCGGCAGCGCCACGCCCCCGAAGTCGGTCGCGGCGGCCGAGCCCAGGGCGGGGCTCGGATCGAGCATCCAGGCGACGTCCGGCTGCGGCGTGGCGTGCGGGGCGGTGGCCAGGGCGGGCCGCAGCGCGGGGGCCTCGGCGGGGGCCGGGGCCTGCGGCTGACCGAGGATCGCCCACCCGGCCAGGGTCATGGCCGTCAGGCCGATGAGCCCAGTCAGACGGGCGCGGCGGCGGGCGCGCCGCATGGCGCTGGGATAGGGCGCCCGGGTGCGGGCGATCGGATCGTAGGGGGTCTCGACATAGACGATGGGCCGGGGCGGCGCCGTCCGCACGGGCTCCGCCGCGACGCGGTACGCAGTTCGGGACAACGCAGCCTGGGCCATTCGGGGAACTCGCGTGCGCGCTTCCCCGCGGGCAGCCGCCGCCGTTCGCCCGCGGACGCCGTGTCCGCACGCGTGGCTTGGCTTGCCCATCTGGGAAGGACATCAACCGTCCGTCCCATTAAGCAGCCTTATGGTTAAGTCTTGCTGAAGACGCGCACGTCGCCGCGAATACGCGTTCAGGACGCGTCCGCGGGGGCCCCCGGCGCGTCCATCGGACCGTGCCGGTGCGCGACCAGCAGGCAGAGGAGGGCCACCGGCACGCCAATCAGCGACGTGCCGACGAAGAACCATGAGAACCCGGTCCACTCGATCACGAAGCCCGAGAGCCCCGCGAGCAGGCTGCCCGGCAGGGCGCAGAGCGAGGTCAGCAGGGCGTACTGGCTCGCCGCGTGGGCGGTCGCCGAGAGCCGCGACATGTAGGTGATCAGCACGATCGACGCGAAGGCGTAGGCGAACCCGTCGATGCCGACGGTCGCCGCGAAGGTCCAGAACGCCGCCCCGCCATGGCCGCCGTGCCACGCGAGATAGGCCAGCGCGAGGTGCGAGGTCGAGGCCGTCACGGTGCCGATGAGCAGGCTCGCCATCATGCCGATCCGCGGGATGATGGCGCTGGCCAGGAACGTCCCGCCGAGCGCGATCCAGAACCCGAACAGCTTGGTCACCGTGGCGATGTCGGTGTTGGAGTAGCCCAGCGTCTTGAACAGCGGGATCGCCATGGCGCTCGACACGTAGCCGGGCATCCGGAAGCCCGCCACCAGCGCCAGCACCGGCACGGCGAGCGGCCCGAGCCGGGCGAGGAGGTCGCGGATCGGCGCCCAGACGGTCTCGGCGAAGCCACCGGTGGCCGGCGTCTCGGGGGCGGGGGGCTCGGGGGCCATGAGCGCCGCGATCGTGCCGGGGGCCATCAGCGCGGCCATGCACAGGTAGGCGGCGCGCCAGCCATACGCGTCGGACAGGTAGAGGGCGCCCGCCCCCGCCGCGAGGTTGCCGACCCGGTAGCCGATCTCCGACCACGACGACATCAGCGCCTGCCGCGCGGGGGGCGCGACGGTGATGCGCCAGCCGTCGATCACCACGTCCTGTGTCGCGCCCGCGACGCCGAGCGCCAGGGAGAACGCCACCGTCCAGCCGAGCCAGTGGGCCGGATCGCCGAAGGCGACGCCCGCGAGCGCCAGGGCGACCAGGATCTGCGTGGCGACGATCCAGCCCCGGCGGCGCCCGAGCCAGCGGCCGACCAGCGGCGCGTCGTGCCGGTCAAGGAACGGCGCCCAGAGGAACTTCAGCTTGTAGGCGATGGTCAGTTCGCTCATCAGCCCGATCGTGGCGAGCGGGACCTTCGCCTGGACGAGCCAAGCCGACTGCGTCGCGTAGACGAGCAGGAACGGGATGCCCTGCGCGAAGCCGAGGCCCAGCACCGCGGCGACCCGCCGGTCGGTGAACAGGGGCGTGAGGAAGGCGTTTTCCTGGGACTTTGCCGGCGTGGACGGGGCGCTGGCTGCAGCCGGGTTTGCCATCCATGCGTCTCCTGAGCGTCGCGAAAGAGAGAGCAGAGATGGGCGGGCGGTGCAACGATCGTGCGACTGTCCGGCTCGCACGCTCATCCCGAGGTCACGGTGGCGCGAGCCCCGACGACGGGCTCCGTCGGGGCCTGCACTGCCCCAGGATGCGCGACGGCACCCCGTTGCGGGGGCATTGGGTGATCCCGCCAATGCCCCTTATCCTGGGGTGTTGCGCAGCAGCCTCGAAGGAGGGCTCCAGGGATCGCACGGCTGGCTGGAGGGCTCCTTCGAGGCCTGCGCTGCGCGCCGGCACCTCAGGATGCGGGGGTTGGATCGGAGAGCCGATCAGAGCCGTTTCACGCGTGTGTCGTGTCCCTTGGCGCTGCGCTGTCCGGCGCCTCCGAGCCGGGGCGACGGACATCCCTGTTGACGCCGGGTCCCGTACCGCTTGACCCCGCCGTCGTGCCGCGCTCTTTCGGAACAGATCAGGAACTCACGGCGGATCTCTGAGGCGGCGATGGATCCGGAGGTCGCGCTCCGAAAGATCATCCACATCGACATGGACGCGTTCTACGCCTCGGTGGAGCAGCGCGATAACCCCGCCCTGCGCGGCCGGCCGCTCGCGGTGGGCGGCTCGAAGGAGCGCGGCGTGGTGGCGGCGGCGAGCTACGAGGCCCGCACGTTCGGCGTCCGCTCGGCCATGCCGTCGGCCACCGCCCGGCGGCTCTGCCCGGATCTGCTGTTCGTGAAACCGCGCTTCGAGGTCTACCGGGGGGTCTCGGAGGAGATCCGCGACATCTTCGCCCGGCACACGCCCCTCATCGAGCCGGTGGCCCTCGACGAGGCCTATCTCGACGTCACCGAGAATCTTCTGGGGCTGACCACCGCCACCGCCGTGGCCAAGGCGATCCGGGCCGAGATCCTGGAGCGCACCGGACTCGTGGCCTCGGCCGGGGTCTCGTACAACAAGTTCCTGGCCAAGGTGGCCTCCGACCATCGCAAGCCGAACGCCCTGTTCGTCATCACCCCCGCGATGGGGCCGGACTTCGTGGCCGCATTGCCGATCGGCCGGTTCCACGGGGTCGGCCCGGTCACCGAGGCCAAGATGAAGCGGCTCGGGATCCACACCGGGGCCGATCTGCGCGCCTGGACGCCGGAGCGCCTGCGCGAGACCTTCGGTTCCGCGGGCGCCTACTATCACGCGGTCGCCCGGGGGATCGACGAGCGGCCGGTGCGCGCCCACCGGGTGCGCAAGTCGATCGGGGCGGAGACCACCTTCTCGGACGACACCGCTGCCTTCGAGGTGCTGGCCGCACGGCTCGCGCCCCTGTTCGACAAGGTCTGGGCCGGGGCCGCCGCCAAGGGCATGCGCGGCCGGACCGTGACCCTGAAGCTCAAGTTCTCGGACTTCGCCCAAGTCACGCGGGCGAAGTCGCTCATGGCCCCCGTGCCCGACCGGGCGAGCCTGGAGCGGATCGGCCTCGACCTGCTCGCCGGCCTGTTTCCCCTGCGGCGCAGCGCGCGGCTGGTCGGCGTCTCGCTGTCGGGCTTCGCGCAGGGGGCGTCTGAGGCGCCGATGCAACTCGGATTCGAACTCTAGAGAAGCGATCAACGACAGGCCACGGATCGTCGGATGGCCGCCGCGCCGATCGCGCGGACGCCGCCGCCTTCAGCGCCCCGACACGGCGCTTCCACCGGACAGGACCGCGGGCCACGGCCGCCGCCCCTGCGGGCCGAGCACCGCCGGCGAGGATCGGCCCGACACCGGCTCCGTCGCCCTCACGCCGCCTTCTTCCCCCGCTCGGCGATCTTCACCAGGCTCCGCAGCACCTCGGTGGCGGTCTTGAGCCGCGCCGGGATGGTGTTGAGCTCGCGCACGAACACCACGCTCATGTCGGGCCGCACCTTCGCGAAGGAGGCCTGCTCGGCGACGTAGGCCACCAGCCCCTGCGGGTTGGCGTAGGACCGGTCGCGGAAATGGACCACCACGCCCTTCGGCCCGGCCTCGACCTTCTCGACATTGGCCTTGCGGCACAGGATCTTGATCGTGCCGATCTTGAGGAGCTGCTCCACCTCCGGCGGCAGCGGCCCGAACCGGTCGATGAGTTCCGCTCCGAAGCTCTCCATCTCGGCATCGTCCTGGAGGGTGGCGAGGCGCCGGTAGAGGGCCAGCCGCACCCCCAGATCCTCGACGTAATCCTCCGGGATCGTCACGGGCGCGCCCAGCGCGATGGTCGGCGACCACGCCTCCTCGGGCAGGTCCTCGATGCCGGCCTTCAGCGCCGTCACCGCATCCTCCAGCATCTGCTGATAGAGCTCGTAGCCGACCTCCTTGATGTGGCCGGACTGCGCGTCGCCGAGCAGGTTGCCGGCGCCGCGGATGTCGAGGTCGTGGGAGGCGAGCTGGAAGCCCGCGCCCAAAGTGTCGAGGCTCTGGAGCACCTTGAGGCGCTGCTCGGCCTGGGCGGTGAGCTGGCGGTTGGCCGGCGTCGTGAACAGCGCGTAGGCCCGGGCCTTCGAGCGCCCGACCCGGCCGCGCAGCTGGTAGAGCTGGGCCAGCCCGAACATGTCGGCCCGGTGGACGATCAGCGTGTTGGCGGTGGGGATGTCGAGGCCCGATTCCACGATCGTGGTCGAGAGCAGCACGTCGAACTTGCCCTCGTAGAAGGCCGTCATCACGTCCTCGAGCTGGCCCGCCGCCATCTGACCGTGGGCCACCGCGACCTTGATCTCGGGCATCTCGGCGTCGAGGAATTTCTTGACCTCGGCGAGATCCTCGATCCGGGGAACGACGTAGAAGGCCTGGCCGCCGCGGTAGCGCTCGCGCAGCAGGGCCTCCCGGATGGTCAGCGGGTCGAACGGCGTCACGAAGGTGCGCACCACCAGCCGGTCCACCGGGGGCGTCGCGATGATCGACAGTTCCCGCACCCCCGTCATGGCGAGCTGGAGCGTGCGCGGGATCGGCGTCGCCGAGAGGGTCAGCACGTGGACGTCGGCCTGGAGCGCCTTCAGCCGCTCCTTGTGGGCCACGCCGAAATGCTGCTCCTCGTCCACGATGATCAGGCCGAGATCCTTGAAGGCGATGTTCTTCGCGAGCAGCGCGTGGGTGCCGACCACGATGTCGACCGTGCCCGCGATGAGGCCCGCCCGGGTCTGCTTCATCTCCCCGGCGGAGGCGAAACGGGAGAGCTGCGCCACCTGGACCGGCAGCCCCTTGAAGCGCTCGGCGAAGGTGCGGAAATGCTGGCGGGCGAGCAGGGTGGTCGGCACGATCACCGCCACCTGCTTGCCGGCGATCGCCGCCGCGAAGGCGGCGCGGAGCGCCACCTCGGTCTTGCCGAAGCCGACATCGCCGCAGACCAGCCGGTCCATGGGCCGGCCGGCATTGAGGTCGTCCAGCACCGCGTCGATGGCGTTGGCCTGATCCTCGGTCTCCTCGAACGGGAAGCGGGCGGCGAATTCTTCGTAGAGGCCCTCGGGCGCCTTCAGGGACGGGGCCTTCCGGACGAAGCGCTGGGCCGCGACCTTGATCAGCTCGCCCGCCATCTCGAGGATGCGGCGCTTCATCTTGGCCTTGCGGGCCTGCCACGCGCCGCCGCCGAGCCGGTCGAGGGCGACCTCGGAATCCTCCGAGCCGTAGCGGGTCAGGAGCTCGATGTTCTCCACCGGCAGCAGCAGCAGGCCGCCGGTATATTGCAGCTCCAGGCAATCGTGCGGGGCGCCCGCGGCGTGCACGGTCTTGAGGCCGACGAAACGACCGATGCCGTGATCGGCGTGGACCACGAGGTCGCCGGGCTGGAGCGCCTGCACCTCCAGGATCACGTCCTGGGGCCGCTTGGCCTTGCGCTTCTGACGGACCAGCCGGTCGCCCAGGATGTCGCCCTCGGAGACGACGGCCAGTTCCCCCGCGGTGAAGCCCGCCTCCAGGCCCCAGACGGCGACCGCTGCGTCCGTGCCGCGCTTGAGCGCGTAGACGTCGGTGAGCCGGGTGATCGCCACGGGCTTCTTCAGGCCGTGGTCGGCGAGCACGCCGCAGAGCCGGTCGCGCGACCCGTCGGACCAGGCTCCCAGGATCACGTGATGACCGGATCCCTGGAGGTCGCGGATATGCGTCACCGCGGCGTCGAACACGCTGGCATTCTCGTCGGCCCGCTCCGGCGCGAAAGTCCGTCCGGCCCTGGCGCCGCAATCGATCACGGCGCGCTCCGGAGATTCGGGCTGCGCGAAGGGCGTCAGCCGCGCCACCGCGGCGGTCCCGATCCGCTCCTTCAGCTCGTTCGGCATCAGGTAGAGGGCACGGGGCGGCAGGGGCTTGTAGGGGGCGACGCCGGCCTGCGGCGTCTTCATCGCGGCCTCGCGGGCCTGGTAATAGTCCTGGACCAGACTGATCCGCTCGGCGGCGGCGTCCTCGACCTGCGGGTCGAAGATCAGCGGTACGCCGGGGAGATAGTCGAACAGCGTGTCGAGGTGGTCGTAGAACAGCGGCATCCAGTGCTCGAGGCCGGCATAGCGTCGCCCCTCGCTCACGGTCTCGTAGAGCCGGTCGTCCCGGGTCGCGGCGCCGAAACTCTGGATGTAGCCCTGGCGGAAGCGCCGGATCGTCTCGGTGGTGAGCTGGACCTCGCTCATCGGCATCAGGTCGAGCGAGCGGAGCTGGCCGGTGGTGCGCTGCGTCTCCGGGTCGAAGGCGCGGATCGATTCCAGCGTGTCGCCGAAGAAGTCGAGGCGGATCGGCGCCGGCAGGCCCGGCGGCGACAGGTCGAGGATGCCGCCGCGGACCGCATATTCGCCGGTGTCGCGCACCGTCCCCGTGCGCAGAAAACCGTTGGCCTCCAGCCACGCCACCACGTCGTCCATCGCCACGACGTTGCCGATCGCCGCCGAGAACGTCTCCCGGGCGATGTGACCCCGGGGCGGCACCCGCTGCACCAGGGCGTTGACCGTGGTGCAGAGGATGCGCGGACGATCCTCGGCCGAGCGCGTGCGGGCGAGGCGGGCAAGCGCGGTCATGCGGGCGGCCGCCGTGGCCGTGGTCGGCGAGACCCGGTCGTAGGGCTGGCAGTCCCAGGCCGGCAGGCTCATCACGTCCATCTCGGGGGCGACGAAGCCGAGCGCCGCCTGGAACGACGCCGAACGCCCGGAATCGCGCGCCACGTGGACCAGCACGGCCGGGGCATCGACGGTCGGCGCCAGGGCGCGGGCGAGGTCGGCCAGCGCCAGGGCGTCGAAGCCCTCGGGGGCGTTCGCCAGCACCGGGCTGTCGCCGCGCTTGAGGGCGTCGATCGCCCGGGCGAGGGCGGAGGATTTCGGCAGCGCGAAGCGCGCGACCTGCGGCTTGGCGGCGGGCTTCGCGACGGGCTGGGCGGCAGCCTTGGCGGCGGGGGCGGAAGGCTTCGGTTGCGGCTTGGCCATCGGGTCTTTCGCGGGGGATCCCGCCGGGCGCGTCAGGGGGCGATGTCGGGTGGCGTTAGCCCATCGGGCCGTCGCGATAAAGCATCCCGGCGGTGGCGTTCGGGTGGCTGAACGCCTCCTATATGGCCGTTCCGGCGCGGCTTGGAACGGTGGTCGTCGTCGCGCTGCACCGGATCACGCCGCTGCGCTCGCAGGGACGGGACTCGCCCCCACGCGGCAGCCCGCGAGAGCCGTGCCCGATCGCAACGCGCGGCTCTCAGCAGGTTTCGCAAAAGTGGACTCCGGTTTTGCGACGAAAACCTGCGGCACACTAAGGACCTCAGCGGACGAAACGTTGGCCTGCCTACTCAAGTCTGCTTAGAACGGCGGCCGGCCCCCCGTATCCGTGGACTCGCGCAGGACGAGGCGAGTGGGAAAACGCTTCTGCGCCAAGTCGTCCGGCGCCCGCGTGCCTTCGATCACCGCCACCAGCGTCGCGAAGGCGAAGCGCACCATGTCGAGGGTCGGCACCGCGATCGAGGTCAGGCTCGGGATCGCGTAGGCGCCCTGGGCGACGTTGTCGAAGCCGACGACGCGGATCTCCCCGGGGGCGCGCACGCCGCGGTCGTGCAGGGCCTTCAACACCCCGAACGCCACCCGGTCGTTGGCGGCCACGATCGCGTCCGGGCGGGACGGGCCGTCGAGCAGGGCGAGCGTCGCCCGGTAGCCGCCCGCGGGGGTCCAGTCGCACGCCGCCACCAGATCCGCGCGCAGGGGCAGACCGGCCTCCGCCAGGGCGTCCCGGTAGCCCCGGAACCGTTCGGCCGCGCGCTCGCCCCCGAGGAAGCCGATCGCGCGGCTGCCGGTCCGGGCGAGGTAGGCGACGGCCTCGTGGACCGCGTCGCGGTCGGCCCGGGCGGCGCAATGCGCACCCGGCACGTCGAGGCCGAACACCACGAACGGGACGCGCCTGGCCTGCAGCAGCGCGATCAGCGGATCGTCCCGCCGCTCGGCGCAGACCACCAGGCCGTCGACCCGGGCCTCGCTCACGAGGCTCGCGATCCGGGCGCGGCTCTCCGGGTCGTCGCTGCGGCAGCGCCGGTGGATCAGCGTGTAGCCGTGCTGGTCGGTCACCTGCGCGAAGGCCTGCAGCACGAGGCCCGGGTCGGCCTCGGGCATCGAATCCGGCTCGTCGTCGGGGGTCTCGAGACCCAGGCAGCCCACGCAGGCGATGCTGCGGCTCGGCTTCTTGCGCAGCGCGCGGGCCGCGAGGCTCGGCACGAACTCGAGGTCGCGCATGGCCGCCTCGATGGTCGCGCGGGTTGTGCGGGCGACCTTCTCGGGGTGGTTCAGGACCAGCGACACCGTCTGGAAGCTGAAGCCGGCCCGCCGCGCGACGTCCTTGATCGTCGTCTGGCCCATCGTCCCCTCCGGCCGGGGCGGCGCCCCTGGAGGATTCCGCTTCGCCCGTCTCGACCAGTCTAGATCCGGGCGGATCCGAGATAAAGCCGCACGGATCCGCGGTCCCATTTCCGAATATGGCGATGTTCGCCCATATCGAGGTCGAAAACCGGCATACCGCCCGATAAGAAGCCCGCCGCGGCCGGGCCGGGCGGGCTGAAGGTGATCTCGTCTCGGAGTACGCCGCCACCGTAAGCCTCGTGGACGGGCGGCGCATCCCTCATCCGGGTGAGGCCGGCACACGATCCTGCGACCGTCTTCAGGACCGCGCGCGCCGGCTCGGGCGGGTCCGCGACCACGCCCGCGCGGTAACGCCCGGTCCCGACGCGGATGGGGGCGGCCATCGGCGCCTCGATCCTCCGGGGCGCGGATCAGCCGGCGACAACGGCGTGCTCCTCGATCGCCGGACGCGCGGCGCGCGGCGCGATCTCGCGGGAGAACCACGCGATCGTCGCCTCCAGCCCCTCTTCCAGCGGCACACGGGGTGACCAGCCCAGCAGGGTCTCGGCCCGGGTGATGTCGGGGCGGCGGCGCTGGGGATCGTCGACTGGCAGCGGCCGGCGCACGATCCGGGAGGGCGTCCCGGTCATCCGCACCACGCGGTCGACCAGCTCAACGACAGTCATCTCGTGGGGGTTGCCGAGGTTGACCGGCCCGGCGAGGGGGGTCTCGGCCGCCATCAGGCGGAGCAGGCCGTCCACGAGGTCGCTGACGTAGCAGAACGAGCGGGTCTGCGCGCCGTCGCCGTAGACCGTGATGTCGTCGCCCGCGAGCGCCTGGCAGATCACGTTGGAGACGACGCGGCCGTCATCGGCGCGCATCCGCGGCCCGTAGGTGTTGAAGATCCGGGCGACGCGGATGTCGAGGCCATGCCGGCGCTCGAAGTCGAAGGTCAGGGTCTCGGCCGAGCGCTTGCCCTCGTCGTAGCAGGCCCGCGGCCCCGTGGGGTTGACGTTGCCCCAGTAGGATTCCGCCTGCGGGTGCCGCTCCGGATCGCCGTAGACCTCGCTGGTCGAGGCCTGGAGGAAGCGCGCGCCCGTATCCCGCGCCAGTTCCAGGAGCCGGCCGGTGCCGAGCACGCTGGTCATCATCGTGTGGACCGGGTCGGCCTGGTAGTGCGGCGGCGAGGCCGCGCAGGCGAGGTTGAACACCCAGGCGGCCTTCGGCAGCGCCGGCAGCGGCTCGGTCACGTCCGCCTCCACGAGATCGAAGCGCGGCTCGCGGGCGAGATGGGCGAGGTTCGCCCGCCGTCCGGTCAGCAGGCTGTCGACACAGGTGACGCGGGCGCCGTCGGCGAGGAGCGCGTCGATCAGATGCGAGCCGATGAACCCGGCGCCGCCGGCGACGAGGACTCGGATACCGCTCCTGGTTCCCACCATCATTCTCCCGAGTGCCTGAGGACCGATCATCGCGAGAGCGGATGCGCGCGCCTCGCACAGATAGCGCTCCGGCTCCGCGGCGCGGGCGGCGGCGGTGTGCCGCGCCACGTTCTTCGCATTGAGGCGCCGCCGCGCGCCCGCGGATCGCGCGCAGCCGGGCGCGATCATCATCCGGGGCTTTCGGACGGCGCTGGCGTGCTCTCAGCGGTGACGGCGACCTTGAGGGTGCCCTGGAGCGGCAGCACCTCGCCACGCGGTGCCGAGCGCCCTGCGCAAGTGCATGTCCCCCTCGGGGAGACGCCCCGCGGCAACAGCAGTCGACCGCTCGGTCCGGATCAACGCCGTACTGCGCCGCTTCGGACCTGCGTACGGTCGGGCCGTTCGGCTGTCAGTCCAGGACGGACGTGATCGCCATGAGGCCTTCGCGGAGGATCCTGTCCGCGACGGGTCTCTTCACCGGGATGCCGGTAGGCGTGTCCGCGCGGTTGGGGGCGCCCGGGGTGCAAGCGTTCACCGCCTGCATGATCCTGGCTCCGTGTCCTCGCCGAGAGGCCGGGGCGGACCGTAAGGGGTGGGGCCTCGGACACAAGGATGCACATCGATCGCCCCTAGTATCAGAGAGGATACCGTGATGGGACGGAGTCGCCATCCAAATTTCGATTGCGGCCCGGGCTGCCCGGTCGAGGGAACACTTGAGCTGATCGACGGCCAGTGGAAGGGCGTGGTGCTTTACCATCCCCTGTCCGGCACGCTGCGCTTCAACGCGCTTCGCCGCCACCTGAAGACCTGCACGCAGCGGATGTTGACCAACCAGCTGCGTCAGCTCGAAGCCGACGGGCTAGTTCATCGCGCGGTCCATGCCGAGGTTCCGCCGAAGGTCGAATACGGCCTGACGCCGCGCGGCCGCGCGCTGGAGCCGGTGATCCGAGCCTTGAGGGATTGGGGCGAGGCGACCATCCTCGTCGGCAACGCGCCTGTTGCTTGAAGCGGCGGCGTCCCGTTGGCGCCCCGCTCATCAACGGTGCGCCTCCCTGGATCGCTCCGCTCAGCGCGAAAACGGCCGGGTCCGGCCTCAGCCCCCGAAGGCCCGGGGGTGGCTCGCCGCGCGGATGGCTGGGTCGGGTCCGATCTCGGTCCGCTTCGCCTTCCTGGGCCTGTTCTCGACTCAGGCCGGGCCCGTTTCCAGCACCGCCCCGATCGAGCGACGGAAGTCTCTTCAGGGACCGGATCGGCGGTCGTAGTCTCCCGTCCAATCCTGCGCATCGCCACCCTCGGCAGAGGCGCGGCGTTCGTACACGTCACGCGCGATGGTCCTTCCTGCCGCGGTCTGCGATCTGCCGGTGGAGATTGTCGGCCGACGGAATGACACCCATCCGTTCCAGGGCCACCAGGAAGGCCCAGGTCTGGAGCAGATGGACGTGCCTGCCGAAGGTCATGCGCTTGACCTTCTCCTCCTCGAACAGGACGAGGATCTGGTCATCCAGCGGCAGAACATCGCCGACCCGTGCCGCGAACTCCCTGATGGATTCCTCGCCGGCATTCGGGAATTGCCGCTTGATCGTCCGTCGTGTCGCTTCGGGCAGCGCCCGCCACATGGTGCCGTACAGGGTCTCCACCGTCTGGATCCGGTTGGCCCGCCCGGCATACCAGCGCTCGAAGACGGCTTTGTCGGATGCCGTATCGGGTCCGCGCGTCAATTCGGCGTGGATCATGTCGGTGACCAGGATCGGGCACCGGAACCGATCGAGCAGATCCAGGCGGTCGACGAGCGCCAACGTGATCAGCGGCCCCGAATCCGGGATCACGAGGTCAAGCATTGCCGCGGCCATCGTCGAGAACGGACAGCAGTAGAGGCATCGCCGCGGCCAGTTGAGCCTCGACCTCCGCCTCGGCCGGGCGGGGCAGTCGATGGCCCGCATCGGCCATCGCGACGATCAGGTCGCGATACCCGTTCAAACCGAGCGACGCGATGGCATCGTCCGCGCCGATCTCGGCCCGGGAATAGGCGGACAGGATGTCGTGCGGGGTGACCAGATCCATCCGTATCCCGTGATGCCGCTCCTGACGGGAATCGATGGTAGCACGGCATTATCGACGACGCCCGCAGCGTGAGGGCCGCCAGGTCCCGCCGTCACCCCCCAAACGCCCGCGGCGGCAGCCCCCGCACGCCGACATCGACCTCGAACAAGGCCCCGGCCTCCGGCACATCCTCGGCTCCGCGCGCGGCCGAGGTGACGAACAGGCGGTCGAGCCCCGCGCCCGCGAAGGCGCAGCTCGTGATGTTGGGGGCGGGCAGCGCGACCGCCCGCATCACACGCCCGTCCGGATCCGCGCGGCTCAGCCGCCCGCCGCCCCAATGGGCGATCCAGAGGCAGCCCTCCGCGTCCGTGGTCATCCCGTCGGGCCAGCCCCACGCCTCCGGGAAGCGCAGGAACGGCCGCTTGCCCGAGAGCGTCCCGTCCTCCGAGAGGTCGAAGGCGTAGACCGTCCGGGCGGCGCTGTCGCTGTGATAGAGGGTCCGGCCGTCGAGGCTGAAGGTCGGGCCGTTGGCGACCCCGTATGCACCGTCCATCCGCTGCCAGGTCAGGTCAGGGTCGAGCCGGTGCAGGGAGCCCGAGACTGCGGTCTCGGCCTGGTGCATGCTCCCGGCCCAGATCCGGCCGGCGAAATCCACCTTGGCGTCGTTCAGGCGGTTGTCGGGGTAGCCGGGCTCGGGATCGCCGATCGGCACGATGCGGTCGGCCTCCAGATCGTAGGTCGCGAAGCCGCTCTTCAGCCCGACGACGAAGTCCCGCCGGCCCGCGCGCGGGATGATCCAGCCCAGAGGCTCCGGGAAGGGCCGCCGGCCGGTCTCGCCGCGCGCGAGGTCGAGCCAGTTCAGGGCCGGGGCCTCGATGTCGACCCAGAACAGCCTGCCCCGTTCCGGCACCCAGATCGGCCCCTCGCCGAGCCGGTCGCGCGCCATCTGGGTTCCGGAACGGGTGACGATGCGGATCCCTGCCCCCATGGCTTCGCCCCTCGGTCAGGTCGCGCGCGGGGCCCGGCAGCCCCAGACGGCGTAGAACAGCACGTAGAGTTCGCAGGCCGCGGTGATCAGGAAGGAATGCTGCAGCCCGAACCGGTCCGCCGCCCAGCCCTGCACCACCACCAGGGAGCCGCCCGCGATCGCCATGATCAGCAGCCCCGCCCCCCTCTCGGTGAGCGGCCCGAGGCCGCGGATGCCCAGCGTGAAGATCGTCGGGAACATGATCGCGTGGAACAGACCGACCGCGATCAGCGCCCACATCGCCGCGGGTCCGGTGGTGAAGGCCGCCGCCAGCATCACCGCGCAGGCGCCGACCGCCGCCCCGGCGAGCACCGCCTCGGCCGGCCGGCTCTGCATCAGGTAGCTGCCGACGAAGCGGCCGATCATCATCCCGCCCCAGAGCAGGAACAGGTAGCGCGCGGCCTGGGCGTGGGTCAGGTCGCCGATCCCGGGCTGCGACACGAAGCTGATGAACAGGTTCGACACCCCGATCTCGGCGATCAGGTAGATGAAGATCGCCGGCACGCCGAAGACGAGGTTGCGGTGGCGCCAGAGCGACCCGCCCGCGCCCTCGGCCTTGGCCGACAACGCATCCACCCCTCCGCGGATGGCCGGCAGCGGGAACCGGGCGATCACCACCGCGAGCACGATGAGCACCGCCGCCACGATCAGGTAGGGCAGCTGCACCGACTGCGCGTCGGCCAGCCGCTCGGCGGGGGTCAGGACGGTGCCCGCCGCGGCGTTGCCCGAGGTGGAGCGGCCGAGGATCAGGGCGCCGCCGAACAAAGGCGCCAGGGTGGTGCCCAGCGCGTTGAACGCCTGCACGAGGTTGAGCCGCGCCGAGGCACTCTCGGCCGGGCCGATCACCGCCACGTAGGGGTTGGCGGCGACCTGCAGCAGGGTGATGCCGCTCGCGATCACGAACAGGGCCGTCAGCGTGATCGCGTAGGAGACCTCACGGGAGGCCAGCACCATCCCGAAGGTGCCGGCCGCCATGATGCCGAGGCCGATCACCAGGGCGCGCTGGTAGCCGACCCGCGCGATCAGCTTCGCCGCGGGGATCGAGGCCACGAAGTAGGCGATGAACCAGACCGACTCGATCAGCGTGGTCTGGGTGTAGTCGAGGTCGAACACGCTGCGCAGGTGCGGCAGCAGCGTGTTGTTGATCACCGTGATGAAGCCCCACATGAAGAACAGGCTGGCCAGCAGCGACAGGGCCGGGCGGTAGCGCCCCTGTTCCTGCGCGCCGGCCGCCGTCCGGCCGGCCGCCTGTCCGACGCCCGCGATCGGTGCTGCCATCGCGCGTTTCCTTTCCCTTCCCCGCCGGACCCCTAAGCGGGACACCGTGTTGCCCATTTAATTTGTCTGAGTATATAATGGATCTTCAGTGGTCAACCGCGGCTGCCGGCGCAGGATCGGCGGAGCGGGTGGACCCGCCAAGGAGGGAACCAATGCGCGGCGGGGGACCTGTGACGCTCTGCGCCGGCGCGATGATCCCGGCCCTGGCCCAGGCGGCCGAGCCGGTCCGAACCGTGTTCGGCACTCTTCCGGACGGCCGCACGGTCGAGGAGGTGACGCTGACCAACGGGCACGGCATCACGGCGCGGATCCTGTCCTGGGGGGCGTTGCTGCGGACCCTCGATGTCCCGGACCGTGCCGGCAAGCCGGCCGACGTGGTGCTTGGCTACGGCGACCTCGCCGGCTACCTCGCCAAGCCCAACTATTTCGGCGCGAGCGTCGGCCGCTACGCCAACCGCATCCGGGCGGGCCGCTTCACCCTCGACGGGCGGACCTACCGGCTCGCCACCAACGACGGCCCGAACGCCCTGCACGGCGGCACCGCCGGCTTCGACAAGCGGCTCTGGACGATCACCGCCGTGACCGGCGGGGCGGCCCCCTCGGTGAGCCTGCGCTACGTCAGCCCGGACGGCGAAGAGGGCTATCCCGGCACGCTGACGGCGACCGCCACCTACCGGCTGGACGACACCGATACGCTCACCCTCACCTACGAGGCGACCACCGACCGGCCGACCATCGTCAACCTGACCAACCACAGCTTCTTCAACCTGGCGGGGGAGGGCTCCGGCCGCACGATCCTCGATCACGTCCTGACCATCCCGGCCGAGCGCTACACGCCGGTGGACGCCACCCTGATCCCGACCGGCGCGCATCGGCCGGTGGCGGGCACGCCGTTCGACTTCCGCACGCCGACAGCGATCGGCGCGCGCATCCGCGACGGCCGGGACGCGCAGATCGTCCGCGGGCGCGGCTACGACCACAACTGGGTGGTGACCGACGCGCCCACGGCCGAGCCGCACCAAGTGGCGCGGGTCGAGGATCCGCATTCGGGCCGGGTGCTGGAGATTGCCAGCAACCAGCCGGGGGTGCAGTTTTACGCCGGCAATTTTCTCGATGCGACCGCGGTGGGTAAATCCGGCCTCGCCTACCGGCAATCGGACGCCCTCGCCCTGGAGCCGGAACTTTTTCCCGACACGCCGAACCAGCCGGCCTTCGGCTCCGCCCGGCTGGACCCGGGCCAGACCTACCGGAACGTGATCACCTACCGCTTCTCGACCAGCCCAGCCCACCGGACCCGCCGATGACCGATCCCAAGACCGCCCGGCCCCAGACCGCCCGCCCGCTGCGCTCCCGCGCCTGGTTCGACAACCCCGACAATATCGACATGACGGCGCTCTATCTCGAGCGTTACCTGAACTTCGGCCTCAGCCTGGAGGAGTTGCGCTCGGGCAAGCCGATCATCGGCATCGCCCAGACGGGCTCCGACCTGTCGCCGTGCAACCGCCACCACCTCGTGCTGGCCGAGCGGGTCCGCGAGGGCATCCGCGAGGCCGGCGGCATCGTGCTGGAATTCCCGGTCCACCCGATCCAGGAGACCGGCAAGCGGCCGACCGCGGGGCTCGACCGCAACCTCGCCTATCTCGGCCTCGTGGAGTTGCTCTACGGCTACCCGCTCGACGGGGTGGTGCTGACCACGGGCTGCGACAAGACCACCCCGGCCTGCCTGATGGCGGCCGCCACCGTGAACATCCCGGCGATCGCCCTCTCGGTGGGGCCGATGCTCAACGGCTGGTTCAAGGGCCAGCGCACCGGCTCGGGCACGATCGTGTGGAAGGCCCGCGAGATGCTGGCGGCGGGGGAGATCGACCATGACGGCTTCATCAAGCTCGTGACCTCGTCGGCGCCCTCGACCGGCTTCTGCAACACGATGGGCACCGCCACGACGATGAACACGCTGGCCGAGGCCCTGGGCATGATGCTGCCGGGCTCGGCCGCGATCCCCGCCCCCTACCGCGACCGGCAGGAGGTCGCCTATCGGACCGGCAAGCGCATCGTCGAAATGGTGGCGGCGGATCTGAAGCCCTCCGAGATCCTGACCCGCGACGCCTTCCTCAACGCCATCGTGGTCAATTCGGCGATCGGCGGCTCGACCAACGCGCCGATCCACCTCGCGGCGATCGCCCGGCACATGGGCGTGGACCTCGACATCACCGACTGGCAGACCTACGGGCTCGACGTGCCGCTGCTCGTCAACCTGCAGCCAGCCGGCACCTATCTCGGCGAGGATTACTACCGCGCCGGCAGCCTGCCGGCCGTGGTGGCGCAGCTCATGAGCCGCGGCCTGATCCGCGAGGGCGCGCTGACGGTCAACGGCCGCACGATCGGCGACAATTGCCGGGGCGCGACCATCGAGGACGCGGACGTGATCCGGCCGATCGACAGGCCCCTGATGGAGGCGGCCGGCTTCCTCGTGCTGCGCGGCAACCTGTTCGAGGCCGCGGTGATGAAGACCAGCGTGATCGGCGCGGAGTTCCGCAACCGCTACCTGTCGAACCCCGAGGATCCGGACGCGTTCGAGGGCCCGGTCGTGGTGTTCGACGGGCCGGAGGATTATCACCACCGGATCGACGATCCGAGCCTCGGCATCACCGACGAGACCCTGCTGGTGATGCGCGGTGCCGGGCCGGTGGGCTATCCCGGCGCCGCCGAGGTGGTGAACATGCGCCCGCCCGCCGACCTGATCCGGGCCGGAATCCACGCGCTGCCCTGCCTCGGCGACGGGCGGCAATCCGGCACCTCGGCCTCGCCCTCGATCCTCAACGCCTCGCCGGAGGCGGCGGCCGGCGGCGGCCTCGCGCTGCTGCGCACCGGCGACCGGGTGCGGGTCGACCTGCGCCGCGGCACCGCCGACATGCTGGTGGACGCGGACGAGCTGGAGCGCCGCCGGAAGGCCCTGGAGGCGGCGGGGGGCTACGCCTACCCGGCCTCGCAGACCCCCTGGCAGGCGATGCAGCGCGCCGCGGTCGGGCAGATGCACACGGGCGCGATCCTGGAGGGCGCCGAGCGCTTCCAGCGCATCGCGCAGACCAGCGGACTGCCGCGCGACAACCACTGAGCGGATCCGAAAGGTCCGGGACCTTTCGCGGGTGCAGGGCGGAGCCCTGATGGGCTCGGGCAAAGCCCGACATCGGGGCTCCGCCCCGATAACCCCGCCAAAGGGCTGAGCCCTTTGGGATCCCGGTTTCTCAGGGCCGCAGCGCCAGCTCGGTGTCGGCCAGGGCGAGGCGGACCAGATCGGTCATCGTCCGGCGGGCGGCGTCCGGGTCGCCCGCCACGATCGCCTCGTAGAGGACGCGGTGGTCGGGCATCGGGTCCCGGGGCAGGCCCTGGCGGCGATGCTTGAAGATCGTCGTCCACGTGACGGCCGCCGCGATGGAACTCGACAGGGCGATCAGCGGCCCGTTGCGAGCAGCCTCCAGGATCGCGGTGTGGAAGGCCTGGTCGGCGGCCCGGCCGGCCTCCGTACTGAGGCCGTGGCGGCCCATCTCCTCCAGGGCATGGCCCATCCGGGCGAGGTCGAGGCCCGAACGCCGCTCGGCCGCGAGCGCCGCCGCGGCCGGCTCCACGATCATCCGCAATTCGAACAGGTCGCGGATGAACGTCTCGCTCGGCTCCGATTCGAAGGTCCAGGCCAGGATGTCCGGATCGAGCAGGTTCCAGCGGCTGCGCTGGCTCACCCGCGTCCCGGTGCGCGGCCGGCTCTCCAAGAGCCCCTTGGCGCTCAGGATTCGAACCGCCTCGCGGTAGGCGGTTCTGGAAACCTTGAGTTGCTCCGCGAACTCGATCTCCCCGGGCAGCACGTCGCCCGGCGCGTAGCGGCCCCCCAGGATCGCCACCCCGAGATCGCGCGCCACCGAGCCGTGGATGCGACGCGAGCCTGAGGCGAGCGGGAGCCTGATATCCTCGTGTCCGCGATCCTGTCTCACCCACGACCTCCAGTCCGAGCCACGGGACGGGCCAGGATCGCCAGGATCGTACCCGGAAGTTGTAGGAGCGCAAGATTCGACACCCTTAAGCGAATGGATGAACGCTTGCGGCTCCGATCGAACTGCTCTACCCTATTTGTATGAGTAAACAACCTCGAGACATCGCGGCGATCCGCGGCACCGCCCTGGTCGGCGAGGCGGAGGTGACGACGTCGGAGACGTTCCGGGCGGTCGAAGCGGCGACCGGGGCAGCCCTGGAGCCGGCCTTCGCATCCGCAGGCGCCGGGGAGGTCGAGGCCGCCTGCGCGCTGGCGGAGGCGGCGTTCCCGAGCTTCTCGGAGACCGATCCGGAGACGCGGGGGCGCTTCCTCGAAGCGGCGGCCGAGGAGATCTCCGGCCTCGGCTCCGCCCTGATCGAGCGCGCCATGGCGGAAACCGGGCTGCCCCAGGCGCGCCTGGAGGGCGAGCGCGGTCGCACGATCGGGCAGTTGCGCCTGTTCGCGAACCTCGTCCGCTCGGGCGACTGGATCCAGGCGACGATCGATCCGGCGCAGCACAAGCGCCAGCCGCTGCCCCGGCCGGACCTGCGACGGCGCCACGTCGCCCTGGGTCCGGTGGCGGTGTTCGGGGCGTCGAACTTCCCGCTGGCCTTCGCGTGGGGGGGGGGCGACACCGCCTCGGTGCTCGCGGCCGGTTGCCCGGTGGTTGTGAAGGGCCACCCGGCCCATCCGGGAACCGGGGAGCTGGTGGCCCGGGCCCTGCGCGCCGCGGTGGCGGCGAGCGGCCTGCCCGCGGGGGTGTTCTCCTACCTGCCGGGGCCGTCGAACGCGCTGGGCACCGCCCTGGTGGCGGATCCGCGGATCAAGGCCGTGGGCTTCACTGGTTCCCGCGGGGGTGGGCTGGCGCTGATGCGCGCGGCGGCCGCGCGCCCTGAGCCGATCCCGGTCTATGCCGAGATGAGCGCGGTCAATCCGGTCCTGCTCCTGCCCACCGCCCTGCGGACCCGGGGCGCGGCCCTGGCCGCGGGCTTCGTCCAGTCGCTCACCATGGGGGCGGGGCAGTTCTGCACCAATCCGGGGCTGCTGATCGGCATCGCGGGGCCCGGGCTCGACGCCTTCGCGGTGGCGGCCGGCGCCGCGATCCGGGCGAGCGCGCCGCACACGATGCTGACGGCCGACATCCGCGCCCGGTTCGAGGGCGCGGTCGCCGCGATGGCGGAGCGCCCGGGGGTGATGGTAGCGGCCCGCGGCGAGAAGGCCGGGCCCGGGGGCGCCCCCGCCGCGCTGCTGCGCACGGAGGCCCGCCACCTGCTGGCCGATCCGTCGCTGACCGAGGAGATGTTCGGCCCCGCGGGGATCCTGGTGGCGGCCGCCGACGCAGCGGAGCTTACCCGGGTGATCGAGTCCCTCGGGGGGCAGCTCACCGCGACGCTGCACATGGACCCGGCGGACGAGCCGCTGGCCGCCGGGCTGGTGCCGCTGCTGGCGCGCAAGGCCGGCCGCGTCCTCGCCAACGGCTGGCCCACGGGCGTGGAGGTGTGCCACGCGATGGTGCATGGCGGCCCGTTCCCGGCGACCTCGGACGTCCGCACCACCTCGGTCGGGACCCTGGCGATCGAGCGGTTCCTGCGCCCGGTCTGCTACCAGGACCTGCCGGCGGCGCTGCTGCCGCCGCCCCTGCGCCCGGACAATCCCTGGCATCTCGCGCGCCGGATCGACGGCGTCCTCGAACCGCAATCCGGCCGCTGACGGGCCGCCTCGGCCGCGCATCGGGACGGCCCGCAGAGGCCGCCGAACAAGAACGCCCCGAGGGGGAATTTCGAATGGGACGATCACTCCTACAATTCCAGCGTCTGAACAGGGGGCGCGGCGTCAGCCGCATCCTGCGCGACGGCGCCGTGCTCTGGGAGAAGCCGTTCCCCTCGGGCGAAGCGAACATGTCCCACAGGATCGACAACCTGGAGCGGCACCACTTCAAGTATGCGCTGTTCCGCCGGCCCGGGGACGTGCACGTGCATTTCTTCGGGACCGCCACCCTGTCGTTCAGCGACGGGGTCGCGGCCCGGCCGGGCGACGTGTTCGAGATCGCGGCCGCCCCCTTCACGCTGCCGCTACGCAATCCCCTGGCGGTCGCCCCGGCCGCCGACATCGCCGTCCGGGGGCTCTGAGATGACGCATCCGATCCGCATCGGGCTGGTGGGCGTCGGCAAGATCGCCCGGGACCAGCATCTGCCGGTGATCGGCACCTCGCCGGACTACACCCTGGTGGCCGTGGCGAGCCGCCACGGCGGCCTCGACGGGGTGCCGAACTACCGGACGCTGCCCGAGATGCTGGCGGGGGAGGGCGATCTCCAAGCGGTCGGCCTGTGCCAGCCGCCGCAGGCGCGGTTCGCGGCCGCCCTGGCGGCGATCGAGGCGGGGCTGCACGTCTTCCTGGAGAAGCCTCCGGGGGCGACCCTGGCCGAGGTCGGGATCCTGTCCGAGGCCGCGCGGCGGCGGGGGGTGAGCCTGTTCGCGAGCTGGCACTCCCGTTTCGCGCCGGGCGTGGAGCCCGCGCTCCAATGGCTGTCCGCGCGTCGGATCCGGTCGGTCTCGATCGCCTGGATGGAGGACGTGCGGCACTGGCATCCGGGCCAGGACTGGATCTGGGAATCCGGCGGGATGGGCGTGTTCGATCCGGGGATCAACGCCCTGTCGATCGCGACCCACATCCTGCCGCCCTTCTTCCTGACCGGCGCGACCCTGGAGGTTCCGGAGAACCGGCAGGCGCCGATCGCCGCCGACCTGCGCTTCACGGATTCTGCCGGCACCCCGATCCACGCCGTGTTCGACTGGCGCCAGACCGGGCCGCAGACCTGGGACATCCGCGTCGAGACCGAAGACGGGACCCTGGTCCTGTCGCGGGGCGGCGCGGCCCTGACGATCGACGGCCGCGACCAGACGCTGCCGCCCGAGGCCGATTATCGCGGCCTCTACGACCGCTTCGCCGCCCTGATCCGCTCCGGCGCCAGCGACGTCGACCTCAATCCCCTGATCCACGCCGCCGACGCCTTCCTGCGCGGCGAGCGCCGCAGCGTCGCGGCCTTCACGGACTGACCGGGAAGCCCCTGCGGGACACGAACGCGACGGACTCGAGACGGCCGCACGGGCAGGTTCGCCGCCAACCCAAGGGGCGGCATCCGACGGGCGGCATCCGCGACCGCTCGGCCAGAGGATCCGGGAGCCGCCGAGGCAAGGATTGCAGCCAGGATTGCAGCAAGCGCCATCCGGCGCTGTGGCTGCACACGAAAAAAGGGCCAGCCGCGAGGGCTGGCCCGGTCGTTCCATCTCCGCCGGGACGCGGAGAGCCCTGCGGGCCTTACTCGGCCGCGGTCATCTCGGCGGTGAAGTGGCCGCACCAGTCGTTCGTGGAGACCACCGGCCACAGGCCCTTGGACTCCGGCTCCGGCTGGCTGACCGGCGGGTTGAACCGGCACAGGCCGGCATCGGCCTGGGGCGCAGCACCGTTGCCGGTGTGCTCGTCGAAGAACTTGCAGCTCTCGCAATGGGCGTTGGCCATGTCGCGTATCTCCCGATGACGATCGGCGCCGTGCCGCTCTGTTGCGAATTAGAACAGCTATAATCTGGAAGTCAAGACTGCTATTCGGCCGCGGCCCCGGCTGCCGGCCCGATTGGACGACGCGGGCCACACGGCCGGGCGACGGAGGTCCGCGCGTCGGCCCGGCCCCGAAGCCGATGAGATTCCTCCTCGGGCGCCGGCTTTCGAAGGATGATCGAACGCCGCGCCGCGCGATCCGGAGACTCAACCTGCCGCCGAAGCGGCTTTCCGGAAGGTCATCCCGATCCGTCGCGAGATATCCAAGCGCGGCGCCGGATAAAACTTCGCTATCGATGCGGGGAATTGAGGAGAACCATTTTTCCATCCCGCATGAATAGGGAAGAGCATTTCATTGACCTGCGGCGGAAGGAGCGTCAAGTCTAGGACCTGTCGGGAAATCGGGCCGGACGCCCGTGCGTCTCGACCGGCGCCCCGCGCCTCCCCATGGCCTCCGAGCAAGGCACCTGAAGCATGACACGACCGAGACTCGTCGGGCTGAGCGCGAACGTGCAGCGGCCGTCCAAGACGCGCGCACTGGTCGACGCGGTGCTGCGCGCGGCCGGCGCACGGGGCGCGCTCGACGCCCGCGCGCTGGACTTCGTCGATGCCGGCCCCGGCCTCGGCGCCGCCTGGACCCGCGACCAGCTGCCGCCGCCCGCCCGGGCGCTGCTCGACGCGATCGAGGCGGCGGACGGGCTCGTCGTCGGCTCGCCGGTCTACAAGGGCGCCTATACCGGCCTGTTCAAGCACCTGTTCGATCTGGTCGATCCGGGGGCGCTCGCCGGCAAGCCGGTGGCCATCGTGGCCACCGGCGGCGGGGCGCGGCACGCCCTCGTGGTGGAGCACGCCTTCCGGCCGCTCTTCGGCTTCTTCGGCGCCCTCCAGATCCCCACCGCAATCTACGCCTCGGACGCGGATTTTCGCGAGGGCGTGCTCGTCGAGGCGGGCGTGCGCGCCCGAGCCGCGGAGGCGGGCGGGCAGCTCGCCGCGCTGCTGGCCCACCGTGCCGCTCAAGGCGCGGCCCACAGAGCGGCCCCGGTCGCCCTCGCGGCCGCCGAGTGAGTCTCAGAGTGTGAGCCCCGCGATGCTCGACCGCCGCAGCCTGCTCGCCGCCCTGCTGGCCGTTCCGGCGGCCCTCGCCAACGCCCGGGCGGCCGAGCCGGGCGTGCTCCGGATCGGCTACCAGAAGAACGGCATCCTGGTGGTGGCCAAGCAGCAAGGGATCATCGAGCGCCGCCTGGAGCCCCTCGGCCACACGGTACGCTGGATCGAGTTCTCCTTCGGGCCGCCGCTGCTCGAAGCCCTCTCGCTCGACGGGATCGATCTCGGGCAGACCGGCGACGCGCCGCCGATCTTCGCCCAGGCCGCGCGGTCGAACCTCGTCTACGCGGCCGCCCAGGAGGCGGGCGGGTCCGGCGCCGGGATCCTGCTGCCGAAGGGCTCCGGGATCCGGAGCCTCGCCGAGCTCCGGGGCAAGCGCGTCGCCTTCGCCAAGGCGTCGAGCGCCCACAACCTGACCATCGCGGCCCTGGAGAAGGCCGGCCTGACCTACGCCGACATCGAGCCCGTGACCCTGGCGCCCGCGGATGCGGCGGCGGCCTTCGCCCGGGGCAGCATCGACGCCTGGACGATCTGGGACCCGTACTTCGCCATCGCGGAGGCGGGGGAGGGGGTGCGCGTGCTGGCCTCCGCCACCGAGATCGCCCCGCAGACCAACTTCTTCCTGGCGAGCCGGCCCTTCGCGGAGGGCCGGGGCGCCGTGCTCGCCGCGGCGATCGACGCCCTCGGCGACGTGGCGGCCTGGTGCACGCAGAACCGCGGCGCGGTGGCCGCGCTGCTGTCGCAGGGCACCGGCGTGCCGCTCCCCGCGACCCGCCGGGCGGTGGACCGGACCGACTACGTGATCGGGCCGATGACCGCGCGCGTGATCGCCGCGCAGCAGCAGGTCGCCGACCGGTTCCACGCCCTGAAGCTGATCCCGAAACCGGTCCGGATCGCCGACGCGGTCTGGGCAGCCCCCGCCCGCAACGGCTGAGCCCCATGACCGACCGAACGCCCCGCGCCCTGGCCCTGCCGTCCCCGGCCGGCCCTGCCCCGCACCGCCGCCTGCTCCTGTCCGCCGGGCTCGGCCTCGCGGCGGCCGCGCTGCTGCGCCCCGCGCGCGCCGCCGGCAGCATCCGGATCGGCTACCAGAAATACGGCTCCCTGGTGCTGTTGAAGGGCCGCGGCACCCTGGAGGCGGCGCTCCAGCCGCTGGGCACCACGGTGTCGTGGTCGGAATTCCCGTCCGGGCCGCCGCTGATGGAGGCGCTCAACGCCGGCGCGGTGGATTTCGGCTCGGCCGGCGAGGCCCCGCCGATCTTTGCCCAGGCCGCGAGCGCGGAGCTGCGCTACGTCGGCACAGAGCCGCCGGCCCCGAGGGGCGAGGCGATCCTCGTGCCGAAGGACAGCCCGATCCGCAGCCTCGCCGACCTGCGCGGCAAGACCATCGCCCTCAACAAGGGCTCGAACGTCCATTACCTGCTGGTCCGCGCCCTGGGGCAGGGCGGCATACCGTATGACGCGGTGAAGCTCGCCTTCCTGGCGCCGGCCGATGCCAACGCCGCCTTCGTGCGCGGGTCGGTCGATGCCTGGGCGATCTGGGACCCGTTCCTGGCCGCCGCCGAGCGCTCCACCGGCGCCCGGGTGCTGGCGGACGGCAAGGGGGTCGACGGGACCGGGATCGCCCCGAACCGGCAGTTCTACCTGTCCCGGCGCGGCTTCACGGATTCGAGCCCGGAGGTGGTCTCGGCCGTCCTGAAGGCGATCGGGGAGGTCGATGCCTGGGCCGCGGGCCATGCCGAATCCGTGGCGGCGGAGCTCGCCCCCACGGTGGGCATCCCCGCCCCGGTCCTGAGCGTCGCCCTCGGCCGCCTGTCCTACGGCGTGGCGCCCCTCGACGCGACGGTGATCGCCGACCAGCAGAAGGTCGCGGACGCCTTTCACACGCTCGGCCTCCTGCCGAAGCCGATCCGGATCGCCGACGCGGTCTGGACGCCGCCCGAGCGCCGGGCCGAGGCCCTGGGAGCCAACCGCTGATGCCCGCATCCAAGCGCGACCGCCTGCGCGACGCCGCGATCCCCTGGCTGCTGCCGGCCGCGATCCTGGTGGGCTGGCAGGCCGCGGTCTCGACCGGGCTCGTCTCGAACCGGTTCATGCCGGCGCCCCTCGACGTGGTCCGGGCCGGCTGGGAGGCCGGACGGACCGGCGAACTCTGGACCAATCTCGGGGTCAGCACCCTGCGGGCGCTCGCCGGTTTCGTAGTCGGCGGCGGGATCGGCTTCGCGCTGGGGCTGGCCAACGGGTTGTCGCGCCTGTCGGAGCGGCTGACCGACACCTCGGTGCAGATGGTGCGCAACGTCCCCCACCTGTCGCTGATCCCGTTGGTGATCCTGTGGTTCGGCATCGGCGAGGCGGCGAAGCTGTTCCTCGTGGCGCTCGGCGTGTTCTTCCCGATCTACGCCAACACCCTGCACGGCATCCGCTCGGTCGATCCGGGCCTCGTGGAGATGGGCCGGGTCTACGGCATGTCCCGGGCGGAGCTGTTCGCCCGGGTGGTGCTGCCCGGCGCCCTGCCGTCGATCTTCGTCGGCCTGCGCTACGGCCTGGGCATCATGTGGCTGACCCTGATCGTCGCCGAGACGATCTCGGCCTCCTCGGGGCTCGGCTACATGGCCATGCAGGCCCGCGAGTTCATGCTGGTCGACGTCGTGGTGCTGGCGATCCTGATCTACGCGGCGCTGGGCAAGCTCGCCGACGCCCTGACCCGCCAGCTCGAGCGCGCCTGCCTCGCCTGGAACCCCGCCTACAGGAGCGCCTGATGCTGCTCGACGCCGTCCGCCGCGAGGCGCTGTCCGATCCGGGCCCCGAGCCCCGGCAGTCCGGAGGCCCGACCCCGTCGCCCGCGGAGCCCTCCGCCCGCGGGATCGCCGTCACCGTCCGCGACCTGCACAAGAGCTTCGACGGCCATGCGGTCATCGAAGGTTTGAACCTGTTCCTGCCGGCGGGCGGGTTCACCGCGGTGGTGGGCCGCTCGGGCTGCGGCAAGAGCACCCTGCTGCGCCTGATCCTCGGCCTGGAGAATCCGACCGGCGGCCGGATCGACCTGGAGGGGCCGGAGGGCTCCCCCCGCCGGTCCGAACCGCCGAAGCGGATCATGTTCCAGGAGCCGCGGCTCCTGCCCTGGGCGCGGGTGGTCGACAACGTCGCGGTCGGCCTGTCGGGCCACGGCACCCGGGCCGAGCGCCGGGAACGGGCGCGCGCCGCCCTCGCCGAGGTCGGCCTGTCCGACAAGGCCGGGCATTGGCCCGCGACGCTCTCGGGCGGCCAGCGCCAGCGCGTGGCGCTCGCCCGGGCGCTGGTGAGCCGGCCGGGCCTGCTCGCCCTCGACGAGCCGCTCGGGGCGCTGGACGCCCTCACCCGCATCGGCATGCAGGACCTGATCGAGCGGATCTGGCGGGCGCAAGGGTTCACGGCGCTCCTCGTCACCCACGACGTCGCCGAGGCGGTGGCCCTGGCGGACCGGATCCTCGTGGTCGAGGCGGGCCGCATCGCCCTCGACCTGCGGGTCGACGTGCCGCGCCCGCGCCGGCGCGGCGACCCGGACCTCGCGCGTCTCGAAGGGCGCATCCTCGATCACCTGCTCGGCGGATAGCAAGGACCAGGTTCCCAAAGGGCGAGCCCTTTGGCGGGGTATCGGGCAGAAACCCGAGTTCATTGGCCCCGATCTCGGGCTTCGCCCGAACCCAGCATGGCTCCGCCCTGCACCCGCAAAAGGGCTCGCCCTTTTGAAACCCCAATATCGTTCAGTGAGGAAGATCCCGATGACCGCACCGCAAGACGGGCGTGCCGACGTCCTCTGGTTCCTGCCGACCCACGGCGACGGCCGCTATCTCGGCGCCGGCGAGGGGGCCCGCGCGGTGTCCCTGTCCTATCTCCGCCAGATCGCCCAGGGCGCGGACGACCTCGGCTATTACGGCGTGCTGCTGCCGACCGGGCGGTCCTGCGAGGATTCCTGGATCGTCGCCTCGGCGCTGGCGCCGCTGACGAAGCGCCTGCGCTTCCTCGTGGCGGTGCGGCCGGGCCTGATGGAGCCCTCCGCGGCGGCCCGCATGACGTCGACCCTGGACCGGATCTCGGAGGGGCGCCTGCTGATCAACGTGGTCACCGGCGGCGACCCGGTGGAACTCGCGGGCGACGGCGTGTTCCTGTCCCACGATGCGCGCTACGCCGTCACCGACGAGTTCCTGACGATCTGGCGCGGCCTGCTCGCGGGCGAGACCGTGACCTTCGAAGGCACTCATCTGCGCGCCGAGAACGGCCGGCTGATCTACCCGCCGGTGCAGAAGCCCTATCCGCCACTCTATTTCGGCGGCTCCTCGCCCGCCGGCATCGCGGTGGCGGCCGAGCATTGCGACGTCTACCTCACCTGGGGCGAGCCCCCGGCCCAGGTCGCCGAGAAGATTGTTTCCGCACGCCAGGCGGCCGAGGCACGCGGAAGGACGTTCTCCTACGGCATCCGCCTGCACGTGATCGCCCGGGAGACGGAGGGTGAAGCCTGGGATGCGGCCGAACGGCTGATCTCGCGGCTCGACGACGCCACCATCGCCAGGGCGCAGGAGACCCTGAAGCGGCAGGATTCCGTGGGCCAGAGCCGGATGATGGCCCTCCACGGGGGTAATCGCGAAAAACTGGTGGTGTCGCCGAACCTCTGGGCCGGCGTCGGCCTCGTGCGCGGCGGGGCCGGGACGGCTCTGGTCGGCTCGGCCGATCAGGTCGCCGACCGGATGAAGGAATACATCGATCTCGGGATCGACCGCTTCATCCTCTCGGGCTACCCGCACCTGGAGGAGGCCTACCGCTTCGCCGAGCTGGTCTTCCCGAAGCTGCCGCTGCGCGCCACCACGGGCCGCCCGGCCACCGACGCCCGCAACGACGGCCCGTTCGGCGAGATCATCGCCAACGACCTCGTGCCGGCCCGGCGGGTCGGGGCGCATTGAGCGGGCGATCAGCCTGAGCTGTCCAGTATTGGGCATGGCTGATCTGCATCCGTGCCACCCGGGTGTCATGCTGACGCCATCCTTGGCGTCCATCCGCACCGCCCATCGCCGCGTCCGCGCGGCCCGGATGAGCGAATGATGTCCATGCCTTCGACGATTTCGACCAAGACGGCCCTGCTGGCGATCGGCCTCGTCGCGGCCCTTCCCGTGGCGGCGCTCGCCGAGCAATCCCCGGCCCGGGACGCGCTCAAGCAGCACTGCACCGGCGACTACATGGATTATTGCAGCGCCTACGCGCCGGGCGGCCCGGAGGTCGAGGCTTGCTTCAAGGCCAACCTGAAGAAGCTCTCCGCCGGCTGCTCGGCGGCGATCATCGCCTACAAGAAGGAGCAGCGGGCGACCAGGCGGGTCAGCGAGGCGCGCTGAGCGGTCGCTCTTCCGTGCGGGCCGCGATGTTCACGGATCGCTCGGAGACGGGGCGTGATACCCCCTGCCCCGCGCGCGGGGCAGGGGGACTTGCGGCCCTCACCGGCGCGGCGCGCGATGTGGGAATCCGCTGGCGATGCGTGGAGATCACGGCGGCCTAGCGAGGGGCAGCGACCACGCCGCGTCGACCCTCGGACCCGACCTCACCCAGCGATGCCAGCGCTCGACCTGACCGACCCGGCCGCCCTCCGCGGAGCCGACGACCACGCCGCACGCGCCCGGCGCCTGTCCACACGGCTGCTGTTCCTGATCGTCGGCCTCGCCAACGCCACCTGGGCGCCCCTGGTGCCGCTGGTGAAGGACCGCGCCGGCCTCGACGAGGCCGGGCTCGGCCTGCTGCTCCTCACCTTCGGCATCGGCTCGATCCTGGCGATGCCGAGCGCCGGGGCGGCGGCGGCGCGGCTCGGATACCGCCCGGTCCTCCTCGCCGGGACGTCGGCGATCGGCCTCGCCCTGCCGGTGCTGGCCGAGGGCACGGGTCTCGTGCCGCTCACCCTGGCGCTCCTCCTGTTCGGGGCCGGGATGGGGGCGGTGGACTGCGTCATGAACCTGCAGGCCATCGCGGTGGAACGTGCCGGCGGGCGGCCGATGATGTCGGGCTTCCACGGCCTCTACAGCCTCGGCTGCATCCTGGGGGCGCTCCTCGCCAGCGGATTGCTGGCCGCCGGGCTCGGGGCAAGCTGGGCCGTGCTGATCCTGGTCGGGGGCATCGCGGCCCTGTTCGCGGCGGCCTGGCCCGGCATCCTGCGGGCACCCGGCCATCGGCCGGGCGACAGGGCGGGGGACATGACGGGCGGCAGCGGCGGCCCGTCCTCGCGCTGCCCCGGGGTCCGGTGCTGGTGCTCGGCCTGCTCTGCTTCGTGGTGTTCCTCACCGAGGGCTCGGCCCTCGATTGGAGCGCGGTCTTCCTGATCCAGCAGCGCGGACTCGATCCGGCCTGGGCGGCGCTCGGCTACGCGGCCTTCTCGGTGACCATGACGGCCGGGCGGCTCGCGGGTGACCGGATCGTGGCCCGGCTCGGCCGACGGCGTGTGGTGATCCTCGGCGGCCTGCTGGCCGCCGCCGGCTTGGCGCTGTCGGTGGTGATGCCGGCCTGGGCGGCGACGCTCGCGGGCTACGCCCTGGTCGGGGCGGGCTGCGCCAACATCGTGCCGATCCTGTTCACGGCGGCGGGCCGCCAGACCGCGATGCCCGCACACGCGGCGGTGCCGGCGGTGACGACGCTGGGCTATGCCGGCGTGCTGGTGGGCCCCGCCCTGATCGGCTTCGTCGCCCACGCGCTCGGCTTGCCGGCCGCCTTCCTGATCGTAGCGGCCCTGCTCCTCGGTGTGGCGGCGGCCGGGCGGTCGCTTCGGTTCTAAGACCCTGTTCGACGGGAGCACATGGGGTCGTGCGTCGCGCGGACGGATCCCGTCGCGGTTTCGAAAGGTCGAGACCCAGCCGTTTTAGGGTGTTTCGCGCTCGACTTGGCCACGACCGCTCGCCGTCATCGCGAGCGCAGCGAAGCGACCCAGGGCAGCGCGACCTCGGTGAGCGTGCGCCACCCTGGATTGCTTCGCTGGCGCTCGCAAGGACGACGGCCGCGCATAGGGCGCGATAATCCAGTGCCTGACAGGAAGAAAACTTCACCTGAGCGGCTGTCGGAAACACCTTGAAAGGGCTGGGGCTCAGCCCTTTGGAACCCCGGACTCGGCCGCGTAGGGATGGGTCGAGCCGAGCGGATCGGCCATGAAGTCCTGGACGGTCCCGGCGCCCGTGCCGAAGGTGATGAGCAGGAAGCCGCCCGCGAGGGCGAAGTTCTTCAAGAAGTCCCAGAACAGGTCGCGGCCCTTGCCGCCGGACCAGAAATCGCCCGGCTTCCAGAACGGCTTCCACAGGAGCGCCGTGACCCCGCAATAACCGGCCAGCACGAAGGCGGCGGCCCGGTCGGCGGTGCCGGTCAGGATGCACAGCGACATCCCGATCTCGACGGAAAGCCCGATCAGGATCAGCACCGTGGCGAGCGCGGTGGCGTGCACGGCCTGCCGCGCCTGCCCGACCGCGCCCTTGAAGTTCAGGATCTTGTCGAGGGCGCTGAACGGCAGGAACAGCAGCACGAGGAGCAGGCGGACGCCGAACGCGACTGCGACGCTGAGGCTGGCCATGGGCGTGAGAGGGTGTCCGATCCGGCGCCGGGGGGCGTCAGCGATCAACTAGGGCGTGATCGGGCAAGGGGAATCCGGTTCGTCGGGGGCCGCGCATGATGGCAACGCGCCCGGGCACGGCGCCCTGGAGACCGGCCGTCCGGAACTGGCTCTACGGGTTCTGCGGGTCCCGGTGATCGATCATGGACGATGGCGCATCGGTGATGTCGTCCATCACGAGCTGGTTCACGGCACAGATGAACGACGACAGCCGGTAGCCGTCGTGGCGCGAGAGGGCGTTGTCGAAGGCCCGGACGTTCCAGAACGGGTCGTTGGGGCGGGTGATCGGCGCGATGCCGGTCAACTGAAGGCCGTGCAGGAAGCGTGCGGCCGGGCCGCTCTCGTCGGACCGGCCGGGCGCGAGGTCGGCACTGTCCCAGAACATGCCGCGCCGGGCCGCGCGCGCCGCCCGGGCCCGGGTCAGCCAGTGGTCGGAGCGCGGGCAGTCGAGGGCGGCATCGGCCAGGGTCGCGTAGGGGTGGTGCCGTTCGAGGCCGGGCGCATCCAGCCCGAGCAGTTCGTGGGTCGTGCCGAACGGCGCGGCCGAGGGCTGGGCATCGGCGAGCACGCCGGCCGCCGGCCGCGGCGGGTCGAGGTTGCCGATGGTGTGCGAATCCTCGCGCGCGGTGTTCTGGAACGGGAAGGTCGCGGCCAGCAGCGACAGGGTGCGCAGCGGCAGCGTCAGCAATCCGGCTCCGAGGCCGACGGGCGGCGGCGGGCTGCAGCTTTCGCCCCGGGGCTGGCGGCCCTCGAACCGCGCCGCCACCCGGTCGAGAAAGCCCGCGGCCGGTCGGAAATCGAACTTGAAGGTCGGGAACAGGTCGTGCGTCGCCCAATCGTAGTCGACGCCCGCATCGAACATGCTGTCCGTCGCCGCGAGCCGGCTCCGTATCTTCCGGCGGGCGGCCGCGAAGGCGTCGTCGACGTCGAGGCCGATCCACGCGCAATCCCCGGGTCGCAGCCCGCCCGCCGGGAAGGCCAGGGCCGCGGTCACCGACATCAGGACCGGCCTCTGGTCGGCCGGAAAGAAGCCGTCGTCGTGCACGACCTCGGCGGCCGGCGTATGCGCGTCGGCATGGTCGGCCAGCCTCATCCAGACCTCGCGCTGGATCGCGGTCCATTTGCTCGCCTCGGAGGCGGGGTTGATCAGCACCACGAGATTGCCGAGGACCGGCGGCAGCGTCTCGCCGAACCGATGGCGGCGCACCGCCTTGACCACGTCGTCCTTGAGCCCGCTCGCCAGCATGTTGCCGCCGAGGCTGTGCCCGGCGACGATCAGCTTGTTGTGCGTGCCCGGCGCGCTGAGGGTCGTCTCGAGGGTGCGCAGGGCCGAGATCGCCGCGGGCGCGATGGCCTCGCTCACGGGCTTGCGATCGAACAGGGTGGCGCCGGCCGACAGGTTTCCGAAGACGCCGCCGAGCGCGTCGCCGAACCGGAGCCGCAGGCCGCGCTCGTCGACGCGGGCCCCGCGCCAGCCGATATAGATCGCGGTGACGTCCATGTCGCAGACGCTCGGGTCGCTCGGGCAGCGCTGCGCGAGAAAACGGGCGGCGTGCGCCGCGTAGAGGCGCAGATCCGCCACGTTGCCGTCGCCGATCCGCGCGTCGTGCCGCCAGCCGTGGATGAAGGCGATCACGTAGTGCGACCCGGTCGAGAGATGCGTCTTCAGCGCGTCGAGCTGCGTGATGACGGGCTTGACCATCGTGGCCGGCTGGCCCTTGGCCCGCATCTCGGTCTCCATGGCGTGGCGCAGCATCGCGCTGTCGATGGCGGCGTCGCTCGTCCCCTCGCGGGAGACCAGGGCGTAGGGCTCGCCGTCCTCCTGAAACTCGATGAAGCCGAGGTGGTAGGCGAGGTCCTGTCCGCCGGCCTCGCGGGCCGGAACGACGTGGCGCTGAAGGGCGCAGCGCAGCCGTGTCGCCCAGCGGGCATCCGTCGCGATCACCGCGTCTTCGTCGTTGCTGGCGTCGACCCAGCCGTCGCCGTCGGTCGGCATCGTCGCCCGCAGGGTCTCGCGGCCGGTATCGGCCAGGATCGTCCAACCCCGCGCGAGCCCGTCGCGGCATTCGGCGAGGCTCGGGTCGAGGTTGCGATAGGCGTGCGCCTTGTCCGTGGAGAGCACGACGTAGTTCAGAAACAGGATGCCGAGGGCTCCGAGGACGAGGGCGCCGGCAATCCGGATGGTGGTCCGCAACGCGGACAGGACCCCACGCACGAGCCGCAGGGTGGCCCGGCGTGTGGCCCGCCGCGGCTCGCCCTGCGCCGATACCCGTCCCAAACTCATCGCGCGCCCACCCCGGCCGGAGGCACCGACGGTCGCCGCAGCCGTCGAAACGCGTACGGCGTCATCGAGATGCCTCCCTGTCCTGCCGCCCTTCTCTCGACGTCAGCCCGCCGCGGGCGATGATGGCCCGATCCCGGTAACGGCTCAGCCCCGGACCGCGAAGTCCCATCGATCGAACCGGAAGGGATTTATCATGATGCGCGCAATTGTGCCGGCTGTCGCTCTCCTCGCCGGCACCGGCGCGGCCATGGCCTCCCTATCGGGCCTCGTCGGCGCCTGGGGACACGATTTTGTCGTCACGCCGTTCGAGCCGATGCAGCTCATGGTCGCGATGGCGACCGACAAGATCACCGGAAAGCAATTCAACATCATCAAGATGCCGGATGGTCACGTGATGGCGGTCGTGCCCTTCGACCAGATGGCCAAGATGCCGGAGATCGACAGCAGGAGTTTGTTACCGATGAAGGGCGGGCGATAAGCGATCGTACGCCTGCCTGGCGTCTCATGAAAGGCATTCAGCGGGATGACACCTTGCAGAAAACCGGGCGGCGGGCGGCCCGAAGGCATATCCAGCGGAGATGGATCTGAGAGGAGGCTCCAAAGGTCGTCCATCGCGTGCGGGAAAATTGCCGATCGAAAGGTGTAACCTGGGGGAGACTGCGTCGAATTCAGCTCAGTGCCACGACTTGGCACCGCATTGCAGGAGCACCGACATGCGCAATCTGTTCCGCCTCGCCTCGGCCGTCTTCCTTGCTGCCTCGGTTGCAGCGAGCCCCGTGATCGCCGCCGAAGCGATGGGCAAGGATACGATGGCCAAGGACTCTATGGCCAAAGATTCCATGGGCAAGAAGGACGCCATGGCCAAGGATCATATGGCCAAGGATCATACGGGTAGGGACTCCATGGCCAAGGACAGCATGGCCAAGGACTCGATGAAGAAGTAAGATCACAACGGATTCCGGGTGGCTGTATTCGGCAACCCGGCCTCCCGCTTCGTTCGCGATCACCTCCGTCGCAAGGCTCGCGACGGCCGACGGTCGAGAAGGCCAGGCCCCTCCCCTCAAGCCGCCCGCACCCGGTCCAGAAAGCCCGCCACGGCCTGGCGCAGGGCGCCGGCCTGCCGGGAGAGGTCGCCTGCGGCCTGCAGCACCTGGGCCGAGCCCTGGCTCGCCGTGTCGGCCGCCTCGCCCACGCCCGCCATGTGGCGCGAGACCCCGCTCGTATCCTGAGCGGTCTGCGCCGTGGTCCGGGCGATCTCGGCGGTGGCCGCGCCCTGCTCCTCGACCATCGCGGCGATCTCGGCGCCGATCCGGGCGAGGTTGCGGATCACCCCGGTGATGCCGCCGATCGACCGGACCGAGGCCTCCGTGGAGCCGGCGATCTCCGCGACCTTGGTGCCGATCTCCTCGGTGGCCTTCGCGGTCTGCTCGGCCAGCGCCTTCACCTCCGCGGCCACCACGGCGAACCCCCGGCCCGCCTCGCCGGCCCGGGCCGCCTCGATCGTGGCGTTCAGCGCCAGCAGATTGGTCTGGCCGGCGATCTGCGAGATCATCGCGACGATCTCCCCGATGCTGCCGGCGGCCTGCGCGAGGCGCCGGATCTCCCCGGCCATGCCGTCCGCGTCCCGGGTCGCGGAGGCCGCGAGGTCGGCCGAGCTCCCGACCTGCACGCCGATCTCCCGCACCGAGGCGGTGAGTTCCTCCGTCGCCGCCGCCACCGTGTCGGCCGAGCGCGCGGCCGAATCGGCCGACGCCGCCACCGCCCGGCCGAGGTCGGTCGTGTCCCGGGCGGCCCGGGCCATGCCGTGCGCGGAGGCCTCCAACTGGGCGGCCGCCGCCGAGACCGCCTCGACGATGCCGCCGACCTGGCGCTCGAAACTGTCGGCGAGGCCGCGCGCGGCCGCGCGCTGGGCCTCGGCGTTCCCGGCGGCGAGCCGCTCCTGCGCGGCCCGCGCCGCGCGGCGCTCGGCGACGCTGTCGCGGAACGCGAGAGCCGCCGCGGCGATCGCCCGGACCTCGCGCGGGCCGCCCGACGGGATCGCCAGGTCGGCCGTGCCGTCCGCCGCCTCATCCCGGCCGATCGCCGTCAGCACCGCGGCCATCCGGCCGAGCGGCCGGGCGATCGCCGTGCCCAGCCAGACCGCGAGGCCGGCCGAGAGGGCGAACAGGGCCAAGCCCCCCGCGCCCCAGAGGGTCAGCATCCGGTCGGCCCGGGCGCGCACGGCGCCGGCGGCTGCCACGAGATCGGCGGTCAGCCGATCCTCCACGCCCTTCAGGGCGTCGATGCGCTGCGTGGCGAGGCGGAACCAGCCCGGCGCGTCGCGGAACGCCGGGCTTGTGCCCGGCATCGTCTCCTGGGCGACCTGGCGCAGGCGCGCCACGTCACGCGCCGGTTCCGTCGCCTCCGCGGCGTCGAGCAGGGCGGCCTGGGGCGGCTCGGCCCCGGCCCGGAACAGGCCGGCATAGGTCGCCTGCTCGGCCGAGAGCGTGGCGAGCCGGCGCGCGGCCGGCAGGTCCAGGCTGCCCGACGCGAAGGCCGCGGAGACGGCCGCCCGCTCCTGGCCGGCGGCCTCCTTGAGCGCCAGGAAGGCCGCATAGGCGTTCGCCCGGGCGGCGAGGCCGGCCTCGTCGATCACCCCGCCCATCCCGCGCACGAGCCCGAGCCCCTCGCCGATCAGGCCGGTGTAGAAGCGGGCGGCCTCCGGTGCGCTCGGCGTCAGGGCGTCCACGGCCCGGCGCTGCGCCGCGAGCCCGGTGAGCGCCCGCGTGAACCCCGCCCCGCGCGCCGCGAAGGCCGGTCCGAAGCCCGCGGCGGCCGTCATGGCCTCCGGCAGCCCCGCCAGCGCCGCGTCGGTGCGCCCGCGCTGGGCGGCGAGCTCCGGTCCGAACTGCGCGCCCTTCGCCCCCAGGAACAGGCTGGAGGCACCGCGCTCGCGCTGGACCTCGTGCACGAAGGCGCTGATCCGCGAGGCGAGGCCGACGAGGCTCTCCACCCGGTCCATCTCGGCGCGGCGCGCCCACTGATCCGCGATGGTCAGGCCCGCCGCCCCCGCGAAGGCGAGGCAGGGGGCGAGCGCCACCGCCAGGATGCGGGCGCGGAGCGAGGACAAGAGACGCATCGGAAAGCTCTGGGACCGCGATCGTTCAGACCTTCCGGTGTCGATGAGTTTGGTAAACAGCCCGTTCACGCACCGACCGGCGATCTGCGAAGAGTTGCGCCTTCAGGCTGCAGTGTGCGTCGGTACTGGTGCTTCCGCATACAGATCAACTCGGATCTTCCGGGCATCGATGACCGTCTCCAGGGATCGATCGTGCGCGTTCAGGCTGTATTCCTGCTTCGGGGATACCTGAGCGTGGATCGTGCGCGTGATCAGCCGGCTCGCGTCCATCGCGCGCACCTGATGGGTGCGCCTGCGCCGCATCGCGCTGGTCAGTCGCCGCCGGCGCGCGTCGAACCGCAGCGTGCCGTCGATGAGCCGGAGGGGCGCCGCGACGGCGCAGCCGGGGCTGCCGGCGTGGGGCGGAAGCCACGGGGCATGGCGACGCCTCTCACGGTACCCTCCTCGACCCTATGGGCCCTTTATGTGCGTCCTTGCGCATCGCGAAGGCGGGCGGCATCTCTCCGGCATTGAGCCACAGGAGGCCGTGATGCGTGCCGTCGGATACCGCAAGTCCCTGCCGATCACCGATCCCGAGGCCCTGGTCGATTGCGACCTGCCCCAGCCAGAGCCCGGCCCCCGCGACCTCTTGGTGAAGGTCGAGGCAGTCTCGGTGAATCCAGTCGACACCAAGGTCCGGCGCCGGGCCGAGCCGGAGGAAGGCGGCGTCAAGGTCCTGGGCTGGGACGCGGCCGGCACCGTCGTCGCCGTCGGCGCGGAGGTCGAAGGCTTTTCCGCGGGCGACGCGGTGTTCTACGCGGGCGATCTCACCCGGCCGGGCACGAACGCCCAATACCATTGCGTCGACGCCCGCATCGTCGGGCACAAACCCGAAACCCTCGACTGGGCGCAGGCCGCCGCCCTGCCGCTCACCGCGATCACCGCCTGGGAGACCCTGTTCGACCGGCTCGACGCGGGCAAGCCCGTGCCGGGTGCTGCCCCGGCGATCCTGATCGTCGGCGGCGCGGGGGGCGTCGGCTCGGTGGCGATCCAGCTCGCCCGGCAGCTCACCGATCTCACCGTGATCGCCACCGCGTCGCGGCCCGAGACGGCGGCCTGGTGCCGGGATCTTGGCGCCCACCACGTGGTCGACCATGCGAAACCCCTGGCGGCCGAAGTGGCGGCGCTTGGCCTCGGCGCGCCGGGCCTCGTCGTCTCCACCACCAACACCGACGACCACCTCGCCGCGATCGTGGAGCTGATCGCCCCGCAGGGCCGGCTCGGCCTGATCGACGATCCGGAGCAGCTCGATGTCGGGCTGCTCAAGCGCAAGAGCCTGTCGCTGCACTGGGAGTTCATGTTCACCCGCTCGATGTTCGCCACCGCCGACATCGCCGCGCAGGGCGCGCTCCTCGACGAGGTGTCCCGCCTCGTTGATTCCGGGCGCCTGCGCACCACCCTGGGGGAGCATTACGGCCGGATCGACGCCGCGAACCTGCGGCGCGCCCACGCGCTGATCGAGAGCGGGCGGGCGAGGGGCAAGATCGTGCTCGAAGGCTTTGCGGAGTGAGGCGATGGCGGAATCGGGCACCGGCCTGTTCGACGTGGCGGCGCTGGCGGCTTCCCTGCCGGACAGCGCAGAAACCCTCCTGGTCGACACCTACCTGACCGACCGGGCGGCGGCGAGCGCCCGGGTGTTCCGGGTCTACCGGCCGACCCCGCCGCACTACCACGCCACCTGCGACGAGTACCTCTACTGCGTCTCGGGCCGGGGCCGGGTCTGGCTGGGCGACCCGGCCACCGAGACGGCGTTCGGCCCCGGCCAGCTCCTGTTCTTCGAGAAGGGCACGGTCCACGCGATGCCGGACCTCGAACCCGGGGACCCGGTGGTGTTCCTGTCGATCGACACCCCGCGCCGAGCGCCGACCGACATCATCTTCGTGAACCCGGAGGACGGCACCCCCGCCACCTTCATGGCACGCAACGCGGAGGCCTGAGCCTCAAGATCCCGGGTTTCCGAAGGGCTTGCCCCAGCCCTTTCAAGGTGTTTTGCCGGCCAGGCGGGATGCGGTTGAGAAGTGGGGGCCGCTGTCGGGTCCGGGCTTTGCCGTTCGATCCTTGGGTTTTCGGTGGCTGGTTCTGACGCGTGCGGGGTCGATGCGGCGGGCCAAGCTGCGGGCCAAGCTCAGGAGGCGTGCAGCCAGGGCTGGCGGGTCGATCGGGCCGCGGCCCGCCCGGTGCTCAGGCGCCAGGGCGATGCACAGGCCATCGTAGCCGCTGCGGATCTGCAGCACGAGATGGTAGAGCGACACCTGCGGCGCGGCCCCCGCGTCAGGGGCGCGCGCTCTCCACGCAACGCGCGATCAGCGCCAGCACGGTGTAGGCCAGCAGCGCCACACCGAAACCGAGCAGCGCCGCGCGCGGATGGCCCAGGCTCGGGATCTCGCTGCGCAGCACGCCCTCCAGACGCTGGAACATCCCCTCGATCCGCCAGCGGTCCCGGTAGGCTTGCGCGATCTGCCTAGCCGTCACCGCGGCCGGCAGGTTGCTCCACAGCCGCCCAGGGCGCCGGAAACGCCTGTTCCAGCAGTGTGCGCGCCATCACGCTGGCCGGCGCCCGCTGCTCAAACTGCTCCAGAACAGCGTGCCCGAGTGGTCCCGATCCGTCCAATGGGCTCGTCATCCCGATGATGTGGGGCCAGCTCAAACACCTTGAAAGGGCTGGGCCGAAGCCCTTTGGTGGGGTGTCGGGGCAAAGCCCCGACCGTCTCGGGCGAAGCCCGACACCAGGGCTCCGCCCTGGACCCGCGAAAGGGCTCGGCCTTTCGAAACCCGGACCGGCGCTCAGCCCTTCGGTACGGTGGCGGTCATCGAGGGCCGGCGCTCGGCCGTCGCGAACCACGCCGCCAGGGCGGGGCGGCCCTCCCGCCACGCGAGGTCGGGGAAGCGCAGGTCGAGGTAGCCCAGGGCGCAGGCGAGCGCGACCGTGCCGATATCGAGCGCCGGCAGGGCGGCCGCCAGGGTCTCGAACCGGTCCAGCGCCGCCGTGATCTTGCCGATCTGGCCGGCCTCCCAGGCGTCCCAGCGCTGCGCCTCCGGGCGCAGGACGAGCTCGTAGCGGGTGAGCAGCGCCGCATCGAGCAGCCCGTCGGCGAGCGCCTGCCGGGTCAGCGCGTCCCAGCGGGCCGCCCCCTCGGGGAACAGGCGCGGGCCGGTGGAATGGCCGTCGAGGTATTCGCAGATCACCCGGCTGTCGTAGAGGGCGGTCCCGTCCTCCAGCACCAGCGCGGGGATCTTGCCGAGCGGGTTATGGCCGGCGACCTCCGCGGCGGAGCCGGTCGGGGAGGCCGCGGCGGCCGTGACCGTGATCCGGTCGATCAGCCCGGTCTCGTGGGCGAGGACCAGCACCTTGCGGGCATAGGGCGAGGCGGGAGAGTAGAGGAGCTTCATCGGACCGTCCCGGTTGGTCGTGACGCCGCGAGGGCGGCGCCGGACCTTGCACCGATGGGACCGGGAATCCAGTCCCCGGCCCGGTGTCGGACTATCCGTCAGACCTTCCGGGTCAGCCCGGGACCGGCATGCACCACCCGGCCCCGGCGCGGCTGCCGCGATGGCTGCCTGGCGCGTTCGCGCCACGCGAGGAGGGCGCTCGCCGTCCGGTCGAGGAACAGCATGAACAGGCTGCCGACGATCGCCAGCACGCAGGCGGCCCCGATCAGCACGCCCCAGATCCCGGGAGCCGGGATGATCATCAGGCACAGGAGACCGAACACGGCCGCGCCGGGTATCCACTTCGCCATCGCGCCGCTCGCCTGTATCCGATATCCGTATCTGGCCAATTGAAACTGCACCGATAGCCTCGATAGCGGTGGCTCAACTTGTAGATCATCACAGGGATTTGTATAAAAACCAACATATCCCGTCCGTTGTGGTTTATAATGAGTTCTTACTGGTCACGGTCGGTGATGCGGGAGCGCCATCGAGCCCCCCCGGGCCGGGCTCGGCCAGCGGCAGGGTCCGGCCCTCGCTGATCAGATGGTAGAACCGGCCCTCGAACAGCTGCATCACCGCCTCGGTGGCGGCGTGGGATTCCGGGCGGATCGAGGACGCCAGGCAGGCATCGAGCGCCGCTTGGTCCAGAAAATCCATCTCCAGGATCATGGCGATCGGCCGCGCATCCGCGTCCTTGGAGACGAGGCGCTGGACCCGCACCGCGGTGACGCCGGGGAAGCGCCGCCAGAACGGCTCCAGCTCGTCGCGCACCCGGCGGAAGAACTCGTCCTCCCGGCCATCGCGCACGGTGCCCTCGTAGATCGCGGTCCTGGTCAGCATCGGGCGTCTCCGCAGTCGAATCCCGACTCTCAACCGACGGGGGGCGGGATCGCTCCCGGTCGGTGACAGCGCGCACGGGCTGTCCGCGGAACGGGCAGGATGCCGGGAATCCGGGCTTCTCGGGGACCGCCGAATCGGGGTATCGAGGGGTCAGCCCATCGCGACGATGCGGGAGAGACCGGGATCCACCCACAGAGGGGGACCCGGCGCCGACGGAGCAACCGCCCCGGAAACTCTCAGGCACCGGAACCGTGTCGTCAGGGCGATCTGGAGAGCGGTGCAGCGGGCAAGCCCGTGGGCACCCGCCGAAGGGGACGTCCGCCAAAAGGCCTCGCCAGGCCGGATGCGGATCAAGCTCTCAGGCACCGGGACAGATGGGGCGCGCAACCGGCCGACCGTTTGAGGCGGCCTCCACGCGTCCTCGTTCCGGAGTATCACCCATGACCCACATCGCCGTCATCGGCGCCGGCATCACCGGCGTGACGACCGCCTACGCGCTCGCCCAGCGCGGCTACCGCGTCACCGTCCTCGACCGGCAGCGCTACGCCGCCATGGAGACCTCCTTCGCCAATGGCGGCCAGCTCTCGGCCTGCAACGCCGAGGTCTGGAACAAGCTCTCCACCGTGCTCCACGGCGTCCAGTGGATGATGCGCCGCGACGCGCCTCTGCTGATGAACCCCACCCCCTCCTGGCACAAGCTGTCCTGGATGGCGGCGTTCATGCGCGAGATCGCGCATTACCGCCAGAACACCGTGGAGACCGTGCGGCTGGCGCTCAAGGCGCGCACCGCCCTGTTCGCCATGGCGCAGGCCGAGGGGATCGACTTCGACCTGAAGACCCGCGGCATCCTGCACTTCTACCGGGACCGGGCGAGCTTCGAGAAAGCGACCGCCGTCAACGCCCTGCTGCGGGAAGGGGGTCTGGAGCGCTACGCCGTGAACCCGGAGGAGATCCGCGCCATCGAGCCGACGCTCGCCGGCACCTACCACGGCGGCTATTTCACGCCCTCGGACGCCACCGGCGACATCCACAAGTTCACCCGGGGCCTGGCCGCCGCCTGCGCGCGCAAGGGCGTGCGCTTCATCCAGGACGCCGATGTCGCGACGATCGCGCCGGGGGAGGGGGGCTACGCCGTCGGCTGGCGGCGCGCGGGCGATCACGCCGCCGAGGCACCGCAGGTCCTGCAGGCCGACGCGGTGGTGATCTGCGCGGGCTGCGCCAGCCGGCACTTCGCGGCGATGCTCGGCGACCGGGTCAACGTCTACCCGGTGAAGGGCTACTCGATCACCGTGAACCTGCTGACCCCGGAGGCGCAGACGGCGGCACCCGAGGTCAGCATCCTCGACGAGGCGGCCAAGATCGTCACCAGCCGGCTCGGCGACGAGCGCCTGCGGGTGGCCGGCACGGCCGAGTTCAACGGCTTCAACCGCGACATCCGCCACGACCGGATCCAGCCGCTGGTCGACTGGACCCGGGAGCAGTTCCCGCTGGTCGACACCGACCGGGTGGTGGCCTGGAGCGGCCTGCGCCCGATGCTGCCGAACATGCTGCCCAAGGTCGGCCGGGGCCGCCGGCCGGGGGTGTTCTACAACACCGGCCACGGCCATCTCGGCTGGACCCTCTCGGGCGCCACGGCCGAGCTCGTCGCCGCGGCGATCGCGGCCGAGCACGCGCCGGAGCGGGTGGTCCTGCCACTGGCGGCCTGAAAAGTCCGGGATCCCAAAGGGCCTGAGGCCCTTTGGCGGGTTGTCAGGGCGGAGCCCTGACGCGGATCGCGGCGCGCGGTCCCATCCCCGCGACGGGGGGCGCGCCGCGGAAGATTATTTTGTATTCTCTTTCCGAACCGCCCCGGAAACCGAGCCGCGATGCCCTCATCCGCCGCCTATCTCGACCCCGCCACCGGGGCGACCTACCCGATCGAGGTGCCGCGCTGGCGCTCCGAGACGGGCGGGCCGCTGATGATCACCGACCTGCCGGGGATCGACCGGACCGAGATCGACACGGGCACGCGCTCCCTCTGGCGCTACGCCGCCGCGCTGCCGGTGGCGGTGTCCGACCCGGTCACCCTCGGGGAGGGCTGCACCCCGCTGGTGCGCCGGCCCTGGCGGGGCGGGCACGCGCATTTCAAGCTCGAATGGTTCGCCCCCTCGGGCAGCTTCAAGGACCGGGGCGCCTCCGTGATGCTGTCGATCCTGCGCCAGCAGGGGGTCGACGCGGTGCTGGAGGATTCCTCGGGCAACGGCGGCGCCGCGGTGGCGACCTACGCGGCCGCCGCCGGGATGCGGGCCAGGATCCTGGTCCCGGCCGCGACCTCGCCGGCCAAGACCGTGCAGATGCGCGCCGCCGGCGCCGCGGTCGAACTGATCCCCGGCACCCGCCAGGACACCGCCGATGCGGCCGTCGCCCAAGCCGATTCGATCTTCTACGCCAGCCACAACTGGCAGGCCCATTTCCTCCAGGGCACCAAGACGCTCGCCTACGAGCTGTGGGAGGATCTGGGGTTTTCCGCGCCCGACCATGTCATCATCCCCTGCGGGGCGGGCAGCAACATCCTCGGCTGCGATATCGGTTTCTCGGAACTGCTGCGCCGGGGGGCGATTCCCCGGCTTCCCCGCCTCTACGCGGTGCAGCCGGCCCATTGCGCGCCCCTGCATGCGGGCTTCGAGGCCGGCGCGGAGGATTTCGTACCGGTGACGCCGCGCCCGACCCTGGCCGAGGGCGCCTCGATCGCCCAGCCGGTCCGCGGCCGCGAGGTGCTGGCGGCCTTGCGCCGCTCCGGGGGCGGCACCGTGGCGGTCTCCGAGGCGGCCATCGAGGCGGCGCTGATGGAGCTCGCCCGCGCGGGCCTCTACGTCGAGCCGACCTGCGCAATGGCGGCGGCCGCACTCACCGACCTGACCGCGCGCGGCGCGATCCGGCCGGAGGAAACCACCGTGGTGGTGCTGACCGGCACCGGCATCAAGGCGACGCCGCGGATCGCCGAACTCCTGGGCCTCGCCCCCTGACGGGACCCGTCGACCCGACACCAACGATCCGGAGGAGACACCCATGCGCAACAACATCCCCGCCAGCGTCGGCATGACGGTCGAGGAAGTCGATACCCCCTGCCTGCTGGTCGATCTCGACGCCCTCGAGCGCAACATCGACAAGCTCGGCGGCTTCATGAGGGAGCGCGGCCTGCGCCACCGGGCGCATGCCAAGACCCACAAGTCGTCCGACATCGCCATCCTGCAGATCGAGCGGGGCGGGGCCTGCGGCGTCTGCTGCCAGAAGGTCAGCGAGGCCGAGGCGCTGGTCAGCGCCGGCATCCGCGACGTGCTGGTCTCCAACCAAGTGACCGCGCCGAAGAAGATCGAGCGCCTCGCGGCCCTGGCCAAGCGGGCGCGGGTGCTGGTCTGCGTCGACGATCCCGGCAATGTCGACGACCTCTCGGCGGCGGCGGTCCAATACGGCGTCACCCTCGAATGCCTCGTGGAGATCGATGTCGGCGCCGGCCGCTGCGGCGTCGCCCCGGGCGAGCCCGCTTTGGCGATCGCCAGGCGAATCGCCGCGGCGCCGGGCCTGCACTTCGCGGGCCTTCAGGCCTACCAGGGCAAGGCCCAGCACGTGCGCGATTTCGGTGAGCGCAAGGCCCTGATCCAGGCGGCGATCGACGAGACGAAGCGCACCGTCGACCTGCTCAAGGCCGAGGGCCTCGACTGCGCCATCGTGGCGGGAGCCGGCACCGGCAGCTTCGCCATGGAGGGCGGCAGCGGCGTCTACAACGAGCTGCAATGCGGCTCCTACGTCTTCATGGATGCGGACTACCAGCGGGTGAAGGACGCCGAGGGGCGGCCGATCACCGATTTCGAGAACAGCCTGTTCATCTACACGGCGATCATGAGCAAGGCGAAGACGGACGTCGCGATCTGCGACGCCGGCCTGAAGGCGCAGAGCGTCGACAGCGGCCTGCCCCTGGTGTTCGGCCGGGACGACGTGGAATACATCAAGTGCTCGGACGAGCACGGCGTTCTCAGCGACCCCGGCAACGTCCTGAAGCTCAACGAGCGCCTGAAGCTGATCCCCGGCCATTGCGACCCGACGGTCAATGTCTACGACTGGTACGTGGGCGTGCGGAACGGCCGGGTCGAGGCGATCTGGCCGGTCACCGCCCGCGGCATGACGCTGTAACGGGATCCCAAAGGGCGGAGGCCCTTTGGCGGGGTGTCGGGGCAGGGCCCCGGCACCGGGCGAAGCCCGGCAGCAGGGCTCTGCCCTGCACCCGCGAAAGGTCTCGACCGTTCGAAACCATGACTTGGGAGGTCCATGAACCCATGCGCTTCATCTCGGAGGAGGAATCGGCCGCGCTGGTCGATCACGCCATGGCGTTCGACGCGGCCCGCGAGGCGCTGATCGCCGCGGTGACGCCGGGCACCACCCTGTTCCCGGCGGTGCTCGGCCACGGCTCGGAGCCGACCAACCGGTTCTCGATCAAGTCGGGCGCGACGGCCGACTATGCCGGCCTGAAGGTCGGCTCGTTCTGGCCCGGCAATCCGGACCGGGGCCTGCCCCGGCACAATTCGGTGATCCTGCTGTTCGATCAGGCCGTTGGTCGGGTCGATACGGTGATCGAGGCGGGCCGCGTCAACGCCTATCGCACCGCCGCCGCCGACGCGGTGGCGGCGAGCGTGCTGGCCCGGCCGGATTCGGCGGTTCTCGCCGTGTTCGGGGCCGGCAACCAGGCCGAGTTCGAGTGCGCGGCGCTGGCCCGGGTGCTGCCGATCCGGACGGTGCTGGTCGTCGCCCGGGACACCGCCAAGGTCGCGGGTTTCGCCGCGCGCCTGGCAGGGCAGGGGGCCTCCGGGATCGACGTGCGGGCGGCCGCGCCCCGGGAGGCCTGCGAAGCCGCCGACATGATCGTCACGGCGACACCCGCCCGCGCGCCGCTGTTCGAGGCCGATTGGGTCCGCCCCGGCACGCATGTCTCCGCCATGGGGGTGGATGCCAAGGGCAAGCAGGAATTGCCCCCCGCCCTGCTGGAGCGGGGGCGCCTGTTCTGCGACCTGCCGGAGCAGTCGCGCACCATCGGCGAGTTCCAGCACGCCTCCGCGCAGGCCCAGGCGAGCCTCACGGCGATCGGCGCCGTGCTGCGGAGCGGGGAGGGGGGCCGGATGGATCCGGAGGCGATCACCGTATTCGATTCCTCCGGCATCGCCCTGCAGGACCTGACCATCGCCCGGGCGATCCTCGCCAAAGCCGACGCGCGCTTGTAGGGAGGCCGGCGCCGGCCCGCCCCGGCGGAGGACGGTATGCAGAACAGGCAGATCCGCGTCATCGGCATCGGCACGGGCGATCCCGAGCACCTGACCCTCCAGGCGGTGCGGGCGCTCGCCGACGTCGACGTCGTGTTCGTGCTCGACAAGCGCGCCGAGACCGCCGACCTCGTCGAGATCCGCCGCCGGATCTGCGCGGCCCATATCCGAAAACCCCACCGGGTGATCGCCGTGGAAGATCCGCCCCGGGAGCGCCAACCGGTCGATTACGGCAGCACCGTCGCGGCTTGGCACGCGGCCCGGGCCGAGCGGCTGGAGGCGGCCTTCGCGAAAGATCTCGGGCCGGGGGCGGTGGGGGCGATCCTCGCCTGGGGCGATCCGGCCCTCTACGACAGCGTGCTGCGCATCCTCGACCGCATCGCCGCCCGCCAGCAGGTGGCGTTCACCCGCACGGTGATTCCCGGCCTGACGAGCGTGCAGGTGCTCGCCGCCCGCCACGGCGTGCCGCTGAACGGCATCGGCGGATCGGTGCTGATCACCACCGGCCGGCGCCTCGCCGCGGGTTGGCCGGGGGAGATCGACAGCGTCGTGGTGATGCTCGACGGCGACCCGGCCTTCGGCCATCTCAACCCGGATCTGACGATCTTCTGGGGCGCCTATCTCGGCAGCCCGGACGAGATCCTGATCGCCGGCCGGCTGGGCGACGTCAGCGACGCGATCCGCCGGACCCGGGCGGAGGCCCGGGACCGCCACGGCTGGATCATGGACATCTACCTGCTACGCCGTGACCCCACCGACACGGACAGGGACGCCAAGCCCCGCTAGAGGGCGGTTCCACCACGCGACAATCCCAGATTCAAAAGGTCTGCGACCTTTTGCGGGTGCAGGACCGCGCCCCGCGGTCGGGCTTCGCCCGATATCGGGGCTCTGCCCCGACACCCCGCCAAAGGGCCTAGGCCCTTTGGAATCCGAGAATGGCGGCGGATCGGGCTGAGGCGAAGACGGGTATGCCACGTCCTGAGCAGGGATTGCGACTGCGGGACTACCAGCGCGCCAGTCTCGATGCCCTCGCGGCCGCCTGGGGGCGGGGCGGGGCGGACGCGGCGGCGCCCGGCCACCTGATCGTGCTGCCCACCGGCGCCGGCAAGTCGCTCGTGATCGCGACCCTCGCCCGGGAGACCCTTGCAGAAAACCCCCTCGCCCGGGTGGCGATCGTCACCCACAGCCGCGAGCTCGTGGCCCAGAACTTTTCCGAACTCACCCGCGCCTGGCCGGAGGCGCCGGCCGGGATTTTTTCCGCCGGGCTCGGGCGGCGGGAGGCCGGCGCGCAGGTTCTGGTCTGCAGCATCCAATCGGTAGCCGGTCGGCTCGACGCGGTGGGGCCGCGCGACCTCGTGATCGTCGACGAGGCCCACCTGATCCCCCGCGCCTCGGAAACGCGCTACGGCCGCTTCCTGGCGGGACTGCGGGCGCGCACGCCCGGGATGCGGGTGGCGGGCTTCACCGCGACCCCCTACCGGCTCGATTCCGGCCGGCTCGACGAAGGCCCGCACCGGCTGTTCTCCGGCATCGCCTACGAGGCCGACACCTTCACGCTGATCCGGCAGGGTTTCCTGGCGCCGCTCATCTCCAAGGCGACGCTGACCCAGCTCGACGTCTCGCGGGTCGGCCGGCGCGCGGGCGACTACATCCCGGGCGAGCTGGAGGCGGCGGTCAACCGCGACGCGGTCACCCGGGCCGCGGTCGCGGAACTCGCGGATTACGGGCGCGGGCGCCGGGCCTGGCTCGCCTTCTGCGCCGGGCTCGCCCATGCCGAGGCCGTGCGGGATGCGGTGCGGGCGGAAGGGTTTCCCTGCGAGACCGTCTCGGGCGAGACGCCCCGCCGGGAGCGCGACCGGATCGTCGCCGCCTTCCGGGCCGGAACAATCCGCTGCCTGACCTCGGTCGGCGTCCTCGGCACCGGCTTCAACGTGCCCGAGGTCGACCTCGTGGCGCTGCTGCGCCCGACCCGCAGCACCGGCCTCTACGTCCAGCAGGTCGGCCGCGCGCTGCGCCGCGCGCCGGGTAAGTCCGACGCGCTGATCCTCGATTACGCCGGACTGGTGCGGATGCACGGGCCGGTGGACGCCGTGACCGCCCGAAGCGCCGGAGAGGTCCAGAGCCAGCTGCTCGGCGGGGCAGGGGGCCTGCGCGCCAAGCCCTGCCCCGGCTGCGGCGCCCTGATCGCCCTCAACGCCTCGACCTGCGAGCCCTGCTGGACAGAGCCGGACACGGATGCGCAGGGCGATGCCCCGCACGCGGCCGCGGCCGACGACGAATGGCCGATCCTCTCGGCCGATCCCGGCGCGGACGGCATCGGACCGGCCGGCCCTGCCCCCGCGCCGGACGACCCTCGGGACGAGACTCCCTGGCATCCGGTGACGACGTTGCGCCTGGAGGCCGCGCCCGACGGGCTCGACCTCGTGCTCGGCTGGCGCGACGGTGCCGTGGAGGCCGCTTGGTCCGTGCGCTTGCGCCCCGAGCGCACCGGTTACGAGCGCGAGAAGGCGGTGCACTGGTGGCGCGGCCTCGGGGGCGGCCGGGATGCGCCCATGACCACGGACGGGTTTCTGGACCGCGCCGATCACCTGATCCGCCCGGCGGTGATCCGGATCCGGCCGGGCCGGCTGACGGAGCAGATTGAGTGCCGGGCAGATGACGGACGGATGCTCGGCGATACCCGTCGGCGGCGCGGATGCGCAGCGTGATACAAGCACGCGGGGAGGGGGCTGAGACCGCCCTCACCCGGATCATTCGAACTCGCCGTGACGTCGACCCGGCCGGCTCGCACCGCCTCGACCATCCCCCCCGCCCCGCCGGTACGGCCTTTATGTTCCATAATATATCTTATGCGAACACCTGATGGCTTTAGCGTTCCCCGCCACCGCGGAGATCGGTTCGGCGTCGGAGCGCGTCGGCGGCCGCGATGAACCGCCGTCACGCGATCGAGGCAGGACTTTATCGAGGCAGGACTTTCTGGCGGCCGCCCGGAGATGCGGCGACAGAGGTTGACCGGACGGAGAGACCGATCAGAGCTTCGTTGGTGAGGGATTCGGCGCGGGCTGACGGCACGGGGCGGCGCTTTGCCGGGTGAGGGCCGTTCAAGGTGCCCTCCCCGCGCAAACGCGCCGCGGTGGCGCCCGGTCTGCACGCGTGTTCCCGCGGACTCCGGTGATGGGCCGGGTCGAGGCCCAGCCTTGCGGGCGCCGGCCGGTCTCGATGCCCCGGCTGGATCTGTCGGTGCCAGGGCGACGCGTCGAAGCCAGCGTCAGTCCGGCGACACCGCGGTCGCCGTGGCTTCGAGACCGATGGCGGGTTTCGGTATCGCGCATCGGGTTCTTCCGGCCGCTCCACCAAAACCGGACCACGCAATCTATTGACTTATTTACGACGGTAAAAATTCGTTCATTCTAAATGTTTGTGCGTCTTTAACGAGCCGACGCTTAGATTCGCTCGCCGGTCGGTCTCGTCACGAAGATTCGGCCAGCGGGATCGTTCGCGTCAGGAGCTTCGTCGATGCTCAGATTCCTCACGGCTCCGGCCGCTTATCTGATCCTATGTGGCGCGGCCGCCGCGCAGGACATGCCCGGGCTCGCGACGCTCGGCCCGCCCGATCTCGTACAGCCGAGCGAGCGGGTACCCGAGCCGAAGGTCGACACCGATCACCCGCAGGGCGATCCGTCCGTGTTGCGGGTTCTCGGGACCGGCGAGCAGCCGTCCGGCGGCCTCGCCCCGCGCGGGGCCGAATCCGGTGCAGGCCAAGCCGTCGCCAACCTGAAGACCGCGCCCAGCCCCGCCAGGCCCTGGTGTGTGCAGGAGCGCCGGATCGGGACCGGGGCCGGCTTCTGCATGATCAACTGAGCCGGGCCGCGCGGCCGGCGGCTCATGAGGCCGCGTAGACCGACACCTCGTCGAAGGTCTCGTCGGCTCCCGGTGCGTAGGTGAGGGAGGCGGCGAGGAGCAGCAGCACGGTCGCCACGACGACCGCGGTGACGAGCAGGCGCGTGAGGCGTTCCGCATGCGCCCGGGCGGCATGGATCACCGCACAGCCGAGCACGAAGGCACAGGCCTGCGCGGCCGGGTTTGCGAGCGCCGCCGTCACCGCGCAGCTCCCGGAACGCGCCCAGGATTCCGTCCCCGGTGGATCCCGTCCATGACATCCCCTCCCCGGCCCGGAGGCCCGGCCGCGGCGCGGGCCCCGCGCCGTCCCGCAGCGCGACCAGTCCCATCAGGTTTTCCGGCGCCCTGCGACCCCGATATGAGGGAGGCGGTCCCGGCCGGGGCCGGCCGTCGCGCATTCGTGACCGGTCGGCGGCCGATCAGGCCGATACCCCGTCCGCCGCCAGCGCGTAGGTGGCCTCGCCGACGCGCCGCAGGGGACCACCCGGGCCGGACCGTTTCCACAACCGGGTATTGAGCGCCGCCACGGGATCGCGGCCCGGCAGGGTGAAGCCCTGCGCCGAGAGGACGTCCAGGATCTCCGCCGCGTGCAGGGGCCGGCCAGCCCGCGCGAGGGCCGCGCAGGCGGCCTCCACCAGGGCCCGGCCATAGCGTCGGGCCCCCGCGACATCATCCGTAAAGGCGATGGCCGGTGGGATCGTCGCCGCCATCGGTCGGGCCTCGGAATGCCGCGACGCGGGCAATCCGGCGGGTGTGATTCCGTGGTCGGACGTGCGCTCCGCGCCCGGCGCCGGATCCGGCGGGATCGTTCGGTCCGCGGCGGGACAGGGGGGTGGGGTCGTGTCCCGTTCGCATGTCCGAGCGGGCGCCGGGGCGGAGACCGGGCCTGCGTCCGATCCGGTATCCGGATCGTGCCCGTCGGCCCCGCCCCTCACGGCCCCGAGGCGGCGGCCAAGTTCCTGATAGAGGACGAGATCCGCGATCTCCCGGTCGAGCGCCTCGCGCTGGCGCCGCAGGGCCGCGAGCCGCATCTCGATCTCGGCATCCGAAACGCCCATCGATCAGTCCCTCCCGACAGAGGGAATACAACCTTTGTTCCCTAAATGGAATAGCCGTCCGTTGGCTTCGACCGTTCCGGAATACGACCGCCCTATTCCCTTGCGCGCGATCGTGTTCCCTTTGCGGCCGGCCGGGGCGGCACCAGCAGGGTACTGGGATCGGCCGGGTGCAGGGTCAGGCCGCCATCGTCGAGCAGGATCGGCAGGCGCGGAAAAACCTCGCGCAGATGCGTGAGATCCGCCTTGAAGGCCTGCCGGAAGCTGCGGATCGAGGCGTTCTCGGCCCCGAACTGCGCGTGGAGGTTGTTCCAGGTCAGCCGCAGCGGCCGCTGGAGCGACCGCAGCCGGTAGCCGGTCCAGAACAGCAGGTCGAGCTTGCGCGCCGAGCCCGAGAAGGCCCGGGCGGCCCGGATATCGACCGGCAGAGCGTGCCGAATCAGGGTCTCGTAGAATTCCGGATCGAAGCGCACGGTGCGTTCCGCGGTCTCGTCCCCCTCCCCGGCCCGGGGGCGCCACAATTCCAGGCTGCGGAAGGGCGGCACGTTCAGGGTGGTGGCGCTGTCGCGTCCGTCCCACAGGCCGATCTGCATCGAGCAGGCGGCGAGCCGGTTCAGCTGCTCCTTGAACTGCCGGATGGTGCCGCGCTCGCCGCCGGTCACCGCAAAACCCATCTCGCGCATGAAGCCCGACAGGGTCTCGGCGACCTTCACGGTGGGGCTGCGCTGGCGCACGGCCTCGGTGCAGAGGTGGAGCAGCATCAGCCGGGCTTTCGGCCCGTAGGGCAGGCCCTGGGCCACGAAGGCGCCGGTCTCCGGATCCTTGATCCGCCCGGCGATCAGGCTCAGCGAGTTGCGCCCGTAGGTGCGGGAGAACTCGCGCACCGGCCCGGGGTCGCGGTACGGCAGGCCGCAGAGCGCCAGCACCGAGTGGATGTGCTGCAGGCTCGACGGCAGGGCCGGCTCGCTCTCGATCACCAGCCGCACGGCGTCGCGGCGGCGCTGGTCGCGGGAGAGGCCCGACCGGCGGCGCTCCTCCTCCCCGAGCAGGGCCGCCTGCGCGTCGCGCGCGCGCTGGCGATGCAGGACGTGCTCGACGATCTGCGCGAACAGGAAACCGCCGCGCGCCGCCTCGACCTCGGCCCGCAGGTCCGGATCGTGGATTCCGGCGATCTTCTCCTCGATGGTCATCGCCCCTCGGCCCGAGTCGCACGGTCGCGTCCCACCCTGGCAGGCGGGACGGCGGCCCGAACCCGCCATGCCACGATTCGGCGGTCGGGGTCCGGGTCCGATCCGGTTTGTCCCGGCAATCCACGCTTCCCCTCCCCGCCCGGATCCGCGGGGTTGTGGGCGGGATCGCGCAGAGTCGCATACGGCCCGCGCCAGCCGCCCGACCCTGCGCAGAGTTCGATACGCCGCGGACCGGGTATTCCATCCCCGTTATCCACCGCGCCCGGCCGGATTTCGCGCCGAATCCGATACGCGGATGCGCAGACTCCGATACGCCGACCCGCCGATCCGGCGCAGACTCCGATACGCCGGGACGCAGAGTTCAATGCGACGCTGCGCAGAGTCGGATACCTGAAGCGCCATCAAGTCTTTGATGGGCCTCATCAATTTGCCACAGCATATAGTCTGCTGAACTGACTCTCTGAAAGACTCGTCTAGATATTTTTCCTAGCGCGCGCGGAGCCGTTCGTTGCAACGAACGAAGCATAGGCAGAAGGAATTTACACAGGGATCAAAGGGAATATACCTGTCTTGTCCACATTCCGCAGCGATCCGCATCTCAAACGAGCCCCGGCGCTTCGCTCGGAGGCCGGCTTGACGCGGACGACGACGCCCGGTTTCTCGGGACCGTCGAAGAAGGCCCTGCGGAAAAGCCATGCCGATGTTCCGTTCACCCGTCGCGTCCCGATGACGGACCGCCGCAACGACGCCCGCCCGCCCAAAGGCCGGTCACCGGAAGGCCGCCCGTCCGGTTCCTGGAGGCCTGGGGCCCAGCCCGGTCCTCGGCCCTCTGCGGCCGGCCCGCGGCGGGAAACCGGCGGCGCGGAAGCCGCCGTGCTCTACGGCTGGCATCCGGTGGTCCAGGCCCTGGGGAACACCGCGCGCGGCCTCCACCGACTCCTCGCCACCGAGAACGCCGCCGCGCGGCTGGAGGCGGAATTCGGCGGCGCCCTGCGGATCACGCCTGCGCTGGTGCGGCCGAACGAGATCGGCCGGCTGCTCGGCCCGGATGCCGTCCACCAGGGCCTGTATCTCGAGGCGGAGCCCCTGCCCGCCCCCGGGCTCGACGACCTGCCGGCCGACGCCCTGCTCCTGGCGCTGGATCAGATCACCGACCCGCACAATGTCGGGGCGATCGTGCGCACCGCCGCGGCCTTCGGGGTCGCGGGGATCGTCACCACGGCCCGCCACGCGCCGGGCGCCACCGGGGTCCTGGCGAAATCCGCGTCCGGCGGGCTGGAGCACGTGCCGTTCGTGACCGTACGGAACCTCGCCGAGGCGCTGATCGCCCTGGGTGAGCGGGGCTTCACGCGGGTCGGGCTCGATTCCGATGCGCCGGAGAGCCTCGATACCCTGACCATCGCCCGGCCGCTGGTGATCGTGCTGGGCGCCGAGGGCAAGGGCCTGCGCGAGCGGACCCGAGGCTGCTGTGACGTCCTGGCCCGGATCCCGTTCTCGGGCGCGATCCGCAGCCTCAACGTCTCGAACGCCGCCGCCATCACCCTCTACGCCCTGGGCCGGGCTCGGACCTGAACGCGCCCCGGACACGTTCGGAAACACGGAACCGGCGGCGCGGGCGCTGTTTCGCCTAGGCATGGGGCGGCGACCTGCCGTAGAATACCCGGCGAGGGGGCGTGGCCTCAAGGCGGCGCCGGATGCTGGACGATGCGTTTACCTACGGGGGCTGGGCCTTCAGCCTCGTCGCCGTCGGCGTGTGGCTGTGGCTCGCGCAGCGGGCCTTCCCGAGCTTCGACAGCTTCGTGAAGGGGTTCGACGACGAATTGCAGCTCGGCGCGAGCTGCGAGGAACGGGCGCGCCGAGCGCGCTGGCATCAGGTCCGGCAGGCCGCCGTGGCCCTGACCGCCGTGGCGGCCCTGTGCCTGTCGATCGGCTTCGCGATTCCGGATTGATCGGCCCGGAACGCTCTCCGCCGCGGTGGATGCCGGTTCGCAGAGAGCGCGTCACGACAGGGCCCCGCGGTCGGGGCGCTGACCCGACACCCCGCCACGGGGCTCCAGTCCCTCGGGATCCCTCGACGCTCCGGCGTAGACCTGCGCGGCGATCGCGCCCGCGGTGGTGAGCCAGATCCGGTCCCGGTGGGACGCGATGTGGGCCAGCGCCGCCTTGAGCGGTCGCAGCCGGTGGGGCTGTCCGACGATGTAGGGGTGGAGCGCGATCCCCATCACCAGGGGCGCCGTGGCGGATTGTTCCAGCATCTCGTCGAAGGCATCGACGATCGCCTCGGCGAACGCGCGGCCCGTCTCCTTGCGGGCGACGATCGCCGGGATGTCGTTCAGTTCCTGGGGGTAGGGCACGGCGAGGATCCGCCCGCCGCCGCGGGTCGCCATCCAGGTCGGCTGGTCGTCGTGGCACCAGTCGAGCAGGTAGCGGTAGCCGGCCTCGGCGAGCAGGTCGGGCGTGACCCGCGATTGGGAGATCCACGGGCCGAGCCAGCCTGCGGGCGCCCGCCCCTCCTCCCGGGTGAGGATCGCGGTGGATTCCGCGATCAGGGCCCGCTCGTCGGCCTCCGGGAGGGTGCCCTGCCGCTCGGCATTGGTGCGGCCGTGGCCGACGATCTCGTCGCCGCGCGCCCGGAAGGCCTCGATCAGGCCGGGGCAGTCCCGGTAGAGCCGGCTGTTCGCCAGGACGCTCGCCGGCAGGGCCAGAGTCTCGAGGGCATCGCGCAGCCGCCATGCCCCGATCCGGTTGCCCCAGTCCCGCCAGGCGTAGTTCAGCACGTCGGGCTGCGGGCCCCCCGGTGCGAGCTCGGCGCCGAGCCCGGTACCGAAGTCGAAGGTCTCGAGGTTGAGCCCGACATAGACCGCGAGCCGCCGCCCGCCGGGCCAGTCGTAGACCGGCCGATCGGGTAGGGCGCTGTAGCCGTAGCGGCCGTGTCGGGCATCATCCATCGCGGGGTCCGGGGTTCGGGTCAGATCCCCGCGAGATAGGGCGGCGCACCGGCGAACATCATGGTTTCGAAAGGTCGAGACCTTTCGCGGGTGCAGGGCAGAGCCCTGCGGTCCGGCTCTTCCACCCCCTCGCGAGGGGGTGGAAGAGCCGTTCGTCGGGGTTTCACCCCGACACCCCACCAAAGGACGTGTCCTTTGGGATCCCGTGATCTCAGTCCCGGCAGGTCGCGATCAGGCGGCGCACGAAGCCCGCGCAGGCCTCGAGCTCGGCCCGGGTCACGTACTCGTCGGCCCGGTGGGCGCGGGCGATGGAGCCGGGGCCGATCACCACGGCGGGCACGCCGCCGAGCCGCTCGAACAGCCCGCCCTCCGTGCCGTACGAGACCTTGGCGTGGCCGTTGCGGCCGGCGAGCCGCTTGGCCAGGGTCACGACCGGCGCCTCCGGGTCGGTGTCGAGGCCCGGATAGTCGATCAGCGGCTCGACCGCGACGCCGCAGGCCGGGTCCACCGCCCGCATCAGCGGCGCCAGCGTGTCGGTGGCATACGCGATGGCCGATGCGGCCAGGGCCCCGGCATCGTCCGCGCCGATCGCCCGGTACTCGAAGCTGACGCTGCAGGTGTCGGGCACGATGTTGAGCGCCGAACCGCCCTGGACCACGCTCGACAGGCCGGTGGTGTGGGGCACGTCGTAGAGCCCATCCCGGGCGCCGTCCCGGGCGAGCGCCTCCGCGGACAGCCGGACATGCTCGATGAACCGAGCGGCGTATTCCACCGCGTTGACGCCCTGGGGCGCCAGGGCGGAATGGCTGGCCCGGCCCCGGAAGGTGAGGCGGGCTGCGGCCTTGCCCTTGTGGCCGACCACCACCTCCATGCCCGTAGGCTCGCCCACGAAGCAGCCGAGCGGTCGCGGCACCCGCTCCAGCATCCGGGCGATCAACGGGCGCACCCCGAGGCAGCCGACCTCCTCGTCGTACGAGATCGCGAGGTGGAGCGGGGTGGCGAGATCGGCCGCCGCCATCTCGGGCAGGAGCGCGAGGCAGACCGCCAGGAACCCCTTCATGTCGGAGGTGCCCCGCCCGTAGAGCCGGTCCCCGGCCTCCCGCAGGGTGAACGGGTCCGACGACCAGGGCTGACCCGCCACCGGCACCACGTCGCTGTGGCCGGACAGCACGTAGCCGGGCCGGCTCTCGAACGGGCCGACGCTCACCAGCAGCGCCGCCTTCCGGCCGGTCGCGTCCGTCACCCGCTCGACCGCGGCGCCGTGGCGGCGGCCATAGGCCTCCACCCAGTCGATCAGCGGCAGGTTCGAGCGGTCGCTCACCGTGTCGAACCCGACGAGGGTCGCCAGCAGCGCCGCGGGATCGGGGGCGGGGTACGGATCGGACTCTGGCATGGATAGCGCGACTCGTTTCCGGGAAAGACCACCTTGTACGGGGTTTTCGAAGCGCCGGGGATCCCGGAACCGAAGGCGCCCGTGCGGCGTAGCTGCCGCAGGCCCCTCCCCCGCCGAGCCCGACCCATGGCCCGATCCATGCGCCTCCCGCCGCAAGCGATGGCCGCTTCCCTGATCCTGCTCGTCCTGCTGCCGGCCGCGGCCGCAGCCCGCCCGTACCGGCACCCGCCGGACCGCGCGACGGACACGGACCGGACGCTCACCCGGATGGCCGCCCGCGACCGTTTCCGGGACTGGCGGGCTTGGCAGGAGGTCCGCCCGCCCGCCCGGATCTTCGCCCCGGCCACCCGGGAGCGGGTGGCGGCCCCGCCCTTCACCGGCTGGGGCTACGGCGGCACGATCCCCGGGGCACAGGCCGGCTTCTGAACCCACCTCGACCCGGATCCCGCACCCTGCCATGGTGTGCGAGCTGGGCGGTGCCGGAGACAACCCACAATGGATCAAGCGACCCCGGACCAAACGACCCCGGACCGAGCGTTTCGCCTGGACGATCCGACCCCGGCGGATCCGCGCCGTCGCTGGGCCTCCCTCGATCCCGACGCCCGGGACGCCTGCTACGACAACACCCGCGCGGTGGCCGACAGCGCGCAGCGGGTCGCCGCCCGGGACGCGGCCTCGGCGGCCTACCGGGCGGCGCATCCCCGAGGCCTCGACCGGCCCTACGGCCCGGGAGCCCGCAACGCCGTCGATCTCTATCCGGCCCGGGATGCCGCTGCGCCCTGCCTCGTCTTCCTCCACGGGGGCTACTGGCAGCGGGGCGCCCGGGAGCTGTTCGCCTGCTTCGCGGAAGGGCCGAACGCCGCCGGCTGGTCGGTGGCGATGGTCGGCTACACCCTCGCCCCGGAGGCGGGCCTCACCCGGATCGCGGCCGAGATCGATGCGGCCCTCGACTGGCTGGCCGCGCAGGGTCCGGGGCACGGGATCCGCGGCCCCCTGGTCCTGTCGGGCTGGTCGGCGGGCGGGCTGCTCGCCGCGCTGCGGCTCGGCCATTCGGCCGTAGCGGCCGGCCTCGCCATCTCGGGCGTCTACGACCTCGCGCCGATCCGCCAGACCACGCTCAACGCCAAGCTCGCTCTGACCGACGCGGAGATCGAGACCCTCTCGCCCCTGCGCCTGCCGGTCTGTGCCAAGCCCCTGTGCATCGCCTACGGCACGGCCGAGCTGCCCGCGCTGATCCACGACGCCCGCAACCTGCACGCCCTGCGGGCGGCGGCCCATGCCCCCGGTCCCCTGCTGCCGGTGCCCGGGGCCGAGCATTTTTCCGTGCTCGACGCCCTGCGCCGGCCGGACGGGATCCTGGTGCGGGCGGCCCATGCCCTGCTCGGGGGCTGACGGCTTCGGGAATGTCGAGTCATATTTGCAACTGGTGGTAGAGATTCTGGGCCGCAGGACGCCGATCCCGTCTTGCTGAGCGCCCTGTCTCATGGTGAGACAGGCATTGGGATAACGGGGCGCCGAATCGGTTCGGCGGGCGCGATCTCCGGCGGCGGGGCAGGCCGGATCCGAGGGGAGATCGGATGCGGGTTGTCGCGCGATCGGACGACCCTGCCGCGGCGACGCCTCCGGCGGCCTCTCCCCCTCCCCCCTTCGGGGCCTCGGCCGGTCAGGGCGGATCACAGGGCGAAACCAGGGCCGGTATCCGCGCCGGCCTGCGCCGAAGGCCGGTTCCGCGGCTGCGTGTGGTTCTGGCCCTGGGCTTCGGGACCCTCGGCCTCCTCGCCACCCTGGCGCTGGCCGCCCTGGTGAGCCGCGACGCGACCGCCCGGCTTGAGGCGGAGGTCGGCGGCCAGCTCGCCGAGATCGCCGGCCAGATGGCCCGCAGCCTCGACCTCGGCATGTTCGAGCGCTGGCGCGACATCCAGATCGCCGCCGCCTCCGACAGCCTGCGCGATCCCGGGGCCAGCGCGGCCGCCAGCACGGCCGCGAAGCGCGCCCTGATGGAGCGGATGCAGGCGACCTACCCGGCCTACTCGATCATCGGCCTGATCGATCCCGACGGGCGCGTCGCGGTGACCAGCACCGGCGCCCTGGAGGGGGCGGACGTCTCCGGCCGCGACTATTTTCGCGGGGGCCGCGAAAGGCCGTTCGTCGGCGACGTGCATCCGGCCAAGCTCCTGCAAACGGCGCTGGCCCCGACGGCCGCCCCACGGGAGCCGCTGCGCCTCCTCGACCTCGCGGCGCCGGTGCGCGCCGCGGACGGGCGGCTCGTCGGGGTGCTCGCCGCCCATCTCGACTGGACCTGGGCGCGCGACATGGCGCGCCTGCTCGAAGGGTCGTTCCGGGGTCACCGCGCGGGGGCCGAGATCCTGATCCTGGCGCGCGACGGCAGCGTGCTTCTCGGCCCGCCCGCCCTGCAGGGCGCCCCCCTGCCCCGGGACGTGCTGAACGGCGGGCGACCCCTCGACCCGCAGGGCGCGAGCCGGGTCGGATTCTGGCCCGACGCCGCCGCTTCCTATCTCAGCGCCCGCGCCGCCACGGCCGGATACCGGGACTATCCCGGGCTCGGCTGGCAGGTGGTGGTGCGCCAGACCGCCGACCGGGCCCTGGCGCCGGCCGCCGCCCTGCGCCGGCGCATCCTGATGGCGGGCAGCGCGGTGGCACTCGCGGCGGCTTTGCTCGCGTGGCTGCTCGCCGGCCTGATCGCCCGGCCCCTGCGGGAGCTGGCCCTCGCCGCCGGCGCCCTGGGGAACGACCGGCCGCTGCCGCCCCTGCCCCGTTCCCTCGTGCGTGAGGGCGCGCTGATCGCCGAGGCCCTGGGCACCGCGGCGGACGAACTCGCCCGACGCGGGGAAGCCCACCGGCTGCTGATCGATGAACTCAATCACAGGGTGAAAAATACCCTCGCCACCGTGCAGTCGATGGCGGCGCAGAGCCTCAAGAATCTCGGCGGCGGCGCCGTGGCCGGGCGCGACGCCTTCGAGGCCCGCCTGCTCGCCCTGTCGCGCGCCCACGACATCCTGACCCGGGAGAGCTGGGCGAGCGCGGACCTGCGCGGGATGGCCGACCAGGCCGTGCGCCCCTTTCTGGGCGAGCCCGGCTCCAAAAGGTTCCCGCGCGTCACCCTGGACGGGCCGGACCTGCGGCTGCCGCCCGAGGGGGCGCTGGCGCTCACGATGATCCTGCACGAACTCTGCACCAACGCGGTCAAGCACGGGGCCCTGTCGGTCCCGGGCGGCCGCGTGGCGCTGGCCTGGACGCTGGAGACGAGTCCGGGGGGCCGGGCCCTGCGCATGACCTGGCGCGAGCGCGGCGGTCCCCCGGTCGTGCCCCCGTCGCGGACCGGGTTCGGCACGCGCCTCCTGGAGCGGGGTTTCGCGGGCCGAACCACCGCCAGCCTCACCTACGCGGCCGAGGGGCTGGTCTACGTGGCGGCGAGCCCCCTGCCCGACGAACGCGCGGAGACCGGGCCGGCGCCGCCGCGCCTCCGGGCCGGGCGCGCCTGAGCCGGTCCCTGCATCAGGCCGGTGTCCTGCGGCGCGGGGCAGTGGGCGAGATGGGTCAGCTTATCCGGGGCTGTGTCCGAGAGGGGTGGCTTCGCGACGATCCACTTTGGGTGACGAACGCGTTGATCAAGCCGAAGGGCTGATCGCGTGGCCAAAGACAAGGGCGTTGATCCTGCCCCTCTGGCGTCGCATCCTCTGTCTCGTGCTCGGATCCGCGATCCTCTACGCCTGCTACGTATTCGGGCTTGAGCTATACGATGCTCGAACGATCCAGCTGTTCATGGTGGCTGGTCTCGGCCTGACTGGATGCGTCGGTCTGGCGCTCATCATCAGCGCGCGCGATCCCCGCCGCTTCCGGCGGCCATGACCCGGACGATATCCCGCTCTGCCGAGATGTGTGTTCCGGACTGGGTCAAAACCCAACCCGAACAGCGCATGCCGATCGCGAGCGCCCGTAATCCCGACGCCGGAAGTCGACGACACTTCGGCGTGCGCCGACACACAGAGTAGATCCCGGGCCAGGGATTAAATTTTTCATTATTCTACTGTGCCGGGACGCACATCGAGCCCGTCTGATCGCGTCTATGTTCACGACATCAGCGGAGACACAGTGTCGTCCGCAGAGCCAGAACAGACGAGGAGACACGACGATGCCCGCACGCCCCCTCTCGATCCTCCGCCCGGCCCTCGGCCTCGCCGTCCTGGCCGCCGCCGTCGCGGCACCCCTTACGGTGCAGGCCGGCGAGGGCGGCAACGGGAGCCGCCAAGCTGCCGGGGGCGCCCATATGAGCTCCTACATCAGCGATCCCGATCACGACCCGCGCTCGCTCCATTCGCAGCGCCTGGGCACCGGCCAGATCCTCGGGGCGCCGATGCTCCACGAGCGGGCCGGGGCCGCGATGGTCCGCCGCCCGGTCGAGCCCCACTGGGCCTCCGGGACCGCCGAGCGCCGCCGGCCGGCGCGCTGAGATCAAGCGCTGAGATCACGCGCCGAGATGACCCCGCCGCCGGGCTCCAGCCCGGCCGGCCCCCTCCCCGCTTCCTTTCCCGCTTTTCCCCCCGCGTCAGGGATCCGTTCATGAACAGCCTCATCCAGGGCATCGCCGCCTTCCAGGGCCATGTCTTCCCCGGCCAGCGCGCGATGTACCAGCAGCTCGTGCGCGACGGTCAGCACCCGAGCGCGCTGATCATCGCCTGCGCGGATTCCCGGGTCTCGCCGGAGCACATCACCCAGGCGGGGCCGGGCGAGCTGTTCGTCTGCCGCAACGCCGGCAACATCGTGCCCCCGGCCTCCGACGTGATCGGCGGCGTCTCCTCGGCGATCGAGTACGCCGTGGTGGCGCTCCAGGTGCGCGACATCGTGGTCTGCGGCCATTCCGATTGCGGCGCGATGCACGGGCTGATGCACCGGGACGCGCTGGCGCGGATGCCCGCCGTCGCGGCCTGGCTGCGCCACGCGGAAGCCGCCGAGCGCATCGTCTGCGAAGCCTATCCGGAGGACCTGGACGGACAGGCCCGCCACCACGCCCTGGCCCTGGAGAACGTGGTGGTGCAGCTCGCCAACCTGCGCACGCATCCGAGCGTCGCGGCCGCCCTCGCCAAGGGGACGCTGCGCCTGCATGGCTGGTTCTTCGAGATCGAGACCGGCGCCCTCCTGGCCTATGACGGCGCGGACGGCCGCTTCCGGCCGATCGCGGAAGCCGACATGCCGGTGGCCCAGGCTTCCGCCGCCGGCAACCGCCGGCGGGCGGCTTGACCGGGGTTCCCACAGATCCTCGCCCCGTCCGAAGACGGGGCGAGGGCCGATCAGACGGTGGTTCAGGCCGCCATCGGCGCGTAGCGCCTGTGGCCCTTCACGTCGTAGCGGTCGAGCATCATGACCTTGTCCCAGACCCGGACGAAGTCCTTGACGAACCGCGCGTCTCCGTCGCTGCCCGCATAGGCGTCGGCGATGTTGCGCAGCTGCGCGTTCGAGCCGAAGACGAGGTCGCTGCGGGTGGCCTGATACTTCGGCTGCCCCGTCGCCCGGTCCTTGAGCGTGAAGGTCATGCCCTGCGGATCGGCCTTCTCCCAGACGAGGTCGGTGTCGGTCACCGCCCGGAAGAAGTCCGCGCTCAGCACGCCGACGCGGTCGGTGAAGACGCCGTGCCGTCCGCCATCGTGGTTGGCGTTCAGCGCCCGGAGACCCGCGGTCAGGACCGCCCATTCCGGGGCCGTCAGGGTCATCAGGTTGGCCTTGTCGAGGAAGAGTTCCTCCGGCGAGACGCTGCGGGCCACCTGGCCGAACCCGTCGGCGACGTAATTGCGAAAGCCGTCCGCCACGGGCTTGAGCCACTCGAACATCTCGATGTCGGTCAGCTCCTGCGTGGTGTCGACCCGGCCGGGGGTGAACGGCACCGGGACGGCGGCGCCCGCCTCCGAGGCCGCCTTCTCCACGGCGACGCAGCCCCCGAGCACGATCAGGTCGGCGAGCGAGACCCGCTTGCCGTCGCTCCGGCGATCGTTGAACGCCTCCATCACGCCGCGCAGGGCCTCGACCACCGGGGCGGCCCGGCAGTTGACCGCCCAATCCTTCTGGGGGGCGAGCGCCAGCCGCCCGCCATTGGCGCCGCCGCGCTTGTCGCTGTCGCGGTAGGTCGCGGCCGCCGAGAAGGCCGTGACGACGAGGTCCGAGACCGACAGGCCCGTGTCGCGGATCGCCTGCTTCAGCGCGGCGACCTCGGGCTCGCCGACCGGCGCGTAGGCGGCGTCGGGCAGCGGGTCCTGCCACAGGAGCCCGTCCTCGATCGTCACCTCCGGGCCGAGGTAGCGGTGCTTCGGCCCCATGTCGCGGTGGGTGAGCTTGTACCACGCCTTCGAGAAGGCCTGCGTGAAGGCGTCGAAATCGCTTAAGAACTTCTCGCAGACCTTGCGGTATTCCGGATCGACCTTGAGGGCGATGTCCGAGGTCATCATCATCAGCGGATGCATCTGGCCGGCGACATGCGCGTCGGGGGTTTTGGGCGCATCCGGATCCTTCGGGGTCCATTGCAGGGCGCCGGCCGGGCTCTTGGTCTGCTCCCACTCGAACTTGAAGAGGTTCTCCAGGTAGGCATTGTCCCACTGGGTCGGATCGGGGGTCCAGCTGCCCTCGATGCCGTTGGTCATCGTGTCCTTGCCGGAGCCCGCGCCCCGCGGGTTGTGCCAGCCCAGGCCCATCGCCTCCATGGGTGCCATCTCGGGGGGCGGCCCGATCTCCTTGGCGGGGGTCATGCCGTGGCTCTTGCCGAAGGCGTGGCCGCCCGCGATCAGCGCCACGGTCTCCTCGTTGTTCATCGCCATGCGGGTGAAGGTGACCCGGATGTCGTTCGCCGAGCCCTGCGGATCGCCGTTCGCGTAGGGGCCCTCCGGGTTCACGTAGATCAGCGACTGGTGGGAGGCGGCGAGCGGGTTCTCGAGGTCGTAATCGGGGTCGCCGTTCTGGCCGCGCCAGCGCTTGTCGCGGTTCACCATGTCGTCGAAGCTCGACACGCTGCCCATGTCGACCACTTCGGGTCCCCAGTAGGTGGCGTCGTCGGCCTCCCAGGCGTCGAGCCGGCCGGCGGCGAAGCCGTAGGTCGGCAGGCCCATGATCTCCAGGGCGCAATTGCCGGTGAGCACCATCAGGTCGGCCCACGACAGGGCGTTGCCGTATTTGTGCTTGATCGGCTGCAGGAGGCGGCGGGACTTGTCGGTGTTGCCGTTGTCCCACCAGCTCGAGATCGGCGCGAAGCGCTGCATCCCGGTGCCGGCGCCGCCGCGCCCGTCCGCGATCCGGTAGGTGCCGGCCGAGTGCCAGGCCATGCGGATCATCTGCGGCCCGTAATTGCCGTAGTCGGACGGCCACCAGTCGACCGACGAGGTCAGGAACTGCTTGATGTCCTGCTTGAGCGCCTCGAAATCGAGTTTGGCGAAGGCGGCGGCGTAGTCGAAGTCCGGCCCGAGGGGATCGGCGGCCAAGCCGTTCTGGTGCAGGAGCTCGACCCGCAGGCGATGGGGATACCAGTTCTCCAGGGCGGGGCGACCGCCGAAGGCGCCGCCGATCCGGTCGCCGCCGAAGGGGCACTGGCCCGCCATCTCGAAGGTCGCGGTGTCGGTCTTGTCGCGTCTCATGTCGTCCATCGGGAATCCCCCTGTCTCGCGCAACCGGTGCGGCCGGCCCCCGCCACGCCCCTGGAGGCCGCGATGGCCCGGAGCGTGGCAGGCGAGACGCCCCACGGCGGTCGGTTCCTGTCAACGTTCAGACAGTCGGCGAAATCTGGCCGCAGCCCCGGAAATCAAGGGCCTCCCGGCCGGCCATGGGACGCGCGAACGCCCCCGGCCGTCACGTTCGGAAGACCGGACCGACAGGCAGCGGCATTTTGCCCGCCCTCACCAGAACCGGGATCGCAACCGCGCGAGGAGATCCCGGCCGGGAAACCGGGCGGGCGGCAGGACGGGCGCGGGCGTATCCCCCGGGATCGGGCCCTCGGCGAAGCGCGCCCCGATCGACCAGAAATCGTCCCGGCGGGTTCCGATCATCCCGAGGCCGACAGGCTCGCGCGGCTGGTCGGGACGCAGCCGCCCCGCGGCCCAGACGCGCTGCCAGCAGCCGCGTCGGGACAGGTCGGCATCGCGCCAGCCGAGCCGCGCGTAGCCGGCCGCCGCGAAGACGCGGTTCCCGGCAAAATCCTTCGGGATCCACACCCAGCTCGAGAACACGTAGACCGCGTCGCCGCGGAAGCGTGTCGGGTCGACCGCCCGCGTGAAGGCGCTCAGCGCCGGCTCCCGGTGCCGGCCGACATGCCGGCGCAGCCGGCCCGACAGCGCCAGCGCCTCCGGAAAGGCGGCGGCGTCGAAGCAGGTCGGCGCCCCGCCCCGCACCAGCGCGTAGGCCCCGTCCACGAGATGCATCCAGGGCTCCAGATCAACGTCCCAGGCCTGCTCCACCGGTGCGAACCGGCGCACCCGTCCCGCGATCAGCCGCTCGGCGACCTGGCGTACGGGCTCCGGCCTCCAGGCCGGCCCGGCCTCGGTGACGCGCAGCAGCGTCGCGGGTCCGTGTGCCCGGACCGCCTCGGCGAGCTGCGCGAAGCCGGAGTCCGGCTCGTCGCGGCCGCGTTTGCGCACCAGGATCTTCGAGCCGTCGGCGAGCTCGTCCAGGAACTTGCGCTTGAGATGGGCGAGCCGGCCGTATTCCCGCTCCAGCAGCGCCTCCGGCGCGATCGAGCCGGCCGGATGCCCGGTATTGGCCCAGATGTTGTACGCGAGGCTGTGGCAGTAATAGGTGCCGCCCGCGCTCACCGACAGGCGCAGATCGCCCGGCACGCCGAAATCCGAGAATCCGCAGCGCAGGCCGCGGATCAGATCGTCCAGCGGCGTGTAGGAGAAGCGCAGCAGGCCGGACGGCTCGACCCCGCCGTAGCGCTGCACGAACCCGAACTCGCAATTGTCGCCGAGGCTCCGGAAGGCGTGGAGCCGTTGGGCGAGGGCCTTGGCTGCCCCCTCCCCGATCCCGGCCGGTGCCCCTGGTGTGTCTCGCCGCGCCATCACGCCAGATCGCAGCGGCGCGCTGTCTTTGTCCAGTCCTGCGGAATCACGCCGACCGCGTGCCGCTCAATGCAGGCCCCGCGCAAGGGCCACGACCGCGCCGACGATCACCAGCGCCTGAAACCCGATCGAGCCGACCACCCACTTGATGATCTCGCCCTTGGTGGCCTCGATCTTCGCCTCCAGGCGCAGCTCCGCCTCGCGCAGGTCGGCCTTCGTGGACAGCCGCAGCGCCTCGATATCGGTCCGGACCATGGCGATGTCGGTCTTCGTGGAGAGTCGCAGCGCCTCGACGTCCGTCCGGACGGCGGCGATGTCGGTCTTCGTCGCCAGATCGTTCTGAATCGCCTCCGCGATGGCGTCGGCCAGTCCCTCCGCTTGCTCCGACGACATCTTCGCCTTCTCGCGGAGCGTGCGGACGAAGCGGAGCGTATCGAAGGCGACGGCGGTCATGAGCCCATATCCCGCCCCGATTCCGGCCCGTCACCGAGGGGATCGGGACGCGCAGACGTTCGGACACGGATGCGATGACCAAGAGCCTAATCACCGCGCACAGGCCGTGCAAGCGGCGCCCGTTGCGGTTTCGAAAGGTCCGAGACCTTTCGCGGGTCCAGGGCGGAGCCCTGGTGAACGCCCCAGGGCCAGATCGCTCAGGGCGCCAGCGGCACCTCCAGCCGGAAGCAGGCGCCCCGCGGCGTCTCCGGCGTCGTAAGCTGGCCGCCGAGCTGGCGGGTCAGGCTGCCGACGACCCGCATGCCGAGGCTCTTCGAGGCGCGCCCGACCTCGAAGCCCGGCGGCAGCCCGACCCCGTCGTCGGCCACCTCGACCACGAGGCCGTCGGGCCGGGCCTCGGCCCGGACCCGGATCTCGCCACCCGCGGGGTGCGTCCCGGGCGGGTAGGCGTATTTGAGCGCGTTGGTGACGAGTTCGTTGACCAGGAGCCCGATCGGGATCGCCCGGTCGGCCGAGATCCGGTGCGGCGCGGCCGTGCAGGCGATCCGCTGGTCCGGACGGCCCCCGGCGAGGTTGGCCACGAGCGTCTCCAGGAACGGCGCGAGGTCGAGTTCGCCCGGTACCCCCGCCCCCTCCCCGCTCCCGTCGCCCTGCCGCCAGAGCTGGTCGTGGACGCCCGCGATCGCCTCGACGCGGCTGCGCGCGTCCGTCAGGGCGGCCTGCACGGCGGGCTCGGCCTCGGCGGCGCGGGCCTGGAGGGCGAGCAGGCTCGCCACGATGGCGAGGCTGTTCTTGACCCGGTGGCTCATCTCCCGGGCGAGCAGATCCTGGCGGGCCAGAGCGGCGCGCAGCAGGCTCTCGGTGCGCTGCCGCTCGAGGGCGCCGCCGAGCAGGTTGGCGAAGCCCTGCATGAAGGCGATGTCGGCCTCCGCGAACATGCCCTCGCGGGTGTCGTCCACCTCCAGCACCCCGAAGGCGCCCTCCCGGTTCTCGATCAGCACGTTGATCGCCCGGCGGATGCCGTGCTCGGCCATGAGCTGGGGCGTGCGGAACCGGGTCTCGTCGGCGAGATGGTTCGAGATCACCGGCCGCCCGGTCTTCAGCGCGAAGCCCGCCGGGGAGGCGAGATCGGCGCCGACCCGCGCCTTGCCGATCACGTCGGGACCCCAGCCGACGCCCGCCCGCACCAGCAGCGTGTCGGCGCCGGGCCGGTATTCCAGGGCCTTGCAGAACTCGGCGCCCATGCCCTCCGCGCACAGTTCCGTGGCCCGCTGCAGCAGGTGATCGACATCGGTGCCGCGCAGGGCCGCGACGCCGAACTCCGACAGGATCGCCTGCTGGCGCAGGCGATAGTCGAGATCGGGGCGGAGGGGCCCGAAACGGGCGGGCCCGGATGGCGCGCCGGGGCTCGGTTCCACTGCGGTCAGGTCGGGTTTCGCGGTCATGGATCCCGCCATGGTAGCAGGAAGGACGGCCCGGCGCGACGCGTGCGTGTCGATGCCGCCGCACCCGTCGTCGCACCCCCGCCGGCGGCCGGAGCCCTCGGGGTCCTGTGGCGTTCGTCCGTCGAACCCGATGCGAGGAGCGCACAGCATGGCCGACGACCTGAACGGACTCTCCGACAAGGCGCTCTCGATCCTCGCCTTCGCGACCTATCACCGGCTCGTCAGCGGCGAGCGGGTCACCGCGGTGATCCGCAAGGACGGCGCCGGACACGAGGCCGATCCGGAGGGCGTGAAGGAGCTGGAGGAGCGCGGCCTCGTCACCGCGGGCGAGACCGATATCGACCTCGGCGAGACGGCGCAGCAGGCGGTCGAGACGATGGTGGCGGCCCTGCGCCGGGAGGTCGGCCGCTGAGGCCGGCGGTCCGTCGTCAGGCGGGCGCGGCGTCCACCATGCCGCCGCCCGAATCCTTGATGCGCCAGAGGTAGCGGGCCAGGAGCGAGCGGTACGGCGCGAAGGCCGCCGCCACGGCGCGCGTGTCGGCCTCACCGGTCAGCCGGCGCAGGCATCCCACCGCCGCCACGTCGCCCTCCGGCCAGATGTCGGGGTCGTGGAAGTGGAAGATGCCGACCATGTCGGCCGTCCAGGGGCCGACGCCGCGGATGCCGCACAGGATCGCGGCGCGCTCCGGATGCGGCAGCCCGGCCAGCTCCGGGCCGAGCAGGCCCGCCGCCTCGGCCGCGACGATCGCCTTCAGGGCCCGGACCTTGTTGCCCGAGAGGCCGCAGGCCCGCAGGAGGTCCGGGTCGCCGGCCGCGAACAGCCCGCGCGGATCGCAGGCGGCCGCGACCGCGGCGGCCTCGATCCGCGCCCAGATCGCCCCGGCGGCCCGGACGGAGAGCTGCTGGTTGACCACCTCGACGAACAGGCGCTCGGCGACGCAACGGTGCGCCGCCGGCTCGATCCGGATCGGGCCGGTCCGCGCCAGGGCGTCCCGCAGGGCGGGGTACGCGCCGGCCGCCGTCAGGAGATGGGCGTGGATGTCGGCATCGCGCATCGTCGTATGTCTAAGGCCGGCGCCACCCATGCGGAAGGCCGTCGCGTGCGCGGCCCCGCCCCGGTCGGCGGGCAGGATGCCGCGCGGCCTTGCCCGGGGCGCGGTCCGGTCCACCTCGATCCGAAGCCGCCCCGCCCCGATGGTATCGAACGCGATGCGGTCGCGGGCGCGAATCCCGGCGGCACGGCGATCCTCACAGCACTCCTCATGGCGACATTCTTCACCGCGGACACGCATTTCGGCGATCCGCACATCCTCCGGCACCAACGGGCCCGGTTCGACACGATCGGGGCCCATGACGAGACCCTGATCGCCCGCTGGAACGCCGTCGTCGGCCCCGGCGACAGCGTCTGGCATCTCGGCGACTTCGCCGCCCATGCGAGCCGCGACCATTGCGCGGCGGTCTTCGCCCGGCTCAACGGGACGAAACGCCTCGTCCGGGGCAACCATGATTCGAACCGCGTGCTGGACCTGCCCTGGGCCGAGCCGCCGGTCGACAGCGCCCGCCTGTCGATCCGCGACGCACGGGGCACGGAACACCGGCTGTTCCTGTCGCACTACGCGCACCGGGCCTGGCCGGGCCTCTGGCGGGAGACGCGCCACCTCTACGGCCACAGCCACGGCTGCCTCCCCGACACGAGCCGGTCCTGCGACGTCGGCGTCGATGCCTGGGACGATCGTCCGGCCACCCTGGACGCGATCCTGGCGCGCCAGGCTGCGGCCGCGCTCGTGCCGGAGGAACTCGCGGCCCTCGGGCTGCGCTGATTCCCATACCGGATTCCCGCACGAGGCCGTACCGCCATGACCGCCACCCCCGCGCCACCGCCCGGCTGGGCCGAAGCCGCTCTCCAGGCCGGGACCGAGCTCGGCCTCGGGAACGCCTTCGCGGCGATGGATCCGGCGGATTGGGACCGGGTCTGCCGCCGCACCGGCCAGATCCTGGCCGGCCAGGGGCAGGCCCTGCCGCCCGGCTGGGAGCGCGCGGTGGCGCGGCTGTTGAGAGGCGCCGATGCGGGCCTGCCGGCCGACGATGCGCTGGCGCGCGACACGGCCGACGCCGTCCTGGCCGAGAAGGGCGAAGTGTTCGCGCCCGAGGACGACGCCTGACAGCCGGCTCGACCCGGGATCCCGGGTTTCCAAAGGGCTTCGGCCCTCGCGCGGGTACTCCGGACGGAGCCCTGAGCTGTCTAGACCCGAGATCTCGCCGTGAGGTGGTCTCCAGGGCTCCACCCCGGACCCGCGAAAGGTCTCGACCTTTCGAAACCACGCCTCGATCCGTCCGCGGGACGCACGGCACCGGGCGCGCCCGTCGAACAGGGTCTGAAAGGCCGGTGCACGGACCGGGCCTCTGGAAAACTCCGTGGCCTGAGCGGTTGCCGTCGCCCGGGCCGGGGCCGATGTAGGGGGCATGCCCCAGTCCGAACATCAGCGCGCCGTCCCGAGCCCCGCCGAGTCTCGATCCGCCACACGGTCAGGCCCGGGCGGGACGCCGGTCGCCCTGCGGGTGGTCCCGGTCGCGAGCCGTCCGATCCTCGATGCGCCGACGCGCGCACGGCTCGGCCACCAGCTGCAGGCGCTGTACGATCCGGTGATCGACGAGGTTCTGGATCCGCGGCTGGCGGAACTGCTGCAGCAGCTCGACGCGGACCGGGCGGATGGCGCTTCGCGCTGAGGGCCCGGCCGGACGATCCGGCTCCGGGATTCGAAGGGGCTCCCGTCGGCGGATCGGGGGGATGTCGCACCGACGGGAGCCGAGCCGAGCCGACGGATCGACCCAACCCGCTTCATGTCGCCCAGATCTGCACCCGAGCGCTTTCACCTAAGTCAAATTCGCTGCTGAATACAGCCGGATCAGCGAAGAATTTGCCTATTGGCCGTTGAAAACCCTGCGGCCCGATGGCCGGTCAGGCCGTGGTGCCGGTCACCGACAGCATCACGCCATCGTTGCCGATCTCGTCCCCGCTGTAGCCCAGCATCCGGGCGAGCTGCTCTCGGGCGCGCCAGACCCGGCTCTTCACGGTGCCGATCCGGCAGTTCATCACGGCCGCGGCTTCCTCGTAGCTCAGGTTCTCGATCGCCACGAGGACGAGGGCCTCCCGCATCATCGGCGCGAGCCGTTCGAGCGCGGCGCGCACGTCCTGCAGGTCGAGGTGCCCGCCCTGCTCGGGGATGCTGGTCAGCCGCTCGGCATGGTTGCCGTCGGAATCGGCCACCTCCCGGCCCTGCTTGCGGTGCTGGCTGTAGAAGACGTTGCGCAGGATCGTGAACAGCCACGCCTCCAGGTTGGTGCCGGGGGTGAAGCTGCCCCGGCCGCGCCAGCCGCGCAGCAGCGTGTCCTGCACGAGGTCGTCGGCCGCCGCCGGGTCGCGGGTCAGCGAGACGGCGAAGCGATGCAGCGCCGGCACCACCTCCAGCAGCCCGGCGCGGAACGTCGCCTCCCGCGCGCCCGCGGCCTGCGCGAGGGCGGCCTCGAGCCGGGCCAGGAGCCCGGCGAAGCGGTCCGAGGCGGCCGCCGGCGCCGGGCCGATCCGGTCGTAGGCGTGGCCGAGCAGCGTCCCCAGATGGGCGCGCACGGCCTCCGGCAGGCCCTGCCGGGTCTTGTCGACGGACTCGTCCGCGACCTCTTCGACGGGATTCCCACGGGGATCCGCGACAGGTTCGAGGAGGAATGAGCCTTCGGTGTCGGGCATTCAGGTCCGGTCGTCGGCGGGCGGGCCGGTCGGACCCGTGGACCGGTTGTGGCGCGCCGGGGCTGCCCATGCCGCAACATGGGTTAGCGGTTCTCCCGAACGGCAATCGGCCGCGGGGGAGGCGGCTTGGCCCTCCGCGGGGCCCCCGGGCGTCAGTCCCGCCGCCGGACCGCCGCGACCCCCACCAGCAGGGCCGCGCAGGCCGCCGCGGCGGCGAGGCCGACGCTCAGCGTCCCCGCGGAGGGCACACCCTTGGCGGCGCGCAGGCCCCCGTCCGCGGAGGTCCCCTGCGGCACGGGCTCGCGCAGGGCGCCGTGCGTGCGCGGACCCGGATCGGCCCGGTCGAGGGCGAGGCGGAAGCCGAGGCCCATCAGGTGCTCGGTCGGGTACGGGGCGAGCGCGTAGCCGACCTGCGCGAGGCGGGCGGGCCAACCGACCGCGACCTCGTCGCGGGGGTGGCGTACGAGGCGGATGAAGGTCTCGGCCACCGCCTCGGGGGCGTAGAACAGGTGCCCGGGATTGAGCCGCTTGGCCGTGACGTTGGCGCCGTGCTCCAGGCCCGGCGTGTCGACGATGGCCGGGAAGACGCCGCAGACGTGGATGTGCCGGTGCCGGGCGAGTTCCTGGCGCAGGCTCGCCGAGAAGCCGCGCAGGCCGAACTTGCTCGCCGTATAGGCGGCCGCGAACGGCGTCGGCGCCCAGCCACCCATGGAGACCGTGTTGATCAGCGTGCCCCGGCCGCGGTCGAGGAAATGCGGCAGCACCGCGTAGGCCCCGTGCAGGGCGCCCAGCAGGTTCACCGCGATGGTCTGCCGGTGCAGGTCGAGGGGCGCGTCGAGCAGGGGCCCGAACACGCCGACCCCCGCGTTGTTGATCCAGACGTCGATGCCGCCGAAGCGGCGCAGGGCCGCCCGGGCCAGCGCCGCGACGGCCTCCGGATCGGTGACGTCGGTGGGCACCGCCAGAGCCTCGGCGCCGGCCGCGCGCAGGTCCCGGGCGAGACGGTCTAGCACGTCGGCCCGGCGGGCAGCCAGCACCACCCGGGCGCCCCGGGCCGCGAAGGCCTCGGCCGCGGCCCGGCCGATGCCGCTCGACGCCCCGGTGATGACGACGGTGCGGCCGTTCAGACGCGCCATGCCGGCTCTCCACGTGAGGACGCGATCGATGGTGTTGCAACTGGAGGGCGAACCGTTGCGTGCGATGCGGCGTTCCCCTTCGCGGCTGCGGCTATTCGGCTGCCGCCCTTCGAACGCATCGTCCGGCGCCTCGGGGTCCCCGCCCCGCACGCCGCCCCCTGAACCTGCCCGGGATCCGCCGATGCCAGCCCCCGAACCCGCCCGCCCCGAAGCCGCCGGTCCGCCCAGCCCCGCATCCACGGTCTGGACGCTGGCGCTCGCCACCGCGCTGATCGGGCTGGTCGCCTTCCCGCGCCGGGCGGGGCGGCCGGCCGAGCCATCCTCCGGCCAGGCTGGCGGGCAAACGGCCGGCCGAACGGCTTGGCAAGCCGATGGCGCCCGGGATGGCAGCCAGGATGGGGCGCGCCGCCCCTCCCCCTCGCATACAGGGCACGCGGCGCATGCGGTCGCCCGCAGCGAGGCCGATCGCGGGCGCGGCGCCGCGACGCCCGCCGAGATCCCCGCCAAGGGCTGGAAGGACATCGCGCTGCGCACCTACCACGACATCGGCGAGAACCGCCTGTCGCTGATCGCGGCCGGCGTCACCTTCTTCACCCTGCTGGCGATCTTCCCCGCGGTGGCGGCCCTGGTCTCGTGCTACGGCCTCGTGGCCGACGCCTCGACCATCAACGCGCAGCTCGCCAGCCTCCAGGGCATCCTGCCCCAGGGGGCGCTGGAGATCATCGGCGATCAGGTCAAGCGCCTGAACGAGCAGGGCCACACCACCCTCGGGTTCAGCCTGTTCCTCGGCATCGCCCTGTCGGTCTGGAGCGCCAACGGCGGCGTGAAGCACGTCTTCGACGCGCTCAACCTCGTCTACAACGAGCGCGAGCGCCGCAACGTTCTCGTCCTCAACCTCGCCTCGCTCGGCTTCACCGCGGGGGCGCTGCTGTTCCTCATCCTGGCGCTGGCCGCGGTCGTGGTGCTGCCGGTGGCGCTCGCATATGTCGGACTCGGCGCGGATGCGTGGTGGCTCGCCCTGCTGCGCTGGCCGGTGCTGCTCCTCGTGGTGCTGCTCGGCCTCGCCATGCTCTACCGCTACGGCCCCAGCCGGGACGCGCCGCGCTGGCGCTGGGTCACGCCGGGGGGCGCGCTCGCGGCCGTGCTGTGGCTCGCAGCCTCGCTGCTGTTCTCCTGGTACGTCGCCCATTTCGGCAGCTACAACAAGACCTACGGCTCCCTCGGCGCGGCCATCGGCTTCATGACCTGGATCTGGCTCTCGACCATGATCGTGCTGGCCGGCGCCCAGCTCAACGCCGAGATGGAGCACCAGACCGCCGAGGATACCACGGTCGGCGCGCCGCAGCCGCTCGGCACCCGCCGGGCGCGCATGGCCGATACGGTGGGGGCCGCTGCGGAATAGCGCGGCCCGCGCGGCGCGGGCGATGCGTCAGCGCAGCCCCGGCGGTCGCAAGCGAGGGCGGATCCGGGAGCGGATTCGCGGCGTGTCGAGCCCGGCGTGCACCCCCCCGTTCGGCAAACTAACACAGGTTGGCGCGCGTTTTCCCGGGCCAGGCACAAGCAGACCAAGAACATCCGGGTTCCGTCGTCCGATGAACCGTCTGCCTTCTGCCGATCGAAAGCTCTGTGCCTGACACCTTGATCGATACCGTGGACGACACCGTCGCGTGCTTCGACCCGGACACGCACCTGCGCCGGCCGTCCCGGCCCGGCCCGGCCGCAATGCCCCGGATGGTCGCCGGACCGGCGACATGAGGCCGGTGCAAGTCCGCCCCGCAGGCCCCGCCGCGACCTGACCGGAGGCGGGCGTGGAGACTCCGTTCGTCCGGAAGATCGAGCGGCATGTCCGCCTCGCGCCCGAGGACCGTGCGGCCCTCGACGGCCTCGCGCGCCAGCATGTCCGCCACGTCGCCGGCCGCCAGGACATCGAGGGGCCGCACACCGCGCCGTACCACACGCACCTGATCCTCGACGGCTGGGCCTGCCGCTACAAGCCGTTCCCGGACGGACGGCGGGCGATCGTCGCCCTACTGCTGCCGGGCGATTTGTGCGATCCGTTCGCGTTCCGCCGGGCGCGGATGGACCACGCCGTCGGGGCGCTGACCCCCGTCACGGTGGCGCGGATCACCCCCGAGCAGATCGGCGAGGCGGTCCGCGGCCGGCCCGCCATCGAGGAGGGCCTGTGGCGGGAGGTGCTCGCCACCACGGCGATCCACCGGGAGTGGATCGCCAGCGTCGGGCGCCGCTCGGCGATCGAGCGGCTGGCGCACCTGTTCTGCGAGCTGCACCTGCGGCTCACCTGGGCGGGCCTGGCGGACGGGACCACGCTGCCGATGCCGGTGACGCAGCCCGACCTCGCCGACGCCCTCGGCCAGACGAGCGTGCACATCAACCGCACCCTCAAGGAGCTGCGCACCGGCGGCCTCGTCGTCCTGCGCAACCGGCGGCTGACGATCCGCGACCTCGACGGCCTGCGGGAGCGGGGCCTGTTCGACCCGGCCTACCTGCAGCCGCCGTAGATCGGGCGGGCGATACGCCGCGGCACCGGTCGTTCCCGAGTCCCCCGGCGAACCTTGCCTTGGGGCCGATGCGGCCGATCTGAGCGGGACCTCGTGATTCACGGCAGGCCGACCGGCAGACGATGCACATTCACCTCGATGCCCTCGGCGGCGTGGCCGGCGACATGTTCGCGGCCGCGCTGCTCGATGCCTTCCCCGAGCACCGGGAGGGCGTGGGCGCGAGCCTCCGGGCGGTCGATGCCCGCATCGCCTGCGTGCTGCATCCGCACAACGACGGCATTCTACGCGGGGCGCGCTTTTCCGTATCCGGACCCGAGGTCGAGCCCGATCACCGGCCGGGTCATCGGCACGGTCATCATCACCACGACCACCCTGATGACCATCACGCGCACCACGATCACGACCGGACCCACGGCCCCGGCCCCGGCCACCGCCCCTGGTCGGAGATCCGGGCCGCGCTGACGGAAGCGGACCTCGCGCCCGCGGTCCGGGCGCACGCGCTCGGCATCTTCGCGCACCTCGCCGCGGCGGAGGCCCGGGTCCACGGCATCCCGGTCGAGGCGGTGGCGTTCCACGAGGTCGGGGCCATCGACTCGATCGCCGACATCGTGGCGGCCGCCCACCTGATCGCCGCCCTGGAGGCGCGGAGCTGGAGCGTCTCGGCCCTGCCGCTCGGCTCCGGCCGGGTGCGGACCCAGCACGGCCCCCTCCCCGTCCCGGCCCCCGCCACGACGCTGCTGCTCGACGGCTTCTCGACCCTCGACGACGGGGTTCCCGGCGAGCGCGTCACCCCCACCGGGGCGGCGATCCTGCGCCATCTCTGCGGCGCCGATCCCGGGCGGGGCCGACCGCGCGGCATCCTCGGGCGCACCGGCATCGGCTTCGGCACGACGGTGCTGCCGGGCCTGAGCAACTGCCTGCGCGCCCTCGTGCTGGAGGACGGACCCGCCGCAACGGGCCGGCGGGACCTCGCGGTGATCGCCTTCGAGGTCGACGACCAGTCCGGCGAGGATCTCGCCCTGGGCCTCGACCGCTTGCGCGCCGAGCCCGGGATCCTCGACGTCGTGCAGGCCGCGGTCCTCGGCAAGAAGGGCCGGATGATGGCCCATATCCAGGTTCTGGTGCGGCCCGAGAGCCTGGAGGCGGCGATCGCCTCCTGCTTCCGGGAGACCACCACGATCGGCCTGCGTTACCACCTTGTGGAGGGCGCGGTGCTGGACCGCGTGGCCCGCACCGTGGAGCAGGCCGGCCAGAGCGTCCGGGTCAAGGTCGTCGACCGCCCGGGCGGGCGCACCGCCAAGGCCGAGGCCGACGATGCCCGGGACCATGCGGGCCACGCGACGCGGGCGACCCTGCGCCGCGAGGCCGAGCGGCTCGCGCTGGAACAGGAGCAGGAGGAGCGGTGACGCGCCAGCATCTCGAATCCGTCCTCGCCGGGCTCGGCCCCGTGGCGGTGGCGGCGAGCGGCGGGGTCGACAGCCTGACCCTCGCCACCCTCGCCCACCGGCTGGCGCCGGGGGCGACCCTGGTGGTCCACGCGGTCTCGCCGGCCGTGCCCGGGGAGGCGACCGCGCGCGTGCGCGCCGAGGCCGCCCGCGAGGGCTGGTCCTTACGGGTGATCGAGGCCGGCGAGTTCGCCGATCCCGCCTACCGGGCGAACCCGGTCAACCGCTGCTTCTTCTGCAAGACCAATCTCTACGGCGCGGTCCGGCGGGTCACCGACCGGCAGATCCTGTCGGGGGCCAACCGCGACGACCTCGGCGAGTACCGCCCCGGCCTCGACGCCGCCCGGGAGCACGGCGTGCGCCACCCCTACGTGGAGGCCGGGTTCGACAAGGCCGCCGTCCGGGCGCTCGCCCGCGCCCTCGGCCTCGGCGCGGTGGCGGAGCTGCCGGCGGCGCCCTGCCTGTCGAGCCGGGTCGAGACCGGCATCGCGATCGAGCCGGAGATTCTGGGCTTCATCCACGCGGTCGAGCGGCTGGTCGGCGGGGCGCTGGATGCGGGTGCGGGCGCCCAGCGCGCGGTCCGCTGCCGGGTGCGGGCCGAGGGGGTGGTGGTGGAGCTGGATCCCGGGAGCCTCGCCGCCCTCGACGCCGCGGATCGTGAAACGCTCGGGGCGGGCATCCGGGACATCGCACCGCCGGGCCTCGCCGGCCCGGTCCGCTTCGCCCCCTACCGGGCCGGCAGCGCCTTCCTGGTCGAGCCGCGGGAGACCCGGGCGTGAGCGTGACGGAAGAATTCACCCTCGATTTCGCCCGGGCCGAGCGGATCGGCTTGGAGGAGGCGATCTTCTGCGCCGGCAAGAGCCCGGAGCAGATCGACGCGATCCTGGGGGCTGCACGCGCCCGCGGCGCCTCGCTGCTCCTCACCCGCCTCGATCCGGAGAAACGCGACCGGCTCAACGCAGCTTTGCGGCTGGACTATTGCCCGGTCTCGCGCACGGCCGTGTTCGGCACGCCGCCGGAGGTCAAGGGGCCGGCCCGTGTCGCCGTGGTGGCGGCCGGCACCTCGGACGTGCCGGTCGCCCGCGAGGCCTTGCGGGTGCTGGCCTATGCCGGCCGGGCCGCGTCGCTCTTCGCCGACGTCGGCGTCGCGGGCCTGTGGCGGCTGACCACGCGCCTCGAAGAAATCCGGGCGCATCCGGTGGTGATCGTGGCCGCCGGGATGGATGCGGCGTTGCCGAGCGTGGTCGGCGGCCTCGTGGCCGGGGCGGTGATCGCGGTGCCGACCTCCGTGGGCTACGGCGTCGCGGCGGGCGGCCGGGCGGCGCTCGAGGCGGTGCTGGCGAGCTGCGCGCCCGGCATCACGGTGGTCAACATCGACAACGGTTACGGCGCCGCCTGCGCCGCCCTGCGCCTGCTCCACGCGGCAGGACGCCTCGCCGAGGAGCGCGAACGATGATCCGGTACGACCTGTTATCTCCCCGCACCCGGACATCCGCGAACGGAGACAGCCGATGGAACGCCGCAGCTTCCTACAGGGCGCCGTACTGGGCGCAGGGCTTACAGGGACAACTCTGGCAGGCGCCGGCAGCGCAGGTGCGGCCGTGAACGCCCCCGCCAGCACCGGCCCCTTGCCGAACACCCGCCCGCAGGATCCGGCCGACCTGCCCTTCGTCACCGACCCCGGCGAGCGCCGGGGCGAGATGCTCTACCGGACCTTCGGGAAGACCTCCGAGAAGATCTCGGCGATCGGGATGGGCGGGTTCCACCTCGGCAAGGGCGCCGTGACCGACGACGAGGCGACCCGGCTGATCCATGCCGGGATCGACCGCGGCATCACCTTCATGGACAATTGCTGGGACTACAACGACGGGCGCTCCGAGCTGCGCATGGGCGCGGCGCTGGCCCAGGGCGGCTACCGCGACAAGGTCTTCCTGATGTCCAAGATGGACGGGCGGACCAAGGCGGAGGCGCTCAAGCAGATCGACCAGTCGCTCCTGCGCCTGCGCACCGACCGGATCGACCTCGTCCAGCACCACGAGATCCTGCGCTACGACGACCCGGACCGGGTCTTCGCCGAGGGCGGCGCCATGGAGGGCTTTCTGGAGGCCAAGAAGGCCGGCAAGCTGCGCTACATCGGCTTCACCGGCCACAAGGACCCGCGCATCCACCTGCAGATGCTGGAGGTGGCGGCCGAACGCGGCTTCCACTTCGATTCCGTGCAGATGCCCGTCAACGTGATGGACGCGCATTTCCGCTCGTTCAGCCACCTCGTCCTGCCGTATCTGGTGCAGAACGGCATCGCGCCGCTCGCCATGAAGACGTTCGGCGACGGGGTGATCCTGAAGGCGGACGCGCCGATCAAGCCGATCGAGTACCTGCACTTCTCGCTGAACCTGCCGGTCTCGGTGGTGATCACCGGCATCCAGAACCAGCGCGACCTCGACCAGGCCTTCGAGGCGGTGAAGACCTTCACGCCGATGGACAAGGCGGCGGTGGCCGAGCTGCTGTCGCGGTCGAAGCCCTACGCGCTGGAGGGCAAGTACGAGCTGTTCAAGACGAGCGCCACCTTCGACGGCACGGCCAAGAACGCGGCGTGGCTGGGGGATGATGTGCAGGGCGTGAAGAAGCTCGCGCCGGTGATGGAGTAAGTCGGTCGCAGAACGGCACGCGCTCCCTCCCCCGCAAAGGGGGGAGGGAGAGGTGGCGCCCCTCTACGCCACATCCTCCAGCCGGATCGGCAGCTTGCGGATCCGGCGGCCGGTGGCGTGATGGACGGCGTTGGCGATGGCCGCGTTCACCCCGATGATTCCGAGCTCGCCCAGGCCCTTCAGCCCCAGCGCGTCCACCTGATCGTCGGGATCGGGCACCAGCAGCGCCTCGACCTCCGGCGCGTCGGCCGCCGTGGGGACGAGGTATTCGGCCAGATCCGGGTTGCGGTAGGCGGCACCGTCCACCACCGTCTCTTCGAGCAGCGCCGAGCCGAGGCCCCAGATCATCCCGCCCATGAGCTGGCTTTTCGCGGTCAACGGGTTGAGGATCCGCCCCGCCGCGAAGGCGCCGGTCAGCCGCGCCACCCGGATCTCCCCGGTCTCGGCATGGACATGGACCTCCGCGAACTGCGCGCCGAACCCCCAGGAGACGGCCTTGCCGCCCCCGCCAAGGGTGAGCCCGATATGGCCCCGCCGCAGGCCGGCGAGCGCTGTGTCGCGGTCGCCGCCCGCCGGCACGAACGCCGCGACGGTCTCGACGCCCTCGGGGCCGACGGCCTCCGCCAGCGCGATCCCGGTCCCGTCCGGCGCCGCAAGCCGGCCGCCCGCGAGGCGTAGAACGCTCGGATCCCGGCCGGCGAGGCGCCCGCCCTGCCCGGTCGCGGCCTGCGCGAGGGTCTCGCGGATCTGCCGGCAGCCGAGCGCCAGGGCATGCATCAGGCTGGTGGTCGTGCTCGACCCGCCCGAGATGCCGGCCGCCGGCAGGTCCGTGTCGCCGAGCCGGACGGTGACCCGCGCCACCGGCACGCCGAGCCCGTCCGCCGCACCCATCGCCAGCAGCGTGGTGATGCCGTTGCCGATCTCGTGGTGCGCGCAAGAGACCTCCGCGGACCCATCCGGGCCGAGCCGGACCCGCATCGTCGCGGCGGCGATCTTGGCCGGCCGCACCGAGGTCGCGCAGCCGAGGCCGACCCGCCAGGGTCCGTCGCGCATCGAACCGGGGCGCGGCACCCGGCGCGACCAGCCGAAGGCCTTCGCGCCCGCCGCGAAGCAGGCCATCAGCGGCCGGGTCGAGAACGGTTTTCCCGAGACCGGATCGACCGCCGTGTCGTTCAGCCGCCGCAGTTCGATCGGGTCGATGGCCAGCGCCACCGCCATCTCGTCGACGGCGCTCTCCAGGGCGAACAGGAACGGCACCTCCGGGGGCGCCCGCATCGGCCCCGGCGTGTTGCGGTCGACCCGCACGGCCCGCTCCTCGGTGCGGATGTTCGGGCAGGCGTAGAGGCTCGCCGTCACCTCCGCGCCCTCCATGACGAAGGGATCGAACCGCGACGTCACGGTCTCGGCCTCGTGGACCAGGGCGGTGAACCGGCCGGCCCGGTCGGCGCCGAGGCGGAGGGCGTGGCGCGATTCCGGCCGGTAATTGGCGATGGTGAAGCAGTGCCGCCGGCTCGGCACCAGGGAGACCGGTCGGCCGAGGCGCCGTGCCGCGAGCGCGACCAGCGCCGTGTGCTGCGACAGCGCGAATTTCGAGCCGAAATGGCCGCCGATCAGGCCCGCCACCACCCGCACGTTCGCGGGATCGAGCCCCAGCTGCGCGGCGAGCCCGTGCTGCACGGCGCCAACATAGCGGGTCGGCTCGTGCACGGTGAGCCGGTCGCCGTCCCAGGCGGCCCGGGTGGTGAACAGCTCGATCGGGTTGTGGTGCTGGACCGGGGTCTCGTAGCGCGCCTCGATGCGCAGGGCCGCCTCCGCCAGGCCGGCCCCGGCATCGCCCCGGGCGATGTCTTCGTGGTGGGGCTTCAGGTCGGCAAGGCGCACGGTCTCGGCGCCGGGGGCATCGAAGCCGCCGGCGGCGGGCTCGGCCGCGTAGGAGACCCTGACGGCGCCAGCCGCCGCCTCGGCGGCCTCCTGGGTCTCGGCGACCACGAGGGCCACGATCTGGCCGGCATAGGCGACCGCGTCGGACGCGAGCGGCCGGTGCGAGCTGTTGGCGTAGCCGCCGGCCATCAGGTGAGCCACCGGCGCCACCGCGCCGGAAAAGTCCCGGTGGGTGAAGATGGCGAGCAGGCCCGGCACCGCCCGCGCGGCGTCGCAGTCGAACCCGGTGATCCGGCCCCGGGCGATGGTGCTGGTCACCAGGGCGGCGTGGGCGGTGTCTCGATCCGGGCCGATGCGGTCGGAGCTGTAGAGGGCCCGGCCCGTGACCTTGTCGGGTCCCTCGACCCGGGTGTGGGGGCGGCCGAGATGGCCGTCGGTGTCCTGCGCGCCCGCGTCCATGCCGCCCTCCGGAGTCAGCAGCCGCTCGGGCTGCGTTACGGACAGGAAGCGTTGCGAAGGCCGTTCGGCTCCCCAGACGGGCCGCCGGGCGACAGGATGCAGCAGAGCCGATCCGACCCGGCCGTCATCGCGAGCGCAGCGAAGCGACCCAGGGCGGCGCGCGGTTGGTGAGCGTAGCGCTTCTGGATCGCTTCGCTCCGCTCGCAAGGACGGAGCGGGCTGCGGCAGCCTTCACCGCCGCAGCCCGCCTTCTCAGTTCAAGACCTTCCCGTCCGGGCCGACCTTGACCTCCTGCTCCTTGTCGGTGCCAGCGACCTTGATCTCGTACTGGACCGCCGAGCCGTCCTTCTCGACCTCGGCCTCGTAGGCCTTGCCGCCGCCGGCCTTCTGCTCGGCGATGGCGAGCGCGTCCTTCAGGGAGGTCTTCGCGTTCTGGAAGTCGGAGGCCTTCAAGCGGGTGAAGTAGCGCTCGAACGGCTGGTTCTCGGTCTTGTAGAGCGCGCCGGTGTCGGCGTTGATGCCGTATTCCACGAGCTTGCCGCTCGGGTAGACGACCTTCACGCTGTAATGGGCCGGATCCTTGCTGCCGGCCTTCTCGAAGTCGGCGTCGATGGCGCGGCCGCCCTTCTCGTCGCCCTGCGACTCGGCGGTGGTCAGCGCCTGGGCGAGGCCGACCTTGGCGAGCTTGGCGACCTGCCATTCCTTTAGGTTGCTGTCGGCCCTGGAGGCCGGCTCGGCGGGGGTCGCGGTGGCGGTCTGGGCCGGCGCGAGGCTCGTGGAGAGCGCGAGCAGGCCGGCTGCGGCGGTGAGACGGATGATCATGGCGGGCGTCCCTTTGCGGGTTCGTTCACGGGAGCGTGAAACGCCGGCTCCGGGATACGGTTGCCCCCGGCAGGGCAATAAAGCCGCCCGGTATCCCGATGGCGCCGGCCACCGCTCCGCCTGTATGAGAGACCGACCCACCCGAGACGGAGCCCCCCATGACCGGACCCGAGCCCGAGGCGCTGGACGAATTCACGCGCCTGCACGCCAAGATGTCCGCCCTGGAGATCGTGCTGGGTGTCCTGATCGGGCGCCTGTCGGAGGAGAATCCCGAGATCCGCGAGGACGTGAAGCGCGACGTGGCGGCGATCCTGTCCGACATGCCGATCGACGGCCCGAGCGAGGAGATGATCGCCGCTGAGGTCCGCCGGGCCGCCGAGGTGCTGACCAGCGTCTCGATCGGCTGATCCCAAGTTCTGGGATCCCAAGTTCTGGGATCCCAAGTTCGGGGATCCCGAGTTCGGGGATCCCGAAGGGCAAGCCCTTTGGCGGGGCGTCGGGGCGGCGCCCCGACATCAAGCCTCGCCCTCAGCGCGGCGGCATCCGCAGCGCCCCGTCGAGGCGGATCGTCTCGCCGTTCAGCATCGGGTTCTCGCAGATGTGCCGGACGAGGGCGGCGTACTCGTCCGGGCGGCCGAGCCGCGGCGGGTACGGCACGCTCCGGCCGAGCGCGTCCTGCACCTCCGGGGACATCGCCGCCATCATGGGCGTCTCGAAGATGCCGGGGGCGATCGTCACCACCCGGATGCCGTGCCGGGCGAGTTCCCGGGCGATCGGCAGGGTCATGGACACCACCCCGCCCTTCGAGGCCGCGTAGGCCGCCTGCCCGATCTGCCCGTCGAAGGCCGCGATCGAGGCGGTGTTGACGATCACGCCCCGGGCGCCGTCCGCATCGGGCGCCTCCCGGGCGATCGCCTCGGCGGCCAGCCGGATCATGTTGAAGCTGCCCACGAGGTTGACCGAGACCGCCCGGGCGAAGCTGTCGAGCCGGTGCGGCCCGTCGCGGCCGACCACCTTCTCACCCGGCGCGACGCCCGCGCAGTTCACGAGCCCGTGCAGGTGCCCGAAGGCGTCGAGCGCCGTCCGGACCGCCGCGGCGCCGTCCGCCTCGCGCGTGACGTCGGTCTCGGCGAAGCGCGCCGCTGCGCCGAGTGCCGCCACCACCCGGGCGCCGGCCTCCCGGGCGATGTCGGCCACCACGACCCGGGCGCCCGCCGCCACGAGGCCGCGTGCCGTGGCCTCCCCCAAGCCCGAGCCCGCCCCGGTGACGATGAAGACGCGATCCTGGATCATTCCGGCCTCCCCCGCTTGTTCCGAGCCGCCGCGTCCGGCCCTCGCGGACACGACGTAGCGCCCCCCGGCGGGACCCGGAAGTCATCGGCGCCGGCTCGACGGCCGCCGGCGTTCCTGTTGACGTGTGAAAAATTCCCACGTACAAACTCAGGGTGACTTGGCGCTGTATTGATTCGTATTTCTATCTGTTTCCGGCGCCGTATCACAGGATCGAGAAATATTCCGGCGCGTGTTCCCGGTCGAGGACCGTCGACCCACCGCGCCGAAATCCGAACCGTGCTCCCGCCCCGGCCCTCCGGGCGGCCGATGCCTCACGCCTGCACGAGGACAGCCCATGCGCGCCCCCTGGTTCGAGACCGTCGCCCGCCGCTGGCATCACGGCCGGCTCGTGGGGCGACACCAGGCCGTGCGGTTCCCGGAGATTCGCGCCGCGCTGCGCGCCGCCACGCCGGACAGCGTGCTGCTGGCGGGCAATTCCCACGCGGAGTACATCGGGACGCCGGATCTCGGCGGGCGGCCCAGCCTCAACATCGCGGTCGGCGGCAGCACCGCGGCCGATTGCGCCAAGCATCTCAAGGATCTGCACCGCACGGTCCTGCACCGCGCGGACCGGCGGGTGCCGGTCCGCTGCGCAGCCTCCGTGCTGATCATCGGCACCAACGACATCATGGGCTGGCGTCACCCGGAGCGGCCCCGGAGCGCGGACAGGTTCGCCGCGGAGGTCCGGCGCATCCTGGGTTTTCTGGAGGCGTGGTCGGCGCAGGTCTTCGTCGCCGCAATCCCGCCGGTCGGCGCCTGGGCGACCGGCCGGGATCCGGCCGCCGTGGCGGTCTTCTCGGACAGGCTCGCGGCGCTCTGTGCCGAGCGCGGCCACGGCTTCATCGACCCGTTCGCCGCGCTCCGCGCCGGCACCGGGGGGCTCGCCGGATCGGGCCTCTACCGGGACGGCGTGCACCTGGCCGATTACACCCGCCTGGCCGCCGAGGTCGCCCGTCTGGCGGTGATCGATCCGGTTCCATCCAGGCCGCCCGCCAGCCAGCCCGCCCGCCGCACGGTCGCGCCGAACCCGGCGGTCCATCTCCGGGTCCTCCGGGCGGCCTGGACCGGCCGGCCGTGAGGGTCTTCGCCCGCCCGTCCGCCCTCCTCCGGCTCCGTCCGCGGCGGGGCGGAACCGGGCGGCCCCCGCCGGTGCGCGTCTGGCCCGGGGAGGCGGCTCTGTGGCTCGGCGAGAACGGCGCGTGCCGGCCCCGGGCGGTCCGGCACATGCTGGCGGCGCTGGCGATCTCCGGTACGCGCGGACGGTACGCCGCGCGCGCGGCGGGCGGCAGCAAAGTCGTGATCGGCCCGGTCAGCGCCCTGGCGCTCCACGATGCGGAGGCCGAGATGCAGTTCGTTTTTCGGATTACGCCCTACGGATACGGCGAGGAAGCGTTCTGAGAGCGCGTTTGACTGACGCGTACGATGTTGCGCGTCGGGCGCATCGAGTCCCGGTTTCGAAAGGTCGAGACCTTTCGCGGGTCCAGGGCGGAGCCCTGGAGACCCTCTCAGGGCTCCGCCCTGAGCACCCGCCGAAGGACCGAGCCCTTTGGAAACCCGGGATCGCAGGTCGAACAGGCCCGGCGACCACCCCCGCGCCTCACGACGGGCTCGTGCACAGCAGGATCGGCGCGCAGACCGTCCGGAAGCCCGCCCGGACGGCCAGCGCCTCTAGGCCGCCGCCGGCCGGACAGTGCAGGAACACCTGGACCACCCCGCGCGCCCGCGCCGCGCGCAGGGCCGCGACGGTCACGGCGGTGCCCAGACCCCGGCGCTGCCGGTCGAACCGGGTGGCGACGTTGTACAGCCCGGCCGTGTCGCCCCGCAGGTAGAGGCTCGCGCAGGCCGCCGGGCCGGTGGCGTCGCGCAGGACGAGGTGGAGCGGCGCGAGGCCGGGCCGCGCCTTGGCCGCCCGCAGGGCTGGCAGGTGGGTGCGGCGCAGATGCGTCCGCACGGCCGGATCGTCCGACAGGTTGGCGAAGACGCCCTCGAAATCCGGCCCCGGCGCGGGCGTGGCCTGCAGGGCGACCGCGCCGTCCGCGGTGAAGGGCGCCGGCGGCGGCCGCGCCATCATCCAGCGCGCCGGGCGGAGGATCGCGGGCTCGAACAGGGCGCGCAGCAGGGCGACCTCCTCGGCATCCCGCGCCAGGAAGGCCGGCGCCCGGGCGCGCCCGAGGGCCGCCGCCCCCGCCCAGGCGAACTGGTCGGGCCGGCGCACCCCGTAGGCGAAGTTCAGGGCCGGGTCCGGGACGCTCCGCGACCAGACGTAGCCCGCGCCCCCGGGCCCGTGCGCGACGCCGTCGATCAGGGAGCCCGCGAGGGCCGCGACATGGGCATCGCGCAGGGCCTCGAAGGCGTGATCGCCATCCCGCATGGTCAGGTGGCCGGGCCCGACGCCCTCGCCGCGCGCGATGTGCTCAGGTTGCAATCCCGGACCGCCAATCTCGCCCTCGTGGTGTTCGCGATGCGGTCCGGGCTATCACGCACAGGATCGATACAACAATGTTTATCTTCCGGAATTGGAACGGTTAAAATATGGATCTTACCATCGCGTGCGATCATGATTTGTCTTGGATGATGTTTCTATCGTGTAGAACATTGAGCGAATGCTGATTTCGATCAGGGGCGGGTTCGACGCGCGTCGATCCACGGCGCGCCGGGATGCGGGCGGCGGTGTATGCTGGAGCGCCGCGATTCGACGCGCGCGACAGGAGAACCAGCCCGGCGATGCCGTCCTTCGACACGCCCGTTTCGGTCGGCGCCTTCGCGCTGCTGTTCCTCGCCTTCGCGGTGAAGCAGCTCGGGGCGGATTTCCTGCTTCAGACCACCTGGATGGCGCGCGGCAAGGACCGGGCCTCCGCCTGGATCCTCCCGCTCTGCGCCCATACCGGCCTGCACGGCCTGGGCACGCTGCTGATCGCGCTGCCGGTCAAGCCGGCCCTGTGGTGGCTGGCGCTGGTGGATTTCGCCGTTCACACGGTGATCGACCGCGGCAAGGGCCTGATCGGCCGGCGCACGCACTTCCCGCCCACCGACACCCGATTCTGGTGGCTGATCGGCATCGACCAGTTCCTCCACCAGGTGACCCATATCGGGCTGGCGGCGGTCCTGGCAGCGGGCTGACGAGAGGGGGGCGTCTCGGGTCTGATCCTGACCGGCCGTTGACGGGTTTCGACCCGAGTTGATCGAAGCGGGCGATGCGCGCACGTCTCGAATGCCGACACCAGCGGTGCGACGTGCCTCGGCGACGGTCGTAGGCCGTGAAGTGCCGCGCGTAGTCCCGTGCTCCCCAGGGCGAAAAAATGCGAAACGCCCCTAGACGACCGGTCTAATCCGGTCTATCTCTGCGCCATGGCACGCGTCACCGCACATACCGACACCCGCCAGGGGATCCTCGACACCGCCTACGGCCTCGTCGGCGCGAAGGGGTTCTCAGGGGTCGGACTCAACGAGATCCTGACCTCGGCCGGCGTGCCGAAGGGGTCGTTCTATCACTACTTCGGCTCCAAGGAGGCTTTCGGCGAGGCCCTCCTGGCGGACTACTTCGAAAGCTATCTCGCCGACCTCGACACGACGCTGGCCGAACCGGGGCTCAGCCATGCCGAGCGCCTGATGAACTACTGGCGCAAATGGCAGGCCACGCAAGGGAGCATCGACTACCAGCGCAAGTGCCTCGCGGTGAAGCTTGCGGCGGAGGTCTCGGACCTGTCCGAGGCGATGCGCCTCGCCCTCAAGGCCGGCACCGCCGCGATCATAGAACGGCTGTCGCGATCCATCGCGGCGGGCGCGGCGGAGGGTTCGCTCAAGGTCGGGAGCGAACCGCATACAGCCGCCGAGGATCTGTATCACGTCTGGCTCGGTGCGAGCCTGATGGCCAAGATCGTCCGAACCGACGCACCGTTCGAGGCTGCGATCGGGACGACCCGGCGCATCCTCGGCCTCGCGTCGCACTGATCCACCTTCGTTTCGACCTTGCCCAGGACGGCTTCTTATAACGCCAAAACTTGAGACGACCGGTCTACTTTAGGCGAACGTGAACTGCCTCCCTCTGGCCGGCGGGGGAACAGAACCCAAACGGAGAAAACCCATGTCCCAGCACACGCAGACCCCGGTAGCCGCAGCCCTCACCGTAGCCGGGCTGATGACGGTCCTGACCGCGTCGGAAGCGACGGCACAGGAGCGGATCACCCTGGAGACGATCGGCGCAGTCCGCATGGCGCGGTTCGAGGAGGTCCGCGGCGCGACCCCCCAGCCCCGTCCCGCGCAAGCGACGCCGACGCGCGATCAGGCGGCGGGACGCACCGCGAAGGCGCGATAGGGCCGGCCCGCCCGACCCAGCCGGCGCCGAAAGCGGCCCCGGCGGGCCACCCGAACCTCAAGACTTTCCGCCCCCAACCGAAAGACCCGGAGACCAATGATGAAGATCCTGATGGTGCTGACCTCGCACGACCGGCTCGGCGACACCGGCCGCAAGACCGGCTTCTGGCTGGAGGAACTCGCGGCCCCCTACTACGTGTTCAAGGATGCCGGTGCGGAGGTGGCCCTGGTCTCGCCCGAGGGCGGCCGCCCGCCCCTTGATCCGAAGAGCGCCGAGCCGAGCTTCCAGACCGACGCGACGCACCGCTTCGAAGCCGACGCGGCCGCCATGGCGATGCTGGCCGAGACGGGCCGGCTCGATGCTGTCGGCCACGAAGGCTTCGACGCGGTGTTCTATCCCGGTGGGCACGGGCCCCTCTGGGACCTCGCCGTAGATCCGGCCTCGATCAGGCTGATCGAGGCGACGCTCGGCGCCGGCAAGCCCCTCGCCTTGGTCTGTCACGCACCCGGCGTCCTGCGCCATGCCAAGGCGGCCGACGGGAGGCCCTTGGTCGAAGGCCGGCACGTCACCGGCTTCACGAACACCGAGGAAGAGGCCGTCGGCCTCACCCAGGTGGTTCCGTTCCTGGTTGAGGACGAGCTCAAGCGGAACGGCGGCCTCTACGCCAAGGGTGCCGACTGGGGACCCTTCGTCGTGACGGACGGCCTGCTCATCACCGGCCAGAACCCGGCCTCCTCCGGGCCCGCCGCCGAGCGTCTCGTCGCGCACCTCGCGAACCGCTGAGGACGCGGGTGCCCTCGGCGGCGCCCGCACCCGACCGCCTGCCCACAACCCATGATCGTCGCCCGGCCCAGCCAGGGCGATCCGCCCGCATCGGCGACCTCACAGGATCCCAGCCCATGACCATCGACATCGTCTTCTCGGACGCGACCCGACTCGCCGAATTGATCCGCACGCGGCAGGTCTCTCCGGTGGAGGTCGTGCAAGCGCACCTCGATCGCATCGAGGCCGTCGACCCCAAGGTCAACGCCATCGTCACCGTCGCCGAAGGGGCGCTCGCCGCCGCGAAGGAAGCCGAGGCGGCCGTCATGGCGGGCAGGGACCTCGGACCGCTCCATGGCGTGCCCTTCACCGTGAAGGACTCCATCGACACCGCCGGCGTGATGACCCAGCGCGGCTCGCCCATCTTCAGGGGCCGCACACCCGATACCGATGCGACCAGCGTGGCGCGCTTGAAGAAGGCCGGCGGCATCCTGCTCGCCAAGACGAACCTTCCCGAGTTCTCCTACTGGATCGAGAGCGACAACCTGCTGTCCGGCCGCTCGAACAACCCGTGGGACCTGGAGCGCACCCCGGGCGGATCGAGCGGCGGCGAGTCGGCGGCCATCGCGGCCGGCATGTCGCCGCTGGGCCTCGGGACCGACCTCGCCATTTCGGTGCGCGGTCCGGCCGCCCAGACCGGCATCGTCTCGCTGAAGGCCACCCACGGGCGCGTGCCGATGACGGGCATCTGGCCGCGGGCGCCGCGCCGCTTCTGGCACGTCGGCCCGATGGCGCGCTCGATCCGCGACCTCGCGCTCGCCTTCTTGCAATTGGCCGGCCCCGATGGACTGGACGCCTTCGCGACCAGCACCGTCCCGTTCGACGCCGGTATCGGCGCCGCGCCGGACCGCAAGCTCCGCGTCGGCTGGATGATCGGGCCAGGCTTCGGGCCCATCGACACGGCGGTCGCCGCGACAGTGCGCGCGGCGGCCGAGGCCCTCAAGGGCGAGGGTCACGCCGTGGAGGAGGTGCGCATCCCGGCGCTGGAGCGCGACTTCGCCCTCGACGTGTTCAACAAGCTCCACGTCATGGAGATGAAGCCCGCCTTCCGAGAGGCGATCGCGGGCCGTCCCGAGGATGAGATCTACAAGATGGCGCGGACCATGCTGTCGCTGCCCGACACGTCGATGGCGGACTACGTCGCGGCCGAGCAGGCGGCGGAGCGGCTCCGGGACGGCTATGCCGCCTACTTCCGGGACTACGACGTGCTCCTGACCCCGGTGCTGCCCGTCCCGGCGCACCGGCACGGCATCCAGGACCTCGTCGTCAACGGCGAGACCGTCGACCTGACCTACCTGCAGGGCGCGACTGTGCCCCTCAACGTGACGGGCCTGCCGGGCCTGTCGATGCGCTTTGGGACGAGCCGCGAGGGTTTGCCAATCAACGTGCAGGTGGTGGGCAGCTGGCAGGCGGAGACCACGATCCTGCACGCCGCCTCGGTTCTGGAGCGCGTGAGCCCTGTCCGCGGCCTACGCGCAAGCCTCTGACAGGAGGGAACCGGCCGGGGAGCGCCACGCGGATCCCGGCCTTGGGCGGATGTCGAAAGGCTGAACGAGAAGCGGCCCGGCCAACCCGAGCGTCCCGAGCGAATGTTTTTCGAGGCCGGACTGTCGGAGATCCACCCAGAACGGGCTTCACAAGAAGAACCCGATCGCGCTCACCCTCCGGGCCGGCCGCGAAACCATGACGTTCGGGTCTGCGGTGCGAACCCGCGGCCCGTGGAGGACCTGTGCGGAGGAAACCTTTGCTTGGCCGCGGCCGCGCCCCGGACCCTGAAACCGGGACGCCGCTCAGTGCAGCTCGACCTCGAGCAGCCGGTTCGTGTCGGTGAGCTTGCCGGCCAGTTCCAGGATCAGGAAGCGCTGGACATGCAGCGCGAGGTCGGGCCGCGCCCGCTCCATGCGGGCGAGGCCGTCGCGGTCGATGCCGACCACCCGGCAGGGGCGCTCGGCCACGGCCGTGGCGGTCCGCTCGCCGCCCTGCGCCAGGGCGACCTCGCCGATCACCGTGCCCGCCGTGGTGGTGCGCAGGCGCATGTGGGGCCGCCCCGGCACCGCGATCTCGATCGCGACGAGGCCCTGTTCGAGGAAGTACAGCGCGTCGGCCGCCGCGCCCTGGCGCATCAGCACGGCGCCGGCCTCCAGGTCGCGGACGGTCACGTAGGGCGCGATGTCGCCGGGCTCGATCGTGCAGCCCAGCTGGTCCGACAGGTGCCGGGCGAAGGGCGCGGCCGCGCCGGCTTCGGAGATTCCCGCCTCCGCCAGCAGCGTCGCCTCCGCGTCCCGCAGGGCCTCGTCGAGGGTCGGCAGGACACGGATCCGCGGCCCGGCGGTGAGGCCGTTGCGCGTGAACTGCCGGAGCATCGTCGGCCCGGGATGGGCGAGCAGCACGTCGAAGCCGCGCGCCTCGGCGAGCTGCCCGATCTTGCGGAACGCCACGAGGGCCGAGCTGTCGAGGCCGACGCAGTCGCGGAAATCCAGGATCAGCACCCGCAGGGTCCCGGCCTCCGCGGCGACCCGCCGGTGGATCGCCTGGCCGTTGAGGAAGAACAGGAAGCCCTGCAGCGTGTAGATCCGCGTGCGGGTTCCGGCCTCGCGCAACCGGGCGGCGGTGTCGGGGTCGCGGATGATGCTGCTGCGCCGCTCCGCCCCGGACAGCGCCCGGCGGATGGTCGGAACTTGCGCGTACTGGACCGCGAAGATCAGCATCGCCATCAGGACGCCGGTCAGGAAGCCCACCGTCGCCCCGAACAGGGCGGTGGCCGCGCACACGCAGGCCGCCACCGCGACCTCCCAGGGCAGCAGGGTCCGGTGGGCCCGGGAGAGGTTGAGGAGGTGCCCGAGCGCGATGGCGATCAGGGCGCCGCCGGCCAGCGGGCGCGGCAGCAGGCCGAGCGCGCCTGCGCCGAACAGCAGCAGGGCCGCCGTGACGGCCAGCGTCAGCCACCGGCCGAGCCACTGCCCGCCGCCGATATTGTGCAGGTACAGCGTCGAGGTCCGGTCGAAACCCATCACGGGGCTGCCGAACAGGCTGCCGAGGACGTTCGCCCAGCCCGAGGCGACGAAGATCCGGTCGATGTCGAACGCGCGCCGCAGGTCCAGCTCGACGCTGACGACGTAGAGGATCTGGATGATGACCGCGACCAGGATCTCGGTGGCGATCTTGGGCAGGACCGGCAGGAGCAGGGCGGGGTCGAGGCCCGAGAGGCTTCCGATCGCGGGGGCGCGCAGCAGCGGGCCCGGCGGCAGCGGGTCGATCAGCCAGCCGGCCGCCTGCGCGGCGGCGGTGTCGAGGCCCCGCACGGACAATCCGAGATGCACCAGCGCGAAGCTCGCGATGACGATCGCCGGGAAGGTGCTCCAGTGCGGGAAGCGCCGGGGCAGCGTGAAGGCGCAGAACCCGATGCCGAGCGTCAGGGCGATGCGCCCGAGCGTGCCGGGCTCGAGCAGGCCGGAGGCCGGCGCCCCCGGGTCGAACAGGCCGGACACGACCGCGACCGCGTCGTCGATATGGGCGCCGATCTGCACGCCGCTGCGCACGAGCAGCAGGCCGACGCCGGCGAGGAAGCCGGTCAGGATCGGGTAGGGCAGCAGCTGCATCACCAGCGACGCGCGCAGGGTGCCGAGCGACACGAAGACGAGGCCGGTCAGCAGGGTCACCGCGCCGCAGGCGAGCAGGACGATCGGGCCGACCGCGTCGGGGTCGGTCACGCCCGCCGCGTGCAGCTGCCCGGCGACCGTGGCGGCGATCGCCGCCTGCACGATCGCCGCCGCCCCGAAGTACGACAGGGAGATCACCAGGTCCCGCTTGAGCACCGCGAAGACGAGGCCGCCCAGGACGTAGGCCGCGAGCATCGCCGCCAGCCCGGCGGTCCGGTTCTCGGCGAGCGGGCCGGAGAAGATGAGCTGCGAGTAGACGATGAGATCGAGCACGACCATCATGGTGGCCACGCAGCCGCCCAGGATCGTCCGCGACACGCGCGCCGACGCCGCGCGCACCGCGCTTCCGGCTGAGATCGTGTCGGTGGTGGTCATCGGCGCGGGATCCGGATCTACGAAGCTCCGACGGGGCCGGGACGACAGGTCTTGCACGGCCGTGCGGGACCGGTGGAATCGGGCTTATCTGAACTAGCGCCTCGCCATGGCGGCCGCACGCTTAAAATTTCGTGATGCGTGCGGGAGAAGGTCAGACCTTGCTGTCGCCTCACGGGGGCAAAGTCTGACGGTGCTTCGGCGAAGCCTGCTTCAGATCCGGACGGCGCGTGGAGGTCGCCGTCAACATCGTACCGTCAACTGTCAGGAGATCGCCGTAAGGAGTATTGCGCTCTGCGGGCTATGGGCGACACAGATCCGATACCGCGCCCGGCGGAGGATTGCCGCCGCGCCTTCGCGCGGACGAACCGCGATCAGGCAGGCGCATCAAGGTTCGGTGTGCGGCATGCGGGCTGCGACGGCGCGCGGCGGCCCCCGCTCCCCGCGTGCGGGACGCGGGCGGGCGGATCCGGAAGAGCCTCGTCCTGACGAGCCCCCGCGCGCTGGCGTAAGCGCCCTGCTTGATCCGCGCCTCGACCGGATCGGGCAGAGAAACGGGCGTGGCCGCCGTGGGGCCGAGGATCACGGGATCGAGCATCCGCGTTCTTCACGGACGCTCCCATGCTCTCGGTTCGCCGATGGCCTGATCCACCGTTGCATCGGACGGTTGCCGCCGTACGCGTTTCGTTCTAGCAAAGGCGGCGCATGACGGGCCTGCGTCCCGCCGGCCGCATCTTGCCGCGGGCCCCCTCGGGCTCGACATGAGCCGGAGCGGCGGCTGGCCCGCGCGCGAATCCGATCCGGAATCCGATTCGACTTCGTCGACGCCTCGAAAGACCGCCGCCCCCATGGCCAAAGCCCAAGCTGGAAGTCGTGCCGCAAGCCGCGCCGGCGCCGCCCAAGCCGCACCGAACGCCGCCGCCGAAGCGCCTTCCAAGACGGCTCCGAAGGCCCCCGCGACCGCCAAGGCCCCCGCGACCGCCAAGGCGCCCCAGTCCAAGGCGCCCCAGTCCGAGACGCCCCGATCCAAGCCGGCCCGCGCGAAATCCGCCTCCTCCGGTGCCCGGACCGAGGCCGCCGTCGATGCCAGGCTGGAGGCCCTGTTCGACGCCGCCCCGGTCCCCATCGAGGACCGGCGTGTGATCGCGGTCCGCGGCGCCCGTGAGCACAATCTCAAGAACGTCGACCTGACCATCCCGCGGGACAAGCTCGTGGTGTTCACCGGGCTCTCGGGCTCGGGCAAGTCGTCGCTCGCCTTCGACACGATCTACGCCGAGGGGCAGCGCCGCTACGTCGAGTCGCTCTCGGCCTATGCCCGCCAGTTCCTGGAGATGATGTCGAAGCCCGATGTCGACCAGATCGACGGGCTGTCGCCGGCGATCTCGATCGAGCAGAAGACCACCTCCAAGAATCCCCGCTCCACCGTGGGGACGGTCACCGAGATCTACGACTACATGCGCCTGCTCTGGGCGCGGGTCGGCATTCCCTACTCCCCCGCCACCGGCCTGCCGATCGAGAGCCAGACCGTCCAGCAGATGGTCGACCGGGTGCTGGAATTGCCGGAGAAGACCCGGCTCTACCTGCTCGCCCCGGTGGTCCGCGGGCGCAAGGGCGAATACCGAAAGGAAATCGCTGAGTACCAAAAGAAGGGTTTTCAGCGGCTGCGGGTGAACGGCGAATATTACGCCATCGACGACGTGCCCAAGCTCGACAAGAAGTTCAAGCACGACATCGACGTGGTCGTCGACCGGATCGTGGTCCGGGCCGATATCGGCTCCCGGCTGGCGGACTCCTTCGAGACCGCGCTGGAACTCGCCGACGGCATCGCGGAGGTCGTGTTCGCGGACGCCCCCGAGGGCGAGGCGCCCCGGACCATCACCTTCTCGTCGCGTTTCGCCTGTCCGGTCTCGGGCTTCACCATCGCGGAGATCGAGCCGCGGCTGTTCTCGTTCAACAACCCGTTCGGCGCCTGCCCGACCTGCAGCGGCATCGGCCACGAGATGCGGATCGACCCCGAGCTGGTGATCTCGGACCCCGGCTTGAGCCTGAAGCGCGGCGCGGTCGGCCCCTGGGCGAAGTCGACCTCGCCCTATTACGGCCAGACCCTCGACGCGCTGGCCGAGCATTTCGGCTTCAAGACCGGCGTCCCCTGGCAGAGCCTGTCGGAGGCGGCCCGCGCCGTCGTGCTGTACGGCTCGGGGAAACAGTCGATCCGCTTCGCCTACGATGACGGGTTGCGCAAATACACGGTCAACAAGCCGTTCGAGGGCGTCATCCCGAACCTGGAGCGCCGCTACAAGGAGAGCGATTCCGACGCCGTCCGGGAGGAGATCGGGCGCTTCATGAGCGAGACGCCCTGCGCCGCCTGCGGCGGCAAGCGGCTGAAGCCCGAGGCGCTGGCCGTGAAGGTCGCCATGGCGGACATTGCCGATGTCACGGCCCTGTCGGTGAGCGAGGCGCATCGCTGGTTCTCGGAGCTGCCGGAGAAGCTGACGGCGAAGCAGAACGAGATCGCGGTCCGTATCTTAAAAGAAATCCGCGACCGGCTGAGCTTCCTGGTCGATGTCGGCCTCGAATACCTGACGCTCGCCCGCGGCTCCGGCTCGCTCTCGGGCGGCGAGAGCCAGCGCATCCGGCTGGCCTCGCAGATCGGCTCCGGGCTGACCGGCGTGCTCTACGTGCTGGACGAGCCCTCGATCGGCCTGCACCAGCGCGACAACGAGCGGCTGCTCGGCACGCTCAAGCGCCTGCGCGACCTCGGCAACTCGGTGATCGTGGTCGAGCACGACGAGGACGCGATCCTGCAGGCCGATTACGTGGTCGATGTCGGCCCGGGCGCCGGGATCCACGGCGGCGAGATCATCGCGCAGGGGACACCCGCGGAGGTGCTGGCGAATCCCGCCTCGCTCACCGCGAAATACCTCACGGGCGAGATGGCGGTCCGAACCCCGACCGCGCGTCGAAAAGGCCGGAAGGGCAAGCTCGGGCTGTTCGGGGCGCGGGGCAACAACCTCAAGGACGTGGATGTCGAGATCCCGCTCGGCACCTTCACGTGCATCACCGGGGTCTCGGGCGGCGGCAAGTCGACCCTGGTGATCGACACGCTCTACAAGGCCGTCGCGAAAAAGCTGAACGGCGCCCTGGAGCACCCGGCCCCCTACGGGCGGCTGGAGGGGCTGGAGCACCTCGACAAGGTCATCGACATCGACCAGTCGCCGATCGGGCGCACCCCGCGCTCGAACCCCGCCACCTATATCGGCGCGTTCACGCCGATCCGCGACTGGTTCGCGGGCCTGCCGGAGGCCAAGGCGCGGGGCTACCAGCCGGGGCGCTTCTCGTTCAACGTCAAGGGCGGGCGCTGCGAGGCCTGCTCGGGCGACGGCGTCATCAAGATCGAGATGCACTTCCTGCCGGACGTCTACGTCACCTGCGACGTCTGCAAGGGCAAGCGCTACGACCGCGAGACCCTGGAGGTGAAGTACCGGGGCAAGTCGATCGCCGACGTGCTCGATTCCACCGTCGAGGAGGCGGCCGAGCTGTTCAAGGCGGTGCCGGCGATCCGCGACAAGCTCGAGACCCTGAAGCGGGTCGGCCTGCACTACGTCCATGTCGGCCAGCAGGCCACCACCCTGTCGGGGGGCGAGGCGCAGCGGGTGAAGCTCTCCAAGGAGCTGTCGAAGCGCGCCACCGGCCGCACCCTCTACATCCTCGACGAGCCGACCACCGGCCTGCACTTCCACGACGTCGCCAAGCTGATGGAGGTGCTCCACGAGCTGGTCGACCAGGGCAACACCGTCGTGGTGATCGAGCACAACCTCGAAGTGATCAAGACCGCCGACTGGGTGATCGACATGGGCCCCGAGGGCGGCGACGGCGGCGGCCGGCTGGTGGCGCAGGGCACCCCGGAGGAGATCGCCCGCTCCAGGGCCAGCCATACCGGCCGGTTCCTGCGCGAAGTGCTGGCGCGGCGCCCGGCACCGCAAACCGCCACCCGCCGCAGCGCCGCCGAGTAGCCGGACGAGCGCCGGTCCGGGCGGGCGCCATCCCCCCTCTGCTGCGGGCTACGGGCGACACAGGTCGACGCCGCGAAAGGTTCGGCCGCCGGCGGCACGTAGGGGCGCGGGTCCCCGCTCCCGCCCGGGAGAGGGGGCGTGTCGCGCTCCGTCACCGCCGGCGTGTCTCAAAGCTGGAGCCCGCAGCTCTGCGGCAGAGGCAGGGCCCGCAGCGGACCCGAAGCCCCATATCCGTCGACTCCGACCGACCGGGACAGGGGCGGCACGCGGCAATTTTTGCCGGGATCCGAGCTGGGATCGGCCTCCGCCGGCGGTGATTCGAGTCTCCGGGCGACCGTCCGGCCCGGTCGCGGACCCGTCCGGATGCCGCTTTCGCGTCGATCCGGACCGCTGCGCCCCGACCGGCCTCCTACCCGATCACCCGCCGGGGTTTGCCGGATTCTCCCGCAATCGGCGGCGACAACAGCTTGACCATTCAACGATATTTTGCCGGACCGGGCGGTTTGAACCGGATTGTGGACAGTGTTGCATCGCCGCAAAAATGCGGCTTTTCGGCAACGGTTCGGCCGGTTCTAGCTTTCCAGCGAGCATTCCACTGTCTTTCCGAGGGTCTCTGTAGAATAGTCGCAGACGTTGAGACGGGCAGGCTCCGTGGGGGCGCTCGGCAGGTCCGAAGCCGGCAGCCGCAATGGGCGAGCAGACCGGCAGGGAAGTGCCGAATGCGGGACGGACGCCTTGGGACCTTGGGAAGGAATGAGACAATGATGAAGAACTGGCTCGCGGCCGGCACGGTCGTGCTCACGGTCGGCATGGCCTCGACGATCGCGCAGGCGCAGACCACGACGGTTCCGGGCGAGCAGGTCGGTCTCGCCGTCGGCGCGCCGCTGCCGGAAGGCATCTACGCCATCAACACGTTCACCTACCGCCGCACCGACGGCCGGAACGATGCCGACACGGCCGTCAACATCCCGGTCCTCGTGTGGTCGACCCCGCTGGTGCCGTTCGGCGGCCGCATCGAGCTGCTCGTGGCGCCCCCGACCGTGTTCGCCTTCACCCGCAACCCGGCGGGCACGCCCAACAAGGACATCTCGATCAACGTCGGCACCTTCGTCGGCGGCATCTGGGCCTTCGACCTCGGCAGCAACTTCGGCGTCAGCTTGCTCGGCGGCGTGTACCTGAACGACCTCGACGGCGATCGCGGCTCGCTTTATCCGGGTCCCGGAGCAAACAGCTTCACCCCCAACCCGCGCTCGCCGTACGGCGTCAGCCCGGTCGGCACGCCAGTGCTCGGCATCCTGTCCTCGAACACCTACCGCTTCGGCATCGCCGGCAGCTACACCGGTGACGGCTGGAACATCACCGGCAACCTGACCGCCAACATCTACGACTCGCCCGGTCGCTTCCCCGGCCAGGTCGGCGCCGCCATCGGCCCGCTGCGCCTCTCGGACGCCCTGAACTTCGACATCACCGCGACGAAGAAGTTCGGCAACTTCGAGATCGGCCCGGTCGCCTACGGCACCTATAACTTCGACATCAGCCAGTACAGCGCGGCAGCCAACAACCGCGGCCGCTTCGCCATCGGCGGCCTGATCGGCTACGACTTCAAGATCTTCACCGTCCAAGCCTACGTCGCCCGCGACGTCGTGACCGGCGCGACCCTCACCAACGCGTTCGGCCGCACCCGCAGCGATTACTCCACCGACGGCTGGATCCGGTTCATCGTCCCGCTGTATTCGCCGACGCCCGCCGCCTCGCCGGTCCCGGCGCCGCTGGTCCGCAAGTACTGAGACACGCGACCCGGTTCCCCGCCGCAGGGCGGGGACCGGACGCCTGCGATGGACCGCCCGGCCCCGGCCGGGCGGTCCTCTTCGTTTTCACCCCTGCGGCAATGGTGTGCGGGTCGCCCAGCATGGGTGTCGCGCGCGGCGCGAACATCCTATCTTGTCGTCTTTCGCGCACCCGGTCCCGACCAGGGTGCGGACGCACGAAGGACTCTCATGGCGACGCAGGGCGAGTGGAAGATCCCCGCGCAGGCCCAGCCGCGGCCCGCGGATTACGGCTACGACCTCGACCGGGCGCTCTCGGCGGTGCTGGCCCTGTCGGCGCGGGTGCCGGAGAGCGCCTTCACGGCCGAGACGCTGGGCACCGAGCGCGCCGGCAACGGCGTGGTGATCCGCGAGGACGGACTGGTCCTCACCATCGGCTACCTCGTGACCGAGGCCGAGAGCGTCTGGCTCACCACCCGGGACGGCCGCTCGGTCCCCGGCCACGTCCTCGGCTTCGACGCCGCCACCGGCTTCGGCCTCGTCCAGGCGCTGGGCGACCTCGGCGTGCCCGCCCTGCCCCTCGGCCGCTCGGCCGGGCTGCGGACCGGCGACCGGGCGGTGCTGGCGGGGGCGGGCGGACGGCAGCGCTGCGTCGCCGTCGAGGTGGTCGCCCGGCAGGAATTCGCCGGCTACTGGGAATACGTCCTCGACGAGGCCCTGTTCACCGCCCCCGCGCACCCGCACTGGGGCGGCACGGCGCTGATCGGACCTCAGGGGGAACTGCTCGGCATCGGCTCGCTGCAACTGCAGCAGGGCGGCTCGGGGAGCGCGCGCCCGATCAACATGGTGGTGCCCATCGACCTGCTGCCGCCGATCCTCGACGACCTCGCGACGCGCGGCCGCGCGAACCGGCCGCCGCGCCCCTGGCTCGGCCTGTTTGCCACCGAGAGCGAGGAGGGCATCGTGGTGATGGGGCTGGCCGATGGCGGCCCGGCCGAGACCGGCGGCCTCCAGGCCGGCGACGTGATCGAGGCGGTGGCCGGCGAGCCCGTGGCGGACCTCGCCGCCCTGTTCCGCAGCGTCTGGGCGCTCGGCGAGGCGGGGGTGCGGGTGCCGCTCAACATCCGCCGCGACGGGCGCGGCGTGAAGCTCGCCCTGGTCTCCGCCAACCGGGAGAAGTTCCTGCGCACGCCCTCGCTGCACTGACCCGCGCGAAATCCCGGTCGGGAAACCGCGCTGCCCGAATGCCGCCGTGAGCCTGTACCCGATACAACCTCTGGCTCAGCGTCGGTTCAGGCGGCGGAGCCGAATCTTCCTCGACCGGCTGCCGTTCCGCCGGAGGTAATGAGGAGATCCCGTCATGACGCTTCTGAGCGCACCGCGCCTGAAGGCGCTCGGTGTGGCCGCCGCGATCGCCGGCAGCCTCGGGCTTGCCGGTTCCGCCGAGGCGGCCGGGGGCTGCGGCCCCGGCTTCCATCCCAATCCCTGGGGCATCTGCCGCCCGAACTGGGGGCCCCGCCCCTACGGCGACTGGCGCCGGCCGGTCTATTACGGCGGCTACGGCTACGTGCGGCCCCGCCCCTTCTACCGGCCCTACGGCTATCACGGTCCGCGCCCGTTCTACTGAGGCGGGATCCGATCGGTCCGACGTTCAGGGCGCTCCGCCGGCCGGTGGGGCGCCCTTCGCATGTGCGGCAGGCTTTACATGCGCTTAAAGAATGACCAGCCGGAAAGGTTGCCGATATCTTAATCGCGTCATGCGATCTCTGCAGGTCTGATGCTTGACCTTTCGACTCCTGCTGCGCTGCAGCGGGCTTATATGTGCATTGCACCAACAAGAGGCACCGATGCGCATCGAAGCGCCACCGGATGCCCGAACAGAGGTCAAAGCATATCATGTCCGCCGCCCGTAGCGTCCTGAGCCGCGTCCGCGCCTATCTCCGGTACCGCGACACGGTCACCCAGCTCTCCCGCCTGTCGGATCGCGATCTGGCCGATCTCGGCATCAACCGCAGCGAGATCCGCGGCATCGCCCGCGTCTGATCCCCGACAGCGTGAAAGCCCGTCGAAGGACCGCCGCCCGTTGATCCGGGCGGCGGTCCTTCGCTATTCTCGGGTATGACACAGACCATCCACATCATCGGCGGCGGGCTCGCCGGGTCCGAGGCCGCGTGGCAGGTGGCCGAGGCCGGCCATCGCGCCGTCGTCCACGAGATGCGCCCGGTGCGCGGCACCGAGGCCCACCGGACGGACGGCCTGGCCGAGCTCGTGTGCTCGAACTCCTTCCGGTCGGACGACCCCGAGGGCAACGCCGTCGGGCTGCTGCACCAGGAGATGCGCGCCCTCGGCTCGCTGATCATGCGGGCGGCCGACGCCAATCAGGTGCCGGCCGGTGGGGCGCTGGCGGTGGACCGCGAGGGGTTTTCCGCCGCAGTCACCCGGGCGCTGGAGCAGCACCCCGACGTGACCCTCGTCCGTGGGGAGGTCGAGGGCCTGCCGCCGGAGGATTGGGGGGCCTGCATCGTCGCCACCGGACCGCTGACGGCTCCGGCACTGGCCGAGGGCATCCGCCGGCTCACCGGGGCCGAGTCCCTCGCCTTCTTCGACGCGATCGCGCCGATCGTCCACTTCGACTCGATCGACAGGGACGTGGCGTGGTTCCAGTCGCGCTACGACAAGCCGGGCCCGGGCGGCACCGGAGCCGACTACCTCAACTGCCCGATGACGCGTGAGCAGTACGCGGCCTTCGTGGACGCCCTGGTGACGGGCGAAAAGATCGGGTTCAAGCAGTGGGAGGGCACGCCCTATTTCGACGGCTGCCTGCCCATCGAGGTGATGGCCGAGCGCGGGCCCGAGACCCTGCGGCACGGCCCGATGAAGCCCGTGGGCCTCACCAACCCGCGCGATCCCCTGGTCAAGCCCTGCGCGATCGTCCAGCTGCGCCAGGACAACGCGCTCGGCACGCTCTACAACATGGTCGGCTTCCAGACGAAGCTGACCTACGCCGAGCAGGTCCGGATCTTCCGCACGATCCCCGGCCTGGAGCGGGCCGAGTTCGCCCGCCTCGGGGGGCTGCACCGGAACACCTATCTCGACAGCCCGCGCCTGCTCGACGCCACGCTGCGGCTGAAGGCCCGTCCCGCCTTGCGCTTCGCAGGCCAGATCACCGGCTGCGAGGGCTACGTGGAGAGCGCGGCGGTCGGGCTGATGGCCGGCCGCTTCGCGGTGGCCGAGGCCGCGGGGCACCCGCTCGCCCCCCTGCCCCAGACCACGGCGCTGGGCGCGCTGATCGCCCACATCACGGGCGGCCATGTCGCGGCGGATGGCGAGGCCAACGCCCCGCGCTCGTTCCAGCCGATGAACGTGAATTTCGGCCTGTTCCCCCCCCTGGCGCAGGCGCCCCGCAACGAGACCGGCCGCCGCCTGCGCGGGCCCGAGAAGGCCGCCCTCAAGAAGCGCGCGCTGACCGACCGCGCCCGGGCCGACCTCACCGCCTGGATGGCGCAGCCGGCGGACTGGCGACAGGCGGCGGCGGAGTAGCGCCAAGTCCCGGATTCAAAAGGTCCGGGACCTTTTGCGGGTACAGGGCAGCGCCCCGCTGTCGGGCTTCGCCCGCTGTCGGGGCTCTGCCCCGACACCCCGCCCAAGGGCTTGAAGCCCTTTTGAAGCCCGCACCTGCGCATGGGCCTTGCACGGCCGGCGTGCTCAGCCCCCGGGGACCCATGACCGAGATCGACACCCAAGCCTTCCTGGCCGACCTCTACGAACTGCGCGCGATCGGGCGGTTCCGCACCGGCGTCCATCGCCCGACCTTCTCGGCCGACGACATGGAATCCCGCCGCTGGCTGATGGCCAGGCTGGAGGCCTGCGGGCTGGACGCGTCCATCGACGGGATCGGCACCGTGCTCGGGCGTCATCGCGGCCCCGGCCCGCATCTGCTGGTCGGCAGCCATATCGAGACCCAGAACGAGGCCGGCTGGCTCGACGGGGCGCTGGGGGTCGTGGCCGGGGTGGCGCTGGCCCGGGCCGGGCTGCCGGTCGACGTCGTCGCCTTCGCGGACGAGGAGGGGCATTTCTCCGGCGGCTTCCTGGGCAGCCGCTCGGCGATCGGCGACCTCACCGAGGCCGAGATCGACGCCGCCCGCAACCGCACCGACGGCACGCCCCTGCGCGAGGCCCTGCAGGCTGCCGGCCTCGCCGGCCTGCCCCGGATGCGGCTCGACCCGGGGCGCTACCGCGGCTTCCTGGAGATGCATATCGAGCAGGGCACGCAGCTCGAATCGGCCGGGCTGCATCTCGGCGTGGTGAGCGGCATCGTGGCGATCTGGCAGTTCCGGATCGATTTTTCCGGCAACCAGGACCATGCGGGCGGCACCACCATGGTGGAGCGCCGGGACGCAGGCCTCTCGGCGGTGCGGCTGCTCGCGGCGATCGACCGGGCGTTCCCGAACGTCTGCGGCCCGCGCAGCACCTGGACCACGGGGCGGATCACCCTGGATCCCGGCGGCCACAGCATCATCCCGGGCCGGGCCGAGGTCTTCTTCCAGTTCCGCGACGTGTCGATGCCGGTGCTGGAGCGGATGGAGGCCTGCCTGGAGGCGCTGGTGCGCGAGTCGAACCGGCGCGAGCGCTGCCCCGCCACGCTGACGGCCCTCTCGAAGGCGATCCCCGCCCTCTGCGACCCGGACCTGATGCGTGCCCTCTCGGAGGCCGCCGAGCAGATCTGCCCGAGCGGCTGGCAGGTGATGCCCTCGGGCGCCGGCCACGACGCGCAGAACGTCGCCCGGATCCTGCCGGCCGCGATGCTGTTCGTCCCCTCGATCGGCGGCATCAGCCATCATTGGGCGGAGGATACCAGCGATGCCGACCTGGCGCTGGGGGTGCGGGCGCTCGGGGCGGCGGCCGCCCGGGTGCTGGCGGGGTGAGCGGGACCCGTCGGGGTCCCAGGGCGAGTTCTACAGCTTCAGAACAGCTTCGCGTTCTAGAGGTCGGGGTGCGCTCCCGACTCGACAATTGAATATTATGCTGAGCAGTGATCGGATGAGGCTGATACGAACGATCGGCCCGCGCAACAGGTTCTTCCTCGCTCGGCATCGTGTCCGGGGCGCTTGCAATCCATGAGCCTCGCTGTCGTCACCCCGTATTACCGCGAGGACTTGGCGGATCTGTTGTCCGCCCACATTGCCAAATTCATATTTGCACATCATGTAGTTAGCTCCAAGCACTTGGGATCTACCCACGTTTATATCTACGGCACCATCGTGGATTTAGCCGGAGAGCTACGGACTATGGTGGACTCTACCGCCCGCACCGGATGCGCTAGCAGCGTTGGTAGTCAGGCCCTTTGCGCCTTCTCAGCCCTCGCCGCCAAGATCATCTCAGCCGTGACCCGGATCATGTCGCTTCCTTCCCAGACCACATCACCCGGCTCCAGATCCTCAATGCCGTTGTACCTCCTGCGGCTCTCGGGAGAGGGACAGGCGTCGTTCTCGAACGCGTCTTCGTGGATGAGACCGGTGCCGGTTCGATAGAAGCTGGCCATCGTCTCCTCGCTGGCTGACTTGGTCTGATACGTCCGCTTCGAATGCGCGAGTGGCGTTCGTGAAGCGGAGCGGCGACTGCCTTGCTCTCAAGCGCTCGTCGTGGGCGCCGAGGCGTCCACCGTGTGTATCCTGATCCCAATCTGTCTCATCGCGGGCGTGACGCTCGCTGGCATTGCTCCGAACCGACCTGTCCGCCAAGCGATGCTTGAGACCGTTGGTGGTAGTCTGATCGTACTGGGACTCGGCCTTCTCGGAACATGCTTACCGCTGTTCCGCTAAGGCATACCGCTCGCCCCGATGCGCGAGCGGCGTTCGCTACGGACACTCCCTGCGGGAATTTAAACTATCAGTTGAATTCTTTGATCGCCGGGTTGTATCTATATTTGGCCGGTTCGCGCCGGCCTTCCACGCCCGCCCGCAGCGACATGCCCCTCAGCTGTCGACGGTGGGCGTGGATGCTGAGATCCGGCTCGGCAGTCTGAGAACGGGTTCGTTCTGCCAAAAGCGTCATCGTGTCGTGTTTGGCCCTCCGGAATCTGGCTCGGCAAAACGGAAACCGTTTCCGTTTTTCCGAAAGCGAAACCGTTTCGCATTTGCGCTCCCCTGATTCGGGGAGCGGCTGTCGTGAGGCCCGGCCAGGCTCAGAGCAGTATCCGACAACTTGTCGGAAACTCGACAGCGCGAGCGGCCGGGCCGGGGTATCAGCGGCGTGCGAGCAATCGTGCCAGCGGTTGGCCAGCGCGATCAGCGAGGCGATGGCCGAGAGCGATGCGTTCGCGAGCCCGGGTCAGGGCCGCTTCGGCGTCGTCCATCAGCATGTCGCCCCGCGCATAGTCGAGGCGGGCGAGGCGCAGTTGCGCGAGGGCGAGTAGGCCGAGGATCAGGCGCATAGCGCATCCTCCCGCGCCCACGCCGCAAAATCGTAGCCAGCCTGCTCCTCCCAGCAGTCCAACAGGTCTGCCACACGGGCCTTCCAGCCGATGGCCAGCAGAGTGGTCATGCGCTCCGTCATGAAGTCGGTGACGAGCTTGTCGACAGCATCGGTATGCTTCGCCCATGCCTCCCAGGCTTCGTGGTAGCCGTTACGGTCCCGGGCTGCCTCAGCTCGCAGCCGCCAAGCCTTCGCGGCAGGTGGATCGCCCCAACCGGGATGCTCTCCGGCAATGCGATCGCCGTCCTCGTAGAGAGCATGGGCGAACGCCTTGGCGCGTTCGATGGGTGGGATCAGCTTCCGAAGCTGCGGGATGAGCGCGAGGAACTGAACCTCGTGGTCCGGCAAACTTGCGGAGCCGGAAGGGAGGGCCATGACGGCCCCACCTGTGATTGGGGCCGCGAGGATGGCACCGAGCGCGGCGCGGCGGGTAGACGGGTTCACAGCCATGCCGAGCCCTCCCGCCAGTCGCAGCCGACCGTGCTGAGCACGAGGGCGGCGCGGGTGGACGGGAACGACACGCCGTCGCCCATCGGCTGCCCCTCGCTGTCGAGACGCAGCTTACCGCGGACACGGTGCCAGCGAAGTGCTTCGCCGTGACAGCAGTTGATGCTTTCGCTGGCGGCGCTTTCCCCCGCCATCTCACGGACAAGGCAGCTCCGCTCGAACATGAGCCAGTCGTGGTACTCGCGTAACAGGCGCGGCGTGATGGGCTCGGCCACGGCGGCCGGCGCTCCGATGAGGGCCACACTGCCGCCGATCAGCGGGAGCGTGGTGAGGCCGCGCAGGAAGCCGCGGCGATTAGCGGGAGCGGTCATTAGGCCCTCCCCCCGACCTTGCGGAAAGCTTCCGTGCGTCGCGTGTCGAGTCGCCGGGCCATGTCCAGCAGCACGATGCTGATGACGTAGATCTCCTCCGGCTCA
>NZ_JAKSYM010000373.1 GCF_022829545.1 Methylobacterium sp. J-030 | reverse complement strand
CGTTTGCGGCAGCGCCAAGCCCGATCCCAACCGCTCGCAGCAGCCCTGAAGGCCTGGGCGGAGATGATCCTGCTGCAGCTCTCCGGCGGCTCCGATCTCGCCAAGGCGTTCCGCTACATGCTGGTGCGCTGGACGGCGCTGGTCTGCGTCTTCGGCGACGGCCGGATCGCGCTCGACAACAACCCGGCCGAGCGGGCGCTGCAGTCCGTCGCGACGGGTGTGTCATTGTACGCCACTGTAACCGGGGCAGATATCCGGGCGGTGGCGTTTTGCGGTTTGGCCGTGGCGTGATTCAACACCCGGCATGGCGCTGCCGGATCCCGATGGCCTGGATGCCCTCCCGCTGAGCGAGCTTCGCGGGCTCGTCGCTGACCTGATCGGTCAGGTCCGCGCCTTGACGGACGAGAACCGGGCTTTGCGCGACGAGGTCGCGCGGCTTGGAGGGCTTGCCACCGCGCCCCCCGACGCGGCCAACCCCGTCCGGGATGGAGAAAGCGAGCGAGCGGGCGCAGGCCAAACCGGGCCAGCGGCGGCGTGGGCCCGTGCACGAGCGGGGCGTGATCACGCGCGAGGTGGTGCTCAAGGCTGCCGTTCCGGCAGGCTCGCGCTTCAAGGGCTTTGAGGATGTCGTGGTGCGCGACCTCGTGCTGGAAGCGGTCGTGGTCCGCTACTGGCGCGAGCGCTGGTCCACGCCGTCGGGGATGAGCGTCGTGGCCGCGCTGCCGCCCGGGATCGTCGGCGGGTTCGGGCCGCATCTGCGCCGCTTCCTTCTGGCGGCTCATGTCCAGGGGCAGGTCACGAGCGAGCGCTTGACCGCGATGCTGTCCGGGCTCGGCCTGACGATCTCCAAGCGGCAGGTGGTCCGCCTCCTGAGCGGTTCGCTCGATCCCTTTGTCGCCGAGGAGCAGGCGGTGCTGCGCGCCGGTCTCGCGAGCGCGGCCTGGATCAGCGTCGACGACACCGCCGCCCGGCACGCGCGGACGGACGGCGTGACCACGCAGATCGGCGATGCACGCTTCACCGCTTTCCGCACCACCGCGTCCGAGTCCCGCCTGAACTTCCTCGCGCTGGTGCGGGCTGGTCACGGCGACTTCGTCGTCAACGCCGCGGCGCTGGCCTACATGCGCACTAGCGCGCTCGCCGGGCCCTTCCTGGCGGCGCTCGCCGCCCACCCGGTCAACGTCTTTGCCGATACCCCGGCCTGGCAGGCGCATCTGACGGCCCTCGGCTTCGATGCGCGCGCCGTCACGCCCGACCCGGTGCAGGTCGCCACCGAAGGTGCGCTGTGGGGTGCGATTCGGCATCACGGCCTGATGCCCGACACAGTCGTGGTCTCCGACGGGGCCGGTCAGTTCCGGGTCGGCACCCATGCGCTGTGCTGGGTGCACGCCGAGCGCCTCGTCCACACGCTGATCCCGACGACCGTGGCTCAGCGCAAGGCCATCGCGCTCACCCGCATCCTGATCTGGTGGTTCTATGCCGACCTGAAGGCCTGGGCTCGCGCGCCTTGCCCCAGACGAGCCCGCGCCCTGCGCGCTCGCTTCGACCGGATCTTCACGCGCCGCACCGGCATGGTGATGCTCGACCGGCTGCTCGCCCGCCTGCACCGGCACAAGGCCGCCTTGCTCCGCGTGCTGGAGCGGCCCGAGATCCCGCTCCACATCAACGGCTCGGAGAACGACATCCGCGCCTGCGTGACCAAGCGGAAGATCTCCGGCGGGACGATGAGCGAGGCCGGCCGCACCCCCTGGTGCAGTCCAGGCCGCCGACAAGTCGTCGGCCAAAGTCGAGAAGGCGTTCGGATCGGGCGTGTGGCCGGGTGAGCCCTCGACAGGCTGGCGGCCCTCCAGGTCTTGAAGGCGTCGAAGCGCGGCTTCCCAGTTCTTTTCCAGCGTCGCGGCGATCAGGCGGTTGTCGGGATCACAGGCGGCGTAGCGGCGTTCGGCCAGGCTCGCATCGTACCGGGCCTGCTGCATCTCCAAATCGAGGACGCGTCGCTGATCGTCCAGCTGATCCCGGTGCATCCGCTCCGCCTCGAACGCTGCGGCGATCGCCACCGGCCTCACGGCCTGCAGCAACTCCGCCGCCACGGCTGCATCGACCCGTGGTCCGCCGAAGGTCATGCAGCGGGGTAGGCCCATCATAAGGTTGGGCTTGTCACAGCGATACACCGGCCGTCTCTGCGGATTGCCGGTATAAGCGACCCTGAGCCTGCGTCCGCATCGCCCGCAGCTCATGAGCCCCGACAGCAGCGCCCGCCCGCCGCGGCCGGATTTTTGCCACCACGACGGCTGTAGGCGTTGAGGGCAAGCTGGCCTTGGTTCCGCTCGTACTCCAGCCAGCCGATGTAGCCTTCGTGATGATCCTTGATCATCACCTCCCACGTCCCGGCGGGCTTGCCGTGCCCGTAGCTCCGTCGCGCCCGGCCGTCGACGATGCAGGTGCGCGTCTCGCTTTTGCCGTAGACGTACACCCCGGCGTAGAATGGGTTCTTCAAGATGGCGATCACGTTGCGATAGCGGATTGGTCTCCACTCGAAGCTGGAGGATGGCTGGCGGGAGTAGCTCAGCGCTCGTCATCGTCAAGCTCCTCGACGCCGAGGCCGCCGGCCTGCATGAGGATCTGCGCCAGCATTGCGACGACCGTGTCGCGTTCCTGAGCGCTCAGGCCTTCCAGCCTGTCCTGTTCGAAGAGGAAGCTGATCTGCAGATCCGGCACCGCGGCCGGCCACTTGAGGGGTTCCATCCTGTGCCTCCGGAACGATGCCGACATCGCTCCGGACCTTTGCGGGGCTGTCTGCCCCGCTCAACAGCCGCGCCAGCTCGATCAGCGCCGTGACATCGACGCAAGGAGACCCGGACGTCATGCCGGCGCAGTGAACCGGGTCGAACATCCATCCGGCCATGGCGATCACAACGCCGGAAGGCGCTTGCACCAGGAGAATCGGGCCGTATGTCCGCTGCTCGACCCGGCGCACCAGCACCTTCCGGCCGAAATGGGGGTGCCAGCGATAATGAACCTCCGCTTCCTGCCCGACATGGGCAGAATGAACGGGTGATGGCGCTGGGCAGGAAAGCCTGGCTGTTTGCGGGTCGGTGCGCGGCGGCGAGCGCGCGCCGGTGATGTACACGCTGATCGTAAGCGCTCGGCGAGCGGCCCTATTGATTAGGCGGCCTGAGCACCAGCGGTGACCGGCGACCAGTTCCAGGGCAGGCGTTTGGCTGGGTGATCGGCGAGGCGGGTGAGCACGTCGCGCAGGTAGGCCTCCGGATCGAGCCCGTTGAGCTTGGCCGTCTCGATCAGCGTGTAGAACGCCGCGGCTCGCTCAGCGCCGCGCTCCGAGCCGGCGAACAGGTAGTTCTTGCGCCCGATCGCGACGGACCGCAGCGCCCGCTCGGCCGGGTTGTTGTCGAGCGCGATCCGCCCGTCGTCGAAGACGCGGGTCAGCGCCGTCCAGCGCACCAGCATGTAGCGGAACGCCTTGGCGAGATCGGAGCCGCCGGAGAGCTGCAGCAGGATCATCTCCGCCCAGGCCTTCAGGGCTGCTGCGAGCGGTTGGGATCGGGCTTGGCGCTGCCGCAAACG
>NZ_JAKSYM010000370.1 GCF_022829545.1 Methylobacterium sp. J-030 | reverse complement strand
CATCGACGGCAAGACCTACAAGACGCTCAAGCGCCACCTGACCAGCCACGGGCTGGACCCGCGGGCCTACCGCGACCGCTACGGCCTGCCGGCCGATTACCCGATGGTCGCCCCCGCGTATGCCGAGCAGCGCTCGGCGCTGGCCAAGGCGATCGGCCTGGGCCAGCCCGGCGCCATGGCCGAGCGGGGACGAAAGAGCCGCGGCAGCGCCTGAGCGGGATGGTCCGCATCTCTCCGGCGGGAGCGGTGCGGATTCGCGCCTCTGAGTGCAACACCGACGCCCCGGAGGACGAGCGCTTGTCCGCCCTGCCCCGCCGCCCGGCGACACAGGTTCGAGGCACGTTGCCGACTCCCGCATGGGAGCGGGGCCCGCGCCAGGATCGGCTTCCGTCACCGGCTAAGAGGCCGACCCCGCCCGGCTCGCCGCCTCCGCGTCGAGCAGCCAGCGGCGGAAGGCCTGGATCTTCGCAAGCGCCCCGTCCCGCTCGCGGTAGCAGATGAAGTGGAGGTCGCGGGTCAGGCTCGCGACCCGCCCGCCGCCCAGCCGCACGAGCTGCCCCGCGGCGAGTTCGCCTTCCGCGAACCGCAGGCTCTCCAGCGCGACCCCGAGGCCCTGGACCGCCGCCGAGATCACGAGCGAGCCCCGGTCGAAGGCCGCCCCCGCCCCCGCCGCCCCGTCGGGCGCGGGCAGGCCGTTCTGCGCGAACCAGTCCGGCCAGCGGACCGGGCTGAAGGACGAGTCCAGCCGCGTGAAGCGCCCCACCAGGCCGGGCCCGACCGGCCCCACCGCCCGGGCGACCTCCGGCGTGCACAAAGCCGCGATCTCCTCCGGCCCTAGGGACTCGACGGTCAGGCCCGCCCCGCGCGGGGGCCGGCCGTAGGCGATCAGGATGTCGATCTCCCCGTGCCGGCCGAGATCCACCGGGTCGGCGCTGGTCGACAGGCGGATGGCGATCCCGGGATGGGCCTCCACGAAGGCGGGCAGCCGCGGCCCGAGCCACTTGGCCGCGAAGCTCGGCGTGCAGTGGACGGCGAGCGACGCCGCGAGCGATGCGGCCGGCGGCGGGCTCAATGCGGCGCAGACCGCCTCGATCGCGTCGAAGGCGTGGCCGAGGCCCGCCAGCAGGCGCTCGCCGTCGACGGTCAGCGTCGCCTGCCGGTTCGCCCGCCGGAACAGGGGCCGCTCGAACCAGCGCTCCAGCGCCCGGATCTGATGGCTCACCGCCGAGGGCGTCAGGTGCAGCTCCTCGCTCGCCCGCGCGAAGCTGCCGAGCCGCGCCGCGGCTTCGAAGGCCCGCAGGGCGGGGAAGCTCGGGATCCGGCGCATCCGTCAATCCATGAATCCAATTCACGAAACGCGTGAAAAATCGTCGTTTGTCAATATTTCGGTCACGAATGATAGTGCCGACGCGCCGCGAAGACGGTTGCGGAACGACAAGTCTAGGGAGACGTCACGATGGCACAGGGGGTCATGGCCCTCGTCGAGCCCAGTCTCGACGAGACGACGCGGGTCTACCGCAAGGTCACATGGCGCCTCGTGCCGTTCCTGTTCGCCTGCTACGTCGCGGCCTACCTCGACCGGGTCAATGTCGGCTTCGCCAAGCTGCAGATGCTGAGCGATCTCAAGTTCAGCGAGACGGTCTACGGCCTCGGCGCCGGGATCTTCTTCCTCGGTTACTTCCTGTTCGAGGTGCCGAGCAACATGATCCTGCACAAGGTCGGCGCGCGGATCTGGATCGCCCGGGTCATGCTGAGCTGGGCCGTCATCTCGGCCGCCATGATGTTCGTGACCTCGCCGACGTGGTTCTACGTCCTGCGCTTCCTGCTGGGCCTCGCCGAGGCCGGGCTGTTCCCGGGCGTGATCCTGTACCTGACCTACTGGTACCCGTCCGAGCGGCGCGGCGGCATCATCGCGCTGTTCATGACCGGCATCCCGATCGCCGGCCTCGTCGGCGGTCCGCTCTCGGGCTGGATCATGAACGCCTTCTCGGGTGCGGGCGGCCTCGCGGGCTGGCAGTGGCTGTTCCTGCTCGAGGCGCTGCCCTCCCTCGTGCTCGGCTTCTGCGTGCTGGCCTATCTCGACGACGGCATCGCGAAGGCCAAGTGGCTCAACGCCGACGAGAAGGCGCTGCTCGCCCGCACCATCGCGGCCGACGGCGCCACCGTGGCCGCCCACCGCTTCCGCGACGGCTTCACCAGCGGCTGGGTCTGGCTGCTCTGCGGGATCTACTTCTTCTTCATTATGGGCCTCTACGGCGTCGGCTTCTGGCTGCCGACCCTGATCAAGGGCGCGGGCGTCTCCGACCCGCTGCGGATCGGCCTCCTGACCATGCTGCCCTACGGCGCGGCCGCGGTGGCGATGGTCACGGTCGGACGCCTGTCCGACGCGGCCCGGGAGCGGCGCTGGCACATCGTGGTGCCGGGCCTCCTCGGGGTGGCGGGGTGGCTCGTCAGCATCCGGTTCAGCACGGACCTCGTCATCGCCGAGGCGGCCCTCACCGTGGCGACCATCGGCGTGCTGGTGACGCTCGCCCAGTTCTGGTGCCTGCCGACCACCATCCTGGCCGGCGCGGCCGCCGCCACCGGCATCGCGGTGATCAACTCGGTCGGCAACCTCGCGGGCTTCGTGAGCCCCTACCTGATCGGCTGGATCATCGACACCACCAAGTCCACGAGCCTCGGCGTCTACACCCTCGCCGCCTGCCTCGCCCTGGGCAGCCTCCTGGCGCTGACGGTGCCCAAGCGCCTCGTCAACCGCTGACTCTCCCCCCTCTCCGCGATCCGAAGAAAGGACACATCATGCTGGACGATCATTCCCACGACGAGGCCATCGCCCTCGACCTGCCGAACGACGATGCCGGCCGCAAGCGGACCTCGATCTACCAGCCCGAGCAGGCCGGCCTGATCTTCCCGGAGATCCCGGACTTCGCCAACCACGCCGAGGAGCGGGACTACCGCAAGAAGCACCTCGTGGCCGCCTGCCGCGCCTTCGCGATGCACGGCTTCGACTACGGCTTCGCCGGGCACCTGACGATCCGCGATCCGGAGCGTCCGGAGCTGTACTGGACCAACCCGATGTGCGTGCACTTCTCGCAGGTGCGGATGTCGAACCTGATCCTGGCCGACCATAGGGGCCGGGTGGTCGAGGGGCGCCACGCGATCAACCGGGCGGGCTTCGTGCTGCACGCCGCCGTGCACGAGGAGTATCCGGAAGTGATGGCGATGTGCCACGCGCACACGACCTACGGCACCGCGTGGTGCGCCACCGGCCGGCCGCTCGACATGATCAGCCAGGACGCGGCGGCCTTCTACAACAGCCACGCGGTGATCGGCGCCTCGGCGGGTGCCGTCGCGGTGGAGAAGGAGAGCGGCCTCTCGGTCGCCCAGCAGATCGGCCGCAACCGCGGCGTGCTGCACCAGAACCACGGCCTGCTGACCTGCTCGCAGCACAGCATCGACGACGCGGCCTTCTGGTTCATCGCCCTGGAGCGGGCCTGCCAGCAGCAGCTCCTGGTCGAGCAGACCGGCATCAAGCCGCAGCTCCTCTCGGAGAAGACCGCCCGCTACAGCCGCGAGCACGTGGGCAGCGACTATATCGGCTGGCTGCACTTCCAGACGCTGTACAGCCACATCGCCGAGACCCAGCCCGACATGTTCGCGTAAGGGAATGGGGCCGGAAGCGAGGCCGGCCCCTGCCGGGTTTCGGTCCGAGCCCCGGCGCGCTGTCCGCGCGCTCCGGAGATCGGGTGCCGCCGACGGTCACGCGGCGGCGCCCTCCAGTGTGCCCGCGTCCCAGCCGGCCTCCCAATCCTGCACGCTGTGGCCGGGCGAGACCTCCCGGACCAGGCGCTCCGGCGGCGTATAGTCCGGGGCGCGGATCGGGCTGCGGATCTCGGCGTCCGGCAGGGCGTGCCGCGCCCGGCGCCGGGCCGGATCGGGGACCGGGACGGCCGCCAGCAGCGTCTTCGTGTAGGGATGCTGCGGGTTCCCGAACACGGCCTCCCGCGGGCCAATCTCGACGATCTCGCCGAGATACATCACCGCCACCCGGTGGCTCACCCGCTCCACCACCGCCATGTCGTGCGAGATGAACAGGTAGGCGAGGCCGAACTCGGCCTGCAGGTCGAGCATCAGGTTCACCACCTGCGCCTTCACCGAGACGTCGAGCGCCGAGACCGCCTCGTCGGCGACGATCAGCCGGGGATTCAGGGCGAGCGCCCGGGCGATCGCGATGCGCTGGCGCTGGCCGCCGGAGAATTCGTGCGGGAAGCGCGTCGCCATGTCGGGGGACAGCCCGACCCGGGCGAGCAGGTCCTCGGCGCGGCGCAGGGCCTCCTTCCGCGTGGCGAGGCGGTTGATCAGCAGCGGCTCGGCCACCGCGGCGCCGACGCTCATGCGCGGATCGAGGCTGGCGAACGGGTCCTGGAAGATCATCTGCATCCGGCGGCGGCGGGTGCGCAGGGCGGGGGCGTCGAGGCCCGTGATGTCCTCGCCGTCGAGGACGACCGAACCCGACAGGGGCTCGACGAGCCGCAGGATCGAGCGGCCGGTGGTGGACTTGCCGCAGCCGGATTCGCCGACCAGCGCCAGGGTCTCGCCGGCCGCGAGGCTGAACGAGACCCGCTCCACCGCGTGGACCCGGCCGGTCACGCGGCCGAACAGGCCGGAACGGATCTCGAACCGGGTGGTCAGGTCGCGCACCTCCAGAACCGGGCGCTCGGCGGCCTTGACGGTGTCGGGGCTTTCGGAGGCCGCCGCCGCCACGCCGGTGGCCCGGTCGATGACCGGGAAGCGCATCGGCCGGGCGCGGCCCGCCATGGTGCCGAGCCGCGGCACCGCGGCGAGCAGCGCCCGGGTGTAGGGCTCGGCGGGCGCGGAGAAGATCCGCGCGGTGGCGCCGTCCTCGACGGCCCGGCCTTTGTACATCACCACCGTCCGGTCGGCGATCTCGGCCACCACGCCCATGTCGTGGGTGATGAACAGGACCGCCATGCCCTCCTGATCCTGGAGGCTTTTGATCAGGTCGAGGATCTGGGCCTGGATGGTCACGTCGAGCGCCGTGGTCGGCTCGTCGGCGATCAGGAGTTTCGGCCGGCAGGCCAGCGCCATGGCGATCATCACCCGCTGGCGCATACCGCCGGAGAAGCGGTGCGGGTACTCGTGCAGCCGCGCCCGGGCCGCCGGGATCCGCACCGTGTCGAGGAGCCGGAGCGCCTCCGCCTCGGCGGCGGCGCGCGACAGGCCCCGGTGCCGGATCAGCGCCTCGGCGATCTGGAAGCCGATGGTCAGCACCGGGTTCAGGGAGGTCATCGGCTCCTGGAAGATCATGGCGATGGAATCGCCGCGGACCCGGCGCATCTCGGCCTCGGGGGCGGCCAGCAGCTCGCGGCCTTCGAAGCGCACGCTGCCGCCGACGCGGCTCGCGTCCCGGGGCAGGAGGCGCAGGACCGACAGGGCGCTGACGCTCTTGCCCGAACCGGATTCGCCGACGAGCGCCACGGTCTCCCGGGGGCCGACATCGAACGAGACGCCGTGCACCACCGCCCGCCAGCGTCCGTCCGAGCGGAAGGAGACGGTGAGGTCGCGCACCGAGAGGATCGGGTCCGTCACGGGCGTGCCTCCTGATCCAGCGTGATGTGTCGGGACAGCCCCGCTTTCTCCCTCCCCCCTCTGCGGGGGAGGGGGGCCCGCGAAGCGGGTCGGGAGAGGGGAGCGACGTGTCCGGAAAGGTCGCGACCGGCGGCACATCCTGAACTGTCGCGCTGCCCCTCTCCCAACCCCTGCCGACGCAGGGGCCACCCTCCCCCGCAGAGGGGGGCGGGAGAGATGTGGAACAGCCGGCTCTCGAAACGACCCCGCGCCATGCCCTACAGCACCCGCCGCGGATCGAGGGCGTCGCGCAAACCGTCGCCGATGAAGTTGATCGACAGCACCGTCAGGAAGATCGCGCCCCCCGGGAACAGCGCCCAGTGCGGCGCGACGTCGAGATGGTCCTTGGCGTCGAACAGCAGCCGCCCCCAGGTCGGGATGTCGGGCGGGAAGCCGAGGCCCAGGAACGACAGCGTCGATTCCGCGATGATCGCGGCCGAGACCTCGATCGAGGCCGCCACGATCACCGGCCCGAGCGCGTTCGGCAGGATGTGGCGGCGCACGAGGTGCCCGGTGGTAGCCCCCTGCGAGCGGGCCGCCTCCACGAACTCCTTCTCGCGCAAGCTCAGGAACTGCGCCCGCACCAGCCGGGCGACCGGCATCCAGCGCAGGCCCCCGATCACCGCGACGATCATCAGGAACACGCCGCCCTGGCTGCCGAACACGGCCTTCAGGCTGTCGCGGAACAGGTAGATCACCAGCAGCAGCAGCGGCAGTTGCGGCAGCGACAGGAACAGGTCGGTCAGCCACATCAGCAGGGGGTCGAGGAAGCGGCGCGACATGCCGGCGAGCGCCCCGACCAGCACGCCGATCACGCTCGCCACCGCCATGGCGGCGAAGCCGACCGCGAGCGAGATCCGGCCGCCGTAGATCATCCGGGCGAGGAGATCCTGGCCGAGATCGTCGGTGCCGAACGGGTGGTCCCAGGACGGGCCCTGGAGCTGGGCCGCGAAGTCGATGTCGTCGATGGCGACCGGCCAGAGCAGGCCGCCGAACACCACGCCGCCCACCAGCACGGCGAGCACGCCGACGCTCGCCAGCGCCAGCCGGTGCCGCCGGAAGCGCCGCCAAGTCTCCCGCCCCGGCGAGGCCGGCGCGCGGGCGGGGGCAAGCGCCTCATCGGAGGGCGATGCGAGGGTCGAGCCAGCCATAGAGCAGGTCCGCGACGAGGTTGAACAGGATGACGAGGCCGGCGAACACGAAGGTCACCGCCATCACCACCGGCGTGTCGTTGGACAGCATCGCGTCGATCAGCAGCGAGCCGATGCCGGGAATGCGGAAAATCTGCTCGGTGACGATGGCGCCGCCGAACACCGCCGGGATCTGGAGGGCCACCAGCGTCACCACCGGGATCAGCGCGTTGCGGGCGATGTGCCGCCGGGTCACCGTGCCCTCGCTCAGGCCCTTGGCGCGGGCCGTGGTGACGTAGTCGAGGCGGGCCACGTCGAGCGCCGAGGCGCGCACGTAGCGGGTGTAGGAGGCGGCCTGGAAGAAGCCCAGCACCGCCACCGGCATGATCGCCTGCCGGACATTCGCCCAGAGCCAGGGCAGGCCGGATCCCGGCAGGTCGGCCTGGTAGACGAAGGGCAGCCAGCCGAGCTTGATCGAGAACAGCAGGATGAACAGCAGGCCGGTGAAGAAGGTCGGCAGCGAGAAGCCCACGAAGGCCAAAGTGTTGGCGACCTGATCGGCGAGCGAGTAGGGCCGGCGCGCCGCATAGAGGCCGACCGGGATCGCGATCAGCAGCGCCAGCACCTGCGAGGAGCCGACTACGAACAGCGTCGTCGGCAGCCGTTGCAGGATCAGGGTGTCGACGTTGACCCGGCTCGCGAACGAGAAGCCCCAATCGCCGTGCAGCATGGCGGCGAGCCAGTGCAGGTAGCGGGTCAGGATCGGGTCATCGAGGCCGAACTTGACACGGAGGGCCGCGCGCACCTCCGGGGGCACGTTCGGGTTCATGGCGAGTTCGCCGAACGGGTCGCCCGGCGCCAGCGCCAGGACGACGAACAGGATCAGGCTGATGCCGAGCAGGCTCGGGATCGCGATCAGGAGGCGTCGCAGGATGTAGGCGCCCATCGGGCGCTCCGCGGCCCGCTCAGGCCTCCCGATACCAGTCGGGCAGGAACGCGAGGTCGTTGTCCCAGCCGCTGCGGGGCGCCGTCAGGCTCGCGCCCACCGCCGAGACCTCGGCCCGGTGGATCAGCGGCAGCACGTTCTGCGAGACCGCGAGGTCGTTGCACTTGATCAGGAGTGCGGCGCGCTTGACCGGGTCGAGCTCGCTCTGGGCGGCGTTGTAGGCCGCGTCGTAGGCGTCGCTGCGCCAGCGCACGACGTTGCGGCCCTGCCACTTGTTGGCCTTCTGGGCCACCTCCCAGGAGGCGTACATCAAGAGCCAGATCGCCGGGTCGGCCTGGGTGGCGCCGTAGGCGTACATCTCCATGTCGGCGTAGAAATGCGTGCAGGTGTCGGGATTGGCCGGGTCGGAGGCGAAGAACACCGAGCCGGTGACTGATTTCAGCTCGATCTCGATCCCGGCCTTGGCGGCGGCCTGCTTGATGATCGCCTGGGTCTTCTGGCGCGGGGCGTTGATCGAGGTCTGGAACAGGAGCTTCAGCCGCTTGCCGTCCTTAGCCCGTATACCGTCCGAGCCCTTCGCCCAGCCGGCCTCGTCGAGGAGCGCGTTGGCGCGGGCCGGGTCGAAGGCGAACGTCGTGTCCTTCGAGACGAAGCGCGCGGGGCCGTTGACCGTGTTGGCGGTGGCCCGGCCGGTGCGGCCGTAGATGTAGGTCTCGATCGACTTGCGGTCGACCAGCAGGTTCAGGGCCTGGGCTACCTTCGGGTCGGAGAAGGCGGGGTGCTTCGTGGTGATCGAGGACCGCTCGCCGTCGACCTCGACGTTCGGATCGGTGGCGTTCAGCAGCAAAAACTCCAGCTTGCCGCCGTACACCACGTCGACCCGGCCCTTGCCGCCGGTCTCCAGGCGCTTCAGCACCTCGTCCTCGACGAGGAGATTCCAGGCGTAGTCGTATTCCCCGGTCTGCAGCACCGCGCGGGCCGCCGAGACCGCGTCGCCGCCGCCCTTCATCTCGATCGTGTCGAAGTAGGGCCGGTTCGGCAGGTGATAGTTCGGGTTGCGCGCACCGCGGACGATGTCGCCGGGCCGGAACTCCACGAACCGGTACGGGCCGGTGCCCACCGGGGCGAGGTTCTGCGGCGCATCGCGGGACTTGGCGCCGATGTAGTCTGCGAACAGGTGCTTCGGCAGCACCATCCCGACGATGCCCACGAAGGCGTCGCACCAGAAGGGCGTCGGCTTGTCGAACACGACCCGGACGCTGAGGTCGTCGATCTTCTCGACCTTACAATCCTTGTAGGAGCCGATGGTCACCGCCGCGGTGGCGGGGTCGCGGGCATACGCCCAGGTGAAGACGAGGTCGTCGGCGGTGAGCGGCTTGCCGTCGTGCCACGTGACGCCGGGCTTGAGCGTCCAGACCACCGAGCGGCCGTCGGCGGCGAGCGCTCCGTTCTCCCGGGACGGGATCGAGGCGGCGAGCACCGGCGTCAGATTGCCGTCCGGGTCCCAGGCGGCGAGCGGCTCGTAGAAGATGCGCGAGGCATCCTGGTCCTTGGTGCCGACCGCGAAATGCGGGTTGATCAGCGTCGGGGCCTGCCACCACAGGACCTTGAGCGCGCCGCCGCCGCCGGCCTTGGTGGGCTTGTAGCCGGCCCGGATATCGGCCGCCATCGCCACGCCGGTGCCGGCGAGCATCAGCCCGGCCATCGGCGCGCTGAGGCCCAGCGCCACCATCCGCTGCACGAAGGCGCGCCGCGACAGGCGGCCGTCCTTCACGCGTCCGATGAGGCCGTGCAGATCCCGCTCGTCCATAATCGTTCCTGGTTGCCGCCGCGACCGGCACAGCATCATTCTGGGTGTGGTCTTGGCAAGGGGCGGGCCAGGGACGCTTCACGCGAAACGGGCCGGCCGTCATGGGCGGCGTCGTGGGGGCGGGCGGCCACGTGGTCCCGGCCCTGCATGCGGCCCTCCGGTTGACGGATCCGCTATCAACCCTTCCAAGGTGTTTGGCCTCGCGCGCGTCGTGGGACCAGCGCTCCTGAGCCAGTGACGGGCGCCCCTCTCCCGGACAGGTGAAGCGCAGCGGAACCTGACCCGGGATCCCGCACAAGAAGCGCCGCGCATGCGGCTCACGTCGATCCAGATCGACGCTTCGCGACCTCAAGTGCTGGATCCCGGGTCGCATTCCGCTGGCGCTGCATGCGCCCGGGAACGGGTCGGTGCAAATCCGGCACGACGCGATGGCGTCGGATCTCTGCAATCACCTTGAAAGGGCTGGGTCCGCTATGGTGCCGCGGACTGAACGAGTAAAAATCGCCGGAGACGACACGATGGACAACCGCAACGCCGTGTGGCGCCACGTCGATGCCCGGACGGAGCGGCTGATCGCCCTGTCCGAGCGGGTCTGGGGCATGCCGGAGGTCTGCTACACGGAGGAACGCTCCTGCGCCGAGCACGTCGCCGAGCTGCGCCACCAGGGCTTCCGAGTCACCGAGCGGGTCGCCGGCATCCCCACCGCCGTGATGGGCGAGGCCGGGGAGGGCGGTCCGGTCATCGCCTTCCTCGGCGAGTACGACGCGCTGCCCGGCCTGTCGCAGGAGGCGGGCGTGGCTGAGCACCGGCCGATCGAGGCCGGCGGCCATGGCCACGGCTGCGGCCACAACCTCCTCGGCTCGGCGGCGCTGCTGGCCGCCACCGCCGTCAAGGACTGGCTCGCCGAGACCGGCACCCCCGGCCGCGTGCGCTATTACGGCTGCCCGGCCGAGGAGGGCGGGGCCGCCAAGGCCTTCATGGTCCGCGCCGGCGCCTTCTCGGAGGCCGACATCGCGATCTCCTGGCACCCGTCGAGCTTCTGGGAGGTGGCGCCGCCGGCAGCCCTCGCCAACACCCGGGCGGACTTCACCTTCACCGGGCGGACCGCCCACGCGGCGGCGGCTCCGCATCTCGGGCGCTCGGCGCTGGACGCCGTGGAGCTGATGAGCGTCGGCGTCAACTACATGCGCGAGCACATGCCCTCGGACGCCCGGGTGCACTACGCCTATCTCGACGCCGGCGGCATCGCGCCCAACGTCGTGCAGGCGCGGGCGGCGGTCCGCTACTCGATCCGCGCCCGCGACCTGCCCGGCATGCTGGCGCTGGTCGAGCGGGTGAAGACAATCGCCGAGGGCGCCGCCCTGATGACCGAGACCACCGTGGCGGTGCGGATCGTCAGCGCCGTGTCGAACCTCCTGGGCAACACGCCGCTGGAGCAGGCGCTCCACGGGGTGATGGAGGAGCTCGGCCCGCCGCCCTTCGACGATGCCGACCGGGACTTCGCCGAACAGATCCGGGCGACGCTCGGCGACGGCGACATCGACGCGGTCTTCCGCGCCATCGGGATGCCGCGCACCGGGGCGCCGCTGGCGGATTTCCTCGTGCCCCTCGACGCCCCGCGCAACCCGGCGATCGGCTCGACCGATGTGGGCGACGTGAGCTGGGTCGTGCCGACCGTGCAGGCCCACGCGCCGACCGTGGCGATCGGCACGCCGTTCCACACCTGGCAGGTGGTGGCGCAGGGAAAGACCCCGGCCGCCCACAAGGCGCTCGTGCAGGTCGCCAAGGCGATGGCCGCCACCGGCACCCGGGCGCTGACCGATGCGGGCCTGCGCGCGGCCGCGAAGGCGGATCTCGCCCGGCGCCGGGGCGCGGCCGGCTACGTCTCGCCGCTGCCCCCGGAGGTCGAGCCGCCGCTGCGCATGTCGCTGGCGTGAGGCGGAGGGGGCGGGCGCACCCGGCCCAGGTTTGAGGCCGCGGCATGCTCAAGCCGCCAGCTTGACGGGACGCGGGTCCCCGCCCCCCTCTGCGGGGGAGGGTGGTGCCCGATGGGGGCGGGAGGTCGGCGGTTCACCTCCGGGGTGCCGCCGCGATGCGGTGGCCGACACCGCCCCCAGCGCCCGCAGGAACGGGCGCACCGGCAGCCCCTCGCGCCGGGCGAGCGCGACCATGCCCGGCAACATCGTCGTGGTTGGCATCCGGCGGCAGGGGCAGCGGGTCGGGCAAGGTTTTGTCGAGGTCGAGCCGCAGCGTCCCGGCGAGCCGGGCGCGACTGTCCTCCCGGGGCACGCGATCCCAGAGCGCGTCCTGGCGCCGCCGCGCCTCGGCCGCCATGGGGCCGATTACCGTGGCGAGGCCGGGCAGGATCATCCGCGCGTCCGGGCCGCACCCGCGGATCCCGGGCATACGCCACCCGTCCGAGACGGTCTGGGCAAGCGAGAACACCGCGTCCGCGGTTGCGGGGAGGTCCCGCCGGTCCTACGAGGCTCCGGTGCCCACCCGGTCAATGCAGTTGGGCGAGCTGGGCGCGCACCTGCGCGCGGGCCAGGCTGAAGCCGAGTTCCATCAGCAGCGCTTCCGTCAAGGCCAGGGCCTTCGGTTCAGCCAGATCCTTGAGGGTGCGATAGCTGGCCAGGACGAGGTCCACGACGTGATCCAGCGGCGGCGTCGCCTGGGATATCCGCGATGCGACGAGGGGGTCGTCGCAGGTGTCGCCCTGCGTGATATCCACCACGATGCCGCGACCCGCCACCACGACGCCGGTCTCGTCCGGATCGAACTTCCCGCGGGCCAGGATCCGGCGGATCCGGCCGTCCGCCGAGCAGACCCGGTGCTCGGCGATGAACCACCCGCCGCCCGCCGCGCAGCGGAGGATGTGCTCCAGGACGTGCGCGCGGTCATCCGGGTGGGTACCGCCGTTGAACGTCTCGAACGGGATGCCCGCAGCGCCGAACTCGGGGGTGAAGCCGAACAGCAGGGCGACGATCGGATCGGCGATCACGACGCCCCGGCGAACGTCGATCTGCCAGCGTCCGACCGCGTCGGCATCATCGAGAACCGTCTGCAGCTCATCGCGCCCCGGATGGGCGCGCGCGCCCTCTGACATTCGCATCTGTCCGGCCCCCGACCCGGTCGATTTGCAACTGCAGATAGTACACAACTCAATTGTGGTGACATCAAGCAGCCTGGGCCGTGGTCCGATCGAATGGCCGGCTTCGATTTCGCGGGTCCGCGACCGTGCAGCCGAACCAAGACCTTAGGGCCGTTCCATCCCGTGATCGGGGTTGGCCTCGGCGGCGCAGGATTCCACGAGGCGAAGCAACTCCAGGCGCTTGTCGTCATTCGGGAGCGCATGGAACGCGCGAACCAGTCTGATCAGCAGGACGGCCGTATGATAATCGTCCGGAACACCCTGCACCGTCGATTGGTCCTCGGAAAAGACCTTGGTGTTCACGCCGAGGGCAACTGAAATGTTCCGCAACAGTTGGGCATTCCGTTCGTCCTGCGCCAAAGCCGCGCTCCCGATGACCGCCCAGTTCCGGCAGGCCGTGGCATACTTAAACGATAATGCCAAGCCGAAAACCCTCGGCTACGGACTGCGCCCGGTTGCGCGTCCTGAGCTTCGCGCGCACGCAGCGCAGGTGCGAGTCGACCCCGTGCTCCGAAATCCCCATGATCTCGCCGATCTCCCAATCGGTCTTGCCTTCCGCGGCCCATTGCAGCGTCTCGCGCTCCCGCGGTGAGAGCCGGACCGGCATGTCGGCGGGCTGGCCCCGCACGAGCAGGGCTTGGCCGAACGCGTAGCTCGCGATCAGCGTGAGCATGCCCCGGTGTTCCGGCGCGATCTCCAGATGGGCGCCCGCGAAGCTCATCCCGCCGGCCTCGCCCTCGATGGTCGTCAGGGGCACGGTGTAGCCGTCGCGCAGGCCGCACTCGGCGGCCTCGTTCATGATCTGGCGTCCGAGGGGCGACGTCTCGGCCGAAATCTCCGGATCGCGCCACCCGAAGCCGCTCTGCTGCTGCAGCGTATGGGCCACGATCGGGTCGTGGGCAGCGTAGCGGCGGTGGAGATAGCGCTGGCGCCACGCGTCGGACACGTTCTCCATAACGAGGAACTGGCGATTGAAGCCCGTCAGGCCGGGCGCCGTCGGGAGCAGCGCCGCGATGATGGCCTCGACGCCGAACCCGCGGAGCTGCCGCTGAACCGTGGCCACGACCTCCGGGATGCTGCCGGCGCGGTCGAGTTCCTTGAGCAACTTGAGCGTGTGATCGAGGGACTTCCTGCTCACGATGGCTCCCGTTCGCAGCCGCTGATCACGCCGCACCGGACGGTCGCCCCCGGGGTCGGATGAATCCCGGCCGGCGGCGAGCAATCCCCGTGCCGACACCACGCGTTCGCGTGGTGTCGCCCGCCGCACCCGGCGGGCACACAAAAGCACGGAGGTACTTCATGATCCAGATCATTACCGCTGCCGAGATTGATCGGCACAAAGATTTAATGGAACAGGCCTGGCGCCTTCGGCACAAGATCTTCGTCGAGGAGATGGGTTGGTCGGCCATCGCGCGGGACGACAAGCGCGAGATCGACGAGTTCGATGACGAGTACGCCATCCACCTGCTCGCGCTGGAGGACGACGCGGTCGTCGGCTATTCGCGTCTCCTCCCGACGGTGCGGCCCTACGTCCTGTCCACGCACCTGCCGCAGCTCTGCGAGATGGAGCCGCCCCACTCGCCCCACATCGTCGAGTGGAGCCGGATCGGCGTGGCGGGCAGCGTGCGCACCTCCGGCCGGCGGCTCAACCCGACGGCCCTGTCGATCCTGACCGCGATCGTGGAATGGGGCCTGCCGCGCGGCCTCAAGGGTTTCGTCTCCGAGATGCCGACCAGTTGGCTTCTGCGCCTGCTGCAGCTCCACATCCACGCCCTGCCGCTGGGGCTCCCGCAGATGATCGACGACGTCGAGATCGTCGCGGTCAATGCCGGCTTCGACGCCCGAAGCCTGCGGCAATTGCAGACTCTGCGGGGCACCACCGACTCCGTCCTGGTACCCGAGTGCCGCGGCGTGGCCCGGCTGGCGAGCTAGGAAGGGTCCCGCCCCATGGCAACGGTGCCGGACAAGGACCGCGAGAATGACGACCTGAGACGCCGTCTGGAACAGGCGGCTGAGCAGGCCCTCGAACTCCGCAAGACCGTCATGGGCCTCCCGGATCCCCATCTGCGCGTGTTCGTGGATGCGGTTCTGATCGAGCTCGGGCGGCACCTCGGCCGATCGATCGGCCATCCCCCCGCGCCCGGACCTCGCCCGGTCGTGTAGGGCAACGCTCGACGGATGGCGGCCGCGCCCGTCATCCGTCGAACCGGGAAGGCGCCGCCTGATCGCCCCGGATCGGCCAGACGCTCCGCCCTCGAAGAAGGGCGGGGCCGAGCGGGTTTAGCTGTTGAGACCGGGCCGCTCGGCCCCTGTCGAAGCGAAGACCCTGGGAAGGATTTGCACTTCGATCCTGTCGGCGCCGCGTGAACCCATGCGCACAAGGCGCGACGGCCGGAGCGGCCGCGGGCGGCGTGTCCAGCAGGATGGTGAACCGCACCCAGCCATCCGTCGAGTCCTTATCGTGGATCCGGCCCAACGCGTTGGTGACAGGCGCTCCGCTCACGACCGCGCGGGCGGCGCTGGCCTGCGCCGGACCGGCCGAGCCGCCGTCATCGCGACGCGGGACCGCTCGCGCAATTCCGCCGGACCGGTATACCTGACGTCGGACAGATCGACCGGAGCGCCGGCCATGGCATACGCGACGACCCTCGAAGGCACACGCTTCACCTTCCCCGACCTCCGCGGCCTGCTGGCCAAGGCGACGCCGGAGCGGTCCGGCGATCAGCTCGCCGGGCTCTGCGCGGAGGGGCCGGTGGAGCGCCTCGCCGCGCAGATCGCCCTCGCCGACCTGCCGCTGAAGACGTTCCTGGCGGAGGAGCTGATCCCCTCGGACGCGGACGAGGTCTCGGACCTCATCGCGCGCCGGCACGACGCGCGGGCCTTCGCGCCGGTGGCGTCGCTGACGGTCGGCGCCTTCCGCGAATGGCTGCTGTCGCCGGCGGCCGATGCGGCGGCGCTCGCGGCCCTCGCGCCGGGGCTCACGCCCGAGATGGTGGCGGCCGTCTCAAAACTCTGCCGGCTGCAGGATCTCGTGGCGATCACCGCCAAGCGGCCGGTGGTGACGCGGTTCCGCTCCACGATCGGCCTGCCCGGCCGCCTCGCGACCCGCAACCAGCCGAACCACCCGACCGATTCCTCCGCCGGCATCCTGATCTCGGCGCTCGACGGCCTGCTGATGGGCTCGGGCGACGCGATGATCGGCGTGAATCCGGCGACCGACTCGCTGCCGGACTACATCCGCATCGTCGAACTGCTGGAGACCCTGCGCCTGCGCCTGAACGTGCCGACCCAGCATTGCTGCCTCGGCCACGTCACGGTGGCGATCGAGGCCATGGGGCGGGGCGCGCCGGTGGACCTCGTGTTCCAGTCGGTGGCGGGCTCGCAGAAGGCCAATGCCGGCTTCGGCGTCGATCTCGCCATCCTGCGCGAGGCCGCCGAGGCGGGTCGCGCGCTCGGCCGCTGCCCGGAGGGCGGGCAGTTCATGTACTTCGAGACCGGCCAGGGCTCGGCCCTCTCGGCCGACGCCCATTGGGGCGTCGACCAACAGACCATGGAGGCGCGGGCCTACGCGGTGGCACGGGAGTTCGATCCGCTCCTCGTCAACACGGTCGTGGGCTTCATCGGCCCGGAATACCTCTACAACGGCAAGCAGATCATCCGGGCCGGGCTGGAGGACCATTTCTGCGGCAAGCTGCTCGGCCTGCCGATGGGGGTGGACGTCTGCTACACCAACCACGCCGACGCCGACGGCGAGGACATGGACGCCCTCCTGACCCTGCTCTGCGCGGCAGGCGTCAACTTCGTCATCACGGTGCCGGGGGCGGACGACGTGATGCTGAACTACCAGTCCCTCTCCCATCACGACGCGGTCTTCGCCCGCGAGACCCTGGGGCGCCCGCCCGCCCCGGAATTCGAGGCGTGGCTGCGCGCGGTCCGCATCACGGACGCGCAGGGCCGGCTCGCGGGGGCATCGGGCGAGCTGCCCCCGGCGCTGGAAGAGGCGTCGCGCCTCCTGCCGGGGCGGGCGGCATGAGCGCGCCCGCCGAGCCGAAGCGCGCCAAAACCCCGACGCTGCACGATCTGCGCGCGCTGACGCAGGCCCGCATCGCGCTGGGCGCCCACGGCGCCGGCCTGCCGACCGGGGCGGCGCTGGCCTTCGGGCTGGACCATGCCCGCGCCCGCGAGGCGGTCTGGACGCCCCTCGACGCGGCGGCGATCCGCGAGAGCTTGCGGGCGCAGGGGCTCGCGTCGATCGAGCTTCGCACCACCGTCGCCGACCGGGCGGAGTACCTGCGCCGGCCGGACCGGGGCCGGACCCTGAACCCGGATTCGGAGGCCGCCCTCGACGGGCTCGGGCAGGGCTTCGACGTCGCCCTGGTGATCGCCGACGGGCTCTCGGCCACGGCGGTCGCCCTCAACGCAGTGCCCTCCGCCGCCGCCCTCGCCGCGCGGGCGGCCCAAGCCGGCTGGAGCCTCGCCCCGGTCGCGGTCGTGCACCAGGGCCGGGTGGCGATCGGCGATCCGATCGGCGCCCGGCTCGGGGCGCGCTGCGTCGTCGTGCTGATCGGCGAGCGGCCGGGCCTGTCGGCCTCGGACAGCCTCGGCTGCTACATCACCTGCGCGCCGGAACCGGGATTGCCGGATTCCCGGCGCAACTGCATCTCGAACATCCGGCAGGACGGGCTTGCGATCGGGGCGGCCGCCGACCAGATGGAGGCCCTGCTGCGGGCCATGATGGCGCAGGGCACCAGCGGGGTCGGCCTGCGCCGGGAGAGCTTGGTGGGCCCGCCGGCGCCGTCCCTCCCGGAGGCGTAGGGCGCCGGCGCGTCGAGCCGGCTGACAGCCTGTGACCGCGTGCCCGCATGCGGATCCCTTGTCGAACGCCGCAAGGGTGTGAAATCGGTAGACCCCAGGGCGGCACGTGGTCCGTCCGGCGCCTCCGCATCGCCCCCGGGCGGAGCCCAGAATGGGAAACCGATTTGTCGCCACCCGATAGCAAGCTCGGCAGGGGGTCGACGCGGCGGCAGACCGGGGTTCCGACAGTCAGCGACGTGGCACGCGAGGCCGGGGTCTCGGCGATGACCGTGTCCCGCGTCGTCAACGGCGACGAGAAGGTCCGCCCCGGCACCCGCGAAGCGGTCGAGCGGGCGATCGCCACCCTGAACTACAAGCCGAACATCTCCGCGCAGATCCTGGCGGGCGTCAGTCAGATCCGCATCGGGCTGCTCTACAGCAACCCGAGCGCCGCCTACCTCAACGAGTTCCTGGTCGGCTGCCTCGGGGCGGCGAGCCAGGCACAGGCGCAGCTTCTGGTCGAGATTTGCGAGGTCGGCCAGCAGGCGGGCGACGTTGCGGCCCGGTTCCTCGCGAGCGGGATCGACGCGCTGCTCCTGCCGCCGCCGCTCTGCGATTCGGAGACGGTCCTGGCCGCCGTGGTCGCGGCGGGCCTGCCGGCGGTCCGCGTCGGCACCTGGGATTCGGAGCCCGCCATTGGGGCGGTCAGCATCGACGGGTACCGCGCGGCCCTCACCATGACGGCGCATATCGCGGCTTTGGGCCATCGGCGCATCGGCTTCATCCGGGGCAATCCCGACCAGACAGCGAGCGAGCGCCGCTTCCTCGGCTATCGCGACGGGCTGGCGCAGGCGGGCCTCGCCTTCGATCCCGGCCTCGTGGCGCCGGGCCTGTTCACCTACCGCTCGGGGCTGGAGGCGGCCGAGCGCCTGCTGACCGGCACCGCGCCGCCCACCGCGATCTTCGCCAGCAACGACGACATGGCGGCCGCCACCGTGGCGGTGGCCTTGCGCCGGGGGCTCGCCGTCCCGGAGGATCTGACGGTGTGCGGCTTCGACGACACATCGATCGCCACCACCATCTGGCCGGAACTCACCACGATCCGCCAGCCGATCCGCGAGATGTCCCACGCCGCGATGGTCCTGCTCCTGAAGGCGGCCCGCGCCCGCCGCGCCGGGCAGGCGCCCGAGCGCGCCCATATCGTCCTCGACCATGCGCTGGTCCGCCGGTTCTCCGACGCGCCGCCGCGCCGACTGGACTGAGACACGGAACGTCTTCGCATCACTTCGGCGATCGCGCCGGATGCATACGGGAGCTTGACAAGACCTTGAGGCGCGGCTCAATGTTAGCGCTATCAAGCGTGTGGGGGCGCTGAGTCTCCGCCGGAACCGGGGGGCGGCGCACATGGCTTTCGCTGCGGCGGATGCATTGCCGGCGGATTGGCGCGAGGGCCTGTTCCTCGGCCGCGCCCAGCTTCCCGAAGGACCATCGCCGATCCTGATCGAGCGCGGCTGCGTCTACGACATGGCCGCCGTGGCCCCCACCGTCTCGGCCCTGGTCGAGGCCCGGCATTTCACCGGTGCGGGTGGAAAACCCATCGCGGGGCCGGACGGGCTGACGCTCCTGAGCCCCATCGACCTGCACTGCGTGAAGGCCGCCGGCGTCACCTTCGCGATCTCCGCCCTGGAGCGGGTGATCGAGGAGCGCGCGAACGGCGATCCGGCCGCCGCCGCCGCCGTCCGAACGCGGATCGAGGACCGAATCGGCGGGAGCCTGCGGGCGGTCGTCCCGGGCACCGGGGAGGCTGCGGCGCTCAAGCGCGTCCTGATGGATGACGGGCTGTGGTCCCAGTATCTCGAAGTCGCGATCGGGCCGGACGCCGAGATCTTTACCAAGTCGCCGGTGCTCTCGACCGTCGGCTGGGGCGCCGAGATCGGGATCCGCTCGGATTCGACCTGGAACAACCCCGAGCCGGAGATCGTGCTGCTGGTGTCCGCCGACGGGACGCCGGTCGGCGCGACGCTCGGCAACGACGTGAATCTCCGCGACTTCGAGGGCCGCTCGGCCCTGCTCCTCGGCAAGGCCAAGGACAACAACGCCTCCTGCTCGATCGGGCCGCTGGTGCGCCTGTTCGACCAGGGCTTCACGATGGACGACGTCCGCAGCGCCGAGGTCGCGCTGGTGGTGGAGGGCGCGGACGGGTTCCGCCTCGACGGCCACTCGGCGATGGACCAGATCAGCCGGGACCCGCTCGATCTGGTCCGGCAGGCGCTGAGCGAGCACCAGTACCCGGACGGGTTCTGCCTGTTCCTCGGCACCCTGTTCGCGCCGATCCAGGACCGCGACGCGCCGGGCCGCGGCTTCACCCACAAGATCGGCGACCGGGTGACCGTCGCGAGCCCGCGCCTCGGCCGGCTCGTCAACCACGTCACCACCTCGAAGGCGGCCCCGCCCTGGTCGGAGGGGATCGGCGCGCTGATGCGCAACCTCGCCGGGCGGGGTCTGCTCGCCCGCCCCATTAGCCGCTGACCCCTGAGTGCCGGAGCGTCCGTCCGTGTCGTCGTCCCCCTCCACGCGTGCGATCTACCCGAGCCTGCGCGACCGGCGGGTGCTGGTGACGGGTGGTGCCTCGGGCATCGGCGAGGGTCTGGTCGAAGCTTTCGTGGCCCAGGGCGCACGGGTCGTGTTCTGCGACATCGCCGACACGGCCGCCGCCGCCCTGGTCGAGCGCCTCGCCCCCGGTGCGGCGCACCCGCCGCTCTACCGGCGCTGCGACCTGACCGACGTCGAGGCGGTCCGCGCCCTGGTGACCGGCACCGAGGCGGCGCTGGGGGGCATCGACGTCCTCGTCAACAATGCCGGCAACGACGACCGCCACACGATCGAGGCGGTGACGCCCGCCTACTGGGACGCGCGCATGGCGGTGAACCTGCGCCACCTGTTCTTCGCCGCGCAGGCGGCGGTGCCGTCGATGCGGCGGGCCGGCCGCGGGGTGATCCTGAATTTCGGATCGATCAGCTGGCATCTCGGCGCGCGGGACATGCCGATCTACCAGACTGCCAAGGCGGCGATCGAGGGGATGACCCGGGCGCTCGCCCGGGACCTCGGCCGGGACGGCATCCGCGTCGCGACGATCGTGCCCGGCAACGTCCAGACCCCACGGCAGGAGCGCTGGTACACCCCGGAGGGGGCGGCCGAGATCGTGGCGGCCCAGTGCCTCGACGGGCGGATCCAGCCCTCGGACGTCGCCGCCCTGGTGCTGTTCCTGGCCTCGGACGATGCCCGGATGTGCACGGGGCACAACTACTTCATCGACGCGGGCTGGCGCTGAACCATGGCGCTCCGGCCCGATCACGTCCACGCCGTGCAGGCGATCCTCGGGGAGGGGCCGGTCTGGCTGCCGCACGAGCGCGCCCTGTGGTTCACCGACATCAAGGCGCAGCGCCTGCACCGCTTCGACCCCGAGGCCGGGACGCTGCGGAGCTGGGACGCGCCCGACCAGCCTGGATGGGTATTGCCCACCGAGGACGGCGCGCTGGTGGCGGGCCTCAAGTCCGGCCTGCACCGCTTCGACCCGGAGGGCGGTCGCTTCACCGCGCTGCACGACCCCGAGCCGCACCTGCCGGGGAACCGCCTGAACGATGCCGCCATCCACCCGGACGGCAGCCTGTGGTTCGGCAGCATGGACGATGCCGAACGCGCCCCGACCGGCCGCCTCTACCGGTTCGCCGCGGCCGGCGCCGCCGATAGCGGCCTGCCGGCGGTGACGATCACCAACGGCCCCGCCTTCTCGCCGGACGGGACGATCCTCTACCACGTCGACACGCTCGGTCGCACAATCTGGCAGGTGCCCCTGGCCGGGGGCGAGATCGCCGGTCGGCCTTCGCTGTTCGCCCGGATCGAGGACGGCGCCGGATATCCGGACGGCCTGACGGTCGACGCCGAGGGCTGCGTCTGGATGGGCCTGTTCGGCGGCTGGGCCGCGCGCCGCTACGCGCCGGACGGCCGCCTGATCGAGGCCGTCCCGTTCCCCGTGGCGAACGTCACCAAGATCGCCTTCGGCGGCGACGACCTCGGAATCGCCTACGTCACGACGGCCCGCAAGGGCCTGTCGGAGGCCGACCGCGCCGCCCAGCCGCTGGCGGGGGATCTGTTCGCCTTCCGTCGCCCCGGACTCGTGGGGTTGCCCCCGGCCAGGGCGCGGATCTGAGACGGCGTGGACCGGTCCGGTCCGCGCCTGTGCAAGCCTTCGACCGAGCCGGCGGACGATCGGCGTCGAAGGGGTGAGGTCTGGCAGAAGCCGGGTGGTCCGGACTGCCGAAGGGGGAGGAAGCCATGGTCATCTCGACGAAACGGACGCTTTTCGCCGGCGGCGTCGCCGCGCTCATCCTGGGCGCCGGTTCGGGCGCCGCCTGGGCGAGCCCCGAGAAGCCCGTGATCGGCTTCTCGATCGACGACCTGCGCCTCGAACGCTGGACGCGCGACCGCGACTTCTTCGTCGAGGCCGCCAAGACGCTCGGCGCCAGCGTGAACGTGCAGTCGGCCGACGCCAGCGAGGAGCGCCAGATCGCGCAGATCGAGACCATGATCGCGCGGGGCGTGGACGCGATCGTGATCGTGCCCTTCAACGGCAAAGCCCTCGGCAACGTCATCGCGGAGGCCAAGCGCTCGGGGATCAAGGTCGTCTCGTACGACCGGCTGATCCTGAACGCCGACATCGACGCCTACATCACCTTCGACAACGAGCGCGTGGGCGAGTTGCAGGCCCAGGGCGTGCTCGAGGCCAAGCCGACCGGCAACTACTTCCTGATGGGCGGCGCGCCCACCGACAACAACTCCAAGATCCTGCGCCAGGGCCAGATGAAGGTCCTCCAGCCGGCGATCGACGCCGGCAAGATCAAGATCGTCGGCTCGCAATTCGTGCCGGAATGGAGCGCCACCACCGCCCTCCAGATCATGGAGGACGCGCTCACGGCCAACAAGAACGCCATCGACGGCGTGGTGGCCTCGAACGACGCGGAGGCCGGCGGCGTGGTGCAGGCGCTGACCGCGCAGAACCTCGCCGGCAAGACGGCGGTGTCCGGGCAGGACGCGGATCTCGCCGCGGTCCAGCGCGTGAAGGCCGGGACCCAGACCGTGACGGTCTACAAGCCGCTGAAGGAGATCGCCACCAAGGCCGCGGACCTCGCCGTGGCCCTCGTCAAGGGCAGGACTCCGCAGTTCAACGCGACGCTGAACAACGGCAAGACGGACGTGCCGTCCATCTTCCTCACGCCGGTCCTCGTGACGAAGCAGAACTGGGACATCGTCGTGAAGGACGGCTTCTACACGGAAGCGCAGATCAATCGGAAATAGCCACCGGACATTTTGGTCTGATTGCCGCGAACCGGGAGCCCTCCGGGGCTCCCACTGTCACCGCCTCCGAGAGCGGGAGCGCTCCCATGCCCGATACCCTGCTCGACATGCGCGGCATCACCAAGGCCTTCGGCGGGGTGCGCGCGCTCGACGGCATCGATCTCACCGTCCGCCGCGGCGAGGTGGTGGGCCTGTGCGGCGAGAACGGCGCGGGCAAGTCCACGCTGATGAAGGTGCTGTCGGCGGTCTATCCGCACGGCACCTGGGACGGGACGATCCACTGGGAGGGGCAGGAGCTCAAGGCCGGCAGCATCCGTGAGACCGAGGCGGCCGGCATCGTCATCATCCATCAGGAGCTGATGCTGGTGCCGCAATTGTCGGTGGCGGAGAACATCTTCCTCGGCCGGGAACCCCGCGCGGCGGGGGGCTTTATCGACTTCGACGCGATGTACGCCCGCGCCGCAAAACTGCTCGCCGATCTGCGCATGGGGCACATCAACGTGGCGCGCCCGGTGGCCGATTACGGCGGCGGCGAGTGCCAGCTGATCGAGATCGCCAAGGCGCTGAGCAAGAACGCCAAGCTCCTGATCCTCGACGAGCCGACCTCCTCTCTCAGCCGCTCCGAGACCGAGACCCTGCTGGGCATCGTCCGGGACCTGAAGGCCCGGGGCACGGCCTGCGTCTACATCTCCCACAAGCTGGAGGAAATCGAGGCGGTGGCCGACCGGGTGACCGTGATCCGCGACGGCACCTATGTCGGCAGCGCCGCCATGGCCGACATCACCGCCCACGACATCATCCGCATGATGATCGGGCGGGAGATGACGAGCCTGTTCCCGCGCGAGGACCACCCGATCGGCGCGGTCGTGTTCGAGGCGCGCAACGTCACCTGCCTCGATCCGCACAACACCCGCCGCCGCCGCGTCGACGCCGTCTCGTTCCAGCTCCGGCGCGGGGAGATCCTCGGCATCGCCGGCCTCGTCGGCGCCGGCCGCACCGAGCTGGTGAGCGCCCTGTTCGGCTGCTACCGGGGCCCGAGCACGGCCGAGCTCTTCCTCGACGGCCAGCCGATCACCGTCCGCAACCCCCGGCAGGCAGTCGCCCACGGGATCTGCATGGTGCCGGAGGACCGCAAGGCCCACGGCATCGTGCCGGGCCTCGGCGTCGGCCAGAACATCTCCCTCTCGGTCCTCGGGCGCTACGCGGGCGCGGGCCTGATCGACGAGCACCGCGAGCTGCAGGATGTCGGCGCCGCGATCACGCGGATGCGCATCAAGACCGCGAGCCCGCTGCTGGCCATCGCCCGCCTCAGCGGCGGCAACCAGCAGAAGGCGGTGATCGCCAAGATGCTGGCACCCGCGCCGCGCGTGCTGATCCTCGACGAGCCGACCCGGGGCGTCGATGTCGGCGCCAAGTACGAGATCTACAAGTTGATCTTCGAGTTCGTGAAGCAGGGCATGTCGATCATCATGGTCTCCTCGGAGATGCCGGAAGTCCTGGGCATCTCCGACCGCGTGCTGGTGATGGGCGAGGGCCGCCTGCGCGGCGACTTCGTCAACGACGGCCTCACGCAGGAGCAGGTCCTCACCGCCGCCCTCACGCCCCTCGACGCGGCCGCCTGAAGAGTTCGTCCATGGCCAGCATCCAGAAGTCCGGTCCTGCCGCAGTATCCGGCGCGGTCGCCGCCCCGCAGGAGGGGCCGGCGCGCGCCCTCGGCCGGGCGCAGATGAAGGTGGTGCTCGCGCGCTACAAGATCCTCGTGCTCGCCGTGGTCATCGCGGCGGTGTGGATCCTGTTCACCGCCCTCACGGACGGCGATTTCCTCACGCCGCGCAACCTGTCGAACCTGCTCCGGCAGATGGCGATCACCGGCATGCTGGCGGCCGGCATGGTGTTCGTCATCATCGCGGGCGAGATCGACCTCTCCGTCGGCTCGCTGCTGGGCCTCCTCGGCGGCGTCGGGGCGATCCTCGACGCGCGCTGGCAGATGCCGTTCCCCGTCACCCTCCTGGCGGTGCTGGGGCTCGGCGCCGGGATCGGCGCGTTCAACGGCTACTGGGTGGCCTATCGCGGCATCCCGTCCTTCATCGTGACGCTCGCGGGCCTGCTGGCGTTCCGCGGCATCCTGCTCGGGATCACCGGCGGCGTGACGGTGACGCCGATCGCGTCCGATTTCGTGGCCGTCGGCCAGAGCTACCTGCCGGGCCCCATCGGCTTCGGCCTCGCCGCGATCCTGTTCGCCCTGCTGGCCGCCTCGGTCCTGCGGAGCCGGGCCGGACGCCGGACGTACAACCTTCCGGTGCCGCCTCTCGCCATCGACCTCGGCAAGATCGTTCTGACCGGCGCGGTGCTGGCCGGGTTCGTGGTCGTGCTCAACGCCTATCGCGGCATCCCGACCCCGGTGCTGATCCTCCTCGTGATGCTCTGCGGCCTGAGCCTGATGGCCCGGCGGACCGTGCTGGGCCGGCGCATCTACGCCATCGGCGGCAACCTCGAGGCGACGCGCCTGTCGGGCGTCGACGTGCAGCGGGTGAAGCTCGTGGTGTTCGCGCTGATGGGCGCGGCCGCCGCGCTGGCCGGCCTCCTGACGACCGCGCGCCTCGCGGCCGGCTCCCCCTCGGCCGGCAGCCTGCAGGAACTGGACGCGATCGCGTCCTGCGTGATCGGCGGCACCTCCATGCGGGGCGGGGCCGGCACCGTCGCGGGCGCCCTGATCGGCGCGCTCCTCATGGCGAGCCTCGACAACGGCATGTCGATGCTCAGCCTCGACAGTTACTGGCAGATGATCGTCAAAGGAACGATTCTACTCCTAGCTGTTTGGCTGGACGTGGCAACATACGCTAAGAGTAACTGAGAACTATAGTTCTCAGCGCGTCGCTCGCCCAGTCAATCGACCGGGCGAAGCTGAAAAGCTCGGCCATAATCCTGAATTAATACCTACAAATCCCGATATTCAGGCTTGGGTTGAGGAAAAGTTAAAAAATTGAGCTTCAAAAACTGGGGGTAGACTGTGATTCGTAAAGCAACATCGTCCGGACTGCGCCGGGCATCCATGCTCGGCGCCGCCGTCGTCGCACAGGGCATCCTCTGGGCGCCCGGCCTCCACGCGCAGGAGGCGCCGCCCGCCGGCTCCGCCGCCGTGTCGAGCGCGTCCGCGCAAGTGATTCGGCCTGTTCGTAAGCGCCGCGCCCAGTCGGCGCGCCGTCCCGCTCCGGTCGCCGGGCTCCCGCTCGCCCGGCCCGCGACGGCGACCAGTCCCGATCTCGCCCCCGGCGGCAGCCTCGACACCCGGGCCGCCGCGCCGAAATGGGGCCTGTTCGGCAATCTCGGCGGCGTGCGCGACGACCTGTTCCGGGCCGGCATCCGCGTCGATGCCGGCGTCGATTACGAGACCGGCACCAACCTCCAGGGCGGAACGCGGCAGCTGGTGCGCGGCAGCGGCCAGTTCGTCCTCAAGGGCGCGGCCGACATGAACCAGCTCACCGGTGTCGAAGGCGGCACCATGAACTTCGTCTTCACACAGCGTTTCGGCCGCAGCCTGCCCATCGACGCGCATCTCGGCGTCCTTCAGCAGACGGAGGAAGTCTACGGCCGCGGTAACATCCCGCGCCTGACCACGCTCTCCTACGACCAGCAGTTCGGCAAGTATCTCGACCTGAAGTTCGGCCGCATGCCGGTCGGGTCCGATTTCGCCGGCTTCGCCTGCGAGTTCCAGAACCTGACCTTCTGCGGTGCCCAGCCGGGCAACCTCGTCGGGAACTACTGGTACAATTGGCCGGTCTCGCAATATGCGGCGCGCCTGCGCGTCGGAAATCTGGAGTCCGGCTACATCCAGGCCGGCGTCTACCAAGTGAACCAGCGCGACCTGGATGACGGGTTCAACTTCGACCCAACCGGGGCGACCGGCGCCCTGGCGATCCTCGAAGGCGCCGTGTTCCCGACCTTCGGCCCGTTCAACTACCGGGGCAGCTACACGGTCGGCGGCTGGTATCAGACGTCGGGCGGCCCCGATCTCTACTACAACACCGCCCGGCTTCCCCTCAGCGTGTATGGCGGGCTGCCCCTCGGCCATCAGGAGCGCAGCGGCGTCTACGGCGTGGCGATCCAAGAACTCTACCGGCCCAATCCCGACGAGCCCGGCCGCAACCTCTCGGCCTTCCTCCGGGTGACCTTCGCCGATTCGCGCACCTCGCCCCTCGACGAACAGGAGACGCTGGGCCTCGTCTACAAGGGGTTCTGGGATACCCGCCCGTTCGACTGGATCGGCGTCGCGATCGGCCAGTCGCATGCCAGTTCCGCCACCGCGCGGGGCATCGCCGCAGCCAATACCTTCTACGGCGCCTATCAGCCGCTCCCCGGCTACGAGCGGGTGCTGGAGGTGTTCTACAGCCTCGCCGTGACGCCGGACGTGGTGATCCGTCCGAACATCCAGTTCGTGAACCGTCCGGGCGGCATCAACCGGCGCGAGGACGTGGTCGTCTTCGGCGTGAAGAGCGGCATCACCTTCTGAGCCGGGCTCACCCCGGTGCCGGCGCCCGCACGCGCCGGCACCGGATCCCACCATATCTCCGGAACCGAGCGGCCGCCGGGGTTTCACCCCCCCGCGGGGGCGCCGGCGGACGGCGCTCCGCGACCGGATGACCGAGGCTCCCGGCGGATCAATCATCGGTATCCGTGACATCGCCCGGAGGCAAACGTCATCGACGTCCCCATATGGACATGGAAGCGAAGCGATGGACGGGGACCGACGATGCAAACCGAGAGGGCAGTGCTGGCCGGCGGATGTTTCTGGGGCGTGCAGGATCTCGTCCGGCGCCAGGCGGGCGTCGTGTCGACCCGCGTCGGCTACACCGGCGGCGACGTGCCGAACGCGACCTATCGCAACCACGGCACCCATGCCGAGGCGATCGAGATCGTCTACGACCCGACCCGGACGAGCTTCCGGCGCCTGCTGGAGTTCTTCTTCCAGATCCACGACCCGACGACGCCGAACCGGCAGGGCAACGACCGGGGCCCGAGCTATCGCTCGGCGATCTTCTACGCCGACGATGACCAGCGCCGCATCGCGCAGGATACCATCGCCGACGTCGACGCCTCCGGCCTGTGGCCCGGGACGGTCGTGACCGAGGTCGCGCCGGCCGGGCCGTTCTGGGAGGCCGAGCCGGAGCATCAGGACTACCTGGAGCGCCAGCCCGGCGGGTATACCTGCCACTTCGTCAGGCCAGGCTGGGTGTTGCCCGCCCGGTCAACCGCCCCCCAGGACGCATGAGGCTGGACGGCCCGAAGCGTCAGGCCCTGCTCGTGACGCGGCGCGATCACGGCGTGGTTTCGAAAGGCCGAGCCCCGGCCGCTTCAAGGTGTTTGGCCGGGTGCGCGTCTCGGGATCGGCGCCCCTTCCCCGGGCAGGTGAAGCGCAGCGGACCCTGATCCGGGACCCGGCACACGCAGCGCCGTGCCGGCGGCACAGGCTGATTCAGATGGACGCTTCGCGACACCGTGCGCTGGATCCCGGGTTGCACTCCGCTGGCGCTCCCCGCGCCCGGGACGGGGCCGCGTTCCTGATACGAGGAACGATGCCAGACCGGCGCACCGCGAGGGCGTCGGATTTCTGCAATCACCTTGAAGCGGCTGGGTCGGGACCTTTCGCGGGTCCAGGCACGGCCGAGGCGTGACAACCCACCGGAGGGCGCTCGCCCTTGGGCGACCCGCGGCCGGGCTCTCAGATCGTCCAGCCGCCGTCAACGACGACCGCCTGGCCGGTGGTGTAGGTCGCCCCCGCGAGGTACACGGCGAGGTCGGCAATCTCCTCCGGCGTGCCGAGCCGCCCGATCGGCTGGCGGGCGATGAAGGCCGCCCGGGTCTGCTCGTAATCGCCCTGCGCCCGGATGCGCGCCTGCAGGGACGGGCTCTCGACCGTGCCGGGGCAGATCGCGTTGCAGCGGATGTTGTGGGCGACGTAGTCGGCCGCCACCGCCTTGGTCAGCCCGATCACCGCCGCCTTCGTCACCCCGTAGGCGAAGCGGTTCGGCACGCCCTTCACCGACGAGGCGACCGAGGCCATGTTGATGATCGCGCCGTCGCGGCGCTCGACCATGCCGGGCAGTACGGCGCGGATCGTGCGGATCATCGCCCGGACGTTGAGGTCGAAGGCGACGTCGAGGTCGGTGTCGGGCATCTCCAGGATGGTGCCGCCGTGGACGACACCGGCGCAGTTGAACAGGATGTCGACGGCGCCGATCCGCGCGACCAGCGCCTTGACGGCGGCCGCATCCCGCACGTCGAGGAGCGCGGCGCTGACGTTGTCGGCGCGCAGGTCGTCCAGCGCCGCCGCGTCGATGTCGGTGGCGTGCACCGTCGCCCCGGCCTGCGCGAAGGCGAGGGCGCTTGCGCGCCCGATGCCCTGGCCGGCCGCGGTGATCAGGACCGTCTTGCCGGAAAGATCTGCCATCCCTCGAACTCCCTGGAGCGCGTGATACGATGCCGGAGGCGGTCGCCTCAATCGCAGCGGAAGCCCCCTTCCAGGGGCGCCCTGGCGGCCGCGCAGGTGGTGCCGTGGTCGTCCCAGGTGCCGAACGGCAGGGTCTCCGGCTTCCGGAGAACGATCGCATCGTTGGGGATCTTGCGATGGCCGATCGGATCCAGGATCTCGGGCCGGACCGCCGCGTATGGCCGCCAGCAGGGCGCGACCCTGCCGGGTTCGAGCCCGACCATTCCGCCCATGCGTTGCATCGGCCCATCCGTCGACCGGTTGATTCGCGCGTCGAGCAATACGCTCACACAACACACCGGACCTAGAACCTGTATCGCCCGCGGCTATGGTCTCCGCACGCCCCTGCCAGACGACGCGATTGGCTTCCCGGATCATGATCAAATCCGCGGCGGAGGCGAGGCCTCGAAGGTCCGGCCGCGGTGGGCTGCGGGAGCTCGCAGGTGATCTCGCGGCCGACAAGACTGCGCATGTGCGCAGCCCTCAGGAGCCGCTGCGGAATCGACGGTGGGCCCCTCCCGCGGCTCCGCCGGCCCCGGACCGTCTCACGGCGCGAACCGGGCGGCGTCTGCCGTGATGCGGCGCAGGGCGTCGGGACCTCGAGGGCTCAGCGCACCCGCAGGACTGGAGCGGGGCCGGTCCCCGCATCCCAGCCCGCGTGACGCGCCCCCGACGAGCCGGCATCCGGCTCATCGGGTATCACCCGGACCTGGTCGGGCAGATCAGAAGTCCATGCCGCCCATTCCGCCCATGCCACCACCGCCCGGCATCGGGGCGGCCTCCTTCCGCGGAGCCTCGGCGATCATCGCCTCGGTGGTCACCAGCAGGCCGGCGACCGAGGCCGCCCCCTGGATCGCCGCACGGACCACCTTGGCCGGATCGACGATGCCGGCCTGAAGCATGTCGACGTACGCTTCGGTCTGGGCGTCGAAGCCGTAGGTCGAAGAGGCATCGGCCAGGATCTTTCCGACCACGATCGAGCCCTCGACGCCCGAGTTCTGGGCGATCTGGCGCAGCGGTGCCTCGAGGGCCTTCAGCACGATCTTGATGCCGGCCTGGACGTCGGGGTTGTCGCTCGAGAGGGCCTGAACAGCCACCGTGGCGCGCAGCAGCGCGGTGCCGCCGCCCGGGACGATGCCCTCCTCGACCGCCGCGCGGGTGGCGTTCAGCGCGTCGTCGACGCGGTCCTTCTTCTCCTTCACCTCGACCTTGGTCGCACCGCCGACCTTGATCACCGCGACGCCGCCCGCTAGCTTGTCCAAGCGCTCCGGAAGCTTCTCGCGGTCGTAGTCCGAGGTCGTCTCCTCGATCAGCGCCTTGATCTTCGAGATCCGCCCCTCGATGTCCGACTTCTCGCCGACGCCGTCGATGATCGTGGTGTTCTCCTTCACGATCCGAACGCGCTTGGCCGTGCC
>NZ_JAKSYM010000363.1 GCF_022829545.1 Methylobacterium sp. J-030 | reverse complement strand
CATCGAGGGGGCGATCCAGCGTCTGGCCCAGATGGCGCGGGCGGCGGGCATCCACCTGATCATGGCGACGCAGCGTCCGTCGGTGGACGTGATCACCGGCACGATCAAGGCGAACTTCCCGACCCGGATCAGCTTCCAGGTCACCAGCAAGATCGACTCGCGCACGATCCTGGGCGAGATGGGCGCGGAGCAGCTGCTCGGTCAGGGCGACATGCTGTTCATGGCCGGCGGCGGGCGCACGACGCGCGTGCATGGGCCGTTCTGCTCGGACAGCGAGGTCGAGAGCGTGGTCGCCCACCTCAAGCGCCAGGGGCGGCCGAGCTACCTCGACGCCGTCACGGCGGACGACGAGGACGGGGCTCCCGAGAAGGGCGCCAAGGGCAAGGCCGGCGCGGCGGAACTCGAACTCGACGGCGCGGTGTTCGACCAGGGGTCCTTCGGCGAGGCTGGCGGCGACCTCTACGAGCAGGCCGTCCAGGTGGTGCTGCGCGACCAGAAGGCCTCGACCAGCTACATCCAGCGCCGCCTGCAGATCGGCTACAACCGCGCCGCCTCGCTGATGGAGCGGATGGAGGTGGAAGGCATCGTCGGGCCCGCCAACCATGCCGGCAAGCGCGAGATTTTGGTGGAGGACGCGGTCGGCTGAGCCCGGCCGCCGGGTATAGCTTTCCAGAGTCGGCACGCGCCCTCCCTCCCCTCTTTGCGGGGGAGGGTGGCCCCTGCGTCAGCAGGGGTCGGGAGAGGGGAACCCGGGTTCAGAAAAGGGCGCGACCGGCCTGACGGGCACAGCTCCATCCTGCGCCGTCGCTCCCCTCTCGCGGGACTTCGTCCCGACCCGACCCCCTTCGGGGGCCACCCTCCCCCGCAGAGGGGGGAGGGAGATGCGCGTGGGACCGATCGCCCCTTCGAACGCCTTTCGCCCAGCCCACCAAAAAATTTTCGTTTACCCGCGGAACCTGCCTGCCGCCCGCACGTTACGCGCGTGCGAGGTCTGGAAACGGGCTCGCGGGAGGGCGCCGGATCCGGTGTCCGGCGTCGCTTGTAGTCACGTTGCTCTCTGGAGGATGTGGGTATGAGGACTTACGACGTTTCGCCCCTGTTCCGGTCGTCCATCGGGTTCGACCGCCTGTTCGAGCTGCTCAACCAAGCTGAGCGCGTCGAGCCGTCCACCGCTTGGCCGCCCTACAACATCGAGAAGGTCGCCGAGGACCAGTACCGCATCACCATGGCGGTGGCGGGCTTCACGGCCGATGAGATCGCGCTGACCCAGCAGGATACCGCGCTGCTCGTCACCGGCCAGAAGGCGGCCCCGGAGGCCGAGAAGCACTATCTCCACCGCGGCATCGCGGCCCGCACCTTCCGGCAGACGTTCAATCTCGCCGAGCACGTGAAGGTGGTGGGCGCGAACCTGGAGAACGGCCTGCTCACCGTCGCGCTGAAGCGGGAGGTGCCGGAGGCCCTGAAGCCCCGCCGCATCGCCATCGGCGGCGTCTCGGCGTCGTCCGGCCAGGACAACGCCCCGGCGCAGATCGGCCGCGAGCGCGAGGCCAAGGCCGCCTGATCCCGCGCCCTGCGGCCCGGGCGCCTCCGGGCCGCAGGGCATCCCGAGACGACACTCCCGCGCGGGTCCCCGGACCCGGGGGCCCGCTCCCGCAACGACATGTCTTGCGATGGAGACCGGACCATGAGCGTGCGCGATCTGAGTCCCTGGAACCGCAGCGGCGGCACCCCGGCCCCGGCCGGCCTGTCGAACGAGCCGGCGAGCCCGTTCCCGACGCTGCACCGCGAGATGAACCGCCTGGTCGACGACGTGTTCACCGGGTTCGGCGTGCCGAGCCTGACGGGCACCAGCCTGGCGGCCCGGAGCTTCGGCTGGCCGAACGTCGCGGTGGTGGAGGCGGACGGCGCCCTGCGCGTCTCCGCCGAGCTGCCCGGCCTCGACGAGACGGATGTCGAGCTCCTGATCGCGGACGGCGTGCTGATCCTGAAGGGCGAGACGCGCGCCGAGACCGCCGACAGGGAGCGCGGCTATTCCGAGCGCAGCTACGGCCGGTTCGAGCGGTCGATCGCCCTGCCCTTCGCGGTGCAGGAGGACAGGGCCGAGGCGAGCTTCCGCAACGGCGTCCTCACCGTGACGCTGCCGCGCTCGGCCGAGGCGCCGGATCGCTGGCGCCGCATCGCGATCAACGGCGGCAAGGGCGCCTCCGCGGCCAAGCACTGAGCGCCGCCGGAGCGGTCTGCGAGCCCGTCATGGTTTCGAAAGGTGGAGACCTTTCGCCGGTCACGGGTGGAGCCCTGGAGACCATCTCAGGGCCCGCCCTAAGAACCCGCCAAAGGGCTCGCCCTTCGGGAACCCGGGATCGCGGATCAGACAGGCTCCGAGGCCAAACGCAGGACGCGGCGGCCGGCGCGCACCCTGGGGCGTGCCGGCCGCCCCCAGCCTCCGCCCGCACGCGGGGGAGTCCAGAGGAGGGTTTCATGCAGCCGATCGACACCCTTTCCCGTCAGGCCGCCCCGGTCGCGACCGGTATCGCGCGCGGCATCGAGCGTCTCGGCCCGGTGGCGGCGGCCAATCTCCGGGCACCGGCGGTCGACCCGTTCGAGGCCTTCGTGGCGCCGGGCGACGTCTTCCGCCATCCCCGCGAGGTGCCGACCTATCCGGGCCTGTCCACGGCCGAGAAGCGGGTAATCCTGGCCTCATGGGCCTCCGACGCCCGGGCGGTCGAGGCGAGCCCGACCCTGCGCTGCCTGCCGGGCTGCCGGGCCGAGCCCGTCCCCATCGACGAGATCCTGGCGGCGCTGCAGGCGCTCGACGCGGGATCCGCGCCGCAGCCGGCGCCGCGCCGGTCGCCCGTCCCGGCGGCCGTCACCCGGCGCTGGGCGCGCGAGCGCGATACGCCCGGATCCGCCCTGAACTGAACCGGGAGGACATTCCATGACGACGTTCGACCTGAAGGATCACCATCGCGGTCTCTGGCGCCGGCGGCGGCACCGCGGCCCGGCGGCCGAGACCCACGAATCCATGCTGGTCGGCTGGCTGCTGACCACCGTGATGTGCCTCGCCCTGGCGGCGCCCTGCCCGCCCGCGGCCCTGCCCTGGGTTGCGGCCGTGCTGCTCAGCCTGTCGGGCTTCGCGTGGCTCGGCTTCGCCCTCACCCGGGGCGTACCACCGGCCACGTCCCCGGCCCTGACGGTCTGGGACGCCGCGCTGCTGTCCTTCGCGGCGAGTTTCGGCATCCAGGCGGCCGCGCGGCTCGGGCTCCTCGGAGCCTGACGCGCAGGATGAAGGCCCACACGTCGCGTCCCGGCGGATGCCGCCCGGGCGGAGGCGGGACCGGAGCCCCCACGGGGCTCCGGTCCCGGTCGAGAGACCCACACATGTCGGGAGGTCACCATGGAGGAACGGACGATCGGAATCGGCCCCAACACCCCGCCCGTGGCGGTGCCGCCGGACTGGCTCGCCGGCCGCGCGGCCCGGATCCGGCGCCGGGAGCGCTCGGTCGCCTATGCCGAGCGCCAGGGCGTGGCCTACATCGCCGAGCCCGGGACCGGCGTCACCGGGCCGACGCCGGTCGCGCCCACGATCCCGTCCTGGCAGCCCGGCCCGCGCCCGCGCCCGCGGCCCCCGCGCCCGCCGGTCCGGCGCGCGTCGGAAGACCGCAGGCCGGCGCCCGCGCTTCCGGATCTGGAGCGGGCGCTGGTCAACCCCGCGGCGGTGTTCGCCACGCCCGCGCAGGTGCTCGACCATTCCCGGCTGCTGCCCGGCTGCAAGCGGGAGATCCTGCGGCGCTGGGCCTGGGACGAGCACCTGAAGGAGGTGGCGGCCGCGGAAGGCATGGCCGAGGGCGAGCCCTCGCAACTCGACGTTGTGAAGGCCGCGCTCCTCGCGCTCGGCGAGACGTGGCATCCCCACCCGGCCGCACCCGCCGCCGCGATCCCCGTGTCACGGGAATGCGCGTGCGCCGCCGCATGAGGCCGGATCGAGGCCGAGTTCGGTCCTGAGGGCGATCCAGCCCTTCGGCGTGGCCTGCACGGCGCGGCCCGTCTCCGCGCGCCGCAGCCAGCCCTGTGCGCAGAACGCCCGCATCAAAGCGGTCGCCAGCGGGCCGGCGAGGTGGTGCTCGCGCTCGGTCCAGTCGAGGCAGGCCCCGGCGAGACCGTGGCGGCTTGGCCGCAGCGCCGCCACGTCGAGCCCTAGGCCGGCGCACCACGCAACCCCGGCCGGGGTCACGTCGTAGCGCCTGCCCTCCGCCGGACGGAGGAGGTCGCGCGCCTGCAGGGCCTCGGCGACGGCGACACCCAGTTGCCCGGCCAAGTGATCGTAGCAGCAGCGCGCGAAGTGCAGGCTCCGGGCCTCCTGACCCGGCGGCTTGCGGCGCACCTCCCCCGGCGGACGGATCGCCGCCAGATGCTCCAGGGCCTCGGCCACGTGGGGGCCGGCGAGCCGATCGTAGCGGTGGCGGCCTTGCCTCTCGACCGTCAGCAGCCCGCCGTCGCGGAGCTTGCCGAGATGGGCGCTCGCCGTCTGCGCGGTCACTCCGGCCGCGTAGGCCAGCTCGCCCGCGGGGCGGGCCCGCCCGTCGAGCAGGGCCATCAGCATGGCCGACCGGGCCGGATCCGCGATCAGGAAGGCGGCGGTGGCGATGTTGGGGTGCAGACCCATCGGCGATCTCCCGCGGAACCGGCCCATCCTGCCACCGGAACCGGACGCATGGTTCGACGCGCATCGAAGCATCGGGCGGCGGCTCACCTGGGAATATCCACGCGGCGCGCCGCACGGCGATCAGGTCGACCTCGTCGAGGTGATGGATCGTGCGGGCGGACGCATCGCCCATCACCGGGTCTACTGGGGCTGGGCGGGGTTCCGGGCGCTGACCGGCCGCGCGGGGCGCTGAAACTGGCGGACGCCCCTAATCCACCGAGAACCGGAACTCCGTGGCGGCCGCAAACGCCTCGCCCGGCCGCAGCACCGCGGAGGGGAAATTCGGGTGGTTCGGGGCGTCGGGGAAGCCTTGCGTCTCGAAGCAGACCCCATCGCCGGACCGGTAGATCCGCCCGGACGGGCCGATCAGCGTGCCGTCGAGGTTGTTGCCGCTGTAGAGCTGCAGCGCCGGCTGCGTGGTCCAGACGTCGAGCCGGCGCCCGCTGCTCGGATCGGTGCAGGTCGCGGCTGGCCGCAGCGTCCCGGCGGGGCCGCGCAGCGCGAAGGTGTGGTCGTAGCCCTTGGCGTAGGCGAGCTGCGGGTCCCCGGTGCGGATCCGCTCCTCCAGGGCCCGCGCGGTGCGGAAGTCGAACGGCGTGCCCGCGACCGGCTGGAGCGCGCCGGTCGGGATCTGGGTCGCGTCGGTCGGCGCGAAGGCATCGGCTTCGAGCTGCACGCGGTGGCCCAGGACGCTGCCCGTCCCCTCCCCGGCGAGGTTGAAGTAGCTGTGGTTGGTGAGGTTCAGGATCGTCGGCCGGTCGGTCACGGCGGCATAGTCGATCCGCAGCACCCCGTCCGCCGGCAGGCTGTAGGTGACGCGGACGTCGAGATTGCCCGGAAACCCCTCCTCCCCGTCCGGCGAGCGGCGGCTCAGGACGAGGCGCGTCGCGTCCGAGGCGTCTGCCCGCCACAGGCGTTTGCCGAAATTCCGCGGGCCGCCGTGCAGGGTGTTGGGGCCCTCGTTCACCGGCAATTGGTAGCTGTGCCCATCGAGGCTGAAGCGCCCGCCGGCGATGCGGTTGGCGTAGCGGCCAACGATCGCGCCGAAGCTCGGGCTCAGGGTCTCGTAGCCCGCCAGGGTGTCGAGGCCGAGGACGACGTTGGCCGTGCGGCCGGACCGGTCGGGCACCTCGATCGCCGTCACGGCGGCGCCGAACGCGATGACGGCGACGCGCAGGCCGCCGCGGCTCAGGACGTGGCGGGCGACCGGCCGGCCATCCGCGGTATCGCCAAAATGCTCGGTCGGCACGCCTAGCGCTTCCACACGCCGAGCCGCTCGCTCCGGGCGTGATCCTCGGCCGCGACCAGTTCGGGGCTCGCCTCAGGGGAGGCGCGGCCGCCCCCATTGAACAGCACCACCTCGGAGAGGTCGCGGCCATCCACGAGGCAGTTCATGGTGGCGCTGCCGGGGGCGGGCTGGCAGGTCACCGGCCGGCTGCCGATGTAGCGGGCCAGCTCATCCGCCTGCCCGCCCCGCACCCATTCGACGCCGAACAGATGCACCACCTTGCCGCTGACCTTGAGGGTGGCGGTGTCGATCACCTGGGCCGGCCCCGCCACGGCGTTCGGCGGCAGCGGCGTGTCGGGCTCGGCGTCGCCGGCCGTCTCGGGGGGCGGCGTGACCGTATCGGGGGCGGCGGCGGGTGGAGTCTGGGACGCGGCGGGCGGGGTGGGGGGGCTCGGCGCCTCCGTCCGGATCGCGGCCGGGGCCGCGCGGCGCGGGGATTCGGGCCCGCGGCCGTTCAGGACGAGCCCTGCGGCGATCACCGCCACCAGGGTGCCGGCGGCCGCACCCAGGAGCAGGCGGTGCTGCCGGTGGGTCCCCTCGTCCACGACGGTCCCGCCGCCGGCGAGCCGGTCGCGCAGACGGCCGAGGCCCGCCCCGATGCGGCCGGGCCCGCTGTTCCAGGCCGCCGCCGGATCCAACCCCGGGGTCTCCGCAGCCTCGGTCTCGACCGGGCGGGCGAGCCGGCCGCGCAGGCGCGTCCGCAGGGTCGCGAACCGGCCGGCGGCGTTCTGGGCCAGGACGCGGCCCTGCTCGGAGGAGCGCTCGGCCAGGGACCGGGCCCGTTCGGATTGCGCGCCGACGAAGCGCGCGGTGGCGGCCTTCATCTCGTAGGCGCCAGTCCGCAGTGCGGAATCCCGGGGCTCCTCGACGGCGTGCGCCGCCCGTTCGATCTCCGGCTCGGGGGGCAGGAACAGGGCAGGGTGGCGCGCGCGCAGCTCCGCCATGAGATCCGCCAGGGTCATCGGCGCGTCGGACTCGTCCCGATGGCGCACGGCGCCCTGCCGGTCGAGAACCCGGATGCCGGTTCCGGCCTCGTCGGGCACGCAGGCGGCCTCGGCCAGGAGTTCGAGGGTCCGCACCGCCACCGGGCGGGGGCGGGCACGGGCGACCGCGTCCCGGATCGCCGCGCGCAAGGCGTCGCGGCCGGGATCGTCGCGGGGCGGACGGACCGGTTCCCCCTCCTGTTGCCCCACCAGAGTCGAAGCCGTCATTCACCCGATCCCGGCACCACCGAGGCGCGGCCCGGAACCCAGCTGCCGGAGCCCGCGCGGGAGCGCCTCACCAAACGTTCGATCGCCGGGATTCGTCCCCTCGGCCATCCGCCGCACGCGGCGACAGGCTCCTTACGCCTTGCCGGGCGAGGCGGCCAGGGTCCCGGCCTGGATGCTCCGCCGCAGGACGCGGCCGGTCTCGCCCAGGATGTAAGGCCGCGTGCCGGCAAAGCCCACCTCCAGGACCAGCTCGGCCTCGCCGCTGGAGACGGCGCCGCGCCCGGGATTGGCGGTGCGGAAATCGACCAGCGTGCGGATCGTGCAGGTCTCGGCGTCGCAGGCGGCGCGCATCGCCCGCGGCTCGTAGCGCCGCTCGGGCCAGCGCTGGACGAAGCTGCGCTTCTCGGCGACGAGCGCCGCCGTGGTGACCGGCCGGCCGTAGAAGCGCACGCGGGTCGCGTAGAACCGGGTCGCGGCGCCCACCATGGTGTCGTCGGAGCCCGAGACGGTGGCGAGGTAGCTCGCCGTCAGCGCCCGGGCGGCGGCGGCGCGCTCGGCCGACAGGCCCGGCGCCGGGGCGAGCGCGGCCGGCGTCTCGGCGAGGCGGTACGGGCGATGGGCTTCGTGGCGCGCTTCGGGGTGTTCCCGGCGGCGCAGGCTCTCCCGGACCGGCGGACGCTCCAGGGCGGCCGCCCGCTTCGGGCCAGGCCCCCGCGTCGCCGCGGCCTTCGGCAGGGCGTCCTCGGCCGGTTCCGGCCTGGCGGCCTCGCGGACCGGGGCGACCTCGCGCAGAGTCTCGGGCTGGGCCTTCGCAGCGGCCGCCTCCGGGCTCCGGGGGCTTGCGGCCCTCATCGACTCCGTCATCGGTTCCTTCGCGGCCCCTGCGGCGGGTGCGGCCGCGCGCGGCGGCGGGTCGACCCAGCCGCTCCCGGACGCCGCGCCCGGCTGCTGGGCCGCGGCGGTGCCCGCGAGGGCGAGCGGCAGGAGCAGGCCGAAGGCGAGCGTTTGGGTGCGGGCCTGGACTCGGACGGGGCGGGTGGCGGACATCGGTGCCTTCCTGGCGGCCGGGGCGGACATCAAGATGAACGCGCCCGCTTGGGTGGCGAGTTCCACGAGGGGCTCGGGCGCGGATGACATCTTGCCTGATCGTACGGCGGCGACCAGCCCTGGATTGCGGGGATGATGGGGTTGCGTTCGTGCGTTTGGGTACCAAGTCGGGGACAGTCACGGTCGAGGTCGCTCTCGGCTGCGGTTGTTCCCAGGTTCCACCCCACCGCGCACCGAGGATCCCGTGGCCCAACCCGACATCCAGGCCCGCCCGACCCGCCCTTCCAGGGTGGTCAGCCGCGCGCATCCCTTTTCCGGACGGGTGGAGCGTCAGTGGAACCCGGTCCGGGATCCGGCACGAAGAGCGCCGCGTCGGCGGCACGGATTGACCGGACGGACGCCCCGCGACGTGGTGCGCCTGGTCCCGGGTCGCATTCCCCTGGCGCTGCATGCACCCGGGAACCGGGTCCGTGCTCGTTTGGCGCGACGGAATGGCGCCGGATCCTCGCTCCATACCTTTCACCGGCTGACCCGCCGGTATCCCGGATCCGGGAGCCCCCGATGAGCGACGCGCCGCGCCGGGCCCTGCTGGTCTGCAACGCCAAGGCCCGCAACGGCGGCCTCGACCTCGACGAGATCCGCCGGATCCTGCGCGCGGGTGGGATCGAGCCGGTGGAGCCGCCGCCGGACGCCGATTGCCGCGACGCGATCCGCAGCCAAGCCGGATCGGTCGATCTGGTGATCCTCGGCGGCGGCGACGGCACCATGAACGTCGCTGCCCCCGCCCTGGTGGAGGCCGGCCTGCCATTCGCCATCCTGCCGCTGGGCACCGCCAACGACCTCGCCCGCTCCCTCAACCTGCCGCTCGATCCCCTGGAGGCGGCCCGCTTCATCCCGACCGCGCAGGCGCGGCCGGTGGATCTCGGCTGGGTCAACGGCCACTACTATTTCAACGTGGCGAGCATCGGCTTCTCGGCGGAACTCGCGGGCGCGCTGACGGCGGAATCGAAGAAGACCTTCGGCGTGCTGGGCTACGCGGTGGCGGCGATCCGGGTGCTGCGCCGGGTCCGGCCGTTCACGGTGACGATCGAGCGCGACGGCACGGTCGAGACGATCACCACCATCCAGGTCTCGGTCGGCAACGGCCGGCACTACGGCGGTGGCATGACGGTGGCGGAGAGCGCCGCGGTGGATGACGGCAAGCTCGATTTCTACAGCCTGGAGATCGACCATTGGTGGCGGCTGATCGCGCTGCTGCCGGCGCTCCGGCGGGGCACGCACGGCCGGGCCGCCGACGTGCGCGCCTTCCACGCGCAGGAGATCCGGATCGCGACACGCCGGCCCCGCCCGGTGAACACCGACGGCGAATTGACCACGCGCACGCCCGCGCACTTCAAGGTCTTTCCGAAGATCCTGCGGGTCTTCGCCCCCGAACCGGTGCGCGGCCCGAACCCGTTCGACCTCACGACTCTCGGCAGCCGCCTGTTCCCGACCAGCGAGGCGCCCCGCCCGTGACCGACCTGATCCAGCTCGCCGGCCAGCCCGCCGTCTGGGCCGCCCTCGCGACCCTCGTGGTGATGGAGGTGGTGCTCGGCGTCGACAACCTGATCTTCATCTCGATCCTGACCAACAAGCTACCGGCGGATCAGCAGACCCGGGCCCGGCGGATCGGCATCGGGCTGGCGCTGATCCTGCGGCTCGGGCTGCTGGGCACGGTGGCGTTCATCGTTCACCTGACCGAGCCGGTCTTCTCGGTGCTCGGCCAGGATTTCTCCTGGCGCGACCTGATCCTGATCGGCGGCGGCCTGTTCCTGCTGTGGAAGGCCACCAAGGAGATCCACCACAGCGTGGATCCCGATCCGGAGACCAAGGAGTCCGGCGGCAGCCTGGGCTTCGGCGCGGCGATCGGTCAGATCCTGCTCCTCGACCTCGTCTTCTCCATCGACTCGATCATCACGGCGGTGGGCATGACCGAGCACGTGCCGGTGATGATGGTGGCGGTGATCATCGCGGTCGCGGTGATGCTGATCGCCGCTGAGCCGCTCTCGGCCTTCATCGCCCGCAACCCCACCGTGGTGATGCTGGCGCTCGGCTTCCTGATCATGATCGGCATGGTGCTGATCGCCGAGGGGTTCGGGGCGCATGTGCCGAAGGGCTACATCTACACCGCCATGGCGTTCTCGGCGGGCGTGGAGGGCCTCAACATGCTGGCCCGACGGCGCCGACGCGGCGCCAAGGGGGCGGTGGTGCCGGCCGGTCGGGTCGAGCGCGCCTGATGCGGATCGGCGCGGCGCTCTCCTGGCTTCTCCTTCCGGCCCTCGCCCACGCGGAGACGAAGCCCATGCCGCCCGTGTCCATGACGCCTGCCCCCGCCGTCCTACACGATCTCGCCCCCACCGGCACCCTCCGGGCGGCGATCAACCTCGGCAATCCGGTGCTGGCGCAGGCCGGACCGGACGGCCCGGCGGGGGTCTCGGTGGATCTCGCCCGGGCGCTCGCCGCGCGGCTCGGCGTGACGGTGGCGTTCGTGACCTTCCCGGGGGCGGGCGCGGTCTCGGGCTCGGCGGGGTCCGGCACCTGGGACATCTGCTTCCTGGCGATCGACCCGAAGCGGGCCGAGGGCATCGCCTTCACGGCGCCCTACGTGCTGATCGCCGGCAGCTACCTCGTGCCGGCGGATTCACCGATCCACACCCTGGAAGAGGTCGACCGCGACGGCGTGCGGGTCTCGGTCGGGCGCGGCAGCGCCTACGACCTGTTCCTGAGCCGGAGCCTGAAACACGCGACCCTGGTGCGGGCGCCGACCTCGGCCGAGGCGGTGACGGCCTTCGCGCGGGACGGGCTGGAGGTGGCGGCCGGGGTGGAGCAGCCGCTCGCCGCCTACGCGGCGGCGCATCCGGCGGTGCGGCTGCTGCCGGGGCACTTCATGGAGATTCCGCAGGCGATGGGCCTGCCGGTCGGGCGCCCGGCGGGGGCGGCCTACCTCGCGGAATTCGTTGCGTGGGCAAAGCGCGAGGGGCTCGTGCGCCGCGGCCTCGAGGCCAGCGGGCAGGATCCGGGTTTGGCGGCGCCGTAACGGTTCAGGCCGCCTCAACGACCTGAATGCGAAGTGCAAGGCCTGTCGCGCTGGCGATATTGACCAACGCATCCAGGGAGAACTTGTCGACTTTGCCACGCATCAGGTCGTTGAGACGGGGACGCGTTAGGCCGAGCCGCGCCGCTGCCTTCTCCTGCGGCAGGTCCCAGGTGCGGATTCGTTCCCGGATGGCCAGCAACAGGTCGGCACGCGCCGTCATGTTGGCAGCCTCAATGGGCGTATCGATCAAAGCTTCGAAAACACTGTCAAAGGTCTCTGTGTTCATAGCCCGGCGTTCCAATCCCTGAGACGCTTCGTCGCCAAATCGATATCGTGCTGCGTGGTCTGCTGAGTCTTTTTCTGGAACGCATGAAGCACCAGAACGCAGTCTGGTAACGTCGCCAGATAGAGGATCCGGAACGCACCGCTGCGGTCCCGGATTCTGATTTCACTGACGCCCTGACCGACTGACGACATCGGCTTCCAATCGTCGGGGTCGAGGCCCGTCTGAACGGCGCGGAGTTCTACACCGGCTCTGTAGCGGACCGTTTCCGGAAAGCTCTGCAGCACCTTCCGGCTGTCACCGAGGAACGTGACGGGCTTCATGGTTCGATGTGGCGTGTGTATCAAAACCGGTACAATACGACAAGGCGCTAGTACCTCCCACGGCGAAGGTTGGCGGAGCCCTCGTCAATCGCTTCTGCGGGCCGGCGCGGCGCTGTATGCTTCCAACAAGCGCGACGATAGTCGAACTGTCACACCACCAGATTCACGATCCGCCCCGGCACCACGATCACCTTGCGGGGCGCCCGCCCCTCCAGGATCGTCTGGACAATCTCCAGCGCCAGGGTTGCGGCCTCGACGGCCTTGGCGTCGGCGTCGCGCGCCACGGTGACGTCCGCGCGCTTCTTGCCGTTGATCTGGACCGGCAGGGTGATCTCGTCCTCGACCAGAAGCCCGGCCTCCGCCTCCGGCCAGGGCGCCTGCGCGACGAGCCCGGAGCCCCCCAGCACCGCCCAGCACGCCTCCGCCAGATGCGGCATCATCGGCGCGATGAGCTGCACCAGGATCCCGGCCGCCTCCCGGGCCGCCGCCGGCGAGACCGGGCCGCGCAACCCGTCCTCCAGGGCGTTGGCCAGGGTGTAGATGTGGGCGACGCAGCGGTTGAAGCGCAGGCGCTCGATATCGTCCTGCACCGAGACCAGGGCCCGGTGGGCGGCCTTGCGCAGGGGCAGATCCGCGGCGCCGTCGCCGGTCGCCTGACCGGCGGCGTTCACCAGCCGCCAGACCTTCTGGACGAACCGGGCCGCGCCCTGCACGCCCTCCTCGGTCCAGATCACGTCGCGCTCGGGCGGCGAGTCGGACAGCATGAACCAGCGTGCCGTGTCGGCCCCGTAGCTCGCGATGATGTCGTCGGGGTCGACCACGTTCTTCTTCGACTTCGACATCTTCTCGATCGGGCCGATCGCGATCGGCGCCCGAGTTTTCACGTGAAACGCGCGGCGCTCGCCCTCTTCGGTGGCGAAGCCGATCTCGGCCGGCGGCACCCAGGCGCCGGCCGCATCCTTGTAGGTCTCGTGCACCACCATGCCCTGCGTGAACAGGCCCGCGAACGGTTCGGCGACACCGGCCCAGCCGGTCTCGCGCATCGCCCGCATGAAGAACCGGGCGTAGAGCAGGTGCAGGATCGCGTGCTCGATGCCGCCGATATACTGGTCCACCGCCAGCCAGCGGTCGACCACGGCGCGGTCGGTGGGCGCGTCGGTGAGCCAGGGCGCCGTGAAGCGGGCGTAGTACCAGGACGAGTCGACGAAGGTGTCCATCGTGTCGGTCTCGCGCCGGGCCGGGGCGCCGCAGCGCGGGCAGGGCACGGTGCGCCACGCGGCGTCGCGCTCCAGCGGGTTGCCGGGCTGGTCGAAGGACACGTCCTCGGGCAGCGTCACCGGCAGGTCGGCGACTGGGACCGGCACCGGGCCGCAGGACTCGCAGTGGATGATCGGGATCGGGCAGCCCCAGTAGCGCTGACGGGAGACACCCCAGTCGCGCAGGCGGAACTGGACCTTGCGGGTCGCGACCCCCTCCCCTTCGAGCCGCCGCGCCACGGCCTCGAACGCCGCGTCGGTGCTCAGCCCGTCGAGGAAGCGCGAGTTGATCATCCGCCCATCCTCGACATAGGCGGTGTCGGTGATGACGAAGCTCGCCGGGTCCTGGCCCTCGGGGCAGACCACCGGGGTGTTGCCGAGCCCGTACTTGTTGGCGAAATCGAGGTCGCGCTGGTCGTGCGCCGGGCAGCCGAACACCGCGCCGGTGCCGTAGTCCATCAGGACGAAGTTCGCCACGTAGACCGGCAGCTCCCAGGACGGGTCCAGGGGATGGCGGACGGTGAGGCCGGTGTCGAAGCCGTGCTTCTCGGCGGTGTCGATCGCGGCCTGCGCGGTGCCGGTGCGGCGGCATTCCTCGATGAAAGTCTGCAGCGCCGGACGATCTGTGGCGAGCGCGGCGGCCAGCGGATGGTCGGCGGCGATCGCCAGAAATTTCGCGCCGAACAGGGTGTCGGGCCGGGTCGTGTAGACGGTCACGGATTCGGGCGCGACGGCTGGCGGTCGGGCGAGTGCGAAAAGAACCTCCAGACCTTCCGAGCGGCCGATCCAGTTCTTCTGCATCAGCCGGACCTTTTCGGGCCAGCGGTCCAGCCCGTCGAGGGCGGTGAGCAGATCCTCGGCGAAATCGGTGATCCTGAAGAACCACTGGGTCAGCTCGCGCTGCTCGACGAGCGCGCCGGAGCGCCAGCCGCGCCCGTCGATCACCTGCTCGTTGGCCAGCACCGTGTGGTCCACCGGGTCCCAGTTCACCTTGGCGGTGCGGCGGGTGACGAGGCCCTTCTCCAGGAAATCCAGGAACATGCGCTGCTGGTGCTTGTAGTAGTCGGGGTCGCAGGTCGCGATCTCCCGGCTCCAGTCGAGCGACAGGCCCATGGCCTTCAACTGGTCGCGCATGGAGGCGATGTTGGCGTAGGTCCAGTCCCGCGGGTTGACCTTGCGCTCCATGGCGGCGTTCTCGGCCGGCAGGCCGAAGGCGTCCCAGCCCATCGGGTGCAGCACGGCGAAGCCGCGGGCGCGCTTGTAGCGGGCCACCACGTCGCCCATCGCGTAGTTGCGGACATGGCCCATGTGGATGCGCCCCGACGGATAGGGGAACATCTCCAGCACGTAGTATTTCGGACGGGGATCGCTGTTGTCGGTCTCGAACAGGCGCTGCTCGGCCCAGGCCTCCTGCCAGCGCGGCTCGGCATCCTTGGCGTTGTAGCGCTCGACGGGTTGGGGAACGGCGGTGCTGGTCATGGATCCGGCGGGGTCAAGGCTCGACGGCGTTCGGAGGAACGGTCGCGGCACGGTCGCGCCGCGATAGCATATCTGTGCCAGAGCCGGTCAACGGACGGCGTGATTCGGCCTTGCGCGGCGCGCGCGAGCGCATAGGTCCGTCGGAAGCACATAGGGTACACGAGAGCGGCCTTCGCTGGGCCGATCCAATCCACATCCTCATCCTGAGGTGCCCGCGTGAGCGGGCCTCGAAGGAGGGCTCCAGGGATCGCCCGGCTGGCTGGAGGGCTCCTTCGGGGCCTCCGCTGCGCTCCGGCACCTCAGGATGAGGGTGTAGATTGGATCACCCGCCTCCCGGAAGGATCCGTATCGTTCCCTGCAGCGGGGCCACAGAGGCCGGCGCCCGGCAGCGACAGGACAGGCACAGGATGCACGACGCGACCACCGAATCGGATTCCCCCCCGACTGACGGGATGGGGCATCCGACCGCGAAACCCCCGGTCGGGCAGGCGGACGTCGCCGCCGGGCTCGCCGAGGTGCGGGCGGCGATCGCCCAGGCGGCCGAGGATTCCGAGCGCGATCCGGCCGAGGTCCAGCTGGTGGCGGTCTCCAAGACCGTGCCGGCCGAGGGCATCCTGCCCGCGCTCGCGGCGGGGCAGCGGGTGTTCGGGGAGAACTACGTCCAGGAATCCACGGCGAAATGGCCGGCCCTGCGCGACCGCTATCCGGATGTGGAGCTGCACCTCGTCGGGCCGCTGCAATCCAACAAGGCCCGGGAGGCGGTGGCGCTGTTCGACGTGATCCACGCCCTGGACCGGCTGTCGCTGGCGGCGGCACTCGCCAAGGAGATCGCCCGGTCCGGACGCACGCCCAAGCTGCTGATCCAGGTCAACACCGGCGCGGAGCTTCAGAAGGGCGGGGTCCTGCCGGACCAGCTCGATACCCTGCTCGCCGCGTGCCGCGATACGCACGGGCTGGCGATCCAGGGGCTGATGTGCATCCCCCCCGCGGACGACCCGCCCTCGGCCCATTTCGCCCTGCTGGCCCGGCTGGCCAAAGAGCACGCCCTGCCGATCCTCTCCATGGGCATGAGCGCGGATTTCCCGGCGGCGATCCAGCTCGGCGCCACCCATGTCCGGGTTGGGACCGCGATCTTCGGGGCGCGGATGCCGAGGGGATAGGGGTGTGTGCCGGGCTTCAGGGATCGGACGCGATCGGCGTGGCCCGCCATGGCCGGGTTCGACCCGGCCAGTCGTAGGGCCCGTCGCCGTCGCATCCCCGAAGCCGCCAGCGCAGATCGCCGCGCAGAGGCGGTGAAGGCGATCGTGCGGCCGGACGGTTGCCAAGCCCGGCCGCTGAACGCTCAGGGGCGATTGTCGATCTCCGGCACACCGCTGCTCCGGTCGGCATACGCGGCGATGAAGGCCGGTCGAGCCTGCCAGCGCCGCCAGAAGCCATCGAGATGTTCGAACCGCTCGTCGAGCGGGGTGGCGTTGACGGGGAACTTGGAGAACGCAATCGCCGTCGCCAACGTGATGTCGGAGAATGTCGGCTGCTCGCCGCCCAGCAGCCACGCGCGGCCATCCGCGAGATGCCGGTCGACGAGACCGGCATGCGCCAGGGCCACCTTGCGCGAATGCTCGCCCCAGGCCGGGTTGCTGGTCAGTTCGAGCTTCGGGCCCAATCCCTGGTGCAGGACGTGGAAGGCCGTGACGATGGGGTAGAGGATGTGCACCCACACCCGGCTGTCCCACATCTGATCCAGACCGCGCTCATGCGCCGTCGCCCCCATGATCTTGCGGCCTTCGAACGTGTCGTCGAGGTAGCGGGCGATGGCCGAGGTCTCGCTGAGGTAAGAACCATCGGCGAGGGCGAGGGTCGGCGTCTCGCCCCAGGCGTTCATCTTCAGGTGCTTCCAACCCCGCTGCTCGCCGACCGGCGACATGTCGTAGATCGTCTCGTCGAAGCGATCGGCGATGCCCTTCTCGTGCAGGAAGATGCGCAGGCGCTGCGGGTTGGGAAAGGCCGAGGGTGAGGTGAAAAGCTTCAGCTTGTCGGACATCGTCGTCTCGCTTTTCGCGTGCCGTGATCTGTCTGTCAGATGACAGGCTGTAGGCTATGACTCCGATCTTGTACCGTCAACACCTGTCTGCCATATGACAGGTGGAGGTCGGAGATGGCAGCGACGGCGAAGGGGAATGTGCGAGAGGCGATCCTCGTGGCCGCCAGGGAGGCGGCGATGGCCGCTGGCTACGGCGGCCTCAACTTCCGCGACCTCGCCGAGACCGTCGGCATCAAGGCCGCCAGCATCACCTACCACTTCGCGACGAAGGCTCTCCTCGGCGAGGCGGTCGCACGGCGCTACTGGGAAGACATCGCCCGCGATCTCGAAGCCATTTCGACGAATGCCGGAAGCCCGACAGAAGCGTTGCAGCGATACCCGAGCCTCTTCCGGCTGTCCCTGGAGCGCGACAATCGCATGTGCCTGAGCAGCTTCATGGCGACGGAGCATGACGCGTTGCCCGAGCCGGTGCTGAAGGAGGTGCAAACGTTCGCCGACGTGAACACCGCTTGGCTCTGCGACCAGTTGGTCGCCGCCAAACGCGCCTCGCGAGCCGAGGGTGAGCTGCGGGCCCGCGCCATCTATGCGGCTGTCGCCGGGGCGCAGATCATCGCTCGAAGTCGTTCGGACGTAAAGTTGTTCGACAATTTGATCGAAAGTTACCAAAAAACGGGATTACTCCCAAGATAATTGAACTTCACCTCCAGCAGTTTCGGATTTGGGTGCCTCCGCCGCATCCGATCCAGGCCGGACGACGGGTTCGGCGCAGGTCTCACCCGGAGGCAGACCGGCTGTGTTCGACCCCGCCGCTCTCTGAGAACCGCCCTCACCCGATCCGCAGATGCGTCCGCGGCCCGAGCCGCCGCAGCAGCCGCAGCAGGTCGGCCCGGGCGAGGGCGACGCAGCCCTCGGTGGGACGGTAGCCGGCCCGGGCGAGGTGCAGGAAAATCGCCGAGCCCCGCCCCTTCCGGATCGGTCCCCGGTTGTAGTCGAGGTCGATCACCACGTCGTAGAGCCCGTCGTCCCGCCACAGGGATTCGGCGCTGACGCCGGGCGCCGGCAGGCGGAGCGGGCGATTGTAGCGGCGGTCCCGGCGATCGTCGCACCAGCCGTCGCCGGGGCGCGTCGCCCGGAGCGGCAGCGCCGTGCGCGGGCGGAGGCCGAGGCGGTCGGGCCGGTAGGCGCCCCCGCGCAGCCGGAACCGCCCGCGGGGCGAGCCGCCGTCGCCCTCGCGCTTGTCGACCACGAGACCGCCGGAGCCGAGGGCACAAGGGATCACCGCCCGCCCGACCAGCAACTGGCCCCGGCACCGGTCGCCGACCAGGGCCCGCACGCGGATCTCGCGCAGCGTCACCCGCACGCCGTCATCGGCCTGTCCCTTCGCCCGCCGCCGCATATCCGCCCTCCCCTCGACGCCCCCGGCCGGGTCCAGCCGGCGCGGCTTATGCCCGATATCCGCAGTCGGACGGATGAAAATTGCGCACAAGGCAATTTCCGGCCACAAAGGATGCCCTATCCTTGGCCGGAACCCGGAATGCCAGCCGGGACTCGGGAGGAGATCGGTCCCTCGCCAGCGCGGGTGGGCCCCTTCGGAGTCCAGCCCGGCGGTCCGGCCACCGCAGCAATCCCGTTCGCCGGGGCGTCCTCCGCCGCGGCGGCGCAATGGTGCGGAAACCGAAGCCTCCGCAGAATCGCCGCGATCCTGCCGAGAACCGTTAGTGATCGCGTGCTGCCCCCCGGGAGGATCGCCCTCCCCCGCCGGCGGCCTGTCCTGGGACCCGGACGATGCCGAATGCCTACCGCCTGCTGATCTGCGACGACGACGCGATCCTGCGCGACACCCTCACCGAGCAGCTCGACCTGTGCGACGCGTTCTCGGTCTTCACCGAGGCGAACGCCGCGGACGCGATCCGGCGGGTGGCCGCGGAGCGCATCGACCTCGCCGTGATGGATGTCGGCCTGCCCGACCTCGACGGGCGCGAGGCCGTGCGCCGGATGCGCGCCGGCGGCTTCCGCGGGCCGGTGATCATGCTGACCGCCCAGGATTCCGAGGCCGACCACGTCGAGGGGCTGGAGGCCGGCGCCAACGACTACGTCACCAAGCCGTTCAAGTTCGGCATCCTGCTGGCCCGGATCCGCGCCCACCTGCGCAGCCACGAGGCCTCCGAGGACGCGGTGTTCCAGATCGGCCCCTACACGTTCCGGCCCGGCGCCAAGCTGCTGGTCGGCGAGCGCGGCTCGAAGCTCAAGCTCACCGAGAAGGAGACCGCGATCCTGCGCTTCCTCTACCGGGCCGGTAGGGCCGTGGTGAACCGCGACACGCTGCTCGCCGAGGTCTGGGGCTACAACGCCCACGTCACCACCCACACGCTGGAGACGCACATCTACCGGCTGCGCCAGAAGATCGAGCCCAATCCCGCGACCGCCGCGATCCTGGTGACGGAGGGCGGTGGATATAAATTGCTGCCCTGACTATTTGCCTTTTTGCGTGTAATCGATCCTGCGATCCCAATCGACAGGGTTGATGAGGCGGTTCTTTGGGGCTCGACGACGACATCGCGATCCTCGCCGCCGCGCCGGTGTTCGGCTTCCTCGACCGCGATGCCCTGCGCCTGCTCACCTTCGCGGCCGAGCGCCGCGAACTCGCCGACGGCGACCTGCTGTTTTCCCGCGACGAGCCGGCCGACGGGGGTTTCGTGGTGATGTCCGGCACGATCCGGCTGATCCCGCGCCACGGCCGGTCCGAGCCGGTGCGGGCCGGGCGGTCGGCGGTGATCGGCCAGCTCGCGCTGTTCGTGCGCGGCACGCGCCCGACCGAGGCCCGCGCCGAGGGCGCCGCCGCGGTCCTGCGGATCACCCCGACGCTGATGCGGCGCGTGCTGGAGGAATTCCCGGAGGCGGCCGAGGCCGTCCATGCCGAGCTGGCTGAGGACCTCGCGGCCTTCGTGACCGATCTCGACCGGGTGCGGGGGCTGCTCGCGGTGGAGTGAGCCCGACCGGGCTGCCGTGGTCCTCGACCGGGCGTGGAACCCCCGCCATGGCGCCCCCCTCAGGTGACAGCCCCGAGCCCCGCTTGTAAGCACGGGCTCCCGCCACGAGAGTTCTCGACCTTCATGTCCCAGGCCGGCAAACCCCTTTCCGCGCACGCCCATTCCGATCTTGCCCAGACCATCGAAGCCGCCTGGGAGGACCGCGCCAGCGTCTCGACCGCCACGAAGGGCGCGGTGCGCGAGGCCGTGGAGGCGGCCCTCGACTTGCTCGATTCCGGCAAGGCCCGGGTCGCCGAGAAGAGCGGCAACGCCGATTGGGTGGTCAATCAGTGGCTCAAGAAGGCGGTGCTGCTCTCCTTCCGCCTCAACGACATGGCGACCATCGAGGGCGGCCCCGGCGGCGCCCCCTGGTGGGACAAGGTCGCCTCTAAATTCGCCGGCTGGGGCGAGGCCGAGTTCCGCGCCGCGGGCCTGCGCGCCGTGCCGGGCTGCTTCGTGCGCCGCGGCGCCTACATCGCGCCGGGCGCCGTGCTGATGCCGAGCTTCGTCAATCTCGGCGCCCATGTCGGCGAGGGCACCATGGTCGACACCTGGGTGACGATCGGCTCCTGCGCGCAGGTGGGGAAGAACTGCCACATCTCCGGCGGCGCCGGCATCGCGGGCGTGCTGGAGCCGCTCCAGGCCAACCCGGTGATCATCGAGGACGATTGCTTCATCGGCGCCCGCGCCGAGGTGGCCGAGGGCGTGATCGTCGGTCAGGGCAGCGTCCTGTCGATGGGCGTCTATATCGGCGCCTCCACCAAGATCGTGGACCGCACCACCGGCGAGGTGATGTATGGCCGCGTGCCGCCCTACTCGGTGGTGGTCTCGGGCACGATGCCCGGCAAGGCCCTGCCGGACGGCTCGCCCGGTCCCGGCCTGTACTGCGCGGTGATCGTCAAGCGCGTCGATGCCGGCACCCGGTCGAAGACCGCGATCAACGAGCTGCTGCGCACGTAGGCCCGTACGCCAGGGCTTTGCCCTGGCAACCCACCGAAGGGCGCGGCCCTTCGGGATCCCCGATCGGGTGGATTGCCGGATGGATACGCAGGCGCTGAACCTCACGGTGGCGGGCCGGCCGGTGCCGACGCCCTGCGCGGTGATCGGGCAGGGGCCGGAGGCGCTGCTGTTGCCGGCCCTGTCGACCATCTCGGCACGCGCCGAGATGCGGGACCTCGCCGGCGCGCTCGGCGCCGACTATCGCTGCCGCATCCCCGACTGGCCGGGTTTCGGCGCCCGGGCGCGGGCGCGGGTGCCGCTGGCCCCAAAAACCTTCCACGCCTTCCTGGACGCGCTGCTCGACGCCGCCCCGGGGCCCTACGCAATCGGGGTCGCGGCCGGCCACGCCGCCGGCTATCTGGTCGCGGCGGCACGGCGTCACCCCAAAACCTTCGACCGGCTGGTGCTGGTGGCGCCGACCTGGCGGGGGCCGCTGCCCACCGCGATGCCGGGCCGCGCCCACTGGTTCCCGCGGATCCGCCGGGCCGTGGAGGCGCCGCTCCTCGGCGAGGCGCTCTACCGGATCAACATCAGCCCGCCGATCATCGGCCGGATGCTGCGCGCCCATGTCTACGCCGATCCCGCCCGGGTGACCCCGGCCCTGATCCGCGACAAGCACGCCATCACCCGCCAGCGCAACGGCCGGTTCGGCACCGCCGCCTTCGTCACCGGTGGCCTTGACCCGGCGGCGAGCCGCGCGGAGTTTCTGGACCTGTTCTCGGGCGATCTGCCGCCGGTCCTGGTCCTGCGCCCGGACGGCGCCCCGCGCCGCTCGGGCGCCGAGATGGACGCGCTGATCGCCTCCGGCCGGGTGACGGGCGCCGCGATCCCGGGGGCGCTCAGCCCGCACGAGGAGCATCCGGACGCCGTGGCGGCCGCGATCCGGGCGGCCTGAGGATCCTCAGGGCAGGGCGCCCGGGGGATGTTCGGGCGGCATCGTGATCACGCCGCGACGATAGGGGAACCGGGCGCGCTGGAGCGGGTCGGGCCCCGTGAAGATCAGCCGCGCCCGGAACGCCACGGGGCTGACGCAGATCAGGTAGCCCCGCAGCGCTCGCTCATCCGGAACGAACAGGGCTTTCGTCAGATAGCGGTCTCCGGCGCGGACCCAGCCGGGGATCGGCAGGCCCCAGCGCCGGGCCAGATGCTCGCCGACCCCCCCCAGGAAGGCGTCGGCCTCCGGCAGCCCGAGCCGGCCGGGTTCCTCCGCGATGAAGGCGGCCTGCCGGGCCCCGTCGCCGTCGGCCGCGTAGAAGGCATCGAGGAAGTCGCGCAGGTGGTGCTCCCAGTCGCCGTCGAGGCGCGCACGCGCGACGACGGCGGACAGGCTGCGGGGCCTCACGGGGCCGCCTCGACGACGCTTTGGAAGCGGGCCCGCGCCCCCGGCGGCGGCGCCTCGCCGTAGATCGCGCGGTAGTGGCGTTCGAGGGTCGCCACGTCGCCGATGTTCAGATGCACCGCCAAGGCTCGGGCATCGTTCAGGTCCCGGTCGCCCCGGTCGAGGCTTTCGAGGGCATGGAGCTTCATCGCGAGGAGGTAGGACGGTGTCGCGAGGACGGTCCGGAGACCGGGCGTACCGCCCGTCGGATAGGTGCCGGACAGCGCGAACAGAGTCTCGTCCTCGTCGAGGGGCGTGAACATGCCGACCGCATCGTTGAGCCAGTCCGGCTCGAAGCCCATCCGCTCGGCGACGCGCCGGACCGACGGGGCGAGGGCGGCCTCGTCGTAGCCGGTCCGCACCACGGCATCGACATCCTCGGTGGACCGGCGCCACGCGAATTGCAGCATCAGCGCCCCGCCGCCATAGATCGCGAGCTCGACGAACTGGCCGTGATCGGCGAGGTCTGAGCCCAGGGCCTCGAAGGCTTCGAGGAGGCGGGCGCGGTCGAGCGGTCGAGCCATCGTGCCGGATGCCGGTAAAAGCGGGTCGGCGCAGGGTTCGCGCCTCCCGGAGCCGGGGTCAACCGCGGAAACCCCGCCCCTGGACAGGGGCGGGCACCTGTGCAGGGACTGAATCGGCCGGCCGAACCGTTCGTCCGGCAGCGGGAGCGGCCCGCCGATTCATCTGAGCCAGCTACGGATCCGATGCCCCGCACCTCGACCCTGCCGAACGCTACCCTGACGCTTCTGGTCCTTCTCGCCACCGCGATCCCGGCCTGGGCCGAGGATCCGCCCCGCCCTGCCCCCACGGCCGCGCCCTCGCTCGGCGCCGACACGCTCAAGCCCGGCAGGCCGGCCGTGAAGCCCTACCTCGCCGACGCGGCGCTGCCGGACGCGGTCCGCATCCTGCCGCCGCCGCCGGCCCACGACGCGCCCCTGGACAGGGCCGACCGGGCGGCCTTCGCCAACACCCGCGCCCTCAAGGGCAGCCCCCGCTGGGAGATCGCCGCCAACGACGTGGCGGAGGGCGCCGCCGCGGTGCTGGAGAACTTCGCCTGCGTGCTCGGAACCCGGATCGACCAGGCCCGGGTGCCGGCGGTGATCAACCTGCTGGAGCGCGCCCGCCTCGACCTCGCCCATGCTACCCGGGCCCCGAAGGTGCATTACCGGCGGCTGCGCCCCTTCGTGGGCAACGACGCGCCGATCTGCGTGCAGCGTACCCAGGCGCTCGCCGACAGCTTCAGCTACCCGTCCGGCCACGCCACCCAGGGTTGGGCCTACGCGCTGATCCTGGCCGCCCTGGTGCCCGAGAAGGCGACCGCGATCCTGGTGCGCGGGCGGGCCTACGGCGAGAGCCGCATCGTGTGCGGGGTGCACTGGCTCAGCGACGTGGCGGCGGGGCGCCTCACCGGCACGTCGGTGTTCGCGGCCCTGATGGGCGATCCGGCCTTCCGGGCCGACCTGGAGAAGGCCCGCAGCGAACTCCACGCCGCCATGGCCGGGGCCGGAGCCCCCCCCGATCAGGCCACCTGCACCCGGGAGAGCGACGCCCTGCGCGAGCCGCCGCTGGAATTCTGACGTCGCGTTCCGGAAACCCGGGCACGCCGGCCCTTTGACGGTGTCCGCAGCGATCCGACGCCATGGCGTCGCGCCGGTTCAGCGCGGTTTCCGATGCGGGAACGCGGCCCTTTCCCGGGCGCATGCAGCGCAGGCGGAATGCGACCCGGGATCCGGTTCCGCTTCGCTCCACCCGTCCGGGAAATGGGCGCGCGATCGGCGCAGGAGCGCTGATCCTACGATGCGAACGCGGTCGCGCATCTCGAACGGGCTGCCCCTCGATCCGCGGGACCATTCGGGCAAACCGGTAACCGGCCCGGCTTCAACGTCGTCCCAGCCTCGAATCATTCCACTTTTTAAGTCTTCTAAGTGTGTGATTTACAACACGTATTCGCCTTGATCAACAACCCGTGATCGACCCATCGTGAGACCCGAATGCCAATCCAACGGCATGACAACAGGGTTTTCGATGTTCATGCGTACCGTCCGCCCCGGGCTGCTCCTCGCCGCCACGGCCCTCGCAGGCCCCGCCCTCGCCCAGGACCGGAGCGTGCAGCTCAACGAGATCTCCGTGGAGGCCGTCGGCCCCGGCCCCGTGGTTCCGGCCGGTGCGGGGCTGGGCGGCAACGTGAGCGGCGGCGATGGCGGCACGGCGGCGACCAGCGGCGGCGGGGGCGGGCCGTCCGGCGTCACCGGCTACGTCGCCCGGATCAGCCCCACCGCCACCAAGACCAACACGCCGCTGATCGAGGCGCCGCAAGCGGTCTCGGTCGTCACCCGCGAGCAGCTCAACGACCGCAACGTCCAGAGCTTCAGCGACGCGCTGGCCTACGTCCCGGGGGCCAGCATCAACGTGTCGGGCTTCGATCCGCGCTTCGATCAGGTCTTCATCCGCGGCTTCGACGTGCTGTCCAACCAGGGCACCTACCGCGACGGCCTGCGCCAGATCGGCAGCGGCTTCATCTTCCCGCGGATCGAGCCCTACGGCCTGGAGGCCGTGACCATCCTGCGCGGGCCGGCCTCGGGCCTCTACGGGCTCGGCTCGCCGGGCGGCATCCTCGACGTCACGTCGAAGCGCCCGGTCTTCGCGCCCTTCGGCGAGGTCTGGTTCCAGAGCGGCAGCTTCGACCGCTTCCAGGGCAATTTCGATCTCGGCGGCCCGGTCGAGGGCTCGGACGGCACCATGGCGTACCGGCTGACCGGCGTGCGGCGGGAGGCCGGCACCTTCATCGGCCGCGGCACGAACGACGACCAGCTCAACATCGCCCCGGCCTTCACGTGGAAGCCCTCGGCCGACACCACCCTGACCTTCCTGAGCGAATTCCAGGTCCGGAACACGCCCGCGACCGTGTTCTACTACAACGATCCCGGCTTCCGGGTGACCAAGTACTACAGCGGCGATCCCCGCTTCGCCGGCCTCGACCAGACCCAGTACCGGGTGGGCTACGCCTTCGAGCACCGGTTCTCGGACGACCTGATCGTCCGCCAGAACTTCCGGCATTACGGCATCTTCCTCAGCGCCAAGTATGCGGAGATCGATTCCATCAACGCGGCGCGGACCCTGGGCTCCCGCTCGACCGGCTACATCCGCGAGGGGCTGGTGCAGCAGACGCTGGACAACCAGCTCGAGGCGCACCTCGTCACCGGCCCGGTCGCCCACACCCTGCTGGCGGGCGTGGACTACGCCCATTACGGCCTGAGCAACCGCTTCGGCGCCGGCCCGGCGCCCGACCTCGACCTGATCACGCAGAATTACGGCCGGCAATTCATCCCGACCCCGACGCTGGGCAGCCCCACGCGGCAAGCGCAGGACCAGATCGGCGTCTACCTGCAGGATCAGGCCAAGTTCGGCGACTTCATCCTGACCCTGAACGGACGGCACGACTGGGTCTTCCAGGACAACCGCGCGACGCCCGCCAGCGCGGTGACCCGCCAGGACAACACCGCCTTCACGGGCCGCGTCGGGCTCGGCTACGTCCTGGCGCCGGGCCTCGTGCCCTATGCCAGCTACGCCACCACCTTCACGCCGCAGGTGGGCACCGATGTGCGCGGGCAGGCCTTCAAGCCGGCGACCGGCGACCAGATCGAGGCGGGCGTCAAATACCTGATCCCCGGCACCAACATCCAGACGGCGTTCGCGGGCTTCGACATCGAGCAGTCGAGCATCCTGCGGACCGACCCGACCAACCTTGCCTTCCAATCCGCCACCGGCTCGGTGCGCTCCCGCGGCTTCGAGGCCGAGGCCGTCGCCAACCTCGCGCCGGGCACGAACCTGACCATCGCCTACACGCACCTCGACTTCCGGTTCGTGAGCCAGACCTCGTTCACAGGCGCGACCCAGGACGGGAACCGCGTCTCCGGCATCCCGAGCGACACCTACGCGTCGTTCCTCACCTACGCGTTCCCGACCTCCTCGCCCCTGCGCGGCCTGACCATCGGCGGCGGCATCCGCTACATCGGCACGAGCTTCGCGGACGACGACAACACGGTGCGCAACCCCACCGTGACGCTCTACGACGCGCTGGTGGCCTACGACTTCGCGGCGATCGACCCGAAGTACCGGGGCCTGCGCGCGCAGATCAACGCCACCAACGTGTTCGACCGGACCTACAACACCTGCGCGTTCGGCAACTGCTTCCGCGGTGCCCCGGCGACCGTGATCGGCAGCCTGATCTATCGCTGGTAGCGCAGGGCGGGGGCAGGGGGCCCGGGGATGTGGGCATGGCAGGTCCCCGCCCCCGGCACTGGAGCGCGGCGGTCAGATCGTCCAAAGGCCGAAGGCTCATCCTCCGGTCCGGACCCGCCATGCTGTCGACCCTCCCGGTCGTGCTGCCGATCTTCGCGCTCGTCTTCGCCGGGTGGCTCGCCCGGCGGATCGGCGTGCTCGGCGCCGCCGCCACCACGGAGCTGAACCGCTTCGTGGTATTCCTCGCCCTGCCGGCGCTGCTGTTCGACGTCACCGCCCACGCAAACTGGGCCGCCCTGTGGAAGCCCGGCTTCGTCGGCGCCTTCGGGTTGAGCAGCCTCGCGGTCTTCGCCCTCACCGTCCTGATCCGGCGCGGGGCCGGGCGCCCCCTGGCGGATGCCGCCCTGGACGGGCTCAACGCGGGCTACGCCAATGTCGGCTTCATGGGTTTTCCCCTGGCGCTGGTCGCCCTCGGGCCGGAGGCGCTCGCCCCCACCACGGTGGCGGTGATCCTCACGGTCTGCGCGGTGTTCGCGGTGGCGATCGTGCTGATCGAGACCGGGCTCCGGCAGGCGGATCCGGCGGGTCGGCGCGTGCCGATCTGGCTCGCGGTCGGCCGCTCCCTGGTGCGCAACCCGCTGCTGGTCGCCCCGGCGCTCGGCGCCCTGGTGCCGAGCCTCGGCCTCGCCGTGCCGGCGCCCGTGGAGACGTTCCTGAAACTCCTCGGCGGCGCGGCCTCGCCCTGCGCTCTGGTGGCGCTCGGCCTGTTCCTGGCCCAGAGGCGCCGGAGCCGGGGCGGGCAGGGCACAGAAGGGCATAGGCGCGTCGCGGCCCTGCTGGTCGGGCTGAAGCTCGCCGCCCACCCGCTGCTCGCCTACGGGCTCGGCCGGTACGTGTTCGACCTGCCGCCGCTCCTGCTGCACACCGCCGTGCTGATGGCGGCGCTGCCCACCGGCACCGGGCCGTTCATGCTGGCGGAATTCTACCGGCGCGAGGCCGACCTCACCGCCACCGTGGTGCTGGTCTCGACCGTGCTGGCGGTCGCGACGGTCTCCGGCTACCTGGCGACCCTGTGAGCGCCTGCGCGACGGTAGCGGACGGCCCCCGTCCGGGTTTCGAAAGGGCGAGCCCTTTCGCGGGTCCAGGGCAGAGCCCTGGTGTCGGGCTTCGCCCGATCTCGGGGCTCCGCCCCCGAACCCCCGCCCAAGGGCTCGCCCTTGGGAAACCCGGGACCCGGGTGGTTCGGAAACCGAATGACCACGCTCTCGCCGCAGAGGAATCGTAACGCGGGCCGCGTAGCTTGATGGCGCGGGGCCCCCTGTCCGCGCTAGAACGATCCGGCGAAGCGGGGCGGAACGGCGGCGTGATGGCGGGTTCGGGCGTATCGGGTGCGGGGCGGATCACACGCCTCGCCTGCGTGGGCGGTCTTGCGCTGAGCCTGTCGGCTTGCTTCCGCCCCCTCTACGGGCCGACCGCCTCCGGCGTGCCGGTCCAGGCGCTGCTGGCCTCCGTGCAGGTCGACGACGTGGCGATGGCCCAGGGCCAGGAGCGGCTCGGCCACTACCTGCGCAGCGAGCTGGTGTTCGACCTCGACGGCTCGGGCCAGCCCGCGACCAAGACCTACCGGCTGAAGCTCTCGGGCTCCGAGATCGTGCAGACCCCGATCGTCTCCTCCACCACCGGCCGGGCCGAGGCCGGCACCCTGGTGGCCAACATCAAGTACAGCCTGGAGGACATGTCGGGCACCAAGGTCTACACCGAGGGCGTGGCGACCTCGACCGCGACCTACGACCGGTCCGTCCAGCGCTTCGCCAGCCAGCGGGCGGCGCGCGACGCCGAGATCCGGCTCGCCAGCGTGCTCTCCGACCAGATCAAGAGCCGGCTGGCCGCCGTGCTGTCGACCAAGCCGTAGGCCGACATGGTCGCCGTCAAGGCCGGTGAGATCGAGGGGCTGATCCGGCGCGGGCCCGACCCGCGAATCCCGGTGATCCTCGTCTACGGGCCCGACACCGGTCTGGTGACCGAGCGCGCCCGCAAGCTCGCCGAGGATTTCGTCCCCGACCCGGCCGATCCCTTCGCGCTGGTGCGGATCGACGGCGACGCGCTGGCGTCCGATCCGGGCCGCCTCTGCGACGAGGCCGGCACGATGGGCCTGTTCGGCGGCCGCCGGTCGATCTGGGTCCGGCCCGGAACCCGCAACTACGCGCCGGCCGTCGAGGCGGTGCTGGGGGCGCCGGTGGCCGACGCGCGCATCGTGGTGGAGGGGGGCGACCTCGCCAAGAACAACCCGCTGCGCACCCTCTGCGAGCGGTCGCCCAAGGCGCTGGCGATTCCCTGCTACGCCGACGACGAGCGCACGCTGGCCGACCTGATCGACCGGACCCTTCAGGAGCGCGGCCTGCGGATCGACCGGGCCGCCCGGGAGGTGCTCGCGCGGAGCCTCGGCGGCGACCGCCGGGCGAGCCTGATGGAGATCGAGAAGCTCGCCCTCTACGCCGCGGGGGAGGGCACCGTGACGCTCGATCACGTGGAAGCCATCACCAGCGACGTGGCGGCGAGCGTGCTCAACACCCTGATCGACGCGGCCTTCGACGGGCGCCGGGAGGCCGTGGAGCGCGACTACCGGCGGTTCCGGCACGAGGGCCTGGATCCGGGCGTGGTGCTGGGCTCGGCCCTGCGGCATGCCCTGACGCTGCTGACGACGCGCCTGGACAACCCCGATAAGACGCCCGCCCTGATGGTGGCGACGTGGCGGGGCCTGCATTTCAAGCGCAAGGCCAGCCTGGAGGGGCAGCTCGGCACCTGGGGACCCGCCACCCTGCGGCAGGCCGCGGTGGCTCTGCAGGCGGCCGTCCTGGCCTGCCGCCGGGCCGAGCCGGAACTGGCCCATGCGCTGGCCTCCGCGGCCCTGCTGCGGGTCGCCGAGGCGGGCGCTCGCCGGCGGCGGTAGGGACGTTTGGGGTGCCTTGCGGATACGTTTGAGCACCAGCCCTTTCCCGGGCGCATGCAGCGCCAGCGGAATGCGACCCGGGATCCAGCGCGAGAAGCCGCGAAGCGTCCATATTCGGTGCCGCTCCGCGACGCTTCGTATGCTGGGTCCCGGATCACCTTCCACTGCGTTCCAGGCGTCCGGGAAAAGGGCGCGCTCCCATGGGTAGGCAGGCCCCTCGAGAAACCCGAGCTCCCCGTCAGCCGTCCGAGACCTTGAACCGGTTGAGTAGCCCCTGCAGCTCGTCCTGGGTCTCGTAGCGGATCCGGATCTCCCCCGAAGCCTCGTCCTTCGGCCGGTAGGACACCTCGACGCCCAGCGCCCGCCGGATTCGCAGCTCAAGATCACGCACCGGCGCGGTGCGCTCGGCGGAGAGGCGCGGGCGGCCGGGGCGGGGGGTCTCGGACGGCTCGGCCTCGGCCGAGGCCAGGGCCTCCACCTGCCGCACCGACAGGCCCTCGGCCACGACCCGGCGGGCCAGGCCCTCCGGATCCTTCACCGACAGCAGAGCGCGGGCATGGCCGGCGGTCAGCTCGCCCGCGGAGAGGCGGTCCTGCACGGCCGGCGGCAGGTTCAGGAGGCGCAGGGTGTTGGCGAGGTGGCTGCGGCTCTTGCCCAGGATCTCGGCGAGATCGCGCTGCGTGTACGAGAAGTCCTGCATCAGGCGCTCGTAGCCCGAAGCTTCCTCGATCGGGTTCAGGTCGCTGCGCTGGACGTTCTCCAGGATGGCGAATTCCAGGGAGGCGCGGTCGTCGATCTCGACCACCACCACCGGCACCTCGTCGAGCCCAGCCCGCTGGGCCGCGCGCCAGCGCCGCTCGCCGGCCACGATCTCGAACGTCCCCGGCACGTCGCCGATCGGGCGGACCACGATCGGCTGGATCAGGCCGCGCTGGGTGATCGAGGTCGCGAGTTCGGCGAGTTCCACCTCACCGAAGCCGCGCCGCGGGTTGCGCGGGTTGGGCCGCAGGAACTCGATGGCGACCTTGCGCTGCCCCTCGACCTTCGCGGGCGCCGGCCCGGCATCGCCGAAATCGCCGATCAGCGCGGCGAGACCGCGCCCCAGCCGGGGTCTTGCCCCCTCCTCCGCCATGCTTGCCACCCGTCTCACGCTCCACACGCCCCCTTGTGTCGGGGGCTCGTCACTTATCGTCAGGCCGCCGCCGGGACCCGGCCCTCGCGCTGGATCACCTCCGAGGCGAGGCGCAGATAGGCCTGGCTGCCGGCGCATTTCAGATCGTAGAGCAGAGCGGGCTTGCCGTGCGAGGGGGCCTCCGAGATCCGCACGTTGCGCGGAATCACGGTCTCGTAGACCTTGTCGCCCATGAAGCCGCGCACATCCGCCACCACCTGGGCCGAGAGGTTGTTGCGCGGATCGTACATCGTCAGCACGATGCCCTGAATCGTCAATTTCGGGTTGAGGGCGCCGCGCACCTGCTCGACGGTCCGCAGCAATTGGCTCAAGCCCTCCAGGGCGAAGAACTCACATTGCAGCGGCACCAGCACGGCGTCGGCCGCCGCCAGGGCGTTGATGGTCAGGAGGTTGAGCGAGGGCGGGCAGTCGATGAGCACGTAGCTGATCCGGCTCAGGCTCGGCGCCTGGGTCAGGCTCCTCAGCGTGCCGCGCAGGCGGTGCGCCCGGTCGGGCAGGGTGGCGAGTTCCAGCTCCAGCCCGAGCAGATCCATGGTGGAGGGCGCGATCGACAGCCGCGGCACCGCCGTGGGGATCACCGCTTGGGCGAGCGAGGCCTCGCCGGCCATCACCTCGTAGGTCGAGACCCGGCGATTCGCCCGGTCGATCCCCAGGCCCGTGGAGGCGTTTCCCTGCGGATCGAGGTCGATCACCAGCACGTCCTCGCCGATCGCCGCCAGCGCGGTGCCGAGGTTGATCGCCGTCGTGGTCTTGCCGACCCCGCCCTTCTGGTTGGCCAGCGCCAGGACACGCACGGGGCGACGCACGGCAGACTCCATGGACCGGTCGGCGGGCTCGCCGAGGATGGCTTCGCTCATCGGTGACTCGGGGCGGCGAGGGCGGTGACGCGCACGATCCGGGCATCGGAATCGGTCCGGCTCGGCACGAGGTCGTTAACGACTGTCCACTGCGCGGCCGCCTGGGTCAATTCGGCTTGCGCATCCCGGCCCTTCGGAAACAGGCCGGTGGTGCCCGTTTTCAACAATGGCGCCGTCCAGGCGAGGAGTTGGGGCAGGGGCGCGAGGGCCCGGGCGCAGACGATCGCGGTTGTTCCGACGTATTCGCCGATCACCCCCTCGATCCGGGCGTTGCGCACCCGGGCCGGGGCGCCGGTGAGCCGGGCCGTCTCGGTGAGGAAGGCGCATTTGCGCGCGTTGCTCTCGACGAGATCCACCCGGATGCCGCGCTCCGCCCCCGCGATGGCGAGGATCAGCCCCGGGATGCCGGCGCCGGAGCCGAGATCCAGCCACGTCTTCGCCCCGGGGGCGAGGTCGAGGAGCTGGAGCGCGTCGTCGATGTGCCGGCTCCAGACCTCCGCCAGGGTGGCAGGGCCGACGAGGTTCTTGATCGGCTGCCAGCGTCGGAGCTGGGCCACGTAGAGGTCGAGGCGCTCGGCTGTTTCACGTGAAACATTCGCGTCCGCGAGGACGCGCGCACGATCGGGATCGGTCATAGATGGGTTGAGACCTTGGCCATGCCGACGGTCGTCCCGGGCCATCCCATCCTCGACCTCATCCTGAGGTGCGGCGAAGCCGCCTCGAAGGAGGGCTCCAGGGATCGCAGTGGCTTCTGGAGGGCTCCTTCGAGGCCTCCGCTTCGCTCCGGCACCTCAGGATGAGGTAGAGGGTGGGATGACGCGGGCCTAGTTCCGGGGCCGGCGGGTATCCCCATCCTGCTCAACCGCATCACCGGCCCACCGTGGCAACGCGCTCGCCCCGCCGGGCATGGGCGGCGAGCAGCGTCAGGGCTGCGGGGGTCACGCCTTCGATCCGGGCCGCCTGCCCCAGCGTGCCCGGCCGCACGGTCTCGAGCTTGGTGCGCATCTCGTTGGAGAGGCCGCTGATCGCCCCGTAATCCAGGCTCGTCGGCAGCCGCACCGCCTCGTCCCGGCGAAAGGCCGCGATGTCGGCGTTCTGCCGGTCGAGATAGACCGCGTAGGTGGCGTCGGTCTTGAGCCGGTCGGCGACCAACGGTGGCACGGCGGCGAGGTCCGGCCAGATCGCCGCCAGGTCCCGCCACGCGATCTCCGGATAGGCGAGCAGCTGGAAGGCCGTCCGCCGGATGCCGTCGCGGTTGAGGCTGATCCCGTGGGCGGCCGCCTCGCTCGGCGTCAACGTCAGGGTGTCGAGTCGGTCGCGGGCCGTATCGAGGGCGCGTTGAGAGGCGGCGAAATGGGCCGCGCGCGCCGGGCCGACGCAGCCCAGATCGATCCCCCGGGGCGTCAGCCGGGCGTCGGCGTTGTCGACCCGCAGGGACAGCCGGTACTCCGAGCGCGAGGTGAACATCCGGTAGGGTTCGCTGACCCCGTGGGTCACGAGGTCGTCGATCATGACGCCGAGATAGGATTCGGCCCGATCGAAGGTCGCGGTCTCACCCCCGCCCGCCCGGCGCGCGGCGTTCAGGCCCGCCACCAGCCCCTGGCCGGCCGCCTCCTCGTAGCCGGTGGTGCCGTTGATCTGGCCGGCCAGGAACAGGCCGGGACAGCTCTTCACCTGCAGCCCCGTGTCGAGTTCCCGGGGATCGACGTAATCGTACTCGATCGCGTAGCCCGGCCGCAGGATCTCGACCTGCTCCAGGCCCGGGATCAGCCGGACGAGGTCGTGCTGCACCGCCTCGGGTAGGGCGGTGGAGATGCCGTTCGGGTAGATGGTGGGATCATCGAGCCCTTCAGGCTCTAAAAAAATCTGGTGGCCCTCGCGGTCGCCGAAGCGCACCACCTTGTCCTCGATCGACGGGCAGTAGCGCGGCCCCCGGCTGGCGATGCCGCCGGAATACATCGGCGAGCGGTGCAGGTTGGCGCGGATCAGGTCGTGGACGGCCTGCGTGGTCCGGGTGATGCCGCAGCGGATCTGCGGGTTGGTGATCCGCGCGGTGAGCGTCGAGAACGGCACCGGCTCGGCATCGGCCTCCTGCATCTCCAGGCCGGCCCAGTCGATGGTCCGGCCGTCGAGGCGCGGCGGCGTGCCGGTCTTCAGGCGGCCGAGACGCAGGCCGAGGCGGTCGAGGGTCCGGGCCAGTCCGACGGCGGGCGCCTCGCCGACCCGGCCGGCGGGGATCTGGCGCGCGCCGATATGGATCAGGCCGCGCAGGAAGGTGCCGGTGGTCAGCACCACCGCGCCGCAGGCGAGGCTGCGCCCGTCCGCCAGGACGAGACCCCGGATGTGCCCCTCGGCATCTAGGATCAGATCCTCGCAGGCGCCCGCCACCACGGTCAGGCCCGGGGTTTCGGCGACGGCCGCCTGCATGGCGGCGGCGTAGAGCTTCCGGTCCGCCTGGGTCCGTGGTCCGCGGACGGCCGGACCCTTCCGGCGGTTGAGCAGGCGGAACTGGATGCCGGCCGCATCCGCGACCCGACCCATCAGCCCGTCCAGGGCATCGACCTCGCGCACGAGGTGCCCCTTGCCGAGCCCTCCGATGGCCGGGTTGCACGATAGGGTGCCGATCGTGGCCGGATCGTGCGTGACCAGAGCGGTGCGCGCCCCGCAACGCGCCGCGGCGGCGGCCGCCTCGACGCCGGCATGGCCGCCGCCGACGACCGCGACATCGAACCGGTCGGGGGAGGGGATGGGCATCGGGTCTCGAACAGGGTCTGAAGGCGTGTCGCCGGGCCGGCCGATGGGGCGGGCCAGGCAGGTCGCCGGAGGGTCTAAAGGGGGGCAGGCGCGGTGGTCAACGGTCCGTCCCGGCGCAGGTCGAGACCGATCCCCGTACCGGGCTCACCATGTCTGCATGCGAATACAGTATTTTGGACGTCGAGGATATGCGTCGGAAATGGACGTCGGCGCTTTGGATTTCGTTGATCAATCAAGACGTGATGAATCGGTCTTGCCAGAGGGTTTCGCGCGTGCAAACCTGTCCTGTCCCCGATTCCTGGCTGGGCGCCCGTGTCCGGCAGGCACCCGGGGGACTTCGCTTCGCAGCGTCGCCCGGCGACGCGCGGTGGGGGAGACGACGATGTCCTCGCTCACGATCGGCCTGGGAGCCGCCTGCTGTGCGGCCGGCGCGGCCGCCCATTTCCTCGACACCACCCATCGCAAGGAGGGTTTCTTCGGTCTCGCGGCCTTCGCCCTGCTGCTGACCGGGATGTACCTGACCCGCGCGTAGGCGAGCTGACTCGCCCCAGCCCGCCGCCTCAGCCCGGCCGCCTCAGCCCGTCATGGCGGTGGCCGTGTAGCCGGCCCTGGTGAGGGCGTCTGCGACCGCCAGAGCCTGCGCGTCGGTGCGGATCGCCACCCGTCCCGCCGGCCGGTCCACCTGGACCTCGGCCGCGGGGTCGAGGCGCTTCACCGTGCGGGTCACCGCGGCGGCGCAGCCGTCGCAGGTCATGCCTTCGACCCGCATCAGCAGATCGGCGCGCGTCGCGTCCATTCGAGCCTCCGTGAACCGTGTCGCCGACATGTCGGCGTTCGGGGCGGCCGGCGCAAGCGGCGGCGCATACCCAGGCACGGTGAGCCCGACCCATGGACGGGATCACCGTGCCCGGCGGGCGACGGCCGCCGCGCCTTCGCGCGGACGAACCGCGCTGGGGCAGGCCCGTCAAGGCTCGGTATCAGAACAGCGCCGGCATCCGGAACGCGTAGTCGATTCGCAGGCCGAACTGGTACTGGTTCGGATTGCCGAAGGGCCGGCGCACCAGCGGGCTGTCGCCGGAGGCGCCCAGGATGCGGGTGTAGCCGGCATAGGCCGTGTAGGCCCAGGTCTCGCTCTGCGTGTAGGTCACGCCGCCGAGCACGCCGGCCGAGTAGAAGCTCGCCGGGTCGTACGGGGTGACGCGGCCGTTGAGCGCCGCCTCGACCGGCGACACGCCGAAATACTTCTGCGCGTAGCTGGCATCGCCGATGTTGAAGCGCGGCCCGATCGAGAACAGGAATTTTTCCACCGGGATCAGGTAGTCGGCCGCCACGGAGCCGACCGTGCCGTGATGGCCGTAGACCCCCTGCCGGGCCTCCACGCGGGTGCGGATGAAGGAGACCGGGTAGAACTCCGCGAAGACCCCCGGCTCGACCGCGAAGCGCGCATCGCGAAAACCGAACAGGTGCCGCCGGTCGTCGCCGTAATAGCGCCCCGGCACGAACCGCGCGGTCGGGCCGATCCGGAAGGTCCCGTTGTCGAACAGCGCCAGGCTGAAGCCGTCGTCCGGCGTCGAGAAGCGGCGCGGCTCGCCCACCTTCCGGATGTCGATCGAGGGATAGAACACCGCCGTGTAGTCGCTGGCGCCGGGATAGCGCGGGATCGCCTGGATCGAGCCGCCCACCGTCACGATCCATGTGCTGGGATCGACCATGGTGAAGGCCGGCGCCTGCCGCGGAAGATCAGCGGTGAGATCGGCCGCCCGGGACGCGATCGTGCCGCAGACGGCAAGGAGCGCGCCGGCGCCGAGAACGGTGCGCAGGCGATGCTTACGCGGAGGTACGGAGCTCATGGCCACGCTTTATGGCGCCTTTTGCTGACCCGTGCATTTGCAAGGCGCACAACCCGTCCCGGAGCGTCGCGCAATTGGGCGGCCCGTGACGATTCCGCAACGTTCCAGCGGGCACGGGCGTCACACCGCACGGAATTAACAACCCCCCGCCCGGCGGTGCCGAATCGCGGCCTTGCCGTGCCGGCCCCTCCGGGCCATTGATCGGAGGATTCGATTCGCGTCCGGCGGGGCTTCGCCCGGGACCCTCCCGGCGACCGGCGCGCGATTCCGGCAGGTGTTCAGACGATGGTCCCGGTCCTCGGCCGGTACGCGGGGCTGTTGGCGGTCGCCCTGATCGGGCTCGTCGTGTTCGGGCCGCTCGCCGTGTTCCTGCCGCTCTGGAGCGCCCTGACGCTCGGCGCCGTGGCGGCGGCGGCGGCCGGCCTCGCCCTCGCCCGCATCCAGACCCTGACGGCACGCTGCGAGAAACTGTCGGGCGAGGTCGATCTCCTGTCCCGGCGCCTGCTGAAGGTCGAGACCGCCAAGCCGGGCCCCGAAGCCGGCGCAGCGGCGTTCCAGGCCCAGATCGAGGAGCTGACCGTCGAGTTCGGCCTGCTCTCGGGCATCGTGCGCGACCTCACCGCGGTGGTGAGCACGCAGGATGCCGAGATCGCGAGCCTCAAGGCCCGGCCCGAGCCGGCCCCGCCGCCGCCGGTCATGGCTGCGGCGCTCCCCGCCGCCGACCCGCCGCAGCCCGCGGCCGCAGCGCGGCAGCCGGCCGCCTTCGAGCCGCCGGCCTTCCAGGCTTCCGCCCTGGAGTCCCCTGCTTCCGCAAAGCCGGCCGCCGCCCCGCTCCCGCCGCGGCCGATCCCGCCCCGGCCGGTCCAGTCCCGGCCGATCCCGCCCCGGCCGGAGCGGGACCCGGCGCGCGAGGCCGACATCATCCGGGCCTTCGAGGAGGACGGGCTGGAGATCCACCTTCAGCCGGTGGTCAGCCTGCCCCAGCGCAAGGTCGTGGCCTACGAGGCGCTGGCGCGGCTCCGGATCGGCGGTCCGGATTCCGCGGCTCCGGCCGAGCCGGAGACGTTCCTGCCGGTGCTGGAGCGCGACGGTCGCACCACCGAGCTCGACCGCCGCATGCTGCAGCGGGCCGCCCTGGTGGTGCGGCACCTCGCCCGCCGCGGCAGCGACACTCTGCTGACCTACAGCCTGTCGCCGCTCTCGCTGTTCGAGCCCGGCCTTCTGCGCGAACTCGGCCGCACCGTGGCGGAGGATCCATCGCTCGCCGGGCTGGTGATCGCCCTGCCGCAGGCGAGCTGGCGCGGCCTCGATGCCGGCCAGCGCGGCCTGCTGACGCCTTTGCGCGGGCGGATCGGCTTCAGCCTCGACCGGCCGGACGACCTGCGCTTCGACGCGGTGGCGTTCGCGGCCCTCGGCATCGGGCAGGTCCGGGTGCCGGCCGCGATGCTGCTGCGGCCGCAGGCGGGAGGCAGCCTGTCGGATATCGCGGTCGAGGACACGGGCCCGGCCCTGGCGCGGGTCGGGATCCGCCTCGTCGCCACCGGCGTCAGCGACGAGGCCGACATCCCCGACCTGATCGACCTCGACGTGCCCTTCGCGCAGGGCGCGGCCTTCGCGGCGCCGCGCCCGGTGCGGGCCGAGGTGCTGACCGCGCCGCCCGACATTCCGGAGCCCCCCACCGAGCCGGGCCCCGAGCGCCGGCCGTTCCGCTCGGTCCTGCGCCGGGCGGTCTGAGCGCGGTCCGCATCGTACAGTCATGGCTTTCGAAAGGGCGAGCCCTTTCGCGGGTCCAGGGCAGAGCCCGACTCTCAGGGGCTCCGCCCCCGAACCCCGCCCAAGGGCCCGCCCTTTGGAAACCCGGAAGCACGATCGGCCCGCCGCCGTCGTGCACCCGGCAGGCCGGCGCGCGTCGGCTCAGACCGCGAGATTGTCGATCAGCCGCGTCCGCCCCAGGAAGGCGGCGGCGAGGACCCGGGCCGGCCCATCCACCCGCTCGACCGGCGCCAGGGTGCGGGCATCGCAGATCGTGAGATACTGGACCCGGAAGCCCGCCGCCTCCAGGGCGGCCCGTCCGGCGGCGATCCGCCCGGCGACGCCGGTGCCGTTGCGCGAGGCGAGGGCGATCTCGGCCAGCACCGCGTGCAGCTTCGGGGCGACGGCGCGCTCGTCCGGCGACAGGTAGCGGTTGCGCGACGACAGGGCGAGGCCGTCGGGCTCGCGCAGGGTCGGGACGCCGCGGATCTCGACCGGCATGTCGAGGTCGGCCACCGCCTGCTGGATCACCCGGAGCTGCTGGAAATCCTTCTCGCCGAACAGCGCGACGTCGGGCCGGACCTGATTGAGAAGCTTGGTCACCACCGTGGCGACCCCGGCGAAGTGGCCGGGCCGGAACGGGCCGCACAGCCCCTCGGACAACCCCGCGACCTCGATCCGGGTGGCGAAGCCCGGCGGGTACATGGTCTCGACCGTGGGCGTCCAGGCGGCGGCGGTGCCGCCCTCGCCCAGCAGCGCCAGATCGGCTCCGAGATCCCGTGGATAGCGCGAGAAATCCTCGGTGGGGCCGAACTGCGTCGGGTTCACGAAGATGCTCACCACCGCGCGGTCGCCGATCCGCCGGGCCTCCGCCACCAGGGCGAGGTGCCCCCGGTGTAGCGCCCCCATGGTCGGCACCAGGACGATCCGCTCGCCCGCCGCCCGCCAGGCGGCCGTGCACTGACGCAGCGCGGCCAGGTCGCTGAAGCGCAGGGGAACGGAATCGGGCACGGCACGGGCTCCGGAGGGGCGGGACCGCCCGTCTAAGCAGGTCTCGCAAGAGTGGCCGCCGGTTTTGCGACGAAGACCTGCGACCGCACAAGGACCCGAGCAGACTTGCCTGGGCCTGCCAACGCAAGTCTTCCGGGAGCATGCGGCCGGGGAGGGGATCAGGGGCAGTAGGGCAGCAGGGAGCGGCCGAACGGATCGTCGACGCCGAGCGGCGGCGTGAAGCCGTAATAGCTCGGATGGGCCAAGCCGTACTCGGAGCCGACATAGCTCGGATCGTCCGGCGCGTTGGTGGGCACGGGCGCCCGCCGCGGGGTGCAGCCGACCGGCACGGGGCGGGTCCGCAGGGCGTAGACCGGCGGGCGGTCGACGCCGTCGCTGCGCGGGAAGAAGCGGAGGCGGGCGCTGGGTTCCGGTCCGTAGGCCCCCCAGACGTCGAGGTCCGCGGCCGCGCCGGGGCCGGCGAGCAGCAGGGCGAATCCGAGCGCCGTCGTTCCCCTGCGCCCGATCATCCGCATGCCGCACCCGTCCAAGCCGCAGGCCGGCAGCGTGGCGAACCCAGGTAAATGGCTGGTTACCCGGGGGGCGAGCCGTGTGCGATCACCTCCCCGACGGACGGGGCCTTGTTGCAGCGTGACGGGTGATCCGATTCGACCGCCTCCTCCTCGGGGGCCGCACAGCAGCCTCACGTCAGCGGCACGACCAGCGCCTGCAGCACCGCGACGAGATCCCCCTCGCTCAGCCGGATCTGCAAGCCCCGGCCGCCGCCGTTGACGTGGATCTCAGCGCCCGGATCCCCCAGGGAGCCGGCGTCGATCGCGGTCGGGACGGGGCGCTTCTGGCCGAGCGGGCTGATGCCGCCGACATGGTAGCCGGTCAGCCGCTCGGCATCGGCGGGCTTGAGCATCGCGGCGGCCTTGCCCGAGAAGGCGGCCGCCACCCGCTTCATCGAGACCTCCCGGTCGGAGGCGACCAGCAGGCAGACCGTGCACCCATCGACCGCGGCCATCAGGGTCTTCAGCACGCGGCCGGGCGGCACGCCCAGCGCCTCCGCGGCCTGAAGGCCGATGCGCGGGGCATCGGGATCGTAGTCATAGGCGTGGAGGCTGTAGCGGAGGCCGGCCTTGTCGAGGGCCTGGGTCGCCCGGGTGCGTCTGGGGGCTGATCGGGCCATGGCGTCGGTGCAGGATTGGCCTCAGGCGGTAATCCGTGCGGCGAGGAGGCGGCCGATCTCGGCATGGGCCGATTCGATCGCCGCGGCGGGCATCGTGGAGCCGGTGATGTACACGGCCACGGTCACGGGCGCACGCCCCGGCGGTCGCAGGATCGCCACGTCGTTGATCGTGCCGTTGACGCCGGTGCCGGTCTTGTCGCCGACGGTCCAGTCCTCGGGCAGGCCGGCCCGGAGCCGCTTCAGGCCGGTCTGGCTTCCGACCAACCAGCCCTCCAGACGGTCGCGCGATCCCGCTGCCAGAACGGAGCCGCATAGGATCCGGCCGAGGGTCGCCTGCATCGCCTCCGGGGTGGTGGTGTCGCGCGGGTCGCCGGGGATCGCGCTGTTCAGGGTCGGCTCGTCGCGATCGAGCCGGGTCGTGGGATCGCCGATGCGCCGCAGCCAAGCGGTCAGGCCCTCGGGTCCGCCGAGGCGGGCGAGGAGCAGGTTGGCCGCCGTGTTGTCGCTCCATTCGATCGCGGCGGCGCAGAGATCCTTCACCGAGAGCCGCCCGGTACCGCCGGTCGCCTCCAGGGCCTTCCGGGTCACGGGCGCATAACTCAGAAGGTCGCTCGCGCCGTACATGACCGGTGCGTCGAGCCGCTCGGCGCCGGCATCGACCCGCGCCAGGACCGCCGCGGCGGCCAGGACCTTGAAGGTGCTGCAGAGCGGGAAGCGCTCGTCCGCCCGGTGGCGCAAGAGGGCTGGGTCCGCCGATCCGGCCGCCACACCGATCCGGCCGCCGATCCGCCGCTCGATCGCTGCGATGTCCGGTTCGGCCCCGGCCCCGGCGCGCCGCATCGGCAGGATCAGCGGGGCGGCGAGCAGGCTGCGGCAGAGCGTGCGGCGCGTCGGGTGCATCCTGACCTCCGTGGGGGGGCATCGGGGTTCGGCGCCGGCAGGATCGGCCAACAGCGGGATCGGGTATAGGGAGCCGGCCTGTTTCACGTGAAACACCCGCCCGCGGCCTGAAAAAGGCGAAGCTTGCGTGACGCTGCAGCCATGATTGACGCCGAAACCCTCTTCGCCCCCGCCAGCGGCTTCGGCCGGGCCGCCGTCGCGGTGATCCGCCTCAGCGGGCCGGGCGCCCGGGATGTCGTCACGGCCCTGGGCGGAGCCCTGCCGCCGCCCCGCCGGCTCTCCCTGCGGACGCTCCGGGACCCGGCCGACGGGAGCGAGCTCGACCGGGCGCTCGTCGCCTGGCTTCCGGGGCCGAACACCTATAGCGGCGAGGATATGGCGGAACTGCATCTCCACGGCGGGCCGGCGGTGCGAATGGGCGTGCTCACCGCCCTCGCCCGGATGCCGGGGTGCCGCGCGGCCGGGCCCGGTGCCTTCACGCGCCGGGCCGTGCTCAACGGCCGGATGGATCTGGCCGAGGCCGAGGCCGTCGCCGACCTGATCGACGCGGAGACGGAGGGCCAGCGCCGGCAGGCCCTGCGCCAGCTCGACGGTGCCCTCAGCCGCCAGGTCGCCGCCTGGCGCGCGGAGGCGATCGATTGCCTCGCCGCCGCGGAGGCGGCCCTGGATTTCGCCGACGAGGGCGATGTCGACGATGCGGGCCTCGACGCCGCGCTGTTCTGCCGGGCCGCCTCCCTGCGCGACCGGATCGCCCAAGTCCTGCGCGACGGGCGCCGGGGCGAGCGGCTGCGCGACGGGTTCACCGTGGTGCTGGCCGGCGCGCCCAATGCCGGAAAGTCGACCCTGCTGAATGCACTGAGCCGCCGGGATGTCGCCATCGTGTCGGATACGCCCGGCACCACGCGGGACGCGATCGAGGTGCGGCTCGATCTGGGCGGCCTGCCGGTTCTCCTGGTCGATACCGCGGGGCTTCGCGACACGGCCGAACCCGTGGAGGCCGAGGGCATCCGGCGCACCCGCGCGCGGATCGCAGGCGCCGATCTCGTCCTGGCCCTGGTGCCTCCGGAGGGCGGGGAACCCGACCTCGCCGGCACCGCCGTCCGCGTCCTCACGGTGCAGACCAAGGCCGATCTATTAGCCGGCTTTCAAGAGGCGCGATCGGACGGCCGCCTGGAAGTCTCGGTCAAGACCGGCCGGGGGCTCGATGCCCTCCTCGACGCCATTCAGGCGCAGGCCGAAGCCGGTCTGGGGCAGGGCGAGGCGCTGATCACCCGGGCACGCCATCGCGCTGCCCTCGAGGCCTGCGCCGCGCATCTCGACCGCCTGTGCGCCGGGGCCGGCGGGCCGCCGGAACTCTCCGCCGAAAACCTTCGCCTCGCCGTCCGGGCGCTGGGCGAAGTCGCCGGTCATGTCGGGGTCGACGACGTGCTCGATCGATTGTTTGCCGGCTTCTGTATCGGCAAGTAGGGGGCTTCGGACCTAGCTCGGGATCCGCAGGAGGCGCGGCCGCCAGATCCCGAGGGCGACGTTGGCGGCCGAGATCACCAGCAGCACCCACAGGGTCCCGCGCTCGCCGGGGAGCGAGACCGCCAGCGCCGCCGGATCGAGGTGGCCGGCCAGCGCCCGGGCGCTCAGCGCGGCCTCCTGCTTCATCGGACCCTGCACGTAGACCAGCCCACCCTCGAACATCAGGACGCCGGTGGCGAGCTTCAGCCACGCCCAGCCGGCATTGAGGTAGGCCCGGGTCACCGCCATGGCGAGCAGGCCCGACATTAGCGTCACGGCGAGCGCGGGCAGGAACACCCAGGTGGCGACAGCCCCCATCGCGCCGCGCATCGCCGCGTAGCCGGGCAGGGCGGTCGGGAGCGGGGTCAGCGCCAGCATGACCACCAGGGAGGCCAGCGCCCCGAGCAATCCGGCCGAGCCCATCGTGTGGAGGAACTTGAGAAGGCGTCGCACGGCGTCTCACGCAGGGCCGTTTCCGCTCAACCTAGCGCGGAGGCTCCCGGCGGGATAGCGGCGCGCCGGTCGCAGGGCGTCCGGCCCAAACCCTCACCGTCCGTGCGGACGCCGCGAAGCAATCCCGCCAGCGCCACGTCGACCAGCCTCCCGCTGCCCCGGGCCGCTTCGCGGCGCTCGCGATGACGGTGCGGCCCGTCAGCTCCGCAGGCCCGGCGCCTCCTGGCCGGTGCGGGCGACGTACTCGGTGTAGCCTCCGCCATACTGGTGGATGCCCTCCGGCGTCACCTCCAGAACCCGGTTCGAGAGCGCCGCCAGGAAATGCCGGTCGTGGGAGACGAACAGCATCGTGCCCTCGTAATTGGCGAGCGCCGCGATCAGCATCTCCTTGGTGCCCATGTCGAGGTGGTTGGTCGGCTCGTCGAGCACGAGGAAGTTCGGCGGGTCATAGAGCATCAGCGCCATGACCAGCCGGGCCTTCTCGCCGCCGGACAGCACCCGGCAGCGCTTCTCGACATCGTCGCCCGAGAAGCCGAAGCAGCCCGCGAGCGCCCGCAGCGAGCCCTGCCCGGCCTGCGGAAACGCGTCCTCCAGGGTCTCGAACACGGTGCGGTCGCCGTCGAGCAGGTCCATGGCGTGCTGGGCGAAGTAGCCGAGCTTGACGCTGCCGCCGACCGTGACCGAGCCGTCGTCGGGTTCGGTGGTGCCGGTCACGAGCTTCAGGAGCGTCGACTTGCCGGCGCCGTTGATGCCCATCACGCACCAGCGCTCCCGGCGCCGCACCGAGAAGTCGAGGCCCTCGTAGATCGTGCGGCTGCCGTAGCGCTTGTGCACCCGTTTGAGCATCACGACGTCGTCGCCCGAGCGCGGCGCCGGCTGGAACTCGAAGGCCACCGATTGCCGCCGCCGGGGCGGCTCCACGCGCTCGATCTTGTCGAGCTTCTTCACCCGGCTCTGCACCTGGGCGGCGTGGGAGGCCCGGGCCTTGAAGCGCTCGATGAAGGCGATCTCCTTCGCCAGCATCGCCTGCTGGCGCTCGAACTGCGCCTGCTGCTGCGCCTCGTTGAGCTTCCGCTGGCTCTCGTAGAAGGCGTAGTCGCCCGAGTAGGTGGTGAGCGCGCCGCCGTCGATCTCGATCACCTTGGTGACGATGCGGTTCATGAACTCGCGGTCGTGCGAGGTCATCAGCAGGGCGCCGTCATAGGCCTTGAGGAAGGATTCGAGCCAGATCAGGCTCTCCAGATCCAGGTGGTTGGACGGCTCGTCGAGCAGCATCACGTCCGGGCGCATCAGGAGGATACGGGCCAGCGCGACGCGCATCTTCCAGCCGCCCGAGAGGGCACCGACATCGCCCTCCATCATCTCCTGGCTGAAGCTCAGGCCGTCGAGCACCTCGCGGGCCCGGCCTTCGAGGGCGTAGCCGTCGAGCTCCTCGAACCGGGCCTGGACCTCGCCGTAGCGTTCGACCAGGGCGTCCATCTCGTCGGCGCGGTCCGGGTCGGCCAAGGCCGCGCCGAGATCGGCCAGTTCGGCCGCGACCGTGCTCACCGGGCCGGCGCCGTCCATCACCTCGGTGACGACGCTGCGGCCGGACATCTCGCCGACATCCTGGCTGAAATACCCGATCGTGATGCCCCGGTCGGCCGAGACCTGGCCCTCGTCGGGCTGCTCCTGGCCGATGATCATCCGGAACAGGGTGGTCTTGCCGGCCCCGTTCGGGCCGACCAGCCCGACCTTCTCGCCCCGTTGGAGCGCCGCCGAGGCCTCGATGAAGACGAGCTGCCGCCCGTTCTGCTTGGTGATCTTGTCCAGGCGTATCATGGGCGGGCGCTGTCCGGAGGTTTCCCGGGCGCTTACGGCATTGGCCGCGGCGGTGCAAAGGCAGGATGCCGCAGTGCGGGATAACGCTTGCGTTCGGCGCAGGCCTGGGCGCATCCCGGGACCTAAAGTGCAGGCTCGGCCGTTGCCCCCGGCAATATGAGGAACGCGATGCTGTTCGGTTGGTGGAAGACGGGTCTCGACATGGCCATGCTGGGCCTCGAGGCCCAGGGGGTGATCGTGCAGCGCATGGCGATGTTCGCCCTCGGCGGCCCGGCCGCCCAAGTCGAGGCGCAGCTGATGGTGACCGAGAAGATCATGGCCGCCGGGGAGACGGCCCTGATGCTCGCCGCAGGCGCCTCGAACGGCAAGGTAATCCGCAGCTACCGGCGGAAGGTCCAGGCCAACGCGCGGCGGTTGAGCCGGGGGTGACGGGGCCGGCCTCATGAATGGACGCGAGCCAGCTCGCAGGGACTGGCGTGGCCGGACAGGCCCCGTGTCGGACAGGCCCCAGCCGGATCCGCGCTCAGGATAGGAGCCGCGTGGCTTCCCCGTGCTGGGACAGCAGCGCGACAGCCTTCCGGTCGAAGGAAACGAACGTCTCGCCGCCGAGCCAGCGGCCCTCATGGGCGGTGACGCCGTCGGCGAAATCGCCTCCGGCATCGAGCAGCCTGAGCCCGGCCTCTACGGCGGGCCGGTTCAGGGAGACGTGTCCGGCATTGAGCAGCGCGCGGATCGCGGTTGCCACGTCGGCTGTCGCGAGCTTGGCCCCGCGCCGGAGGATCCAGACCAACGCGCACAGGCATCGCAGCGGCACCGCAATCAGGGTTGCGTCCTGAAGCAGCCTTCGCGCCACGCGCGCCTGCATGGGGTCGTCCGCCAAGATCGCGCGCACTAGGACATTGGTATCGGCGGCGATGTTCACGCGCCGGCCCAGCCCGCTTCGGTAATGGCGCTCATGGCCTCGATCGTCAGCGGCTTATCCAGCGTCACCTTTCCGTCGAGGGCGTGGAGGGAATCGTCGATGGTGCCGACCGGCCGGGCCGCCCGCACCCGCAACTCGCCACCGGGCAATTTCTCGACGTCGATCCGCTCTCCGGGTTTGACGCCGAGATGCTCCAGCAGATCCCGCCTGAGCGCGACCTGACCTTTCGCCGTCACCGCGAGGGATGCCATCGCGATCTCCAGAGCTTCGATGGTCGGACCAGACGGGAGTCTTCCAGTCCCGTCAATCCCGATGCCGAAGGTCGCGATCGGGATACCTCAGACCAACGCCCTGCGGACGAGGCAGCTCCGGTGGTCGGGCCCCTGAACCCGTCCCCGAGACTCAGTTCCCCGCCGTCCGGAACGTGTCGCACGCCTTGGTCTGGCCGCTCTTGTAGCCGGCTGAGAACCAGCGCTGGCGCTGGGCCGAGGAGCCGTGGGTGAAGGAATCCGGCACCACGTAGCCCTGCGAGCGCCGCTGCAGGGCGTCGTCGCCGATCTGGGCGGCGGCGTTCAGGGCCTCGTCGATGTCGCCCTGGTCGAGCTCGGCGTACTTGTCGTTGGAGTTCTTGGCCCAGACGCCCGCGAGGCAATCGGCCATCAGCTCGATCCGCACCGACAGGGCGTTCGCCTCGGTCTTGCTCGACGCCTGCTGCTGGCGCGCCTGGACCTTGCCAAGGATGCCGAGCACGTCCTGGACGTGGTGGCCGACCTCGTGGGCGATCACATAGGCGTAGGCGAAGTCACCCTTCACGCCGAACTTCGAGGCCATCTCCTTGAAGAAGCTCGTATCCAGATAGACCTTCTTGTCGAGCGGGCAGTAGAACGGGCCCATCGCGGCCTGGGCCGAGCCGCAGCCCGAACGGGTGCCGCCGGTGTAGAGCACCAGGGTCGTCGGGGTGTATTGCTTGCCGGTCTGCTGCGGCAGGATCTGGCTCCACACGTCCTCGGTGTTGCCCAGGATCTTCGACGCGAACCGGCCGCTCTCGTCGGTGGGCGCCTGCCGCCGCTTGGCTTGCGTCTGCGGGTCGGCGGGCTGCTCCTGCTGGCTGCGTCCGCCGCCGATCTGCTGGGCGCCGCCGATCAGGATCGCCGGGTTGATGCCCGTGAAGTAGCTGATGATCAGCAGCACCACGATCGTGCCGATCCCGAGGCCACCGGCGCCGCCGCCGGGGAAGCCCATGCCGCCGCCGCCGCCGCCCTCGCCCCGGCGATCCTCGACGTTGTCGGAGCTGCGTAGATCGTCCCAGCGCATGGTGGGTCCCGCCATCGATGCTGCGCCGGCCGCCGCGGGCGGGACGCGTGGAGGTATGCGTCGTCTTGTCCGGACGGCGGCGAACCGCCGGCGGGAACGAAGCTCTAATGGCGGGAGGGGAGAGCCGGTTCCGCTTCCGCGGTCAAGCTTTCCCGTCGAGGAGGGCGCGCAGGGACCGGAAGTCCCGCCATGCCAGGCGCTTCTGCGCGGGCTGGCGCAGCAGGAAGGCCGGGTGGAGCGTGGCGAGCAGCTTCACCTCGCGATTCGGCAGCTTGTAGGGGAACAGCCGGCCGCGGGTCCGCAGGATGCCGTCCTTGGAACCGGTCAGCGTCTGGGTCGCGGGGGCGCCGAGGCAGACGATGAGGTCGGGATCGACCAGCTCGATCTGCCGCTCCACGAAGGGCCGGCACACCGCCACCTCCTGGGGGGTCGGGTTGCGGTTGCCCGGCGGTCGCCAGGGCACGATGTTGCCGATATAGGCGCTCGTCCGGTCGAGCCCGATCGCCTTCATCATCTTGTCGAGAAGCTGGCCCGAGCGGCCCATGAACGGCTTGCCGATCCGGTCCTCGTCGGCGCCGGGCGCCTCGCCGAGAAACATCACCCGCGCCTCCGGATTGCCGTCGGCGAAGACGAGGTTTTTCGCCGTGAAGCGCAGCGGGCAGGCGTCGAAATCCGCGAGGATCCGCTCCAGCTCGTCGAGGCTTTTCGCCTGCCGAGCCCGGGCGCGGGCATCGCTGGCCGCCTCGTCGGGCTGGGCGCTGGCGGCGCGGCCGAAGGTCCGCGGCGCGGCGGCGGGCGGGGCCGAGCCGGGGGGCGGCACGAGCGTGTTGGCGACCGGGCTGGCCGGCTGCTCGACCGCTCGGGGTGCCGCGCGGCGCGCCGTGCGCAGGGTGGGGGCCGGCGTGTCGGCCTCGCCGAAGCGGTCGTGCGGGTGCTCGTCGAGCGCCGCGTCGGCACCAGCCTCCACGTGGAAGTCGAGATAGGCGATCAGGTCGGCTTGCGCGTCGGTCGGGCTCGGCATCGGAGACATCATCTGGGATTGCCGCGGCCTGTGGACAACGTTTGGAATTCCTGTGGGTGGCAAGGGTTTGCGTGACCGAACAGCGCGGTGTCGGCGACCCCGGATACGGATCCTCCCATCCACCACCTCATCCTGAGGTGCCGGAGCGCAGCGGAGGCCTCGAAGGAGCCCTCCAGCCAGCCGCGCGATCCCTGGAGGCCTCCTTCGAGGCGGCTTCGCCGCACCTCAGGATGAGGGGGTGGATGGGATCACCCCGTACCCCCTCCGGTGCGGCAAAGGGAACTTTGCCGTAAGCCTGGGCGTCGGCAACTTGCCTTTCTAGCTTGGAATCGCTTGAGACGGCAG